>DBFOME010000016.1:0-16448 GCA_048430645.1 Collinsella sp. | reverse complement strand
GCGCCCTGGCGGGTTCGAATCCCTCCTCCTCCGCCGTATTTGCTTGTAAGGGACTCTAAACAAAAAAGCCCCCGTTTTCGGGAGCTTTCTCAACCAAAATGGCGGAGGAGGAGGGATTCGAACCCTCGTGACCTTATACAGGCCAAACGGTTTTCGAGACCGCCGCATTCAACCACTCTGCCACCCCTCCGCGTGGGGTAAAAACAAAGCAGGCTCTAAGGCCTGCTTTGGAATTAACTGGCGGAGAGTCAGGGATTTGAACCCTGGAGACGCTTTTGACGCCTACACGATTTCCAATCGTGCTCCTTCGGCCACTCGGACAACTCTCCGTTAAATGCGAAAGTCAGTATACACGAGGAATCGAAAAGTGCAAACAGAAAACTTGGCATTTTTTAAACCGCTCGCTCCGCGGCCGTATCCGGCATGTGCCGGATAAGTACCAAAAAAGCATCCTGACCAGCAAAATCGCGCTCGATGACCTGTTCAAAATAGGTATTCATGAATGACGTGGCGGCGAATTTTAAAATTTTGAAGCAATCGATCGAACCGGTGGTATGCATTTTGCGACCACAACCCTGCAATCGGCGACCTGCGGTTTGATTTGGTTTGCCTCGCCGCGGCGTATCTTGCTATCGAATCCGTCAAGCTCTTGGTCAGCATTTGGTTGGAATACGCATGAAAAGCCATGTAAGCATGGACATATGTGGAGGTCATGAGGTTGTAGCTGCTTATTCTTGCAGCCTGGGAGGTTGAAAGATATTATTACCAAGTCTTTTCCTGCTTCAGGCGCACCTTCACGACCTGAAGCCACATTTGCCCAGAGGAGGTGACAATATGAAGGCTTATGAACTGCTGTTCTTTGTTGACCCGTCGCTCGACCCCGAGACTCGTCTCGCTGTTATGAAGCGTATCGATACCACGATCGCTGAGGGCGCTGGCAAGGTCGACTCCGTTGACGAGTGGGGCAAGCGCAAGCTCGCCTACGAGATCAACGACCTCACCGATGGTGACTACACCCTCATCAACTTCCACGCAGATCCTACCCAGATCGCCGAGCTTGATCGCGTCCTGCGCATCACCGACGCTGTGGTCCGCCACATGATCGTCCGTCGCGACGACCAGGAGTAAGACTGTCGTTTTGGACTGGGCTTGTGCCCCAAGAGGAAGTAGTGAGTTATGAGCATCAATCGAGTGAACATCACCGGTAACCTCACCCGCGATCCCGAGCTGCGCGCCACCGCCGGCGGAACCCAGGTTCTGTCCTTTGGCGTCGCCGTGAACGATCGTCGCCGCAACGCGCAGACTGGCGAGTGGGAGGACTATCCCAACTTTGTCGACTGCACTATGTTCGGCACCCGCGCCGAGGCCGTGAGCCGTTTCCTGGCAAAGGGAAACAAGGTCGCGATCGAGGGCAAGCTGCGCTACAGCTCTTGGGAGCGCGACGGTCAGCGCAGGAGCAAGCTTGAGGTCATCGTTGATGAAATCGAGTTTATGAGCTCCCGTGGTGGCCAGGGTGGCTACGATCAGGGCGGTTACGCCCCCGCAGCTCCCGCGCCCGCAGCACGTCCTGCCGCACCGGTGGCTACGCCGCCCGCGGTCGACGTCTACGATGAGGACATCCCGTTCTAAGGGTTGTTCACCTATTTTTGAGTGAGAGGCGGCTTCGGCTCGCCGAAGTTGCCAAATGAAAGGTATTTTGACATGGCTAATGATTATTCTGCACGTCAGCCGCGTCGTAAGTACTGCCAGTTCTGCAAGGAGAACACTGAGTTCATCGACTATAAGGACACTCAGCTTCTCCGTAAGTACATGACCGACCGTGGCAAGATCAAGCCCCGTCGCGTCACTGGCGCTTGCACGCAGCATCAGCATGACATCGCCAACGCCATCAAGCGCGCCCGCGAGATGGCTCTCCTGCCGTACACCGTCCCCGTGGTTTCCTCTCGTGGCAACCGCGACCGCGGCTAAGAAGGGAGACGCATCATGAAGGTTATTCTTCTCGATGAGATCAAGGGCAAGGGCGGCGAGGGTGACGTCGTAGAGGTCGCTCAGGGTTACGCTGAGAACTTCCTGTTCCCCAAGAAGCTCGCTGTTGCCGCCACCAAGGGCAACCTCAAGCAGCTTGACGAGCGTCGCAACAACATCGCCAAGCGCGAGGCCGTCCGTCTGGCTACCGCCAACGAGACCAAGGCTGCCTTCGAGGGCAAGACGGTCACCGTTGACGTCAAGGTCGGCGACGAGGGCATCCTCTTTGGCTCCGTTACCGCCGCTATGATCGCTGATGCCATCAAGGCTCAGCTCGGTATGGACATCGACCGTAAGCGCGTCGAGCTCGGTAAGCCCATCAAGGTTGCCGGTGCCCACACCGTTGCCATCTCGCTGTACCGCGAGATCAAGGCCGAGGTTGTCGTTCTCGTCGGCGTTACCGCCGAGGAGCTCGCTGCCGAGGCTGAGGTCGAGGAGGCCGCTGAGGTCGCCGAGGCCGAGACCGCCGAGGTCGAGACTGAGGCTGCTGTCGAGTAGCATTTGCTGCAACGCAACAATCTTGTTCTAAGAAGGGCGCTCTGGGAAACCAGGGCGCCCTTTTGTTTTTTTTGCGCTGAGTGAGTGTCATGGCGAACGTTGCGCCGAAGTCCTATATACAGGACCGTTCATCCGTTTGGTTCGGTGATGATTGGCGGCGCGCGGCGCGTTTTGGGACCATGGCTGATACTATGGATGCTCGCAAGCGATATGAATGAGGATGCTCATGGCATATGACGATAGGGAGACCGGGCTGACGGTTGAGGACCGCGGCTCAAAGTTGGGTCTTCCCCAAAACCAAGATGCAGAGGCCAATGTACTGGCCGCTATGCTGCTATCGCCCGAGGTGGTCGAGGAGGCCCAGGTCGAGCTGCAGCCCGATGACTTCTACCGGCCCATTCATAAGACCATCTATACCGCGATGGTCGATATGTACAACAGCCGCATTCCCATCGACTCCATCTCGCTGATCGATTACCTGCGAAGCATCAACAAGCTCGATGCCGTGGGCGGCGAGGCGTACATTTTGGAGCTGATGGGTCAGACCCTGTCGCTCGTCAACTGGCAGCACCATGCCGCCATCGTTCGCCGCGATTCGATGCTGCGCGAGCTGATCGGCGCCACCAACGAGATCAACGCGCTGGCATATAACGCCCCCACCGACACCAAAGAGGTTGTCGAGCTGGCCGAGAGCAAGCTGCTCAAGGTCACGGCACGCGAGGTCAAGTCGAGCTACAAGACGCTGACCGAGTTTATGGTCGAGGCCTATAACGAGGCCGAGGAAGTGTGCCAGGCCGGTGGCCAGGCTGCGGGCGTGCCCACGGGCTTCCCGTCGCTCGACCGCATGCTCATGGGCTTCCGCGAGGGTCAGCTCATCATTATCGGCGCCCGTCCTGCTGTAGGTAAGACGTCGTTCGCTCTGAACCTGGCGCTCAACGCTGCCGCTGCTGGTTATACCGTCGGCTTCTTCTCGCTGGAGATGTCGGGCAAGGAAATTGCCCAGCGTCTGATTTGCGCCTACGCCATGATCTCGATCAGTGACTTCCGCATGGGCCGCATTAGCCCCGAGCAGTGGGCCAATATCAACGAGGCCACGCAGACCTTGTCCAAGCTCGATATTCTGATTGACGATACGCCCGGCACCACAGTGACCGAGATTCGCGCCAAGAGCCGCCGTATGCTCCATAACAAGGAGAAGGCAATCATCATTTTGGACTACCTGCAGCTGGTGAGTCCTCCGCCGGGACGCCGCTCCGAGAGCCGTACCGTCGAGGTCTCGGAGATGTCGCGTGGTTTGAAGATCATGGCCAAGGAGCTCAAGATCCCGCTCATCGCGCTGTCACAGCTCTCGCGTCAGGTCGAATCCCGTACCGGCAAGCGCCCACAGCTTTCCGACCTTCGTGAATCGGGCTCCATCGAACAGGACGCCGATATCGTTATGTTCTTGGACCGCTCCGCCGACGAGGCCGAAGCCTCGCGCGACGATCGACCCGACGAGGGCGTTACGCGTATCGTCGTGGCCAAGAACCGTTCGGGCCCGATCGGCGACGTCGACCTGATGTTCCTGCCGGCATCCACCAAGTTCTATGAGCTTGATGGGGCACATGCCGAGGAGTAGGACAGGCGCCCGTTGCACGGGTATACTGGGAATGTTTTGTGCTTCTGCGTGCCGGCGTGGCGCGTAGACAGTCCATGAATGTAAGGAGTAAACATGCCGTCAACCGTTTTGGTCGGTGCCCAGTGGGGCGATGAGGGCAAGGGTAAGATTTGCGACCTGGTCGCCGGCGACTTCGATGCCGTCGTGCGCTACTCGGGCGGCAACAACGCCGGTCACACCATCGTCGTCAACGGCAAGAAGTACGGCCTGCACCAGGTGCCCTCCGGCATCATGTATTCTGACCACGTGTCGGTGATCGGTAACGGCTGCGTCGTCAACCCCAAGGTTGTCCTTGAGGAGATCGACATGTTCGAGGCCGACGGCATCACCACCAAGAACCTCAAGATTAGCGGCAACGCGCATGTCATCATGCCGTACCACATCGATCTGGATGGCGCCTTTGAGCAGAAGCTCGGCAAGAAGAACATCGGTACCACCAAGCGCGGCATTGGTCCGTGCTATCAGGACAAGATGGCTCGCATCGGCCTGCGCATGCAGGACATGCTGGACGAGGCGCTGTTCCGCGACAAGCTGGAGACCGCTCTCGCCCGCGTGAACCCCGAGCTCGAGCTCATCTACAACCTGCCCACCTACACCGTGGACCAGATTTGCGACGAGTACCTGCCGATGGCCGAGCGCCTGCGCCCCTACATCACCGAGACGAGCCTGCTGCTCAACAACATGATCGATGAGGGCAAGGACCTGCTGTTTGAGGGCGCCCAGGCGACGCTACTCGACATCGACCACGGCACCTATCCGTACGTGACGTCTTCCAACTGCACCGCCGGCGGCGCCATCACCGGCTCCGGTGTCGGTATGAAGAACGTCAACCGCGTGCTGGGCGTCATGAAGGCCTATATCACCCGCGTCGGTTCGGGCCCCATGCCCACCGAGCTTTCCTATGAGTCCGAGGCCGGCCACACGCTGACCGAGGAGGGCTATGAGTACGGTGTGACCACCGGTCGCCGTCGTCGCTGCGGCTGGTTCGACGGCCCCATCGCCAACTACGCCTCGCGCGTCAACGGCCTCACCGACATCGCCATGACCAAGCTCGACGTGCTTTCGGCTTTCGACACCATCAAGGTGTGCGTGGCCTACGACGTCGATGGCGAGCGTTACACGAGCGTGCCCGAGCACCAGGTGCGCTTTGAGCATGCCAAGCCCATCTACGAGGAGCTTCCTGGCTGGAAGTGCGACATCACCGGTTGCCGCAGCTTTGACGAGCTGCCGCAGGAGGCTCAGGACTACGTGGCGTTTATCGAGGATCTGGCACACACCCGCGTGACGTTCATTGGCGTTGGCGCTGGTCGCGAGCAGATCATCAACCGATTCTGGAAGTAATCGGGACTATTTGGTTATTGCGATATACCCCTTTGCAGCCCAAGCGGGCGGCCGAGGGGTATATTTGCTTGCAAAGGGCTCGCGCGGAGCGAGCCGTTAATCCATAGAGGAGGCACCCTTGAAGGCGGACACTCAAACCATCGACATCCTGTTGTTGGGCAGCGGCGGCCGTGAGCATGCTTTGGCAGCTAAGCTCGCGGCATCACCGCGCGCCGGCAAGCTCTACATCGCGCCGGGCAACGGCGGCACCGCGAGCTGTGGCGAGAACGTTGTTCTCGACGACTGCGATCCAGCGGCCGTGGCGGCGTTTGCTCAGAGCCACGGATGCGGACTCGTGGTAATTGGCCCCGAGGCTCCGCTCGTGGCGGGCGTGGCCGACGCCGTGCGCGCGGCGGGTATTCCCTGCTTTGGCCCGGGTGCCGAGGGCGCCCAGATGGAGGGCTCTAAGCTGTTCTCCAAGCAGCTCATGGAGCGTGCGGGCATTCCGACGGCGGCCTACGGCTCGTTTACCGACGAGGCTTCGGCTCTTGCCTACGTGCGCGAGCAGGGCGCCCCGCTGGTCGTCAAGGCCGACGGCCTTGCCGCGGGCAAGGGCGTTATCGTGGCGACCGAACTTGAGCAGGCCGAGGAGGCCGTGCGTGAGTGTTTTGGCGGCACCTTTGGCGATGCCGGCAACACCGTGGTTATCGAGGAGATGCTCGTTGGCCCCGAGTGCTCGCTGCTGGCCTTTACCGACGGCAAGACCGTGCGCCCCATGGCCACCTCGCAGGACCACAAGCGCGCGCTTGAGGGCGACCTTGGTCCCAACACCGGCGGCATGGGCGTCTACAGCCCGGTGCCCATCGTGACTGACGAGGAGCACGCCACCATGGTGAAGGTCATGGAGCAGACCGTGGCCGAGCTCGCTGCCGAGGGCATCGACTACCGCGGCTGCCTGTACGGCGGCTTTATGCTCACGCCTGCCGGCCCCAAGGTGCTGGAGTTCAATGCTCGCTTTGGCGACCCCGAGACGCAGGTCGTGCTGCCGCGCCTTAAGAACGACCTGGTCGAGGTCATGCTGGCCTGCGCCAACTGCGAGCTCGATCAGATTGAGCTCGACTGGCGTGACGAGTGGGCCGTGGCCGTTGTCCTGACGAGCGCGGGCTATCCCGGCAGCTACGAGAAGGGCAAGGTCATCACCGGTATCGCCGATGCCGAGGCCATGGAGAACGTGACCGTGTACCACGCGGGCACTGCCGTGGTGGACGGCCAGCTCGTGACCAATGGTGGCCGCGTGCTTGCCGTGACCGCTCTGGGCGACACGTTCGAGAATGCTCGCAACCTTGCCTACGAGGCCTGCGAGAAGATTGATTTTGAGGGCAAGACCCTGCGTCACGACATCGGCCTGCGCGCGCTGCGCGGCCGAGACGCCTGGGATGCCTAAAGTCCGAGAGGAATGAGACGGATGGACGAGAAGAACGAAGAGCTCGTAGATGCGCAGATCGTCGAGGAGGACAGCCGCATGTATGGGCACTCCGAGGGCGAGCCTGGTGGCGAGGTCGCTGACGAGCCGGCGCTGGTGCTGGGCGACGACGACCCGCACGATGCCGAGCTGCACGAGAAGATTCTTTCGGAGGAGTGCGCCTGGAAGGGCAAGATCCTCGACGTCCACCGTCTTGAGGTTGAGCTGCCCAACGGTCACCGCAGCGCCCGCGATATCGTTCGCCATCCGGGTGCGGCGGCCGTTGTGGCACTGACCGAGAGCGGCAAGATCGTACTGGTGCGTCAGTACCGCACCGCCATCGACCGCGTGACGGTCGAGATTCCCGCCGGCAAGCTCGACCCGGGCGAGGATCCGCTCGATTGCGCTAAGCGCGAACTGCATGAGGAGACCGGCTTTAGGGCTGGTCGTATTCGCTTTTTGACGTCGATTGTCACGTCCTGCGGTTTTTGCGATGAGATTATCCACATCTACTTGGCTACCAAGCTCGAGTTTGATGCGCCCAACCCCGATGATGACGAGTTTGTCAACGTGGACCTGGTGCCGCTGCACGAGCTGATCGACGCCGTACTCGACGGCAAGATCGAAGACGCCAAGACCGTCGTAGGCGCCTTGGCCTGCGACAGCATCGCGCACCGCTTGGGTGGGGCCGAGCTGTAACGAGCGGGAATAGCCCTGGGACAAGAACTACTGATTACTTTGTCCCAGGGCCTTATGTTGCTGATATTTCTTTGAGGATCACATGTTTAAGAGGTTTCTTTCGTATTACGAGCCCCAGATGGGGCTTTTTGTTGCTGATACTGTTTGTGCTCTGGTGCTTGCCGCCATTGACCTGGCGTTCCCCATTATCCTGCGCAATTTGACCGGTGGGCTGTTTACTCAGGGTCAGGCTGCTATTATGCAGGCGCTCGGCATGATCGCGGTGGGCTTGGTGCTGATGTATGCCGTCCGCTGCGCCTGCCGCTATTTTGTGAGCTATTGGGGTCACGTGATGGGCGCGCGCATGGAGTCCAAAATGCGCGAGGACCTGTTCGACCAGTATGAGCGCTTTAGCTTTGCGTACTTCGACCGCAACAGCTTGGGCGACATGATGAGCCGCGTGGTCAACGACCTGTTTGATATCTGCGAGGCGGCGCACCACGTGCCCGAGTGGATCATCATCTGCGGCATCGAGATTATCGGCTCGTTTGTGATCCTCTTTACCATCGCCCCGGTGCTGGCGCTCGCCATGGCCGTGGTGACGGCGGCGTTTGCGGTCATCATGTTTTGGCAGAACATGCGCATGCGCGAGGTCTTTAGCGACAACCGCAAAAAGATCAGCGGCATCAATGCGCAGCTGCAGGATTCGCTGGCGGGCATGCGCGTGGTCAAGAGCTTTGCCAATGAGGAGACCGAACGCTTCAAGTTCCGTGCCTCCAACAATCGCTATCTTTCGTCCAAGGAGAACATGTATCACGCCATGGGCGTCTATACCGCGACGTATGGCCTGCTCTCGGGTGTGCTCTATGTGATCGTGGTGCTGCTGGGCGGCTGGCTGGTCGCCCAGGGACAGCTGCAGGCGGTCGATATGGCGACCTTTGCACTCTATATTTCGCTGTTCTGCACGCCGCTCGAGACACTCGTCAATTCGGCCGAAACGTATCAGAAGGCTATCGCCGGCTTTAAGCGTATGGACGAGGTGCTCTCGACCGCGCCGGATATCCAGGACAAGCCGGGCGCTACGGATCTGCAGGTGACTGCCGGCGCCGTGGATTATCACGACGTGTGCTTTAACTACGAGGATGTTGAGCTGGGCGAGGGCGATGCCGACGAGCGTCCCGTTATCGACCATATGGACCTGTCCATCAAGCCCGGGCAGACCATCGCTTTGGTTGGTCCTTCGGGCGGTGGCAAGTCCACGACCTGTTCGCTGCTGCCGCGCTTTTATGACGTGGCTGCCGGATCCATTAGCATCGACGGCCAGGACGTGCGTGATGTGACGCAGCAGAGCCTGCGTCGCGCCATCGGCTTGGTGCAGCAGGATGTCTATCTGTTTGACGGTACGATTGGCGAGAACATCGCCTACGGCAAGCCGGGTGCTACGGCAGAAGAGATCGCCGAGGCCGCCCGTCGCGCCAACATCGATGCCTTTATCGAGTCGCTTCCACAGGGCTACGACACCGTGGTGGGCGAGCGTGGCAGCCGTCTTTCGGGCGGACAGAAGCAGCGTGTTGCCATCGCGCGCGTGTTTCTCAAGAACCCCAAGATTCTGATTTTGGACGAGGCGACGAGTGCTTTGGATAACGAGAGCGAGGAGGCGGTGCAGGAGTCGCTCGAAGAGCTGGCACGCGGCCGCACCACGATTATCATCGCCCACCGTCTTTCTACCATTAAGCATGCCGACGAGATTGCGACCGTTGAGCATGGTCGCGTTGTGGAGCGTGGCACGCATGAACAGCTTCTCGCCCGTGGCGGCACCTATGCCCGTTACTATCGAATGCAGTTCGAAGGTGCGCGTGCGCACGAGCTCGACTGATTGATATGACAGGAAGTTTATGGCTGACAAGAACCCTTTGACTCCGGAAGAAGTGACGGAGTTATTCTCCGAAATCGATGCATCCGGTGTCTTGGATCCCACGCTTGCCAAAAAGCGAACCGAGCGCATGCGTGAGAAGGAGGCTGCGGCCAAGCGCGGTGACAAAGCTGCGCTAGCGCAGCTGCGCAGCGAGGATCGCGCGAGCCAGGCAAAACATATCGACCCGCTGTCCGAGGACGATCCTTCGGGTTCGCAGGTGAGTCATACCATTACGAAGACCGCGATGGCCGTGGTCATTGGTATTTTGGTGCTGATCGTGGGCATGCAGATTGGCTACGGCGTGATGCGTCGTCTGAACACCGCCAACCTGTCCGAGAGCGTTTCGGTCGATACCGTTTCGACGGCGCTGAAGGGCGGCCTTGAGTGGGGCAACGGCTTTACTCAGTTCCCGCTCGACTTTACCGTCGATGAAGCCGATGAGCGTACGGGCACGGTCGAGGTGACGGTGTTGGACACATCGTCTGCCAACGAGCTCGAACTGCTGTCCAACGGGCAGATTCAGGCCGCGGCGCTTGCGACCAACGCGCTGCTCAACGATAAGATTGACCGCGTGGTGTATAACGTTCACGCCTATATCGACGAGGATAGCAACATTCAGCACGATTCCTTCTTTGGCATGTTCCCCGCGCGGGGCCACCAGAGCGCCATTTTGACGTTCGTGTGGACCAAGAGCTCATCCAACGCCACGAGTATCGACTGGAAGATGCGCATCGTGAGTATGGATGACACCATCGCCGAGCGCATTCAGAAGCAGGTGAACTCGGTGTCGTCGTTGATTGAGGACCCGGTGGTGAGCCAGACCAAGATTGACGAGGAAAAGGCCGAGCGTGACCTGGAACATCGTCTGCATGGCCGCGAGATTTTCCGCGGCGGCAAGCCCGATCGCACACCGTCCGAACTGCTGGAGCAGGACAAGAGAAAGTAAGACGTCATCATCCCGCGTGAGCCACAAGCCCCGCGGGATGATTTTTCTGGGACGGGGATTAAAAAATCATTATGCATAGAAAGTCATAATTATCATTTCGTAAACATTTCGATGAAATTAACGCCATGAGGCATGCTTGCGGTTACAATACCGCGAGGCCTAACTACACACCTTTAAGCCGGTCCTGTGAGACCGGGAAGGAGAATTATGGCGAACAACCATACCGCGGGCGCTGCCGCCCGCACCTTCGCGCCCAGCGAGCTTTGCCAGCGTATGCTGGCCAAAACCAGCAAGGGCACCTGCGGTCCCTGCATCCTGTATCTTGAGGATGGGACCATTTTTTATGGACGTGCATGCGGCGCCGAGGGCACCGCGACCGGCGAAGTCTGCTTCAACACCTCGCTCGAGGGCTACTTTGAGGTCATGACCGACCCGAGTTATGCCGGCCAAATCGTAACCATGACCTATCCGCAGATCGGCAACTACGGTATCGACGAGACCGACGTCCAGTCGGCCTTCCCCGGCGACGCCGTGCGCCCTGCGAGCGCTCCGGCTATGCGCGGCATGATCGTTCGCGACATGTGCACCACGCCTTCTAACTGGCGCTCGGCCGTCAGCGTGCCGGAGTACCTGCGCGCCCACGGCATCGTCGCTATCGAGGGCGTCGACACCCGCGCTCTGGTACGCCACCTGCGCGACAATGGTTCCAAGATGGGCATTATCTCGACCGAGATCTTCGACGTCGACGAGCTTGCCGAGCGTCTGGCCGCAGCGCCCACGCTGGTAGGCGAGAACCTGGTCAAGACCGTAAGTTGCCCCGCGCCTCATGAGTTTGTGGCTGCCGACCTGCCTGCCACGCATGACTTTGCGCTTTCGGCTGCCGCTCCTGCCCGTCACAAAGTGGTCGCCTACGACTGCGGTGTGAAGCGCGGCATTCTGGAGGGCCTCGTCCGCGCCGGCTGTGACCTTACCGTCGTGCCGTGGGACACGCCTGCGAGTGAGGTGCTCGACATGAATCCCGACGGCGTCTTTTTGTCCAATGGCCCCGGCGACCCGGATGCCGTGGTGGAGACCTACGAGCAGGTGCAGCAGCTGATCGGCAAGGTGCCGGTCTTTGGTATTTGTCTTGGTCACCAGATGATCAGCCTGGCCTGCGGCGCCCAGATGGAAAAGCTTAAGTTCGGTCACCGCGGTGGCAACCAGCCGGTCATGAACCTGGTAAGCCGTCGCGTGGAGATCACCGCGCAAAACCATGGCTTTGGCCTGCTGTTCCCCAGCTTGGGCAAGCTTGTCCCCGAGCTTTCCGGCGGCGAGACCGAGCATGCGGCCGATGGAGATCTGCGCGTCTGGGTGCGCCGCGGAATCGCGCCGGTCGTGATGAACGAGCGCTTTGGTCGCATTCGCCTGACACATGTGAACCTCAACGACGGCACCGCCGAGGGCATCCAGCTGCTCGACGCACCGTGCTTCTCGGTCCAGTACCACCCCGAGGCCTCGCCTGGCCCCACCGATGCCCACTATCTCTTTACCGCCTTTACGCGACTCATGGACGGCGAGGAGAACTACCTGGACATCGACACCGCGAAGGACCGCCTTGCCGGCTGGAACTTTGCTGAGTCCGAGACCGCTGAGACCGAGGAGAACTAACATGCCGAAACGTACTGACATCAAGCGCATCCTTGTCATTGGTTCGGGCCCCATTGTCATTGGCCAGGCATGTGAGTTCGACTACTCCGGCGCCCAGGCCTGCAAGGTGCTCAAGGAGGATGGCTTTGAGGTCATCCTGGTCAACTCCAACCCGGCGACCATCATGACCGACCCGGGCTTGGCCGACCGCACCTATGTCGAGCCCATCACCGCCGAGTTTATCGAGCGCGTAATCAAGAAAGAGCACCCGGACGCGCTGCTGCCCACGCTGGGCGGCCAGACCGGTCTGAACGCCGCCGTCGAGCTGGCGAAAGACGGTACGCTCGACAAGTACGGCGTCGAGATGATCGGCTGCGACCTGGCCGCCATCGAGCGCGGCGAGGACCGCAAGCTCTTTAACGAGGCCATGGCCGAGATTGGCCTGGAGGTCGCGCGCTCGGGCTATGCCTACAGCGTGGCCGACGCCGAGGCCATCGCCGAGCGCGTGGGCTATCCCTGCGTGCTGCGTCCGAGCTTTACCCTCGGTGGCGCCGGCGGCGGCATCGCGCACACCCACGAGGAGCTCGTCTCCATCGTGAGCCAGGGCCTTGAACTCTCGCCTGCCCACGAGGTGCTGGTCGAGGAGTCCATCGAGGGTTGGAAAGAGTACGAGATGGAGGTCATGCGTGACCACGCCGGCAACGGCATCATCGTGTGCTCCATCGAGAACCTCGACCCCATGGGCGTGCATACCGGCGACTCCATCACCGTGGCGCCGGCGCAGACCCTCTCCGACCTTGAGTATCAGCGCATGCGTGTCGCCTCGCTCGCCATCTTGGAGAAGATCGGCGTCGAGACCGGCGGCTCCAACGTGCAGTTTGCCGTGAACCCCCAGACCGGTCGCTTGATCGTCATCGAGATGAACCCGCGCGTGAGCCGTTCGTCCGCGCTGGCCTCCAAGGCCACGGGTTTCCCCATCGCTAAGGCCGCCGCGCGCCTGGCTGTGGGCTACACGCTCGACGAGATCGTCAACGACATTACCAAGGCAACGCCTGCCTGCTTTGAGCCCACGATTGACTACTGCGTTGTCAAGGTGCCGCGCTTTGCCTTCGAGAAGTTCAAGGGCACCGACCCCACGCTCACCACGCGCATGAAGGCCGTGGGCGAGATCATGGCGATCGGTCGCACCTTTGAGGAGGCCTTTGGCAAGGCCATGCGCTCGCTGGAAGACGGGCACCAGGGCATTTGCGCCGGTGGCAAGGAGGGCGCCGATAAGCTGAGCGACGAGGAACTCGCCCAGGCTGTGGGCACCCCGACTGAGCACCGCATCTTCTTTGTGGTCGAGGCCCTGCGCCGTGGCTGGGATGTTGCGCGCATCCACACCATCTGCGGTATCGATCCGTGGTACCTCAACCGTATCAACGACATGGTGCAGGTCCAGGAGAGCATTCGCGGCCTGCGCGTGGAAGACATTGACGCCGACGCGATGCGCCTGCTCAAGCAGTATGGCACGAGCGATGCCGAGATTGCCGCGCTGACCGGCTCGGACGAGCGCTTTGTTCGCGCTTACCGTAAGGGTCTGGGCGTGGTCCCCAGCATGAAGACAGTCGACACCTGCGCCGCCGAGTTCTCGAGTGCCACGGAATACCACTACAAGACCTATGAGAACATCTACCGCACGAGCCCGGTCGCCAAGAAGTGCGTTGCCCCCGACGAGACCACGCCGGCAAGCAAGCCCAAGGCGATGATTCTGGGTGCCGGTCCCAACCGTATCGGCCAGGGTATTGAGTTCGACTACTGCTGCGTGCATGCGAGCTATGCGCTGGCCGCCCGCGGCTTTGAGACCATCATGGTCAACTGCAATCCCGAGACCGTTTCGACCGACTACGACACGTCCGACCGCCTGTACTTTGAGCCGCTCACCTACGAGGACGTCATGGACGTTATCGACGTTGAGCGTCCCGACGGCGTCGTAGTGACGCTCGGCGGCCAGACCCCGCTTAAGCTGGCACGCATGCTCGAGGAGAGCGGCGTGAACATCATGGGTACCAAGCCCGACGCCATCGATTTTGCCGAGGACCGCGAGCGCTTCGCCGCCCTGCTCGACAAGCTGGGTATCATGTACCCGCCGGCGGGCCAGGCCACCTCGTTTGAGGAGGCCGAGGCCGTGGCCGCGCACATCGGCTACCCACTGCTGGTGCGTCCGAGCTACGTGCTGGGCGGCCGCGGCATGATGATCGCCTACGATGCCGAGCATCTGCGCGATTACATGGCCGAGGCCGCGCGCATTAGCCCCGACTACCCGGTGTACCTCGATCGCTTCCTGGAGGGTGCGATCGAGTCCGACGTCGACGCCCTGTGCGACGGCGAGGAAGTCTATATCGGCGGCATCCTGGAGCATATCGAGGAGGCCGGTATTCATTCCGGTGACTCCGCGACCTGCATTCCGCCGTTCAGCTTTAGCGAGAGCCTGCAGGCGAAGCTTCGCGAGACCACGCGCCGCATCGCGATGGCGCTGGGAGTCCGCGGCCTGGTCAACGTGCAGTACGCCATTAAGGGCGAGACCGTTTATGTGATTGAGGCCAACCCGCGTGCCAGCCGTACCGTGCCGTTCATCTCCAAGGCAACCGGCGTGCCGCTGGCCAAGTGCGCGGCGCGTATCATGGCGGGCGATTCCATCGCGAGCCTGGGCCTGCCGAGCGACGAGCGTCAGCTGGACTGGTTCTGCATGAAGGAAGCCGTTATGCCCTGGGGCCGTTTCCCCGGTGCCGACGTTATCCTGGGGCCCGAGATGAAGTCGACGGGCGAGGTCATGGGTATCGCCAAGAGCTATCCCGAGGCATACGCCAAGACGCAGCTGGCGATCGACTACAAGCTGCCCGACCCGAGTGCCGGCAAGGTGTTCATTAGCGTGTGCGACCGCGACAAGCGTCACATCCTTTCGGTCGCCCGTATCCTGCGCTACCTGGGCTTTGACATCTGCTCCACCGAGGGTACGGCGCGTGTACTGCGCGGCGGCAACGTGACGTGCGAGGTCGTGGAGAAGATTAGCGGCCCGCATGACGGCGAGCGCCCCAACATCGGCGACCTCATCGCCGATGGCAAGATCGCGGTAATCATCAACACGCCGTACGGCCCGGGTTCGCGCGGCGACGGCTATCTACTGCGCACCGAGGCCGTCCGTCGTGGCGTGACCTGCGTGACGGCGATGTCTGCGGCCAACACGTACGTGAGTGCCATCGAGGCCGTGCGCGAGGACCAGCAGGGTCACGGCAGCGCCAACGACATGGGCATGGACGTCATCGCCCTGCAGGACCTGCCGCAGTACACGGTGTAGTTGACCTGGTCGGCCGGGGTGGGAGGGGCCGAGATTTCCCCCTTTCGCTCCGGCTGCAAGCAGAGTCGCTCAGGAGGAAACTCAGCCCCTCCCGCCCCGGCCTACGGTGACTCGGTTGCACCGTGTGCTGCGGCAGGGGCTTTGCGCGATGACTGGGGCTAAATAGAAAATGAGCGTGGGATCCGCCGTTCGTTCGAACGGCGGATCCCACGTTAATATTTTCACCCAACGTACGTCATAGCAATTCCCGGTAGGTCGAGGGTGCCCCGCGGCGGTCTGGTGTTTTCATCTGAACGACTTTGCGAAGCAACCGGAGTGAAGATGAAAACACCAGACCGCCGCGGGGCACCCGCAGACCGCAGGGACGGGAGCAGCTATACTACTCTCAGTAGTTAAGGGTCGCGGATCCGCCGCGTCACCGCTCTCAACAGGAGGTCTTTGTTTATGGCAGATCAAAAGCCGGTTGTCGGGATCATCATGGGCTCCAAGTCCGATCTGGGCGTTATGGAAGGTTGCACCGCCGAGCTCGAGGCGCTTGGTGTGCCCTGTGAGCTCGTCATTGCGAGCGCACACCGCACGCCGGCGAAGGTCCACGAGTGGGCCTCGACTGCTGCCGATCGCGGTATCAAAGTAATTATCGCTGCCGCCGGCAAGGCCGCTCACTTGGGTGGTGTCGTGGCTGCCTTTACGCCGCTGCCGGTTATCGGTGTGCCTATGAAGACGAGTGACTTGGGCGGCATGGATTCGCTGCTGTCGATGGTGCAGATGCCTTCGGGCGTGCCCGTGGCCTGCGTTGCCATCAACGGCGCCAAGAACGCCGCCATCTACGCCACGCAGATTCTAGGCGCTTGCGACCCCGAGTACCGCAAGGTTATCGAGAAGATGAAGCAGGAGATGGCCGACGCCTAGGCGTTCCGCCGTTTCACCGCAGTATAAGGAGAGCCATGTCCGACTATCAGGGAAAACGATTCAAGGCTTCTCAGA
>DBFOME010000015.1:0-54878 GCA_048430645.1 Collinsella sp. | reverse complement strand
ACCTCGGCCAGCGTAAAGAAGTTGCCGAGCGACTTGGACATCTTCTCGCCGTCTACCAGCAGCATGCCCGTGTGCATCCAGGTGTTGGAGAAGCCCTGGTGCCAGGCGCAGGTGGCCTGGGCGCACTCGTTCTCGTGATGCGGGAAAGCAAGATCGGAGCCACCGCCGTGGATATCGATCGGGGTACCCAGGTAGCGATGCACCATGGCGGCGCACTCGGTGTGCCAACCGGGACGGCCCTCGCCCCAGGGGCTCGGCCAGCTGGGCTCGCCGGGCTTGGCGGCCTTCCACAGGGCAAAGTCGAGCGGGTCGATCTTGTCCTCGTTCTCCTCGATGCGCGCACCAACCATAAGGTCGTCGATGTTGCGGCCCGAGACCTGACCATAGTTGGGATCGCTGCGCACGGCAAAGTACACATCGCCGTTATCGGCTGCGTAAGCGTGGCCCTGCTCGATAAGCGTCTTGATCATGGCGATCATGGGGCCGATCTCCTTGGTGGCGCGGGGGCGCACATCGGGATCGAGCACGTTGGCGGCGCGCATGACGCCGATGAACTTGTCGGAGAACTCCGTCGCGACCTCGGCAGCCGTACGGCCCTGCTCGTTGGCGCGCTTGATGATCTTGTCGTCGACATCGGTGAGGTTCTGGGCGAACGTGACCTCGTAGCCGCTCGCGATGAGCCAGCGTCGAATCACATCGAAGCTGATGAACGTGCGGGCATTGCCGATGTGGATGTTGTCGTAGACCGTGGGGCCGCACACGTACATGCGAACCTTGCCGGACTCGATGGGCTGGAACTCTTCCTTTTTATGGGTAGCGCTGTTGTAGATACGCATTCGTTACTCCTTAACGGTTTTCTGTAGCAGGCAGACGGCCCAGGCGCCGATTCCCTCGCCCTGGCCTTCCCAACCGAGCTTTTCGGTCGTAGTGGCGGCGACGCCTACATTTTCGACGTCAACGCCCAGGGCATGGGCAAGGTTGGCGCGCATGGCATCGCGGTGCGGGGTGATCTTGGGTTGCTGACAGGCAATGGTGCAATCGGCATCGACAAACTCAAAGCCCAGCTCGCGCGCATAGTCCATCACGCGAGCGAGCAGCACCATCGAATCAGCACCCTCGTAGGCAGGATCGGTGTCGGGGAATAGCTTGCCGATGTCTCCCCCGCGGCAGGCGCCCAGAATGGCGTCGGCCAAGGCGTGCGCGAGCACATCGGCATCCGAGTGGCCCAGCAGGCCGCGCTCGTAGGGAATGTCGACCCCGCCGATGATACATCGACGCCCCTCCACCAAACGGTGGACGTCGTAGCCGTGGCCAATGCGCAGGTTACTGAACATAGGGAAGGTCCTCTCCCTCGGCCATGCGGCCAAGCAGAATCGCGGTTACGGGACGCAGATCCTCGGGCACCGTCACCTTAAGGTTGTCGCGCGGGCTCTGGACACAGCGGACGCGCCCGCCCATGCGCTCGACCAGCGATGAGTCGTCGGTACCGATAAAGCCCTCGGCAATCGCCGCGGCATGGGCACGCTTCATCGCGTCGACGCTAAAGATCTGCGGCGTCTGCGCGGCCCAATAGAGCTCGCGCGGCGGCGTCTCGACGATATTATCGCCGTCGACGATCTTGAGCGTGTCGATCGCGGGCTGACCGCACACGACACCGTCGAGCGAGCGGTCACCCATGAGCACGTCGATAGCGTGGTCGATGGCCTCGGTCGTAATGAGCGGACGAGCGCCATCGTGGATGGCGACATATTCGAAACCCGCCGGAACCGCATGCACGCCGGCACGGGTGGAATCCTGACGGGTATCGCCGGCATCGGCAAAGCTGATGGGCGTGTCATAGTCAAACGGGTCGATGGCCAGGCGGCGCATCTCGGCACGGCGCTCGGCAGGACACACCACCACGATATGGCCGACCTTGTCGCTACGATCAAACGCGCGGATGGACCAGCTCATGAGCGGACGGCCCGCCACGTTAACGAGCTGCTTGCCGCCGGGATTTCCAAAGCGCTGACCGCTGCCGCCGGCAACGACCACGGCGCATACGGGCGCCATTATGCGTTCCCCTGTTTGGTGCCCTTCATGCGGTACAGCGAGTCCGCAAGAATGGCAGGGTTGTTGACGCCAAAGTCGCCCAGGCGCTCCGGATCCTCGCTGATGTCGTCCATGAGCTCCTGCAGCGAGCCGTACTCGTCGACGATCTTCTCGGCCACGCCGTCGCGCACGACGGACACGCGCGAAAGCGTGCGCAGGCCCAGCGGTGTCATGACGGAGTCCTCGTCCAGGTCGTCGTAACCCAGAACCGCCGCCACATGCTGCGGGTCGGACAGGTCCTTGGGCGTCATGCGGCTCAGCTCGGCGCGGATCTTCTCGGCGTTTGCCTCAGAGGAATCGCTTGCGTAGTCGCGGATCATCAAGTCGTATTCGGTATCCATGCTGGAGCCGGCGAGCTGCTCGAGCTGCATCTGCACGAGCTTGCCCTGGTTGCCCAGCTTGACAATGCAATCCTTAAGCTCGGTCTTTGCCTGCTGCATGATCTCGAAGCTCGAGAAAATACCGGTAATGTCGGCGAGCGTGACGTAGTCGTCGAGCTCAAGGGCCGTCAGGCGCAGCAAGGAGCGGTCGAGCGACTGACGGGTGGTCTGAAGCGTGGCGACGAGCTGGTTGACCGAGCTCATGATGGTGGTGACGGGCTGGATCTCGTAACTCTTGCCGTGGACGTACACGTTGACGACGGCGCGACGAGCCGAAACCGAGATCACGATGGCGTCGGTGAGCACCGACATGCGAGCGGCGGTGCGGTGACGCATGCCCGTCTCGCTCGTGGCAAGCGAGGGATCGGGATTGAGGTGGAAGTTGGCGCGCAGGATCTGGGTGAGGTCGCCGTCGATGACGATGGCACCGTCCATCTTGGAGAGCTCGAACAGACGGTTCGAGGTGAACGAAATGTTGAGCGGGAAGCCGTCGTTACCGGCAGCGAGCACGTTTTCGGTGTCACCGACGCAGATAAGGGCGCCCAGGTGACCGGCGATGATCATGTCGAGGGCGGTGCGGATCGGCTGACCAGGTGCCGTCAGGCGGATGGCCTGTTCCATACGCTTTTGCAGCTCGTTCTTATCCAAGGCATCGCTCCCATCGTATACGCTCCATAAACGCTAAATAGTTTCTCACGGTTTGTCCCCGCGGCGCTTGCGAAATCCGATGCTTACAGAATGAGCGAACACAGCTGAGAGCCCAACCCAAATGGGCTGCTTATGTGGTAGCATCGGGGTTCACATGAATGAGGGAGTAGTCGCGTGGCCGGGTTCGCCTCCGGTGGCGCGGCAAGTCAACATACTGGCCGAAACGGTCTGGCTTGCCTTAATGAACGAGACTCGTGGTTGTGCGCGCAGCGCGTACGCCACGGGTCTTTTTTGTTATTCCCCCAAGAGGTACACGCGGGCTCGCCCGCAGAGAGGGAGCCAGGCTATGGGACTCGCAGAGCTCGTGTTGCTCGCCGTTGGCCTTTCGATGGACGCCTTTGCCGTTTCCATCTGCAAGGGTCTCGGCATGAAAAAGATCAACCTTAAGGTCGCCGTGGTGCTCGGCCTGTTCTTTGGCGGCTTCCAGGCCGGCATGCCCGTAATCGGATGGGCGCTTGGCAGTCAGTTTATGGGCATCATCGGCCCCATCGACCACTGGATCGCCTTTATCCTGCTCGCCTTCATCGGCGGCAAAATGCTGTGGGAAGCCTTTACCGAGGACGAGGATGAAGGCGACGGCAAGGATGCCGAAAAGATTGACCTGGTCGAGTACCTGCTCCTCGCCATTGCCACCTCAATCGACGCCCTAGCCGTGGGCATCTCGTTTGCGGCACTCTCGGTCGACATCGTGCCCGCTGTATCGCTTATAGGCATCACAACGTTTATCTTCTCCGTCGCCGGCGTGGCGATCGGCCACACCTTTGGCGCGCGCTACGAAAAACCCGCCACCATCGTGGGTGGCGTCGTGCTTATCCTTATCGGCCTCAAGATTCTGCTGGAACACTTGGGGTTTTTGGCGCTGTAAAACACCCTTCAAAACTAAACGTCCGGGCAAGGCCTCATGCAGAGTTTTGCATGAGGCCTTTTCATGCAGACTTTTGCATGTCATACTGATATGCAAAAGTCTGCACGTTAGGAGATCGCCGTGGATACCCTTCCCATCACCACACCGCGCCAAGCTGGCATCTACGTGCGCCAGGCACGCGATGCTCAGGGTCTCACCCGTGCAACCCTCGCTAAAAAAGCCGGTGTTTCGGAGCGCCTGCTCGCATCGCTCGAGCTGGGAGATGCCACGGGTATTCGGCTCGACAAGCTGCTGGCGGTTTTCGGTGCTCTCGGACTGGCACTAGTTGCTCAAGGGAATATCGACGACACGAAACATGAGCAGCCAACCGACGCCCCGCATGCCGATTTGCAACCTTGTAGCACCCCCAGGTGCCATCACACTCAACGTCTTCACCATCGCAACCGACGCGGCGCAGCCATTCCAGCTCTTCCAGATACCCCCTTTACGGCCGAGCTCTACGACAAGGCCTTCGCCGATTTCGCCATGTCCAATCTCGGAGTCTCGATTGCCGCAAGCGCATCTGCCCAAACCAAGCCCGAAGGGAGATAGCCAATGGCCAGAAAAACGCTTCGGACTATTATTTGCGGCGTACCCGCAGGAACGCTCATGCAAGATGAGAGCGGTCTAGTCAGTTTTGCCTACGATCAAGATTATGACGGGCCAGCCCTATCGACCAACATTCCCGTATCAAATCGCACATACGGCCAACAGGTCATGAATCCGTACTTGTTTGGCCTTCTGCCCGACAGCGAGGACCAACGAAAAGCGATTGCCGCCGAATTCGACGCCAGGCCCAATAATCCCGTTGCGCTGCTCAGCCATATCGGACTCGACTGTCCGGGCGGAGTGCAGTTTTGCGCCGAAGAAGATATCGACGCCGCCTTGCATCGCACTGGCGAATACCGCCCTATAGACGACCACGAGATTGCCTTGCGCCTCAAGTCGATCAGGGATGACCGCGAGGCATCGTGGATGGGCCTAGATGAAAGTTGGTCACTTGGAGGCAACCAGGGCAAGTTCGCACTCGCGCTCATAGACGGTCGCTGGTGCGAATGCGTAGGTTCCTCGCCCACGACGCATATTTTCAAAAATGGCGTTATCGGATTTAAACTTGAAGCTCTTAATGAGTTTGTCTGCATGAAAAGCGCCCAGCGCGCGGGTATCGCAACGGCGAACGTTGAGTATCGCTTATTTGAGGACGAACCCGCCCTCATTGTTGAACGCTATGACCGTGTGAAAGCCAAAGACGGAACAATCATGCGTCTACACCAAGAAGACCTCTGTCAGGCCCTTGGAGTGATGCCCGCTCAAAAGTACACGGCAGACGGTGGCCCGACCGCACGCGACATTCAGGAACTCCTCGTCAACACGAGCCATCATCAACTTAACCTGTATCTGTTTACGCAGATACTTTTCTTTAACGCCATCATCGGCGCACCGGACGCGCATGCGAAGAACTATTCCCTGCTTCTTGGAAACGGCAGCACAGCTATGATGGCCCGTATGTATGACGTTGCATCGGGGCTGGCATACGAACGCATGCGGCGAAAAGCGCGCCTTGCCATGAGCGTTGGCGGCGAAAATCGTGTGGGGCGCATCGGTCCAGGCGCTATCCGCCGATACCACGGTATGGGCGACCCCGCGCTGGAGGCGGCGCTCACCGATGCCGGGCTATCCGAGAAGTTTTGCTTTGCGACCATGATGGACCTCGCCTACGAGGTACCCATTTGCATGGAAGAGGTCATGGACGAATACGCCGACCTGCCCGGCATGGCGGACCTGCGCGAGCATATGCTCGGCCCCGTCTGCGAAAACTGCCAGCGCACCCTCGACCTCATCAAGGCGGATATGGGCTAGGTGTCCGTAATCTCCCATTTCCCAAAAGAAGAGAGGAGGCACCCGTCGCAAAAGCTCGGGTGCCCCCTCTCATAATGTCATTTGCAATCCACCAGCACGTGGCTCGGACTGCTGCTAGCGCAACCTTTACGCAGCGAGGCGCTTGAGGACGTCGATGAGCAGCTCGTAGAAGCGCTCGGCAGAAGCGAGCTCCATGCTCTCGTCCGGGGTGTGGACATCGGAGAGCGTCGGGCCCACGGCGATGGCGTCCAGGCCGTGCAGGGCCTCGGCAAACAGGCCGCACTCAAGGCCGGCGTGAATGGACTCGATTCGTAGCTCGGAGCCAAAGAGCTCGCGATAGCTCTCGACAAAGATGTCGCGGACCGGCGAATGCTCGGCATAGCTCCAGCCGGGATACTCGAACTCAAACTTGGCGTCGAATCCCAGGACATCGGCCAGCATCTGCAGGCGGTCCTTGAACTCGTTCTGCAGCGAGGTGATCGAGGAGCGCGGGGACAGCATGATCTTGACTTGGTCGTCAGAGGTGGCAACCACGCCGATGTTGGAGGAAACCTCGACGGAGCCGTCGGTGGCGACATTGCGGCGGATCACACCGTTGGGGGCAAGACGCAGAGCGCGAATAAGGGCAAGTGCGGACTTTTCGTCCATGGCCTCGACCTCAGTGTTGTCGGCAATCTCAACCGTGCAGGTAAAGCCGGGGTCGAAGACCTCGAGCTCGGCAGTAACGTCGGCGATGATGCCCTTTGCGATCTGGGCCGCGGCCTCGGCTGCAGCGTGGTCGGCGTAGACCAGCTCGGCCTTGCACTCACGGTTGATGGCGTTGTCCTTGGTGCCGCCGTTAAAGCTAACGATGGCGGGCTCGCCGGCAACCATCAGGCGGTCGATGATGCGGGCCATGATGAGGTTGCCGTTGCCGCGCTCCAGGTTAATATCGCTGCCGGAGTGGCCGCCCAGCAGGCCGGAGATGTCGAGCGTGAGGGCGCTACCGGTCTTGTGCTCGCGCGCGATCGGGCAGGTGTAGGTAACGACGACACCGCCGGCGCAGCTGACGGTAGCAACGCCCTCTTCCTCGGAGTCAAGGTTAATCATGGTGCGGGCGCTAATCTGGGACTTGTCGAGCGTCTCGGCGCCGACCAGGCCGGTCTCCTCGTCGGTGGTGAATACGCACTCGAGGGCGGGGTGAACGATCGAATCGTCATCGAGAACAGTGAGCATCAGAGCGACGGCAATACCGTTGTCGGCGCCCAGAGTGGTGCCGTTAGCGGTGAGGACGCCGTCCTTGACGACCAGGTCGATACCATCAGTCGTAAAGTCGTGCTCGACGGAGCCCAGCTTGTCGCACACCATGTCGATGTGGCCCTGCAGCATCACGGTCGGGGCATTCTCGGCGCCGGCAGATGCGGGCTTGCGAATGATGACGTTGTAGACCTCGTCCTGGTACACATCGAGACCGCGCTCCTTGGCAAACGCGACCAGGAAATCGCTGATGCCCTTCTCGTTGCCAGACCCACGGGGGATCGCGCTGACCTCCTCAAAGAAATGGAACAGCTGGGCGGGCTCGTAACCGGTAATCTTGTAGTCCATGGTGCCTCCTTGGCGCAACTGGTTAGACAGTAAGACATGCGACTTGTATATTCCCAGACTTTGCGTGCATAAACCAGTCGAAAACGCCGAGCGCCCTCGCATCATCGGCTAACGGCGAGGAAACGCCACTTTATCAAGATAAAGCAGGTTAGACGGGCCGTGCCGAAGGGACGTTGGACCCTTCAACCAACTTCAACGCCTGTTGAACATTAATGCATACACCATTGGTATGTTTGATGAGATTTTTGTCCTCTGTCACGACGTAATCGGCATCAATGCGATTGGCGACGCCCAGCATCAGGTCGTCCTCAAAGTCGTTGTGATGATACTTGAACACAAAGGAGTCGAAGACCTCGTCTGCACCGACCGAGGCAATAATCGACTTTTGCCGAATCAGGCGAACGCACGCCCACGCTGTCTCGTCGGCACCGGCGATGGCTTCGGGAGTGAGAGCCCCCTCACGGCGGGCGTCGGCCTTCATCGTCCTTCCCAGAATGTAATAGACGTCTTTGACAGACAGGGAGGACGAGAAGAGGACGATATCCTCCGCTTCCGCCGCGCGAGAAAGGAGCTCGACTATCGGCCTGGTCGCATTCGTGCGAGCGAGAAAGTAATCTAGCCAGACGTTCGTGTCGATCAACAGCTTGAGCACACGTTTCGTTCCGACGCCGCTCATAATTCGATCCAATCGCTGAATCTCTCGCTCATCATTTGATCGTATAACTCGTCGTAATCAAAGGCTTCATCGGGGCTCGGCCTCTGAATCGAGAACCGCTCATAAAAATTCGAAATTAACGCAGCCCCTTCCGAGACGCGGGACGAACTCGCCTTCGATCGTATGTCGTCAGGCAGGACTTCGTCATCATTCTTTTTTGCGACGGGCATATGACCGTTCTCGGTCAAGTACTGCCACAGCTCCCTCACAGCTTGTGACGGCGTCATGCCGATATGCGCCAGCACGGCGTCCCCAGCCTCTTTGAGTTGGCGATCCATGCGCACATTCATCTGGACCGGCCGTGAGTCGAGTACCGATATTGGCATGCTAGCTCCTTCTGCTATACATATTTATATTTCGAGTATAGCACCATTTACTCATAAAAAAGGGGCGCCCCGACAGGAGTGCCCCTTCGCAAAGCTATGTTACGCCCTACAGCGCGCCGGAACCGGCTTGCATCATGCCGCCGGGGCCCGAGGTCACGCCGCCGCTCACGGGCGCGGCGTTGCCGGTGTGCGGTGCCGCCGGGGCGGTATCGCCACCGAGCGTGCCCGCCTGACGCGGTGCCGGGATCTCGCCCGTGCCGTGGCTAAAGACAAACTTGCCATCGGCCACGTCGCACAGGACGGTATCGCCCTCGCCCCACTCGCCGGCCAGGAGCTCCTCGGACAGCGGGTCCTCGATGAGCTTTTGAATGGCGCGGCGCAGCGGACGCGCACCGTTGGTGAGGTCGGTGCCCTCGGCCACGATCTTGTCATAGGCCGCATCGGTGAGCTTGATGTTCATGCCGTTGGCAATCAAACGCTGACGCAGATCGTCCACCAGCAGGTGCGCAATCTTGGTGAGATTCTCGCCCGAGAGCTTCTGGAACACCACAATATCGTCGATACGATTGAGCAGCTCGGGGCGGAACAGGCGCTTGAGCTCGCCCATCGCACGGCCGCGGATCTCGCTCGACGTGAGACCCTGCTCACCGGTGGTGCCAAAACCGACGCTCGCATCCTGCGCGATCTCGCGGGCGCCCACGTTGGACGTCATGATGATCACGGTATTGCGGAAGTCGACCGTCTTGCCCTGGCTATCAGTCAGGCGACCCTCCTCCAGCACCTGCAACAAAATGTTGAAGATGTCGGGGTGCGCCTTCTCGATCTCGTCGAACAGCACGACCGAGTACGGGTGACGACGAACGGCCTTGGTAAGCTGACCGCCCTCGTCGTGGCCCACGTAACCCGGAGGGCTACCGATAAGCTTGGAGACCTCGAACTCGCTGCCGAACTCCGACATGTCGAAGCTGATGAGCGCGTCCTTACTGCCAAAGAGGTACTCGGCGAGCGTCTTGGCGAGCTCGGTCTTGCCTGTGCCGGTGGGGCCCAGGAAGATAAAGCTGCCGCCGGGGCGACGCGGGTCCTTGAGCGGCGAGCGGCTGCGGCGCACGGCCTTGGCAACGGCCTCGACGGCCTCGTCCTGACCGATGATGCGCGTCTTGAGCACGCTTTCGGCCTGCAGCAGGCGGCGGCTCTCGCTCTCGGTGAGCGAGGACACCGGCACGCCCGAGGTCACGGACACGATGTCGGCAATCTGGGAGACATCGATGGTGAGCGGGCTGGCGTCGAGCTCGGCCGTCCAGGCAGCCTTGGCCTCGGCGAGCTCAATCTCGGCAGCCTTTTGCTGCTCGGTGATCTCGGCGGCCTTGTTCATGTCGTCGCTCTCGGTGGCCTCCTGCGCGGCGGCCTTAAGCTCCTCCACGCGATGCTCGGCCTCGCGCACCGGCTCGGGCGCGCGGTTGGCGGCGATGCGGGCGCGGGCGCCGGCCTCGTCAATGAGGTCGATGGCCTTATCGGGCAGGAAGCGATCCTGGATGTAGCGGTCGGAGAGGTTCGCGGCGGCCTCGATAGCACCCTGCGTATAGCGCACATGGTGGTGCTCCTCGTAGCGCGGCTTGAGCGCGGTCAGGATCTTGACCGTGTCCTCGACGCTCGGCTCCTCGACATCGATGGTCTGGAAGCGACGCTCGAAGGCCGGGTCCTTGGTGAGGTACTTGCGGAATTCCTCGGCCGTGGTGGCGCCGATAATCTGGAAGGCACCGCGCGCGAGCACGGGCTTGAGCATGGAGCTCGCGTCGATGGAGCCCTCGGCAGAGCCGGCACCGATGATGGTGTGCATCTCGTCAATAAACAGGATGACGTCGTCAGCTTCGGTGGCCTCCTGGATCACGTTCTTGAGGCGCTCCTCAAACTCACCGCGATACTTGGCGCCCGCAACGAGGCCCGGCAGGTCGAGCGTCCAGATGTTCTGGTTCATAAGGTTCTCGGGCACGTTGCCAGCTGCAATCTGCTGAGCCAGACCCTCGACGATGGCCGTCTTGCCCACGCCGGGGTCGCCCAAGATAAGCGGATTGTTCTTGGTGCGACGCGAAAGGATCTCCATCATACGCTGGACTTCCTTTTCGCGACCAATTACAGGGTCGAGCTCGCCGTCGCGCGCCTTCTGCGTAAGGTTGGTGGCGAACTGCTTAAGCGTATCGGTACCGCTCCCCTTTTGCTGCGACGCGTCCGAGCCGCTAAAGAACGGCAGGCCCGCACCGGGACGCCCGGCACCGGCGCCGGCGAGCGGACGCTTCTTGTCCTGGTCCTTGGCGGTAAGTTTCTCGATAGCCTTTTTGATGGAGGCGGACGACACACCCAGGCGCATGAGGATGTCCATGGCCATGCCGTTACCCTCTTCGACGATGCCAATCAGCAAGTGCTCGGTCGACACGTAGGTCTGGTTGTTCTCACGTGCCACGCGGAAGGAGCGCTCCATCACGCTAATGACGAGCGGCGTAAAGGCAAGCTTGGCAGCCTCGGTCTCCTCGCTGGGCTCGGGAACCGTGGTCTGGACCTCCTTGAGGGTGTCCATGATGTCGTCGTAGGAGATATCAAGCGAGCGCAGCGCCTCGGCAGCGATGCCCTCGTCCTCCTTGGCGAGTGCGAGCAGCAGGTGCTCGGTGCCCACCTTATTTGAGTGCAGATCGAGCGCCTCCTGTTTGGCCATCGACATGACCTTGCGCGCTCGATCGGTAAATCTATCTAACATGCTCGTTTCCTTACATGAGTTCATCGAAATCAAAACGCCCGCCCGTCGGCGGCGCTTTTGTCTCTTTACCCACAGGTTGTCTATGTTAACAGCTGGAGGAATATCTATAAACCCGGCTCACATGAATGCAGGTTATGACCGCATCGCGGGACTCACCGCGCGATGCGCGACAGGCGCCCCGCAAGAGAAACCCTAGGCGTCTTTCACCACGTCGGGACTCGTCGCACGCGATGCGCGATAGGCATCGGCCTCCTTGGAGACGCGTTCGAGCAGCTCGGATGTATCGACGCCCTCGACTTGCGCGACCGTTTCCACCGTCTGCATGGCGACCGCCCTCAGGTACGCGCACGCGCTGTCCCCCGGCTGCTCGAGGTCTATCTCCTCGCCGCCCTCCCGGGCAAAGCCGACCGCCATCGCAAAGCCCATGATGCCCGAGACCAGAAAGCCCACCGCAAAGCTCGAATCTGCCTTGAGCTCTTCTCCGTCGGGGTGGACGATCTCTCTCACGCGGTCGATGATGATCGTATGGATGCCCTGCACGACCTGCTCGGCGGCACCCGCCCTCATGGTGATGACGATGCGCCGCAGCAGGCAGCGGACGTCGCGCCGGTCGAACGCCGAAAGGTCGCCCTCGCTCGAAAAATGCCAGAGGGCATCGGTGATGAGCTCGTTATCCTGCAGCAGCTGGGCTATGGCGATGGCGACGAGTTCATCGAAATCGTGAAAATAGTAGTAAAACGTTCCGCGATTGCACTGGGCGGCGCGGGTCACCTCGCCAACCGACAGCTCGAAGATGCTGTTGTTCTCGATGAGCTCCCAAAACGCCTCGATGATACGGGTGCGTGCATCGGGCGCATCGGCGTCCTTACGCGGTCTCGCCATGCGCCTCACCGCACCCCTGCGCCTTGGCGTTCATGATGAGCATCTGAAGACGGTTCTCCACGTTGGCGAAGCTCACGTCGGGATCGTAGTCGAGCGGCAGGAACTGCGCCGTGGGATACTGCTCCTTGAGCGCATGGATGAGCCCGCGCCCCACGACATGGTTGGGCAGACACCCGAACGGCTGCAGGATCACGAAGTTGCGGCAGCCGCGCTTGGCGTGCTCGAGAATCTCCGCCGGAATCAGCACGCCCTCGCCCGCATCGAACGTATGGTGCAGGATCTTATCGCTCGCGCGCACGAGCTCGGGCATGCGCGTCGGCGGCTCGTAGAGCGGGCTCGCCGCGCCCAGGCGGTCGCAACGGTCGTGCGCGAGCTCGAACAGGTTGTCCGCCGTGGCGTACCAGGCCTTTTCGGGCAGCGACAGGTCGACGTGGAACTCGCGCGACTGCGCATGCTTGTAGAAATAGGTCTTGCGGATCACGTCGGTCATGCGCGCCTCGATGACCTCGAGCCCGTTGTCCTCGAGGTAGCGCTCGATCTCGTGGTTGGCGCCGAGATGGAAATTGAGCAGGTACTCGCCCACGATGAGAACGGTCGGATGCGGGTTCGAGCGGTCGTACGGAACGGCGTCCATGATCGCAAGCGCGCGTTTGAAGCCCGTCGCCTGGCCTCTCAGCCCGGAGCGCTCCATGCCCTCGATAACCTCATCGAGCGCGCGGTCGAACGCAGCGTCCGCCGCGCCCTTCTCGAGCTCGTAGGGACGGATGCGCCTAAGCATGGCCTCGAGGGCATCGATCATGGGAAGACCGTAGGCGATCTGGATGCTCGGGCCAAGGCCGAGCTTGAAGCCCGGATGCGCATTGTGGGCATCGACGTCGTCGTTGGTGAGCACCGGGACATAGTCGTATCCCGCGTCGTCGAGCGCGCGGCGCAGCAGGGGCATGTAGTGCGTCAGGCGGCAGTCGCCGATATACTTGCCAGTCACCACGGCGACGTCGTGCGGGTCGTACTTACCGCTCTCGAGTGCCGCGAGCGCCTCGCCGATCACGATTTGCGCGGGGAAGCAGATGTCGTTGTGCACATAGCGTTTGCCCAGGCGGATGGCATCCTCGCGCCCGATATCAAGGGCCTCGGCGCGCACGCCCTGATTGCGCATCGCCGCGGTCATGAGCCTGCAGAACGCATGGGAGGTGTTGGGGACCAGCGCGATCTTGTCGTGCCGGTCGCGCTTGGTGTACTTGACCTTATACGGGTCGTCGAGCGGATGGACCGCGTGCACCCGGGCGCCCTCGGCACGCTCCTCCGCGCGACGACGGTTGACCGACTCGATAAACGAACGCACGCGAATGCCCATGGGACCGGCGACGTCGCTCTCATCGAGCTTGATCATCATCGGAACCTTGGAGCCCATCTCGCCCATCATGCGCGCGATCTCGTCGGTGAGATACGCATCGTGGCCGCAGCCGAAGCTGCCCATCTGCACGAGCTCGAGCTCGGGCGTCGATGCGACGATGACCGCGCACGACAGCATGCGCGCATGGTAGTTGTTCACGATGTCGATGCGGCTGTTGGAAAGATCGACGTTGCAGACCCCCGGCACCGCATCGGGCGTCAGCACGGGGATGCCGCGCTCAGAGAAGAGCTTGGGCAGCCCGTGGTTGACCAGCGGGTCGTTGTGGTACGGGCGCGAAGCGATCACCACCGCGTAGCCGCCGTCCTCGCGCACGTTCTCGAGCACCTGCCTGCCGCGCAGCTGCAGCTGGTTCTCAAACGTCTGCTGCGCGCGGTCCGCCTGCTCGGTCGCCTTGGCAACCAGGTCGGCATCGATATCGAAGGTCTCCTTGCACCACGCCTTGAGCTGGCGGTTTCGGTCGCCCTCGTCGTACCAGTGGAACAGCGGCGTATCGAACGGAACGCCGAAACGCTCCTCCGGGTTATCGGAATTGCGCATCACGTAGGGGTATCCCTTTACGACGGCGCACATCCACTCGCTGGTAGAGGCGGTGTTTTCGGTGGGCACCGTCGTGATGATGGGCATGAAGATGCGGTCGACGCCGGCGTCGACGAGATTGCGGATGTGCCCGTGGACGAGCTTGGCCGGGAAGCACACGGTGTCGGATGTGACGTGCGCCAGACCGCGCTCGTACATCGCCTTGGTGCTGCGTCCCGAGACGCGCACCTTAAAGCCGAGCGTGCTGAAGAACGTCGACCAGAACGGCATGGTGTCCCAGAACTCGAGCACACGGGGAATGCCGATCGTGACATCGCGCCCCCCGCAGACGGGAACCGTGGGGCACGACTCGAACAGCAGCTTCTCGCGGTCGACAAAGAGATTGGGGGCAGCCGCGGTCCGGTCGCGCCCCGTGCCGGGTGCCTGTGCCTCGCAAGCACCCTGCGGACGCAGCTCCTCCGCCGCGGGAACCTCGCGCACGAGCTCATCCCATGAGATGGCGCCGCCGCGCGGGCAGCGATTGCCCGTGACGTAAAGCGAGCCGTCGCCAAATGCCACGACCGCGCGCTGGCAGCGGTTGTTGCACCGACGGCAGGTAACGCCGCCGAACTCGCGATGCTCGAAGCGCTCCACGGCATCGAGCCCGATAAACGACGTGCCGGCGTCGCCCTTGCGGCATTCCTCGCGCGCGAGCAGGGCGATACCGATAGCGCCCATCAGCCCCGGGTGGGGCGCACGCGTGACGGGTTTGCCCAGATACTGCTCGAATGCGCGCAGCACCGCGTCGTTTCGGAACGTGCCGCCCTGGACGACGACTTTGTCGCCCAGACGGTTGAGATTTGAAACGCGAATGACCTTGGTGAACACGTTCTCGATAATCGAACGGCAGAGACCGGCCATGATGTCGCCCGGACCCTTACCGCGCCGCTGCTCGGAAACGACGCTGCTGTTCATGAACACCGTGCAGCGGCTGCCGAGAACGGCGGGGGCTTTGGACGAAAATGCCTCGGTCGCGATATCCTCAACGGCTATTCCGAGGTTTTTGGCAAAACCCTCGAGGAACGAGCCGCAGCCCGCAGAGCACGCCTCGTTGACGACGATATCGGTCAGCACGCCGTGGTTGAGCCAGATGGCCTTCATATCCTGTCCGCCGATGTCGAGCACGAAGGTCGCATCGGGAACGCATGCGCACGCGGCGCGGGCGTGCGCGACCGTCTCGACCGTATGGTAGTCGGCGTGGAACGCGCGCGCGAAAAGCTCCTCGCCGTATCCCGTGGTGCCCACGGCATCGATCGCAAGCGTGACTCCCGCTGTCTCCCAGCGGTTCTTCAAGCTGACAAGACCCTGTTGGGCGACGTCGAGCGGTCTGCCGTTATTAGACGCGTAGAACGAATCGACAAGCTCACCCGCCTCATCGACCAGGGCGAACTTGGTCGTCGTGCTCCCCGAATCGATACCGAGCGCCACACGCACCGTCTCTCCGGGCGCATACGCATCCGGACCCTTTGCCGGCGTCTCTTTGCCATGGCGTGCCGTAAAATCCGCCTGCTCGGCAGGTGTGGCAAAAAAGGGCTGGGCAAGACGTCCCTCCCCGCTTGCGGGCGCGACCGTCTCGAGCTTATCCAGCCGGACAAAAGCGTCGGGAAGGTCGATCGGTTGGGACGATGCGAACATGTCGGTCAGCGACAGGGCGGCACCGCGCGCGACCATGATCTGCGGATCGCGCGGGACGATAACCTGATCGTCCGATAGATTCAGTTGCTCCCGGAACACGCGGACCAGTGTGGGGTTGTAGGCGAGCGTACCGCCCTCGAAGATTACCGGCGGCTCGATGTCGATACCCTGGGCCAGACCGCCGATCGTTTGGCGGGCGACCGCGTGAAGCGCCGAAAGCGCCAGGTCGGTGGTAGGAATGCCCTCGTTGAGCAGCGGCTGGATATCGGTCTTTGCGTACACGCCGCAGCGGCCCGAGACCTCGTGGACGGTCGTTCCCCGGCTTGCGAGCTGCTCGAACTCGCCCGATTCGGTGCCGACCCCCATGAGCTTTGCCATCTCGTCGATAAATGCACCGGTACCGCCTGCGCACGAGCCGTTCATGCGCATGTCGGCAACCTCGATGTCTCCCTTATCGTTGGTGCGGAAGAAGATCATCTTGGCGTCTTGGCCGCCCAGCTCGATGGCGCAGCGCGTCTGCGGATAGAACCTGCTGATCGCGAGCGCGTTGGCGACCACCTCCTGAACGTACGAGGCGCCCAGCGCGGTCGCGATATCGCGCGCACCCGAGCCGGTCACCGCAACGCGCAGCGACTCATGGGGAAAGCGCTCGGCGAGCTCGCCGAGCATGGCGCGCACGCTCGCTGTCTGACACGCCCCGTGGCGGCGATATCCCCACCACGCCTCGGTCATATCCTCGTGCATCGCGTAAACTTTGGTCGTCGTCGACCCTACGTCCAGTCCTACTAGCAACGCCATAATGCTCCGTCTCTCGCATTTTTCCCGCTAGAGATATACCACTCTACGTAATACAACAGACTGTTGTATTTAAACTCCGTATAAAAAGCGGCTGCCGAAACGCTTCAGCAGCCGCCGAATGCACCAACAGATTGTTCTGCGCGCTAGCACGTCGGGCAACGGAGCAGCACGGGCCCTCCGGTCATGCGCACCGCTCACGCCCGCGATGTCGCCGAGAGAGCTATCCACGCTTAGGGCTCCAACCAAGCAAGTCGCCCGCGCTCAGCAGATCCCTAAGCGAGCTACTCGCACTCAGGAGCCATAGCCTGCTCCAAGAGCTCGGCATGCTCCTCCTCGAAAACCGTCCCCACAGGGAAGGCGCGACGGAAGACGAAGCGGGAAATCGGACCGGCTACCAAAAGGTTCCACGGCAGCGCCATCACAAAATTATGCGGGATGTTGATCATCCAGATCGCGGGCACGGAATACAGGTTCGCAAGGATGCCGCCGGGCATGTGCGTCAGACCCTCACAGGCACCGTACAGCGACATGATGATGACCATGGGAACGACCATGCAGGAGCTGACGGCGAGCGTCATGGCAAGTGGCGAGCTCTTGCCCGGCGTGACCAAGTACTTAAAGGCGAAACCCTTGGCGAGCGGGCTGGCGACGAACCAGTCGCAGCACATGGCAAAAATGTAGGCAACGGGGAAGCCGAGCCACGCAGTGGCAACGACCTCGCCGTTGATGGCCCCGTGCTGCAGGGCAACGTTGTAGATGCTCATCCAGAGCACCATGCAAAAGCACATGATAAAGGTGAACAGCAGGCTCTCTCGTTTGTTGATAGGCATAAAGGGCAGATTCCTCTCTGTGTTGTACCGCGGCGCCACGCAACAAAAACGGGCGGGCAAGATGGAGCTGTTGGGACTTCATCTCGCCCGCCCGTGTTACGCGCGTCTGCGACTACTTATGTGGTGGAACTACCCTAACACGAACGGCGCGCGCTTCGTAAGCGTTGAGTTTGTGGAGATGCAGGGCACCAAAACCCCCGACCCCATAAGTTGCGGTGGAATACGGACTGTTTTGACCCTTTAAGCAACAATTCAGTCCCTATTTCACCGCAACTCATTTGGTGCAAAGTAACCTGTCCCCCTTGTACCAATTAGCTGGTGTGGCGCCAGCGAGGGTCGGTGAGCGTACGCGCCACACCCAGTCCAACGGGCAGAAACGCTACGATGAGCACTGCGCGCACAAACCAGCCGAGCATATTGACCGTGTCGAAGGTGCACATGTAATACATCGAGCGATACAGATACAAGCCCGGCACCATAATGACAATCGAAGGCACCGTGAGGGCGATGCGCGGGTAGGTGAGCTTGACTTCAGCCAAGCTTGCGAGCAGCCCCGATACCAGCGCGCCGATAAACGCTGCTGCCTCGGGAGGCATTCCCGTGCTGAGGCCCAGGAAGGGAATCATCGTCGGCGCATCGACAAGGGTCAGACGCAGGGTATTGGACACGGCGCCGATCAACCCAGCTGCCGCGGCCATCTTTACCGGGCTGTTGAACATCACCGAGAAGCCGAATACGCCAACGAAGCTCATCACCACGCGCAGGAGCGTAAGGGCAAGCGGCGAAAGGCCCAGTGGGGCAAAGTCGTCCGGCGCCAGGCCAACACACTCGGCAACCATCCAACCTACGAGGGTCGCCATCACAATAATCGATACGGCATATGAAAGGCGCTCGATACCGCTTCGCATGTCGAGCTTAGCGATGTCGAGGCCTGCCGTAATGAGTGGAAAGCCGGGAATCACAAAGAGCATGGCGCCGATATAGCCTTCTTGGTGCGACATTGCCCCCGGTATGACCTGGCCAAGGCCGAGCAATGCCAGCAGATACGAAACGCAAGCGAGCGCAACGCCGGTCGTCAGCGCGCTGAACTGACCAAGGCCTTGCTTGAGAATATGGGAGCGGGCAAAGTTGCCGACACCCGCGCCCACGAACGCGCAGGCCATCTCGATAGGGCCGCCGCCGAGCAAAAAAACGAAGGCGCCACAGGCGCAGGCCGCCGCAAGGCCCTGTTGCCAAGGCGCGTAATCAGGTTTTGAACTCTCAACGGTCTTGAGCATCTCGTGATACTCGTGCACCGTGAAGCGACGACCATAGGTCTCGATTTCCTTGAGGAAACTCTCCATCATCCAAATGCGATGGGTATTGACGCCCGTTGTGGGCAAGCTGACGACCTCATTAAAGCAGTGACCATCTTCGATGCAGGTGCACTCAAACGACAGAAGACTTAAGTCAACGTGGATGGTGACACCGAGTACGGCGGCAACACGATTCATGGTATCGCGCACGCGCCAGGCACCCGTTCCGCTTGCCAGCATAAGCATGCCGGTGCGGCAGATGATGGATGATTTATCGGTGAGCGGCGCATCGACGGCAAGCTCATCGCCTGCCGTCACGATCTGGTGCCAGTCAGTTTTCATATGGAGCGCGCCGGCACGAACGCCGTGGTGCATGGGGGCTCTCGAAAGCAGCGAGTTAAGGCGCGAAGGCTGTGAGGGCTCCGCCGATTCGCCCTCGTCCTCGTCGGGCTCTTCATCGACCAGATCAAAGGAATCAAGCGGCGCTGGCTCGCGACGGTCGATCAGCTCCTCGTCCTCATCATCAAAGTAGTTGAACTGATCGAGCATGTCCTCTTCGATTGCGCGCTCGCTCGCGTCGTCCATCCCGGTGCTCCCTTCCTATCGACTAACCCCCATCCTAGACAGCGACGGCTAAAGGAAACATAAAAGAGACGGCTGTCATGCGAACCATGCGCGCAATAGCCGTGGGTAGTCGTTTAAGAACGTCCACAATGACTATTGACAGCCAAGGCAACGCCGATGCCTTGGCAACGACAGCGAAAGCCCGCCAGAGCGAGCAAGGTGCCTTGAAACAAGGCGGCATTGACCTTTTGGTCATGCCGCCGAAGTTGAAAGGCAGATTGCCGCTCTGGCGGGCTTGCAGCGTCAACTGGTTACGGCGTTTGGCAAAACGCCGTAACCCCCTAGTACATCTTTGCGCCGGCGGGGATGGAGGCGTCGAGCTGGATCAGGTTGAGGCGCTCCTCGCCCTCCTCCTCGTGGATGGCACTGATGAGCATGCCGCAGCTGGGAATGCCCATCATCTTGCGCGGAGGCAGGTTGGTGATGGCGAGCAGGGTCTTACCGACCAGGTCCTCGGGCTCATAGTATCCATGGATGCCGGAGAGGATGGTGCGGTCGGTGCCGGTGCCGTCGTCGAGCGTAAAGTTCAGCAGCTTCTTGGACTTCTTGACGGCCTCGCATGCCTTGACCTTCACAGCGCGGAAGTCGCTCTTGGAGAAGGTATCAAAGTCGACGAACTCCTCAAACAGCGGCTCAACGGCGATCTTGGAGTAATCGAGCGTGGGCTTAAGCGACTTAACGAATGGGCTCGCGGCGTTGCCGGCCTCTGCAGCCTTGGCGGCAGCGGCACCGGACTGGAAACCCTTCTCGGGCTTCATGTGCGGGAACAGCAGGACGTCGCGGATAGAAGCCTGGTTGGTGAGCAGCATGACCACGCGGTCGATACCAATGCCAATGCCGCCCGCGGGAGGCATACCGTACTCGAGGGCGCGCACGTAGTCCTCGTCGTACTCCATGGCCTCGTCGTCACCGCCGGCCTTCTCGGCCATCTGGGCGGCAAAGCGCTCGGCCTGGTCGACCGGGTCGTTGAGCTCGGAGAACGCGTTGGCGTACTCGTGACCGGCAATAACCAGCTCAAAGCGGTGCGTCAGGCGCGGGTCGTCCTCAAAACGCTTGGCAAGCGGGCTGACCTCGATGGGGTAATCGCACACGAACGTCGGGTTGACGATGGTGTCCTCGCCCAGCTCATCGTAAATCTCGGCGATGATCTTGCCAGCAGTCCACTCGGGCTTGATCTCCAGGCCCTTCTCGCGCGCGGCGGCAGCAAGCTCCTCGACTGGCGTGTCAATGGTGACCTGCTTGCCGAGCACGTCGGAGACGATGTCGGTCATGGGACGGCTGGCCCACTCACCAGAAAGGTCGATGGTCTGGCCCTGGTACTCGATGACCTCGGGGTTGCCGATGGCCTTGTTGGCAGCCTTGATGACACCCTGGGCGAGTGCCTTCATGCCCTCGAGGTCGGAGAAGGCACGGTAGGCCTCCATCGTGGTGAACTCGGGGTTGTGGGTAAGGTCCATGCCCTCGTTACGGAAGATGCGGCCGATCTCGAACACGCGCTCAAAACCACCGACAATGCAGCGCTTGAGGTGCAGCTCGGTGGCAATACGCAGGTAGCACTCCTGATCGAGCGCGTTGAAGTGGGTAATGAACGGCTTGGCAGTAGCGCCGCCCTGGATGGTCTGCAGGATGGGGGTCTCGACCTCCATGTAGCCGTCGGACTCCATAAAGCGACGGAAGGTGGAGAGAATCTGCGAACGCTTACGGAAGGTCTCGCGAACGTCGTCGTTGGCGATCAGGTCGACATAGCGCTGGCGATAGCGGGTCTCCTTGTCGGAAAGACCGTGGAACTTCTCGGGCAGCGGACGAACGGCCTTGGCAAGCAGGGTCGCGCTCTTAGGAGCAACGGAAAGCTGGCCGCGCTGGGTGCGCACGACCACGCCGGTCACGCCCAGGATGTCGCCCAGGTCGAGGGCCTTGAGCGTATTCCAGGCAGCCTCGTCCATGTCGTTGATGCGGCAGAACAGTTGAATCTCGGCAGTCGCATCGCGCACGACGATGAACATGATCTTGCCCTGACCGCGCTTGGCGACCACACGGCCGGCGATCTTCACGACATCCTCGGTGTCCTCACCATCGGCAAGATCGGCGTACTTAGTCTCGATATCGGCGACGTAGTCCTCAAGCTCAGAGTGCTCGGGATAGGGGTTCTGGCCCGCCTCGAACAGGGCGGCGCGCTTGGCCAGGCGGGTGGCGCGCTCGTCGTTGAGCGTCGATGCCTGATCGGCGGCGTTCTGGTTCTCTGCCATAAGTTAGCTCCTCAAACTAAAACGCTCCCCAGGATTCGGTCCCAGGGAGCGAAAACATACCTTTACGCGGGACCGTGGTCTAGCGTGCGATCTTGGCGATGGTGTAGACGCGAGTCTTGCCGGAAGGCGTAACGACCTCGACGGAATCACCCTCGCCGTGACCGATGATGGCGTGACCGACCGGAGACTCGTTGGAAATCTTGTGCTCGAGCGAGTTGGTCTCGGTGGTACCGACGAGCGTGACTTCCATGACCTCGCCGTTGGGATCAATCAGCGAAACGGTGGAACCGATGGAGACGGTCAGGTCGCCCGTGGTGGCAGCAACCTGAGCGTTGGCGAGGATGGCCTGGATCTCGGCAATACGAGCGGCGTTCTGGGCCTGCTTGTCCTTAGCGGCGTCGTACTCGGAGTTCTCCGAAAGGTCGCCGAACGCGCGGGCTTCCTTGATGTCCTCGACGATCTCCTTGGCGTAATCGCCCTCACGCCAAGCGAGCTCCTCGACGAGCTTCTGGCGGCCCTCAGCGGTCAGTACTATCTGGCTTGCGTCCATACGGATATCTCCCCAACTCTGATCAACAATCAACTGTCAACAAAACGAAAAAGACCGGCTAGCCTGCGGGCAAGCCGGTCAGGTGCTCACCCCAAAGGGATGGGACTACTCTGCGTCCGCGTCGCTGTCCTCTGCCTGCTTCTTCTTGGCAGCAGCGAGCTTGGCCTCGAGCTCAGCGATCTCTTTGTCCTCCTCGGACTGCTCGACCACGACCTCCTCGGCCTGCTTGGTCTCGGCCTTATCGTCGCCCTCCATACCCTCGCGGATATTCTTGACGGTAGAGCCGAGGGACTTGCCGAGCTTCGGCAGGTTCTTGGGCCCGAAGATAATCAGGACAACGACGAGAATAATGATGAGCTCAGGAGCCCTCAGTCCAAACATGTAGACCTCCACAATACAGCGAGACAAGCTCGAATGAGTATACCGCGGGTATCGCGGTATCACAACACTAGCTAAAAAAAGGGACCGCAAGAAGCGGTCCCTCCTCATGCTCTGGTCGGGTTGACTGGATTTGAACCAGCGACCCCTGCGTCCCGAACGCAGTGCTCTACCAAACTGAGCCACAACCCGTTAGCTCGACTATAGTAACAAAGATTTTCGCCGCGTGCTAGAGAAATTTTTATTTCTTTGGCGCGTCGATTTGAACCGTGTTGGGAATAAGCTCAGTCGCGCAGGCCCACCAGCCATTTTGCTGGGCAGCATCGGCAAGCCTTTCGGCCGTGGCAGCGGTGTCGCAAATGGCAAACGAGCAGGCACCCGATCCGCACACATCTACAGCAACGGTTCCGTCCTGTTTACGCAGCCAGTCGAGGACCGTTTGAATCTGCGACTCCATCTGTGCGGAAATGACACCAAGGTTGTTATGGATGAGTGCATATGCCGTCTCGGCATCACCAGCACGCAAGGCAGAAGCTATCGCGCCGGGCTTGTCCGCAGGCACCGGGGCCTCGTCAAAACGTCGATAGGCTTCAATTGTCGAAACGCTTGCCTCGCGCGGCTTGACCAGCACGACGGGCGTCGCGGGCAGCGCGGGGTACTCAGTTGCCAGCACGTCTCCCCCACCTACGTAGAACGCAGGACTCGCGTGCAAAAAGAACGGGACGTCGGCACCAATGCCCCGCGCAATATCGTCGAGCGCTGGGTCGGTGCGATCAATGCCCCAGAGCTCCGCCAAGGCGACAATGACCGCGGCCGAATCCGTCGAGGGGCCGCCCAAGCCAGCGCACAATGGAATGCGCTTCTCAATCGTCACGCAGATGTTTGCCTCGCGACCATAATGCTCGGCCATAACAACCGCAGCCCGATACGCCGTATTCTTTTGCATGGGAAAATCTGATGCTGGAACCGTCTGGACGGTCAGCGCCTGCGCCGGCGTGACCGTCACGGTATCGGAAAGACCGACGGCTGCCATCAGGGAATCGACCCTGTGGTAGCCGCGGTCATCGCGCTCTGTATGAACCCCTAGGTAGAGGTTAATCTTTGCCGGCGCGGAAAGAGTCAGGGACCGATCGGTCACCGTTAATGCTCCTCGAGCTGATTGCCGAGCGGGGTAAAGATATGCTCGCCGCTCTCGGGGTCGAACAGCTCGACCTGGCCGGTGAGGACATCGATGTACTGGTAGGACTGACGCGACTTGCGGCCGCGACGCTCGTCAACCTCGACGATAAAGACGGCGGGGTGGACGCTCTTGATGGTGCCCATGCGCTCGACGACGCGGGTACGGCCCATGTTGGCCTTCACCTTGACGCGATCGCCCACCATATCGGTCAGCTTCTCGTGGATGTCGTCGACGTGATTGACTTCCATCTCTTCCATGAACAGGGCCTCCAGAAGGTGCAATTCAAAAAGGGGATAATACCCCTAAGATAGACAAAACTCTAATACTATAGCACCCTGTTGTGGCCATACGCAAGTAGCTAAATAAGCCCCGTCCCAAATACGTACCAGACGACAACCTCGCATGACCAGTTGTTACGCGGTTTGGTAAAACCGCGTAACCTAAAGGTTGTCGGTGTCCAAGACGATGGTGAATGGGCCGTCGTTGACCAGGTCGACCTTCATGTCGGCGCCAAAGATACCGTGCGCCACATGCTCAACGTCCTCGTGCACAAGCGTCAGGAAGTACTCGTAGAGCTCGTTGGCAACATCGGGTGCGCCGGCATCCGTAAACGACGGACGGCGACCGTGGCGGCAGTCGGCAAACAGCGTGAACTGCGACACCACGAGCACCTCGCCGTCGACATCAGCAAGTGCCAGATTGGTCTTGCCGTTCTCGTCCTCGTTGATACGCAGCCCGCGGAGCTTGCCCCACAGCTTGTCGGCCTCGGCACGCGTATCGCCATGGCCCACACCCAGCAGCACCAGGTAGCCGCGTCCAATGCGGCCCACGCACTCGCCGTCGACCGTCACGCCGGCGTTGAGCACGCGCTGCACCACCGCACGCACGGCCTACTCCTCGCCCGTCAGCTTGGCGGACAGATGCTCGAGCGCGTGAAAACGATGGCTGATGGCGTTCTTCTCGTCCGCCGTCAGCTCGGCCATGGTCTTGCCCGGCGTGTCGACCGGCAGGAACAGCGGGTCGTAGCCAAAGCCGTGATCGCCGCGACCCTCGTGCGCGATAACGCCCTCGCAGGCGCCCTCGCCATAGGTAACCAGACCGTCCGTGTCGATGAGCGCGACGACGCTCATAAAGCGCGCAGTGCGGTCCTCGTCGGCCACGCCCTCCAGATTCACGAGAAGCTTGGCGTTGTTGGCGGCATCGTCGCCGTGCACGCCCGCATAGCGCGCGCTATACACACCGGGCTCACCGTCCAGCGCGTCGACGACCAAGCCCGAATCGTCGGCAATGGCCATAAGGCCCGTCTCCTCAACCGCGGCTTGGGCCTTGATGATGGCGTTCTCCAAAAACGTCGTGCCGTTTTCCTCGGGATCCTCAAAATCACCCAGCTGGCCGAGCGCCACAAAGCGCACCTCGGGCATGACCTTGCCCAAAATGGCCTCGATCTCGGTGAGCTTATGGGCGTTGCCCGTTGCCACGACGATGGTCGCCGCCGGGTCGAGGGTGTCGATGTCAATCTTCTCAAGTGCCATGACTGGCCTCCTTGTCTCTATAGCAAGCCGCGTGAGGGGCGTTTGGGCACTTGACCCCTCCCCTCTCAGGCGATCGGACCTTTCAACGCAGCATTTCAGCAGATAAAACCTACCAAAATAAACCTGTCCCTTTTTGGCAGGTTAGGCGATGGCTTGGCGCTGAAGCTCGATGAGCTCGGCGACACCCTTGTCGCCCAGGTCAAGCAGGGCGTTGAGGCGTTTGCGGTCGAAGGGCGCCTGCTCGCCGGTGCCCTGGAGCTCGATCATCTCACCGGTATCGGTGGCGACGAGGTTCATGTCGACCTCGGCATGACTGTCCTCGGAATAATCGAGGTCAAGCAGCGTATTGCCGTCGACAACGCCCATAGAGATGGCAGCCACCTGGCCGGTAAGCGGGATGCGCTCGATCTTGCCCGCCTCGACCCACATGGCGAGGGCGTCGTGCAGCGCCACCCAGGCGCCGGTGATGCTCGCTGTACGCGTGCCGCCATCGGCCTGAATCACATCGCAGTCGACGGTGACGGTGTACTCGCCGAGCGCCTTCATGTTGACGACGGTACGCAGGCTGCGGCCAATGAGGCGCTCGATCTCCATGGAGCGACCCTTGCGGTTGGCGTGCTCGCGCTTGCAGCGCTTGCCGGTCGACGCCGGCAGCATGGCGTATTCCGCGGTCACCCAGCCGGCCTTAGCTCCCTTTCGCCAGCCCGGCACGCCCTCCTCGATAGTGGCGGCGCACAGCACGCGCGTGTCACCGAACTCGGCCAAACACGAGCCGTGGGCGTGCTTCATGACGCCACGGGTGAGCTTAACGGGGCGCAACTCGTTGGCGGCGCGACCGTTGGCGCGGTTGACCTGCATGTACTCCATAGAAATATCCTTTCGGCAAAAGATGTGGCGAAGGCTTTGGCGGCTGCCTTACATCTATTTCAGCTCATCGATATCGATATGTTCGATGCTCTTGAGCGGCTGACCAAAGATAAAGCTGCCCGCCACCGCAAACTCGGCAATGTTATCGGCCGTCGTGGCAAAACGATGCTGCGGCTCGGCGGCGTCGCCCGCCAGCTGCTCGCGGCGCGTGAGGATATCGGTCAGCTCGCGTGTGGTCTCCTCGGCGGAACTCACGACGCGCACCCCAGGCCCCAGCGCATGCCGGATAGGTCCCACCAACAGCGGGAAATGCGTACAGCCGAGCACCACGGTATCGATACCGTGGTCGCGCAGCGGCTCAACCGTGGCACCCACCAGCGCACGCACGGCAGGCGTATCGAAGATGTCCTCGTTCTCAAGCCACTGTTCCTGCAGATGTGCACCCGAGGCGAGCTCGTGTTCGACAACCTCGACAAAGCTCGAGGCAGGACAGCCGTATACATCGACGCCGGCATCTAGATCCTGAATGGCGCGCGTGTAGGCGCCCGAGCGAATGGTGAGGTTGGTAGCGAGCACGCCCACGCGACGCGTACGCGTGCTGTTGATGGCGGCGCGCGCGCCCGGGGCGATCACGCCGATCACGGGAACGTCGAGCACTTGCTGAGCCAAACGCAAGGCCGCGGCGGTCGCCGTGTTGCAGGCGATGACCATGATCTTAACGTCGTGCCTCGATAGCCAGCGGCCCGCCTGCAGCGCAAACGAGCGAACCTCGTCCTCGGTGCGGGTGCCATAAGGGCAGCGCTTAGTGTCACCGAAATAGTAGACGGACTCGTGCGGAAGTGCCGTTGCGATCGCGCGCGCGACCGTCAAGCCGCCCAGGCCCGAGTCGAACACGCCGATCGGACGCGTGTCCCCGGCCATATTATCGATATCGGACATTACCTCACCAGATTCTCTCTCGAAAAATGCGACCAATCGTGATGCGTCGCGCTACGAACGGGCTGCGACCAGCAGCTCGGCCGTTGCCACCCAACCGTCGACAATCTTGCCGCGCGTAATATAGGCATTGTCGCAGGCGTCCAAGAACTCCGGGGCACCGGCGCTCGTCAGACCGTTCTCGACCAGGCAGAACATGCCAACATGGTCGGCCATGTAGAAGTCGGACTCGGAGTCGCCGAGCGCAAGCGTCTCCTCGCGCTCGATCCCCAGGTGCTCGCAGAAGCGCGCAATGGCAACGCCTTTGTTAAGACCCGCCGGATTGATGTTGAAGGCACGACCGTCCTCGACGCGATTAAGCTCGAGCGTCGTCGGCTTGGACAGGTGAGTCAGATGGCCGTTGCAAGCCCAGACCAGACCGCAGCCGGCCTCGTCCAGGATGGCCTGGACCTCATCGTCGGGCACATCGCCGCGCATGCCGACGGTAACCTCACGGTACTTGTAGCCGGTCGACATGTCGTTGTGGTACTCGATCTTGTGCGGCCAGCGGGCAAGGATCTTCTCGCACACGCCGGTCTGCTCGATCACCTGGTGCGGAGTAAGGCCGCAGGCGGGGTCGTAAGGCATGTCGCCGGTCAGATACTCCCAATCGTTGGCTTTGAGGTCGTACATGACCAGGCCGCCCATCTCGCCGATGTAGGAGTTGAGGCCGAGCACGCGCGCGTCCTCGTGGATCATGGTACGGTTGCGGCCCGAGGTGGGAACCACCTGGATACCAGCGCGAGCGAGCGCCACGACGGCCTCGACGAGTTTGGTCGAAGGGTTGCCGTCGTTGTCGCGCAGCACACACGAGCCGGGCGCGAGCATCGTGGCATCCAGGTCGGTAAAGACGTACTTGACCTTGGCCAAGCGCTCGCGCATCTCGCCCGAAAGCTCGGCAACGGTCGGCAGGGTATTGTGGGACATGGTTACTCCGTTTACGTAGAAGGATTTGGACTTGGACGGCATGTTTTGATTGAGGGAACACGCTTATGGCGACAGCGCACTCAGGGCGCCGCCGCCATCATGGTTCATTAGTCAAACTGGGTAACATCGATCAGGCGATTGGCCAACGAAAGGTCGCTCTCGATGGGCACGAACTCGTCGCCCACGTGCATGAGCTCCTCGTCACCCTTTGCCAGCAGCAAGACAATGGTAGGAGCATCGGGGTTGACGTACTCCTCGCGCGCCGCCTTGAACGCCGCATGCACGGCGGCTTCGCGGTCGAGGATGATCTTGTTCGGCGTATCGTCGGGAACATGCTCGGCTAGCTCGCGACAGACCTTCATCGGGTCCTCGTGAGCTGGATCCTCGTTGGCAAAGATCATCAGGTCGGAATACGGTGCGGCCTCGCGCGGCAATTGCTCGCGGCGCTCCTGAGCCTTGCCGCCGGCAGCGCCAAACAGCGCAATGACGGGGCTAGCGGGAAACGCGCGCTTGACCGACGAGAAAAGCGAACGGAACGAAAGCTGGTTGTGCGCATAGTCAACGACGCAGATCACGCGGCCGTCCTTCGACTCCACGACCTCCATGCGGCCCGGCACACGCAGTTTGGAGAGGCCCTTCTTGATAGCCTCGATACCGATGCCGATCTCGCGCGCAGCGGCGATAGCGACCAGCGCGTTTTCCACGTTAAAGTCGCCCGCAATGCCCAGCAGGACCTTCTCCCCCGCCTCGGACTCGTCGGCACACAGGCCATGCAAGTTGAACTCGATGCTAAAGCCGACCATGTTTACGTCGCTCGCCCACAGGCTTGCCTCGGGATGCTCGACGCCAACGGTCACCAAGCGCTCGGCCGTCGACGCTGCCTCCAGCACACGGTCGACCTCTTCGGTGCCCAGATTCACCACGGCAGTCTTTGCCTGGTCAAAGATCCTGAGTTTGCTCTCAAAATAATCCTCAAACGTGGGGTGTTCGATCGGCGAGATGTGGTCGCGGCCGATGTTGAGGAAGCACGCCACTTCAAACGGCAGATTCTCGACGCGTTGGTACTTGAGCGCCTGGCTCGAAACCTCCATGACCATGGACTGGCGACCGGACGTGCGGCAGTTGGCGATATGGCGCCAAACCTCGGGGGCCTCGGGCGTGGTGTTGGTGCTCTCGTAGCACTCGATACCATCGTCGGTACTCACCGAGCCGATCATGCCGCAGGACTCGCCCGCCGCTTTGATAATCGACTGGAGCATAAAAGCGGCCGTGGTCTTTCCCTTGGTACCGGTGATACCCACGATCTTGACGTCGTGGTCGGGACGGTCGTAGACCTCCGGCGGCAACAGGGCCATGGCCGTGCGAACGCTATCAACAACCAGCATCGCAGCACCGCTCTCCTGCGCCAGCGGCTCCAGAGACTCGACCAGTGACTCCTCGCACACAAATGCGACGGCGCCCGCATCGAGCGCCATGCTCAAAAACGCGGGCTTAAAGGCAGCACCTTTGCAGAAGAACACGTCACCTGCCGAGACCGCGCGCGAATCAAACGAGCAGCCGGTCACGGCACGCTCGTCAACCTGCTCTGATGCGCGCAGCTCGCCGCACACATCGAGAAGCTTGGCAAGCGTATCGACCGTGGTCACGGTCGCGGAATCCGAATGGTGCATCTTTCACCTTTCTCAGCCATTTGGCAGGGACGGTTTTATAGTAACTGAAACGCACCCACGCAAAAACGGCTCCCGGAGGAGCCGTTACGCGCAGGCGTTCGTCAGCCGAGGCTAGGCAGCCTGAACAGCGGGCTGGTCCTCGTCGATAAAGAAGCGCTTGTACCACACCAAGAACACGAGCGGCGTATAGATCTTGCGCTGGAAATCGCCCTTGCCCGCAAAGTGCAGATCGAGCAGGTGCATGAGCTCGTCGGTATCGAAGAACTCGCTTGCCCACGGCGCGGTGAAGTACTCCTTGACATAGTCGTACCACTTTTGCTCGCGCAGCCAGTAGACAATCGGCACCGGGAAGCCCACCTTGGGACGGGTGGCCCACTCATCGGGCAGCGACTTGTTGGCAGCGTGGCGGAGTACCTGTTTGTTGCCGTTCTCGTTGATGCGGTAGCGGTCGGGAATGTGCTCGGCGAACTCCATGACTTTGCGGTCCAGGAAGGGCACGCGCAGCTCCAGCGAGTGTGCCATGCACATCTTGTCGGCCTTGAGCAGAATGTCGCCCGGGAGCCACATGTTCATGTCCAGGTACTGCTTCTTGACCAGTTCGGGCTGACCCTTCACGCGTGCGTAGATGGGTGCAGCGAGCTCGAAGGCGCCGTCGCCGGTGTTGTACTCGGGCTTGAGCACGCCGTCGACCTCGCGCTCCGGCCATACCAGAGCCTGTCCCAGGAACGACTTCTCGGGGATCTCGGCACCCTTGACCAGGAAGTTATGTCCCTTGAAGTACGGCATATGCAGCGCCAGGTTACCGAGCGCGCGACGGATGGGCAGCGGAACCATCTTTTTGTACTTACGCACCGGGACCGTATCCTCGTAGTAGGCGTAGCCGCCAAAGAGTTCGTCGGCGCCTTCGCCCGAAAGCACGACGGTAACGTCCTTGCGGGCCATCTCGGCCAAGAACCACAGCGGCACGGAAGACAGGTTGGACTGCGGCTCGTCCATGTGATACTGGATGTCCTCGAGCGCACCGAAGAACTCGTCGGCGGTGATCATCTTGCGAACGTTCTCGACGCCGAGCTTATCGGAAAGCTCCTTGGCGTAGTTGGTCTCGTTGAAGTTCTTGTAGTCAAAGCCCACCGAGAAGGTCTTGTCGGGCATGAGGCAAGCGGCAATATAGCTGGAGTCGACGCCGCCGGAGAGGAACGACGCGACCTTGACGTCGGCGATGCGATGGGCCTCGACGCTCTCGTGCACAACCTCATCCAGCTCGTCGACGTACTCCTCGAACGGCTTCTCGACGGCGGAGTAATCGCAATCCCAATAGCGCTCGATGTTCATCTTGCCGGTCGGGATGTCTACGGTAAAGTAATGCGCCGGCGGCAGCTTGTAGACGCCCTCGAAGAAGGTCTCCTCGGTTGCCGAATACTGCAGCGTCATGTACGGACGCAGGGCCTTTTTGTTGACCGCCTTGTGGAAGTGCGGATAGTCCAGGAAGCTCTTGATCTCAGAGCCAAAGAGCACACCCGGCGCGCCGTCGCCCGCATCGGCCATGGGATAGTAGTAGAGCGGCTTGATGCCAAAGATATCGCGGGCGCCAAAGAGCTTGTTCTTCTTCTTGTCCCAGATGACGAAGGCGTACATACCGCGCAAGCGATCGAGGACGGCCTCGCCCCACTCTTCGTAGCCGTGCAGGAGGCTCTCGGTGTCGGCGCCGCAGTGGAACTTATAGCCCTTGGCCTCGAGCTCGGAACGGAGCTCCTGGAAGTTGTAGATCTCGCCGTTGAAGACGATGACGACGCTGCCGTCCTCATTGGCCATGGGCTGAGCGCCGGCCTCGGTCAGGTCGAGGATCGACAGGCGGCGGAAGCCCAGGGCAACGCGGCCGTCGATAAACTGGCCGCCCATGTCGGGACCACGATGGACGATGCGGTCCATCATCTTGGTGAGCACCTCGGATTGGTTATCCGTCCCACCGACAAAACCGACAAAACCGCACATATACTATCCCCTCTGCTGTTGCTGGGTATCAAATCGAATCAGTAGCTTTTGAGTATACCCGAGGGCGTAAAGAGGGACGGAATGTTCAGGCAATCTCAACTGAATCAGCTCCGCGCCGACACGCGCCGGTTACCTTTAATGGATATGAGGTGAATGGGGCGATTGTTTTGCTATACTCTCTCCGCACGGGCGATTGGCGCAACGGTTAGCGCAGGTGCTTTACACGCACAAGGCTGGGGGTTCGAATCCCTCATCGCCCACCACTGATTTGATAGGCTCCCAGCAATGGGAGCCTTTCTTTTTTGGGCCCAGTGCATGGGATTCGAACCCGACAGGGTGCGGAGCTGAGGAAACGCGCAAGCGTTTTCCAGCGCAGCACGCGAGGAGCGGAGCGACGAAGCGGGACGCGGGCGGCGCCAGCCGCACGCGGACATCCCTCATCGCCCACCACAGAATTGGAAACGGTCCTCACAAGGGGACCGTTTTTGCTTGCGCCCGGTGCATGGGATTCGAACCCGCCAGCACGTCTGTCACAAAGGCCGTGGCCAAATAATGGCAAAAATGAGTACTGCTACTTTGTTTGCAACATATAAAAAGATAGTATTTGCTTAAGTTACGCAGCATATGTCCATTATTAGGACTAACAGTTGGATCAAAATCGTGCATTCATCGCCATTTCGACTTGCCATCTGGCCTTATTAGTCCAAAATTGCTGCTACCAAATCGGTAACACTACTCATATTTGATGTTATTTGACCAGCAGGTCTCCCTGCCTTAGCGAATCTAAGGCAAAACGGGCTCCAGACCGCTGAATCATGCCACATAGGACACGCCCGCAGTCCGGAACCCGGTCCAAATTGAGGTATTGCGCTGCGTTAGCCCAAAACGTCCGACAAAATCTCGATCAGGTTGTCCACGTCGGCTTCCTCGCAGACGAGCGGCGGCAGGAAACGCAGCGTATGGGCACCCGTAGCGTTAATCACGGCACCAGCCCCCAATGCACGGGCCACAACGTCGTGTGCATCACCCGCGGTATCGTCCAGATCGCAGCCGAGCATCAGGCCACGGCCACGCACCTCTACCACATGCGGAAGCTTAGCCAGCGCCTGCTCCATATAAGCACCCACCTTGGCGGCATGCTCAGCGTAGTCGCCGCGCACGAGCGCGGAGAGCGTCGCAGCGCACGCCGCGACAGCCAAGCAGCTACCGCCAAAGGTCGAGCCGTGGTCACCCGGCTTAAACACGTCGGCAATCTCTTTCTTTGCCACCACGGCACCCATGGGCACGCCATCGGCAATGCCCTTGGCAAGGCTCATAATGTCGGGCTCCACGCCATAGGTCTGGAATGCAAACGGCTTGCCGGAGCGGAAGATGCCACACTGGACCTCGTCGGCGATAAGAACGGCGCCCACCTCGTGTGCCAAGTCGCGCGCCGCCGCCATAAACTCCTCGGTCATGGGGTGCACACCGCTCTCACCCTGAATCGGCTCGAGCATGACGGCGCAGACCTCGCTTCCCAGCTGCTTAAAGATTGCGCGCAGTTCGTCGACATCGTTGGGCGTGCAGGCCACAAAACCGCCCGGCAGCGGACGGAAGCTGTCCTGTAGCCAATCCTGCATGGTGGCCGCAATGGTCTCGAGTGTACGGCCGTGGAAGCCGCCGCGCATGCATACGATGGTGTTGCCGCCGTTACCAGCACGCTTGGCGTACAGACGCGCGAGCTTCATCGAGCCCTCGTTGGCTTCGGCACCAGAATTGGCAAAGAACGTCTCCCACACCTGCTCGTCCGCAGCCGGGGCACCGAGCGCAGCGGCCGTGGTCTCATCGCCGGCGGCAATGGCATCGGCCAGAACGCACGCACCATCTACGTCGTCATTGGCAAGCTTGGACAGCAGCGCCGCGACCTGGCCGCGCTGCTCGATGTAGAAGTAATTGGAGACATGCATGAGCTTTTTGGTCTGAGCCTCGAGCGCCGAAAGCACTGCAGGATTTCCGTGACCTAGACTACACACGCCAATACCAGCGAGAAAGTCGAGATACTCACGACCATCGTCACCGATGAGCTTCATGCCGTGACCTTCGACAAACTCAACTGGTGAGCGGCCAAAGGTATGCATAACGTAGTGGGATTCGAGCGATTGTTGAGTTGCAAGTGACATGGGATGCCTTTCGTTGGGCGCCGTACGGCGCAGGGCTATGGGCGCAGGGACGCGACGACCGCGGGTCAGCTAGACCGTCTGGAGCTTCTCGACCTCGTCGAGGTTCTCGGTCAGGCGCGCCGCAAACGTCGAAAGCGGGTGCGGATGCGTATCGAACTCGTAGGCCGTCTCGGTGGAGTGGATCACGGTACCGACGCCAGCATCGGTCAGCAGCTCCAGGAGCAGCGAATGCGGCGTGGTACCGTTAATGATGTGGGCACGAAATACGCCGCCGGTAAGCGCATCGACGGCCGCACGCAGCTTAGGAATCATGCCCTTATCGACCTCGCCGCCGTAGAGCATTTCGTTGACCTCGTCGAGCGTTAGGTTGGAGATAAGCGAGTCCTTGTCGCTAAAGTCCTTGTACAGGCCATCGACGTCGGTCAAAAAGATTGCCTTATGCGCGTGGAGCGCCGCGGCAACGGCACCGGCGGCGGTATCGGCGTTGATGTTGAAGAAACCGCCGTCCTCCCCCGCCGCGACGGTAGCGATGACGGGAATGTACTCGCTATCGAGTAAGCGCTCGATATAGTCGGTGTTGACGTGCGTCACTTTGCCCACGCGACCGAGCTCGGGGTCGAGCGGCTCGGCGATGAGCGTGCCGGCATCGCTGCCCGACACGCCCACGGCCAGGTTGCCGTGGTGGTTGATGGCAGCAACCAGCTCCTGGTTAACCTTGCCGCCCAGCACCTCGCGCACGATGTCCATAGTCGCCGGCGTGGTCACGCGCTGGCCGTTCTTAAACTCGACGGGAATATCGTAATGGCTCAGCGCCTCGTTGATAGCCTTGCCGCCGCCGTGCACGATGACGGGGCGCATACCGATGATCTTGAGCAAAACGATGTCGCTCATCACGTCGCGGCGCAGCTGCTCATCAACCATGGCGGCTCCGCCATATTTGATAACAACCGTCTTGCCGGTCAGGTTCTTAATCCACGGCAGCGCTTCGAACAGCAGCTGCGCGGTTGCTTCGTTGGATTCGCTCGAACGACAATCGCGTGCGAATTTCATAATCTGCCTCGTCTTTCGTATCGTTATCGCGCCGTGCTCCGCTGTCCGCAATCGCGGCAAGATGCGCAGCGTGCCCGGAATCTAGGAACGGTAGTCGCCGTTGATGGAGATGTACTCATGCGTGAGGTCGCAGGTCCACACGGTCGTTGCCGCGTCGCCTGCGCCCAGGTCGGCCGAGATCACGATCTCGGGCGCCTCGAAACGTCGTAGAGCCTCGTCCTCATCAAAGGGAACAGTCAGACCGTCGCGACAGACAGGCATGCCCATCATGTCGATGGAAACGTCTTCCTGATTAAACTTCACGCCGCACTTGCCAAGCGCCATAGCAACACGGCCCCAGTTGCAGTCGTGGCCGGCGATGCAGGTCTTAACGAGCGGCGAGTTGGCAACGGCACGGGCGGCGATATCGGCTTCCTCGTCGTTCACGGCGCCGGTAACGTTGACCGTAACAAGCTTGGATGCGCCCTCACCATCGGCGGCGATATTGCGCGCCAGGCTCTCGCACACCTCGTGCACGGCAAATGCCAACTCGCCAAAGGCATCGGAGCCCTCGACGATAGGCTCGGCATCTGCGGCAGCGGCGCCGGAGGCAAGCATGATGCAGGTGTCGTTGGTCGAGGTGTCGGAATCGACCGTTACCTTGTTAAAGGTCTGCTTGACGGTCGAGAGCAGCAGGGCATGAAGTGCCGCAGGCTCGACGGGGGCATCGGTGGTGATAACTGCAATCATGGTGGCCATGTTGGGCATGATCATGCCCGAGCCCTTGCACATTCCGCCTACCGTATAGACATTGCCCGCATGACCCGCGGCCTCACTGACGTAGGACACGGCGTACTCCTTGGAGTGCGTGTCGGTCGTCATGATGGCGCGAGCGGCATCGGCGCCACCGTGGGCTGAGAGCGCCTCGTAGGCAGCAGGAATGGCGGTCTCAAACGTGTCGATCGGCAGAATCTGGCCAATCACACCCGTGGAGGCAACCAGAATCTGCTGGGGCTCACAGCCGATAACCTGCGATGCGATGTTGCAGGTCTCGCGCGCGCAGGCAAGGCCGGTCTCGCCCGTGGCGGCGTTCGCGTTGCCGGAGTTGATTGAAACACCAGCGATGATACCGTAGCCCTTGTCCGCACCGCCCAGGTTGGCACGGCTCACCTGCACGGGCGCCGCGCAAAAGCGATTGGTGGTAAACACGCCAGCACCGGGACAGGGTTTATCGGGCACGACGAGCGCGTAATCCAGACGCTCAGGGTTCTTGCGGAACCCAGCATGGATGCCCGTGGCCTTAAAGCCGGCCGCTGCCGTAACGCCACCCTCGACGGCGCGAATCTTGATATCAAACAGCTCGGTATTCATCGTCTTTATGACTCCTTATGTCAAACAAAAAACGGACATCGGTTGGTGCGCCATGCCAGTCGTGATCATGAGACCGGCTTAAGAGTGGCGCCCCACTCGATGCCCGACTACCAAATCGTTAACAATCGAATGTGCTACACCGGGCACGCCACTGTGGGCAAGCCTCGTCGCTCGTCAAAGCCAAAGACGATATTGGCGCACTGGACCGCTTGGCCCGCAGCGCCCTTGCACAGATTGTCGATGGCGCCCGTCGCCACCAGCACGCCCGCGCGTTTGTTGAACGCAAGGCCAATCTGGGCGGCGTTGGTGCCGACGACCGAAGCCGTCTTGGGCTGCTGGTCGGCATCGAGCACGCGCACAAAGGTGCGTCCAGCGTAGAACTGCTTGTAATAGTCGACGACATCCTCAAGAGCCAGGGAGTCGATGGCCTGCGGCGTGAGCGGCAGCGTCACCGTGGAGAGCAGGCCGCGCTTGAGCGGTGCCAGGTGCGGGGTAAAGACGACGCGATCTGTTAGACCAAGGATTTGCTCGATTTCGGGCGTGTGACGATGCTTACCCACGCCGTAGGCCTCCAAGTTCTCGTCGGCGCTGCAAAAATGGGTGCGGGCGTTGCAGGACTTACCGGCGCCCGTCACGCCGCTAATGGCATCGACAATCACGGGACCGTTCTCGGCCACCCAGCCCGCACGCACGGCAGGAGCGGCAGCAAGGCTCGTTGCGGTGGGATAGCAGCCGGCGCAGGCGACCAACACGGGCCTGCCAGCGGCATGGTTGGAAGCAGCGGTCTCTAAGTCCTGGCAGAACAGCTCGGGCAGACCGAAGGCACGGGTCTTGAGCAACTCGGGGCTCGTGTGCTCGGCGGCATACCAGGCCTCAAAGGTGGCCGGATCGCTCAGGCGATAGTCGGCCGAGAGGTCAATGCAGGAGACTCCCGCGGCAAGCAGGGCGGGCACCTGAGCCATGGCAGCCGTGTGCGGCACGGCCAAAAATACCGCGTCGCAGTTCTTGAGCTCGGGGGCATCATGCGTCGTGAAGACAAGATCGCTTACGCCGGTGAAGCTCGGGTACACCGCAGACAACGGCTGGCCGGCATCGGCGTTGGACGTAATGGCAACAAGTTCAAACTCGGGATGACCGAGCACGAGGCGAATGAGCTCGGCTCCGGCATATCCAGCCGCGCCGACGATTCCAACCTTCAAAGACATATCAGACTCCTTGTCTGCGATTTATGCACCGATGCGCATTTCGCAGCGGTCGTTATGAAGTGGGTTGAAACTTTAGCACCAAAAGATGCATTAACACGTAAATGGTTTACATATTTATGCATTGAAACATTCCCGACACATTCGCTTGAAGGAATTGACAAATGGAGCGGGCCCCGTATTGACCGGCACTCCTTACGGTGCCGGGCAACACGGGGCCCGCCCATGCGAAAACTAAGTTGTTAGGATGAGCCAGCTGGCTAGAGCTCGACCGGCACCCATTCGTCGTGATTGCAGATAAAAGCCTCGGGATCCTCGACGCTAAAGAAGACGAGCGTGGGGTCGTTAGGCCCCTCATAGTGCTCGCCCAGGCGCTCAAGATGCTTCCAACCGGCCTCGCGCATTTCACTCGAAGCCCGGTCTTCCAGCCCCGCACGCCCGCGCAGGATCAACCAACCATGGCCCGGCCACCAACTCGTGGCCTCAAAGCGCTGGTTTTGCAGAAGCTCTTGCCACACATCTTTGGTGCGCGCCGTCACAAACCACAGCTTGCCGTCCTGAATCTGTGCAAACGAGAACGGACGCACATGTGGCTGCCCGTCCACGCTTGTCGCCAGATACCACGCCGGCACCGACGTCAAATACTCCAACACCGTATTCAATCCGTCCACGTTTCCTCCTGTACTAGCCAGTTTGAGAGCCTGGTTTGTGTGAGCTAGAGCTCCAGGCGCTCCTCGCTGCCGTCGATATCACAAAAGCGCGCGGCAATGTTGCGGACCGAAAAGAAAGCAAGGCGGCCGTCGTTGACGCTCTCGTGTTCCTCACCGATGCCCACCATGTGCTTAAAACCCGCTTGACGCACCTTGTCGCTCGCAACTGCGTCGTCCTCAAGTGCGGCCTCGCCGGTCAACACGATCCAGCACTCCCCCGGCTTCCAGCCCGAGAGTTCAAACTTGGGATTCGCACTCAGCTCCGCCCACACATCCTTGTCGCGCGATGTGCAAAACCACAGCTTACCGTCATCGACCATGGCAAACGAAAACGGCCTCACGCGAGGCTGATGCCCGTCGGCCACATCGGTCGTGGCCAGATACCACGCCGGAATGCGCCTGAGATATGAACAGGCGCGCTCAAGCTGAGCCGTGCGGTCGTTGTCGGTCATAGGGACCCCTTTCTTGCGCTCGAATCGCGCCTAAACAAGTTGAAGGTTGATGACGATGACGCAGATGAGCAGCAACGCCGTCACCACCGCCGCCAACGCATCGCTGCGGCCAAATGCAAGCGCATGCAGACGTGTGCGACCCTGCTCGCCATGATAGCAACGGGCATCCATGGCGGCTGAAAGCGTCTCGGCATGACGGAACACGCCCGTGAACAGCGGAATCGCCACACTGCCGAGCATACGCACGCCGCCGAGCGGGCCTCCCGTCACGCGCGCACCGCGGCTCGCTTGCGCATCGGCCGTCTGCTTCATCTCGGTGGCAAACTGCGGCATAAAGCGCAGCGCGATACCCATAATCATACCGAGCTCGTGCGCAGGGAGCCCCACGCGCGCAAATGGTGCGAGCAGACGTTCAAAGCCCGCGGTGAGGTCGAGTGTCGGCGTGGTGAGTGTAATGGCGCTCATGCCGGCCATCATCAAGCTCAGGCGGCACGCCATAAAGGCGGCGGAATGCAGCGAACCCTCGCTTATCCGCAAAAAGCCAAGCTGCCACAGAATGCGCCCACTCTGATCGGTAAACAAGTTGAGCACCGCGACCACGACGACGATTGCCAGCAGCGGCGCCATCGATGATAGGACCCGGCGCAACGGCACCCGGGACACGGTATAGATCAGGACAACGAAGATTGCGACCGGGACCAGTCCGCGGAAGCTGCTGACTGTGAGCGTCGTGATCAGAAACACAAAGCCCAAGAGCAACTTAGTTCGCGGGTCCAGGCGGTGGATCGCACTATCGCCGGGATAGTAGCTGCCAAACGAAAACGCCTCCATTAGCAGCCCTCCTCTCGTGCGGACGCACTGGAATCGGCCCGATGCGAAGCGCCCGAAGGACCATCCGCGCAACCGAGCAGCAAGTCTGACAGTTCGACTGCCAACGACTCAACCGTATAGAGGCCGTCAAAGCGCAGCGGCACGCCTGCCTTCGCAAGCGCCAGCGCCATGCGCTGGGCAGCGGGAACACCCAAGCCGATCGATTTAAGCTCATCCGCATGCGCAAACACCTGAGCGGGCGTGCCCTCGGCAAACACCGCACCTTTGTTCATTACGACGATGCGGTCACAGCAATTGGCCAGGTCATCCATACTATGCGAAACCATGACAACGGTCAGGCCATCGCGGTGAAGTCGATCGATAAGCTCAAGGAAATCCCTGCGCGCAGCCGGATCGAGCCCCGCCATGGGTTCATCGAGCACCAGGACTTCGGGCTCCATGGCGAGCACGCCGGCGAATGCCACACGCCGTTGCTGACCGCCCGAAAGCTCAAAGGGACTCTTGTCGCCGACCGTGGAAAGGTCGAGGCCCACGCGTGAGAGCGATGACTCGACACGACGGTCGACTTCATCTTGCGGCAAGCCAAGGTTATGCGGACCAAACGCCACGTCCTGCGCCACGGTTTCGGCAAACAGCTGGCGCTCAGGATATTGAAACACCACGCCGACCTTGGCCTTAACCGCGGCGGCGTCTTTCTTGTTTGACAGATCGAGCCCCAGCGCGCGAACGGATCCCTCCTGGGGGCGAATCAAACCGTTGAGATGCTGGACCAGCGTCGACTTACCCGAACCGGTATGACCTGCCAAGCCCAGGAACTCGCCGCGACGCACCGTCAGCGATACATCGCGCAGCGCCCACGGGCTGCTTGGGTCGTTTCCCCAGAGAGCCTGTTTGCTCGATTTGCCCGCAGTGGCCGAGCGCTTATGCCAGCGGCGGCGCTCGCGCGGACTGAGCGAATAACTGTACGAAACATGGGATAGCTCGATGACGGGCTCCGACGCGTTGCCCTCGTTGTCTACCGGAACAGTGCCGTCAGCGATTTCCGACTGGGATACGGAAGACTGCCCCGCGATGCCTGCCCCACTTCGCTCGGCATAAGCCTGCGCAATCTCGGCGACCATATCCGCCTCACGTACCTGCGCGCAAACGGGCACGCCCTCCGCACGAAGTGCCATGCCCAAACGGCACGACTCTGGCATGTCAAGGTTGAGCTGAACGAGTTCATTCGCCCGCGTCAGAATCTCATCGGGCGTGCCCAGCATGGCAACTCGTCCCGTCTGAAACACGGCGACACGATCGGCCTCGGCAGCCTCCTCCATAAAGTGCGTAATCATCACGATGGTCATGCCGCGAGCGTGCAACGCGCGGCAAGCCTTCATGAGGCCCTTGCGTCCACGCGGATCGAGCATCGAGGAAGCCTCGTCCAATATGAGCACGCGCGGTTCCATGGCGAGCACGCCGGCAAGCGCCACGCGCTGCTTTTGGCCGCCCGAAAGCGCGTGGGTCTCATGGCGCTCAAAGCCCACCAGGCCCACGCCCTTCAGCGCCTCGCGTACGCGCTGCGCAATTTGCGCCGATGGCACGCCAAGGTTTTCGGGACCAAACGCAACGTCATCTTCGACAAGCGTTGCTACCAGCTGATCATCGGGATTCTGGAATACCATGCCCGCGGTCGAACGAATGTCGTAGACCAGCTCGGGGTCGGACGCATCCATGCCGTTGATACGCACCGTGCCCGCATCGGGCTGCAACAGTGCATTCAGATGCTTGGCAAACGTCGACTTGCCCGACCCATTGCCACCGAGGATGCAGAAAAACTCGCCGTCCTCAATGTTCAGATCGACACCGTCGAGTGCCGGTACGGCACCGTCATAGCTAAAGGAAACGCCCCGACACTCAATCATGCGCGGCCTTTGACCTGGTCCTTTTTAGGCGTGATGAGGTTGGAGACCGCCTTATACACCGCCAGCGTCAACACCGAGTTAAGCACGGTCTTGATAAGGTTGAACGGCAGCACGGCAGGAAGCATGAGCGGGGCGATCACATCGACCGAGCCATACCAGAACCAAACGCCAATGGTAAGGTTTGCGGCCATAGACAACGCCGTAGCGGCAATAACGCCGAGCACCAGGCCAATCACGGCACCCTTATAGGTATGCATCTTCTGGTAGACGATAGCCGCGGGCAGAATGTAGCCCAGCGTGGCAACCAGGTTCATAAGCGCGCCGACCCAGTCGCCCGTAGTGAGCGCATGGATGACGATCGCCATGGCGGCAACAGCGGTACCGGCACCGGGGCCATATGCAAACCCGCACACCATCGCCGGCACCAGCGACGGGTCATACGTCAAAAACGGCGCCGAAGGAAGAATGGGCAGCTGCACATACATAAAGAGCGCGCCCAGGGCACACATAAGCGCCATGGTTACGAGCTGTTTGGTGCTCCACCTATTCGTGTTCTCAAAATGGATATGCTGCGACTGTTCAGACATAAGATCACCTGCCTCTTTCATCCGGACTCTAACCGTTGGTACTGGGGTCTCACCAGTTCAGCCGGCATGCGAACCAACGCACACACGGGTCGCGGACTCATCGGCTCGGTCGCAGACACCTCGCCTGCGCCACGGCGTCCCCTTGACACCGCCCGATTTACCGCCAGTGGGGAATTCCACCCCGCCCTGAAACAGCAATTGCAAGTGTAGCACGAGCAGGTTTTCACGCAAGTATGCCAAGGGTAATTTATGGTGGGGATCAGTTGCCGCAACAACCACGTTCCCCACCCATCCCAAAGTAGCGCGCCTTTCGCGCAAAGCGCGAAACAGCGAAGGGGACACGCACTCCCATCAACCACGTCCTTCTCCGCCCGCCGACCTCAAGGCCGTAAACGCAGGGAATCCGGGGGCGTGACGGGGCTTCTCTCCGGAACATTCCGCACGCAAAGAGGCTCCGCATCGCAAAGCGCGATGCGGAGCCTCTTTGCATGTCCGAGGACGTTCCGGAGAGAAGCCCCGTCACGCCCCCGGATTCCCGGTGGGAGTTCTAGACCTTGTCGGCCTTAGTACATACCGCCGCCCTGCTGGCCAGCGGTGGCAGCAGCGATAGCGTCCTCAAGCTGAGTGTTTTTGGGCACATCGGAGACGGTGGCCTCGGTGATGAGGATCAGGCTGGCGACAGAAGCGGCGTTCTGCAGGGTGACGCGGCTGACCTTGACGGGGTCGAGGACGCCCATCTCGATCATGTCGCCCCACTCGCCGTTGGCAGAGTTGAGACCCTGGCCGGCGGGCAGCTCGGCAACCTTGTCGACCACGACAGCGCCCTCAAAGCCAGCGTTCTTGGCGATGGTGGCGACCGGGGCGGTCAGAGCCTTCTTGACGATGTCGACGCCGATCTTCTCCTCGGGGTCGTCGATCTCGACAGCGTCGAGCGCAGGAGCAGCGTCCATGAAGGCGACGCCGCCGCCAGCGACAATGCCCTCCTCGACAGCAGCGCGGGTAGCCTGCAGGGCGTCCTCGACGCGATGCTTGATCTCCTTGAGCTCGGACTCGGTAGCAGCGCCGACCTTGATGACGGCAACGCCACCGGAGAGCTTGGCCAGGCGCTCCTGGAGCTTCTCACGGTCGAAGTCAGAGGTGGTGTTCTCCATCTCACCCTTGATCTGAGCGATACGAGCGTCGATGGCCTCCTTGGAGCCAGCGCCGCCGACGACGACGGTGTTGTCCTTGGAGATGGTGACGGACTTGGCGGTACCGAGCATATCGGCGGTGATGTCAGCGACCTTCACGCCCAGCTCGTCCAGAGCAGCCTGACCACCGGTGAGGACAGCGATGTCCTCGAGGATGCGCTTGCGGCGGTCGCCGTAGCCCGGAGCCTTGACGGCGCAGACGTTGAGGGCGCCACGGATCTTGTTGAGGACGAGGGTAGGCAGAGCCTCGCCGTCGATGTCCTCAGCGATGATGAGCAGGCCACGGCCAGCGCGCTGGACAGCCTCGAGAACAGGCATGATGTCCTGGACGCTGGAGATCTTCTGGTCGGTGATGAGGATGTACGGATCCTTCATCACGGCCTCCATGCGGTCGTTGTCCGTGACGAAGTAAGCGGAGACGTAGCCCTTGTCGAACTGCATGCCCTCGACGGTGTCGATGGTGATGTCGAACGTCTGGGAATCCTCGACGGTGATGACGCCGTCCTTGCCCACGACCTCCATGGCCTCGGCGATCTTCTCGCCGACCTCGGGGTCACCGGCAGAGATGGTACCGACGGAAGCAATCTGCTCCTTGGTCTCGACCGGCTTGGCCTGCTTCTTCATCTCGGCGACGGCGGCGTTGACGGCCTTGTCGATGCCGCGACGGATGGCCAGCGGGTTAGCGCCAGCAGCAACGTTGCGCAGACCGTCGTTGACGATGGCCTGAGCGAGCAGGGTTGCGGTGGTGGTGCCGTCGCCCACGGTGTCGTTGGTCTTGGTGGCAACCTCCTTCACCAGCTGGGCGCCCATGTTCTCGATGTTGTCCTCGAGCTCAATCTCCTTGGCGACGGAAACGCCGTCGTTGGTGATGGTCGGAGCACCGAACGTACGCTGCAGCGCAACGTAGCGACCCTTGGGGCCCATGGTGACGGTAACGGCGTCGGCCAGAGTGTTGACGCCCTTGGCAAGCTTAGCGCGGGCATCGGTGTTGAACGTAATGTTCTTTGCCATGGTAGGTAATCCTCCAAAAGAAATGTGACTCGCGTCGCCGCTTCCGAGTCCTATGCGACGGGCGCGTTCAAAGACGAATCAGAGATTCTGACGAGACTAGGCCTCGACGACGGCGTAGATGTCGTCGGCGCGCATCAGCAGATACTTCTCGCCGTCGACCTTGACCTCGTTGCCACCGAACTTACCGTAGATGACAACGTCACCGACCTTGACGTCCATGGGGATGCGCTCACCCTTGTCGTTGACCTTGCCGGCGCCAACGGCAACGATGGTGCCACGCTGCGGCTTCTCCTGAGCGTTGCTGGCGATATACAGACCAGAAGCGGTCTTCTGCTCGGCCTCGTCGGGCTTGACCAGAACACGATCTGCAAGCGGCTTCAAAGACGACATGCTTGTCTCCTCCTTTTTGGGCCGCGCGGTTATACCACGCGAATTAACCCTTTTTGTTTGCGTACGCGTTGAATGGTACCCACGAATGGCGGGTTATACAACACAGAGTCAAAAAATCTTATTTTTTGGCACTTAGATTTTCTGAATGCCGGGGGATAACTTAGCAGTGGCTCCCGTGTGGCTCCGGAGGGGCGGGGCATAAGGTTTCCTGCTCGGGCAGTCCTGCTCGCACGAAGGCCACATTAAGTGGCCTTCGGCTCGTGCGGAACTCGCGATAAACCTTATGCCCCGCCCCTCCGGAGCCACACGGGAGGCAGGTTAACTAATTCGAGCCCGGCATTCAGAAAAGTCAGTGCAGCAAAATGGCGATGCAGATGTTGCGAACAAGAAAGGGGCACGTTGCTGAAACGTGCCCCCTATGAGTGGGGTATGAGGCTAGCGCTCGTAGATTACGTTACCTGCCAGGTAGGTGACCTGAACCTTGGTAGCCTGGAGCTCTTGTGGATCGACAGTGAGCGGGTTTTGGTCCAGGACTACCAGGTCGGCATACTTGCCGGGCTCCAGGCTGCCGAGGTTTTGCTCGTCGCCTGCCGCGTAGGCGCTGCCCAGGGTGTAGTTGCGCAGAGCTGTTGCCGCATCGATACGCTCGCTCGGTAACCAGCCGCCCTCGGGCCAGTGGCTTTTGGGGTCTTGGCGCGTGATGGCCGTGTAGAGCACGTTCATGCTGGTAACGGCTGTGATGGGACTATCGGTGCCGAAGGCTTGGCGGATGCCGCGCTGCTTATAGGTCGCAAACGGCCACATGATGCGGCTGCGCTCCAGGCCCAGGTCGCGCTCCGGTCCACCCGGGTCGAGTGTAATGTGGCAGGGCTGGCTCGAAGCAACCACGTTGAGCTTGCGCAGGCGATCGATGTCCTCGGGCAAGAGGTTCTCCAGATGCTCGAGCGTGTTATGACTGTGCTGGGGCAGGCCATACAGTTCGGCGGCCTCCTCAAAGATATCGAGCGCGGCATGGATGGCACCGTCGCCGATGACGTGGATGCGCACGGTGTGACCACGCTCCGCGGCAGCGAGGACCAGCTTGCGCATACGCTCGGCAGGAACCGTCAGACGGCCCTGGTCGCCCGGGAAGCGCGGATTGGTATAGGGCTCGGTGAGATACGCCGTATGCTCGCTCGACACGCCGTCGAAGAACTGTTTAAAGCCTGGCGCCGAGAGCAGCGCGTTGTTCGCGTAGCGGGTCTGCAGCTCTTCCAAGCGCGACTGGTCATCCAACAGCGTGGGGAACAGATGGGCTCGGATGCCCAGCTTGCCGGCTGCCTGCAGTTTGTCGTAGACGTCGTCGCGGATAAAATCGCAGCCCGGCATGGGCATGAGCGACATATCGCAGATCGAGGTGATGCCCTGCTCGGCCATACGCCTCATTTGATCGGCGTAAGCGCTTGCAATGCGATCCTCGCCCAGCCATTCAAGGCAGCGCGGTAGCAGCTGCATGGCAGCCGCCTCGTGAGCAATGCCCGTGAGTTCGCCGTTTGCATCCTTGTCGTAACTGCCGCCTGCTGGTGGCTCGCTGTCGCGCGTGACGCCGAGTGCCTCGAGTGCGCGGCTGTTGAGCCAAAGCGTGTGCCCGTCGCCCGAATACATAACGCAGGGACGATCGGGGAATGCCGCATCGAGCGACGCCTTGGTAGGATGCTCGGGCGGGTCCCAACGGTAGTCGCGCCAGCCCTGCGTCACAACCCAAGCGTCGTCGGGCAGGTCCTGGGAAAACTCGAGCGCATGTTGCACCAACGCCGCCTCGGACGTGCCCATATCCATGAGCATGTACGGCGAGGAACCGACCGAGGTATGGAAGAAGTGCAGATGAGCGTCATGGAAACCGGGGCAGACAAACTGCTCGCCGTAGTCGATAACCGACGTGGCGGCGGGAGCGGCGGCAATCACGTCATCGGGCGCACCGACTGCGACGATACGGTCGCCTGCGATGGCAATCGCCAGCTCGCGGGCGGTATCGATGCCGTCTTGCGCGGTAAAGACGTTCTTGGAGCGGATAATCCGATCGATATGTTGCATGGGCATCCCCATCTCTGGCAGGAAATTCAACACCCCCGAGTGTACTCCCCCACTCTTGTTACAAAACCCCAAGCGGCAAACGGCAACTTTACCAGCCCTAGCGGCAGGTGGCATACTGGAGAGAGCCTGTACGATTTTGCGATCAACCCAGCAAGGAGCAAATCGACCATGACGAAGACCAAGGCACAGCAGATTATGGCGGCGACCGAGGCTCGCGCGGCTGACGACGTCACCGCAGCCATCAAAGATATCGCTACCGAATTTGAACCATATATCATCAAGCAGCGCCGGCACTTCCATAAGCACCCGGAGCTGAGCCTTGCCGAGGAGCGCACGACCTCCGACATCGCCAACCAGCTCGACGCCATGAATATCCCCTACGAGCGTCCCCTTAAGACGGGCCTTGTGGCGACCCTTCGCGGCACCGCGCCGGATGCCTACCGCGAGGACGGCACGCCACGCCGCCGCATCCTGCTGCGCGCCGACATCGATGCCCTGCCCGTCACCGAGCAGACCGGCGAGGAGTTCGCCAGCGTCAACGAGGGCTGCATGCACGCCTGCGGCCACGACTGCCATATCGCCATGATGCTCGGCACGTTGCAGATTCTGCGCCACATGACCGATGACATCCACGGCGAGATTCGCATCGTATTCCAGCCCAGCGAGGAAAACGGCCAGGGCGCCAAACTCATGATTGGCACGGGTGTGCTCGACGGCGTCGATGGCGCCTACGCCGCGCACATCTGGAGCGAGGTCGACGCCGGTACCGTAAGCTGCGAGCCCGGCCCACGCATGGCAAATACCGACTGGTTCCGCATCGACGTCCGCGGCACCTCGTGCCATGGCGCCATGCCCCAGCGCGGCCACGACGCCGTTATGGTTGCGGCAGAGATCGTCAACGCCCTGCAGACCATCGTCTCGCGCGAGATTAGCCCCTACGAGCCGGCTGTCATCACCGTCGGCGAGCTGCACGGCGGCACCGCGCGCAACGTTATCGCCGGCACGGCCTACCTCGCCGGCACAGTGCGCACCTACGGCGATTCGACCCACGAGGAAATGCCGGAGCTCATGCGCCGCATCGTGGAGCATACCGCGGCAGCTCTGGGCGCCGAGGCTGAGCTCACCGACTACACCATCGCCAACTACAAGGTCGAAAACGAGGTCGCCTCGAGCGAGCGCTGCCGTCAGGCTGTAATCAAGTGCCTGGGCCCCACCGGTCAAGGCCATTACCGTGGCACGCTTTCGGGCGAGGATTTTTCGGAGTACCTGCGCCGCGTGCCGGGCGTGCTCGCCTTTGTAGGTACGCGCAACCCCAAGATTGGTGCCACGTACGCCCAACATTCCTGCTTCTACAAGATCGACGAGACCGTGCTGGCAAAGGGCTCCATGGTGGCCGCCCAGTATGCTATCGACTTTTTGGCCGAGCCCACGCAAGAGGAGCTCGACGGCCCCACGATCGCCGCGGTTGCCGAGACCAACCCCGACTTGGCCGCCAAGCTGCGCTCTGCCAAGGCAACAGCCGCTGAGGCGCGCGACGCCATGCACGATGCTCGCACCGCTCGCCATGCTGCAATCAAGGGCATCCACGATGCGCGGGCTGCCGCTCGCCACGAGGAGAAGCGCGACGAGTAGCCATCACGCCCACCCATAACAACCTGGCTAGAGCAAAGCGGGGGCGAACGTTATCTCAACGTTCGCCCCCGCTTATGTGTCGACCGCTTTTCTAGCGCGTCCTCCGTCACGACAGGAAAGAGCGAAGGATGGTGAGCCAGCGTGGGGGTTCGAGGTGGATGATGTCGTCGGGGACTCCGGCGGGCGCATGGCCGCCAAAGAGTAGGCCGGCATCTACCGGATTGATGAGGCGCACGATCCATACGGCGATGACCAGCATGCACAACACGGTGACTGCAATGTCGACACCACGCTTTAGCTTGCTCGATGCCACCTCCTCGCGCACGAACGCGAGCACAAACGCAATCGGCACCACCCAAAACAGCGGATGGTAGGCAAAGGCCGCCGCAAAATCGAGACGCAGCGCCGCCAGCCACGCCCTCGTCATGCCGCATCCCGGACAAGGAGCGCCCGTCATCATTCGAAAAATGCAGCCGATATCGAGCAGGTAGAGCGCGAGCCAGGCGACAAAGAGCGCGCCGGTGCAAAAAAGGGCGCGGCGAAGGAGCTCTGCCGTGCCCCTATGTCCCTGGGAGCTGTTCACGCCGCCCTTATTGTTAGGCACGAGCGCCAAGGCGAGTGTTGTAAGCCGTTGCCATGGCATTGGTATTATTGATGATGATGTTCATAGCGAAGATGGGACCAAGGCCGCACAGGAGCGCGCCGAAGATCTGCCACAGAAGAACGGTGGTGCCGTTTTCCTGGAACACCAGGCCGTAGCGAGGAGCGTTGGCCTGCAGGCGGTTGCCAATCTTGTAATACCAGTAGTACGCGTAGAAGCCGCAGGTCACAAACGATAGAAGGATGAATTCCGCCAGACCCGGCGTGTAATCGCCGTCATCCTGACACAACGTGTTGACGTCGCGTGCCAAGCAATACAGGAAGTAGAACGAATAGATACCGCAGGTCACAAGAGAGAGCAGCAGCCAGCCGATCAGGCTGCGGTCAGCCTTAATGGGGCCATAGCCCATCGGAGCGGATGCGGACTGTTGGGCGTATTGACCGGTGTACTGCTGCTGAGGCTGGGGCACGGGCTGAATAGCCTGGGCCGGAGCGGGCTGGGGCTGCGGGGCCGGAGCGGCAGAAGCGGCACCAACGGCGGATCCGCAAACAGGGCAGAATTTGGCATCATCCGAAATGGGAGAACCACAAGTGGGACAGAACATGAGCCTCTCCTTTTCCTAAGGCGTCGCACGCCTTCAAACCTTACACGTCTACGTTCTCAACAATAGCCGCGACGTTGTTGCGCAACATTGACCAATTTCCGAGAAATTTTGCTGCAACCGTTTTCCCAGGCATTTTCTTGCTTTCGCAGTAGAAAAAGGCACCCCGGGCTCAGTTGCCCAGGGCGCCTCGACCGGCTATTCGGTTTGATTGTTTTCGGCAGCAGGATTATCGCCCGGCTCATCCGCCGGCGTGGCAACGGCATCCCAATCGGGCTCCGCAGGCGTCGCCTCGGACGCCGGTGCGGGGACAGGAGCAGGTGCCGGGGCAGGGGCAGGCGCGGGTGCCGGGGCAGGCGCAGCACCAGTGGCTGCCGTGGGATTGAATCCCGCAGGAGCAGGCTTCTTCTCACCCGGGAGCACAAAAGTCAAAACGTCGTCCTTGTCCTCATCGGCCCATTCGCTTGCATAACGTGCAGCCCAATAGCCAACGGCACGGTGCTTGAGCATCTTGCCAAAGACCGTAAGGAACACCGTGACGAATGCAATCAGCACCAGGAACAATACGAGCGTGACACCACCGGCGGTAACAATCGCCTCGATACCCGTGGGGCGATAGTAATAGCCGTACGCGCCAATTCCGGCGATGGCACCAAAGACAGCTGTCAAGATCCACGTAATGGCGTTGGAAACCAGGCCCGTCAAAAACTCGGGAAGGAACGAAGCGCAGAACAGCTTGGTCTTGTTGTGCTTAAACGCCGCCCAGACCTTGTCGAGCGAAAACGCGCTCTCAACGCGCCCGGTCACCGCAAAGTGCATCACGGCAATGTCGGCGAACATCTTAAAGAAGACCCCCAAGACTGCCGTGGCAATCATAGCCAGGACAAGCAGGCCGAGCGAACCGAACAGCGCAGCCTCGAGCGCATAGGAGCCATAGTAGGAGTACGAGCCTGCGGCACCAAGCGCCACGCCCTCCACCAGCGAAAGCACTACACCGATAACGGGAATGGCAGCGATAACCTCGAGCACGACCGAAATAACGCTCGAAAAGACTCCGAGACCAAACGACGTGGAACGCATCAGCGGACGATCCATGCCGTCATCGATCTTAAGCGACAGATCGCGACCCCACTCGATGCCAAAGCCGGAACCGCACACGCTCGCAATGCAAGCTGCCAAAAAGCCGATGGCAGCCGCAATGCCGCCAATAACGGGAATAAACAACACGAGCACCGACACAACGCAAATCAGCGCCGGCAAAAACGCGATTTGGCATACACGCTGAAGCACGCCCGGGGTCTTGGTCATATCCTGGAACGCCTGAACCACACAGCCCTTTGGCGCATTCGCCACGGGCGGTTGCGGAACAAACTGCTGGGGCTGAGGCTGTCCCTGGGGAGCGGGGCCAGCGGCACCGGCATTAGGAGCACCACACACGCCGCAGAACTTGTCGTTATCGCCCATGGGGGCGCCACACTGCGAGCAGAACATAGAATCATCCCTTCGTATCTAGAGCGAATCACCTGGATCGCAAACGATGTCTTTGGCATCATTATCACCCAATGTGAGTTCAAATACTCTTAGATGACGTATTTGCAACGCGCGAGGCGCTTTTCGATTGTTTGATGAATGCGTTCGCGCTAGTTCGTGCCGCGGAAACCCTTGCCGACGATCTCGGAACTGTCGACAATCGTGATAAAGGCACCCGGATCGACCTCGCGCGCATAGCGGCGCAGTTGCACGGCCTCGCGACGGCTCAGCACGCTCATGATCACCGTCACGCACTTGCCCGAGAAGGCACCGTAGCCGCGACTAATGGTCGCCGTACGGTTGAGATGCTTGACGATAAACTCCTCGACCTTAAGGGGCTCGGAACAAATGACCGTGCAGACCTTACGAAGGTGAATGCTCTCGATGGCTTTGTCGACCACAAGCGTCTTGGCAAACAGGCCGAGCACGCAATACAGACCGACACGCGGGCCGTACAAGAAGGCCGCGATGGCCACGATGCCGATATCGACCAGCAGCAGGGCGCGGCCAATCTCGAGCGTCGTGCGGCGCTTGAGGATCATGGCAAGAATGTCCGTGCCACCCGTCGAGGCGCCGATATCAAAGACGATGGCGCTGCCGAGCGCCGGCAGAATCACGGCAAAACACAGGTCGAGCCACATATCGCCCGTCATCGAGACACTGGTCGGGATAAAGAGCTCGAAAAGCGAAACATAGGCGGACAGCGCAAACGAGGCGAAGACGCTCCACAGGATTGCCTTGCGCTCCAAAAAGATAAAGCCCAAAACGACGAGAACCGCGTTGATAATCCACATAAAGACGCCGACGGGCAGGGTCGGGAACAGCGTGGACAGAATAACCGACACGCCCGAGGTGCCGCCAAAAGCAAAGTGATTAGGGGTTTTAAACGCAACGATGGCAAAGGCCGTAAGAATCAGGCCCAGATTGAGCTCGGCGAAAAAGCGCGGGAAGCCTGGCTCCTGGCTACGCTTTTGGCCGGCACGCTCGCCGCGCTCGATATCGGTGCGATCAACCACGCGCTCCATCGGCACCACGGGAGGACGATGTACCTCCTCGGCAGCTCGCGATGCCGCCTCTGGCGCGGCAGCCTCAATCGCCCATGCCTGGCTTTCTGTTTCGTGCTCGTCAGCCATTACGGCAACCCCTCGTTAACAATTTGGAAACAATGCGCCCATTAGGGTAACGCGGAACACGACGATTGCAACCCCTAGTTAGACGAGCGGTATGCCTACATCGGGGACATACAAATAACGGCCGGCCGCACATACATCCGTGCGGCCGGCCGTTTGACGTTTTCGCAGATAAAACCTGCTAAAATAAACATCCCTTTTTGGTAGGTTACTCGTGCTGGTTGGTGCGGTGCTCGTACTCCTCGGGGGTGATGACATCCTCGATGCGTAGGTTGACGCCTGCCACCTCAAGGCCGGTCATCGCGGCCAGACGCTCGGTCACGCGCGCCTTGACGTCGTCGAAAATCGCGGGCGCGTAGGCGCCGTACTCGATAATGACGGAAATGTTGACGACCACGCGGTTGTCATCGGTGACCTCGACCGTCACGCCCTTGGTCAGGTTCTCGGCACCAAACTGCTCCTGCACAAAGTGCATGAGGTTGCCCTTCATGCCCAGGACGTGCGGCACCTCGCGGGTGGCCATGGCGACGATCTTCTCGATTACACCGTTGGAATAGGTCAGCGAGTCCTCGGACTCGTCTGTTTCCTCATCATCCTCGTCCGCATCGTCGGCGGGTTCGGCCTCGACGAGCGCCTCGTCCTCGAGCGTTACGTCCTCGGCCTCGGCGGCGACGGTCTCGTCTGCCTCGGGCTCAGTATCGGCCACATCGACCTTCGTGTTAAAAGCCATGGTTCCTCCTTATGCCCACCGCACACGCGGCGGTCGAATACATACTAGCGGCCGCTAAACAGACGGCCGAAGAAGTTGACGATCCCGTTCTCGCCGTCGCGGATCTGGCCAATCACGGCGCCGATCAGCACAAAGAAAGCGATGACGAGCGTATCCCACAGGCCGAGCGTGAGCACCAGCACGGCGAGCACAAAACCAGCGACGGCTCCAAGCGTGGTGTTGGGATGACGGACGGCATAGCTCCAGATGGCTGCCCCCGTACCCTTGATGAGACCCATGGCCTCATCAAAATCATCGGCGACCGCGTCATGTGACTCGGTACCCTCCACCTTAGGATCGACGACCTCGCCTGCCGGCGCGGCGCTCTGATCGATAGTCAGGCGCGGGGTGCGGACGGTCTTGTCTTGATTGGTATCACTCACCGGAAACCTCCACGGTCTGGACGGTAGTCTTGGATGGCAAAAAACGGACGCGCGTGGTCGTACCCGGCGTGCCGAGCATGGTGTCGCAAGCTTCCTCGATGCGCTGCTGCATCGCGGTAGCCAGAGATGCCACGTCCTTATCGTCAAGCGCGATAGCGTCGACCTTAAATCGGACGTGCGAATCGTCGGAGCCTTGGACGCGGGCCTCGACATGCTCGACCATCACGCGGTCGTCGCGCTCGGCAGCAGCTCTGGCGCACGAAGAAAGCGCCGCAAGGGTAACCTCGATATTGCGCTCCCCCGCCGGATGTACACAGGACGGCTCGCGACGAGCAAACATCAGGCGGAAGAAGCTTACCAGCACGCCGATCGCCACAACTCCGCCGCATGCCGTCACGACAATGCGCGGCATGGGGTCGCGCATCAGCAGCATAAAGCGATACGTATACGGCCCCCAAAACTGGCAGACAAGCGTACCCAGCGCCACGATGGCGGCGGCAAGATACACAATCGCTAGGGCTCGTTTGAGTACGCGCACGCGGCGCTCCCTTCAAATCTCGGCTCTCGAAATGCAAAACGGTTCGCATCATTATAAAAGAGCCGGGTCCGGTGCTCTACGCACGCGGATCCGGCTCATCTATTCCACGAGGCTTGCATGCTCGCTTCATTATGCCCAGATATGCACGGCTTAACCCGTGCGGGCGCTACTCCTCCTCGAGGGCAGCGATGACCTCGTCGGTCATGTCCATGGTGCTGTAGACGTCCTGGACGTCATCGAGCTCCTCAAGACGGTCGATGAGGCGCTGAACCTTCTTGGCGTCGGCGCCGGAGACCTCGGTCGGGGTGGTCGGGACCATGGTGGTCTCGGAGCCCTTGACCTGGACGCCCTGCTCCTCGAGCGCCTTGGAGACAGCCATGACCTCGTTGGCAGTAGTCCAGACGATCCACTCCTCGCCGGCGTCCTCGTAGTCCTCGCCACCGGCCTCGGCGATGGCCATCATGAACTCATCCTCGTCACCGGCAGCACCGTTGGCGATCATGGTCTCCTTCTTGGCGTTCTCGTCCAGGATCTCCTTGGCGACGACGATCTGGCCCTTGCGCTCAAACTGGAAGGCGACGGAGCCAGAGGTGCCCAGGTTGCCGCCAGCGTGAGAGAAGGCGGAACGGACATCGGCGGCGGTACGGTTGCGGTTATCGGTCAGGCAGTCAACGTAAACGGCAACGCCGGCGGGACCATAGCCCTCGTACACGATGTTCTCGTAGACGGCGGCGTCGGCACCCGAACCAAAGGCCTTGTCGATAGCGGACTTGATCTTGTCCTTAGGCATGGACTGAGCCTTGGCCTTGGCAACGGCAGCGGCGAGGCTGGCGTTGTTCTCGGGCAGCGGGTCACCGCCGAGACGGGCAGCAACGGTGATGTTGCGGCTGAGCTTGGAGAAGAGGGCGGAACGCTTGGCGTCCTGCGCGCCCTTACGATGCTTGGTTGTGGCCCACTTAGAGTGTCCGGACATACGTGTCTCCTATCGGTTTCGACCTAAAGCCCAGCGCAGATGCTCGGGCAATATAAACAAACGTCGTTATGATATACCTACTGGCCTGCGAGATAAACCCCAAAATGAAGGCGTCGTGATGATG
>DBFOME010000014.1:0-82050 GCA_048430645.1 Collinsella sp. | reverse complement strand
CCGCGTCGATCACGAGCGCGCCGTTCTCGCGCGCGCTCCAGGCCATGAGCTCCGACGGGGTGATCAGCGGGCGGCGCGCCACGGAGAACGACTTGCCGGACGAGGAGCTCTGCGTCCCCTTGGTGGAGCTCTCCCCGGTCGTCCTCACGCTGTAGTCGCCGAGGCGCTTGCTGATCTCCTCCGCCTCGCCGACGGACTCAACCGAGAGGACGACCTGGGTGCCGAGCAGCGCCAGCAGCGCGTCCGACTCGGCCCTGGAGTAGCCGCACCGCGCCTCGAGCAGGCGGGTGTTCTGGAGCACGAAGACGACGTGCAGCCCGATGCTCCGGACCTCGGCGAGGTCGCCGAGGAGGCGGGGGATCTTGGGGATCCCGGACCCCTCGTCGATGGCGAGCAGGGTCTCGGCCGGCAGCCTGCCGCCGGACAGGCGCGCGGTCTCGCGCAGCGCCGACAGCGCCTGCGAGAAGATGCACGAGACGAGCGCGCCGCGGTCGCCGCGGTCCGTCGCGCTGGCGATGTAGAGGATGGTCGGCTTGCGCCCGACCGATGCGAGGTCGACCTCGCCGCCCCAGAGCATGCGGCTGACGTCGTCGTCGCAGAAGGACATGAGGTAGTTGCGCGCGGTGGAGACGAGGGCCTCCCCTCCGCCGCCGTTCGACGAGGCGACGAGGAGGAACTGGCGCGCCGGGTTTCCCGCCGGCAGGTCCGCGGCGAGCTCCTCCAGCGACTTCACGGCGCTCTTCCCGTCGCGGGGTTCCAGGAGCGCGAGCACGGTCGAGAGGTTCCGCGCGCCGTCGGGGATCCGCTCGTCCGTTATCGCGAGCAGGCAGAGGCCGGTCAGCAGGTTGCGGCTGGCGTCCGTGAAGAACCTCTGGCCAGAGGAGAAGGCGTCGGGCACGATGGCTGACGACAGCTCGCGGAGCTCCGCCACGGCGCCGGCGACGCCCTCCGTCCCGAGTGCGGAGATGGCGCGGTCGAGGGGGTTGAACCTCGCCGACTTGACGGGCTCGTCGAGCCGGACGGCGACGACCTCCATCCCGGTCCTCCTGGCGAGCGGCTCGGTCCATGCGCGGATCTCGGACTTCGGGTCGTGGACGATGACGGACGTCGGGATCCCGTGGGCGTTGCGGTCGATCGCCGCCGCAATTGATGGCGCCAGCGCGCGTCTGCTTTTGCCGGCTCCACTGCCCGCCCTTATGAGGCAGTGGACGGCGGGGACCATCGCGATCCCGCCGCCGATGCAGCCGGCCGCCACGAGCCCCTCCGCGGCGGCCTTCCCGTCCCAAGGAGGGCAGCGCCTCGCGACCCTGGAGGGCCTCGACTCGAGCCAGGCGTCCCCGTGCGTGCGCGTGGGCGCGCGGTCGCCGGCGAACGTCCCGTCGTGGAGCCTCGCCCATGAACGGCCCCAAGAAACGAATCCGAGCGCGAGGACGGAGGCCGCGACGAGGGCGAGCGCCGCGAGCAGCTCGCCCGCCTGGCCCGACGCCGCCGCGTCGGCGGCCGCCTCGAGGGGGCCGCGGAAGACGTAGGTGGGCTCGGGGCCCGGGTCGCCCGCGGGCAGCCGCAGCAGGGCGGAGAGGCCCGAGATGAGGGATAGAGTCCACCACCTGGCGTAGTCCCAGGCGCCGGCGGCCGCGGCGCAGGCTGTGACGGCGGCGACGCCGTGGGCCGCGAGCGTGCCGGCGAGCTCCCTTTTCATGTCGCGGTTGAAGGATTTCGGTTTCATCTCGTGATCGTCCTCTCTATCCTGTTCGCTATCTTCAGCGCGGGGACGCTCGACGGCCCGGTGCCGCCGGAGGCGAGGATCCTCAGGGCCGCGGCGATGAGCCGCAGCGCCCTCTCGCCGGCCTCGTCCCCCATGTCGCGTCCTCTGGCGTCCCGTGTGGCTTCCCTGGCGACCAGGGTCGCCATCGCGGCGGCGCGCCCGAGGGCCGGACCGGGCGACGGCGCATGCCTGAAGGCCCGGTCTGCCGTGGGACATCCCCTGAGGTCTGCCGGCTCGAGGGTCCTGCCGCGCGCGACCTTTCGCGTGAGCCTTTCGAGGCGCGCCTTCGGGATGCAGGCCCGGGCCTCGGTGGTGAGTCCGGCTTCCCGCCGCCTCTCCGTCGCGGGGCCGGTTTGGGGCGCGGCGCGTCGTGTCGGCACCTCCTCGCGAGCCGGCGTTCTGTCTGGGACTATGACCCGCAGCGCCGCGTTCTCGCACCGGAGGCCGAGGTCGGCGGCTGCCTTGCGGACGTAGACATCCCGCGCCTCACCGGTCAGGCACTTGAGGCCGGCGCACCTCTCGACCGCCTTCCTGTGGCGCTCCAGCGCGCCGGCGAGTGCGGGGGAGTCGGACGCCGCCCGGCCGAGGGCCTCCCTCAACGCGGCGGAGGCCTCCGGGTGGAAACGCCTGAGGTGGGCGGCCTCGACCCTTCCGTCCGGCGGCAGGCCGATGTCGAGCTTTCCGCGGTTGATTCGCGCAACTGCTTCCAGGGCCGCCTTCCTCGCGAGGTCGCGCTCGATGTACGCTTCCCGCAGCAGCGGTGCCATGGCCTTCGAGGAGATCTCGAGCCGCGCCGCCTCCATCTTCCCCTTTGGCAGCAGGGAGTCCCAGCCGCCCTCGCGGTCGACCGTGAGGATGTGGACGTGGTGGCTCGTGCCGTTGACGTGCATCGCCGCGTAGAACTCCACGCGGCTCTCGGGCACGCCGGTCATCTCGGAGAAGAGCCTCGGCCACTCGGACCGCACCAGCGCCTGCCAGGCGTCCAGGCGATCGAGGCCGGCGCCTGGGGCGATGTCGTTCGGGACCGTGACGACGGTGGTGAGAACCGCGCCGCCGTTCTGGGCGATGGCGCGCCTGGCCTCCGCCACGGGGACCGGGCCGCCCGCGCCCCAGAGGCCGCCGGTCGAGCCGGTCCTGTTCGCGGCGTAGGCGGCCAGGCCGTCCACGCCGAGCCTCCTGCCGTCCGCCTCGCTGACCTCGATGACGACGCCGCGGCGGGTGCCGGCGTATGCCGCCAGGCCCGCGGCGGACGCCCTCGCGGATGTCCCCGTGCGGACGACGGAGTGGTTGACGATGACGGGCGGGCTAGCCATCGGCGCGCTCGCGCGCGTGGAGCTTCACCTCGTCGATTCGGCCGAGCCCGGCGCGGCTGAGCTCGCCGGCCTGCGCGAGGTAGTTCTTCCAGATGTCCGCGACGGGGACCTCGTCGAGCGAGGCGTAGGAGGCCTTGAGGACGTCGGCCGACATGAGGCCGGCCATGATGGCGGCGGTCATGGGCCGCGAGAGGACCGCGGCGATGCGGTCCTCGGCGGCGTCGAGCTTGCGCTCGATGTCGAGTGCGGCGACGTCCATCCGCGCGTCGACGACGCCGCGGATGAAGCCCGCGACCTCGTTGCCGTAGAGGTCGAGCCCCTCCGCGGCGAGCGCCGAGCGCAGGAGCGAGCGGATCTCGTCGCTGACGTTGGAACCGTTGAGCTCTGCCCGCGTCTTGAGGGCGGTATAGAGCCTTGAATCGAGCTTCACGCTGACGTTCTTTGTTGCTGCTGTCATTCGATCCTCTCTTCGATGTGCGGTGATCGTCGGCCCGAAAGCAGGGGCGGACCGACCGTTGTCGATCCGCCCCGCTTGAGGCCTACTCGTCTTCGAGAAGGACGTTGGGATAGCCCTCGGGCGCCTGGTCTGCCGGGAGGGGAGGATAGGCGACAAGCTTGTTCACGACTCCCAACGTATCGAGGTCCAGGATGCAGTCGATACCGCGGAGGACGCTGTCCGGGGTGTAAGAGCGATCGCCGCTGCGGGCGACCCCGACGATGACCCTGGCGAGCTCGCGGGGGTCGATGCCGGGCCAGCGCCTGGCGATTTCCGCGACGATGGCGGGCGCGACGTAAGGGATATTGGGGACGGAGGAGTGGGACGCGATGACGAAGGCGCCGGGGATGCCCTCGATCTTCTCTGCGGGCTCGATAACGATGGGCTGGACGCCGAAGGTGCTCCAGCCGTCGAGCAGGCATTCGGCGTCCGAGGGGATGCGGAAGGAGTGGCCGTTGAGGGTGAGGGGCTTGTGGTTCTTATCGACACTTTTCTTGGGCATGGTTTTCCTTTCGATGTGAGATGGCCGCCGCCCGCTCGGGCGGCGGCGTACGATGGGCTAGTCGTCGATGTCTTCGACGGTGAAGATAGGCCAAGGGGCGCGATCGGCGAGTTCAATGGGGACTGCGCCGAAGACACCGAGTTCCTGAGTAATGTTCTCGAGTCGAGCTGCGAAGCGTTTGACGAACGCGTCGTGCGTCGCGCCAGTGCCGTTGACGACATAGGCGCGAGCTGCGATCTTGACGAGCTCGTGGTCGGGGATGCCATAGCACTCGTCGATGGCAGCGAGACAATCCACCGCGTCGGGGGCCTCGTCGGTGGGGCTAAACGCCATGAGGGTGCGGGGAACGTTCGCAATCGCGTGCTTGAACTGCAGGATCCAGGCGCTCTGGGCGTTTTCGGTGTGCTCGAGGTTGAGGACGGGGGTGTCCTGGCCGCCATGGTAGACATAGCGCTTCTTAGCGATGTCGAAGACGAGGGCCGGACCGCTGTCCGTCTGGACTACGACAGTCTGATGCCGCATAAGTACCTCCTAGATGTTGGGATGTATAGAAAAGTTGCCAATGGCGAATGCCGCTGAAAGGCGGAGCCCTCGCCCTCGCGCCGGTCACGACCTCCTCCCCTCGCGCACTCCGGCGCTAATCAGTTCGATGAGCTTGCGCACCTGATCGGAGTTCGATCCGGCCGCCTCCAGCGCCCTGGCGATGCTCTTGCCGGTAAAGGTCGACGCGAACAATGTCGAGCGCTTGTGGCGCCGACGATCTCCGAGCAACTCGATCAGCGCGAGTGCCTCCTCGCGCATACCGCTCGCGCCAAGATCCGCGATGACGAGCACGGGCAGATCGCGATAGCGATCGACGGTGTGGGCCTTCGAGTTGGGGCCGTAAAGTTCGCCGCCGTTCCATGCCGTTGCAAGCTCACATGCCGAGATGAATACAGCGCGCTCGTGGGAGGCCATGGCGGCCGCCGTAGCCACCGCTGCCGCTTCGTCGGCATCGTCGTGCGCGTACCAGATCCATGCGCCGATAGAGAGGCGAGCAGCCTCCTTCTCTTTAGCGTTTCCGGTCTTTGCCGCGAAGATGGCCGAGGCGCGCTCGGCGATGAGCCTGGGAGTGTGCTCGGGAACGCGATGAGCGCGGTTGCCGGGCCCGCGCAACGCCCGCCACGCCTCGGGCGTGATGACGGTGCCGATGGCGCCGTAGTACTCCTTCGAGGCGGGCAGGCCGTCGTAGTCAATCATCCTATTCGCCGCCTTTGCCGCGCAGAGCGCTGAGGTAGACGTCGAGATCGCGCTCATAGATGTACGTGCGGCGACAGAGGTAGATGCCCTTGCCGGTGCGGGCAATCAGCTGGCCGGCGGTGTCGGCGGTGAGGTGAAGCTTGTCAGCGACCTCGTCGCGAGTGAGAAGCGGGCCCGTCTGGATGCCAGGCGTGTCGTTGTCGTCCATGTGTATGCCTCCTTCGGTGTATGTGTTACGGGGCGGGAGCTGCTCCGTGACTACACAATGCCGTCGGCGGGCATAAATCGAGGTATTACATCACCTATTACGGGGGTTTACCTGCGATGATGCTTATCGATAAATTGATAAATAAGATTGAATTGCTGTTGACCGATGCCAAGGGCGGTGAATCGGACTCAAAGGTTATCGATGTTGTGGAGGAGGGGGAGCCGTCTTTGCCGCCTGAAGATGAACGTCGATATTGGCCGATCATGCCGCTTGATCCCGCGACCGGTCAGGTTCAGGTCGGCTATAAGACGAAGGACGGGCTTGAATTTCACGAGAACGGTCGTCTCGTTCCGGACGTAGCGGGCGAGAGTGCAGGCGACCACATGAACTTCACTTATCGCGAAGAATCAATCGGTATGCCGAACAGGCCGTCAAGCGTTGAAACAGACGCACCGGGGGCGGACAAGGACCTTGCTTTCGGCCTGATTCGCTCCGTGGCCCTTGACGGTCTTCTGGAAGGCGTTCTGCCGTCTTGTAAATTGGAAGATTACGGAAGCGTTGATGCGATGCTGCTCGCCCTGTCAGAAGTGCCGGCACCGGCTTGTCGCGTCGACGACGCGCCGCATCCCGGTGACAAGGCCTCCGGCGTCGACCCTCGGGAGAGGTTCGCTGCCGCGGCGCGCGTAACCGGTCCTTTGTTTGGCTTTGTGGGGAGAGTCGGCCCCTATGAAATCGACGAACCGCTTGACGCCTGGCTTTCGGTCGCCGGGGCAATGAAGATCTCTTCCCTGGCTTCATCGGTCGAGATGGGTTCGCCGTCTTCGCTGGGGGTTTTGGATCCCTATTGGTGCGTGTATTGCTTCGGCAACGTTGAGGCAAATAAAACCGCGTACGTGGTTCTCACCAACCTGCAAATCCCTAGCGACCATGAGTTTAGGGATAGCTTCGTGGGCGGGCTTGAGCGCGGTGGCAAGTGGGCGGTGATCAATGAAAGGATTGAGCCCGGGACTGCCATGGTCGAGCGTTCGTTTGTCAGGTGGTGCAAGAACGATACATTGTCCTTTATGGAGACAGTTGGAGAAGCTGACTTTCCAGGTCCGTCTTTTGTTGCAAGGGTGCCTGGTGATACTCTCAGGGGGCTCGACGAGTCTTCCGAGCGCGTTCTCAAGACCGAGGAATCCCTTGCCTCGCATCTGGTGCAGGACATGACGGAGTGGTTCTCGCGCTGCGCGGGTTATAGGTGGAGGAGAATCCTCGAGCCCAAGCGGCAGACTCCGACGCAGATGGCTAATGGCGTCATCGATTATGGCCGCGGCTCTTCTTTCGACCTTTGCGTTCCCGATGCTGCTACGCGCCTTTGGGTCGCGCTTGCAAAGAGTTATTCGGTTGATGTCGTCAAAATATGCGAGCATTGCGGCCGGCCGTTCGCCGACACCGCAAACGGCAAATCGCGATGCTGTTCAGAGGAATGCACGAGAGCGAAGAACGCCAGGAACAGTAGGAAGAGGGCGAACGCGAGGCGAAGCGCATCGAAAGCGAAGAGCTGATTTAATTTGAAAGCAAGTTGCCGATCGTGTTGGCGGCTGCCTGGTCCTTGGCGGCAATTGCGTGTGCATAGGTGTCTAGCGTGAGCTTGACGGTGCTGTGCCCGAGGCGGCTGCTGACGGTTTTGATGTCGACGTTCTCTCCGATCAGCAACGTCGCCTGCGTGTGCCTGAGCATATGCGGGGTCAGGCCGGAGTACTTTGTACCTCGAGCGTACATCTTTCCGTCTCGCTCGATGTAGTGCGTGATTTCTCTGAACTGCCCAAAGCCATAGTCCGAGCACCATTCGCGGAACCATCGCGAAAAGCAGTTTGGGTCCATGTGCGCGATGGCGATTGGCCCCCTCTTTCCTTTTTCGTCATCTTTAGTTTTTGCCCTCGTGTTTCTTTGGGGATCGACTAATGTGTGCACAATCGGGGTGCTGGAAGCCTGTTCGAGGTCGACTTCGGCGAGAAGCGTGCGCTGAAGCTCGCGCCAGGCGGCGAGCCTCTCGAGTGCAAGCGGGCTCAAAGAGACGGACCTTTTCCCCGTTGAGCTCTTTGGGTCTCTGACCAGCTTGTCGGCGGCATACTGTCCGTCGATGCGGACATAGCCGTCGCCAAAATGGACGTCGCCCCATCTGAGTCCGAGCATCTCTCCGCGGCGCATGCCGGTATCGAGCAACAAGAGGGTGCCTATTCTGTGAGAGTCCATCTCCTGTGAAAGGAGGAGGGAGAGAAGCCTCCGGGCTTCATCGAGGGAAAGAGCCTGCCTCTCTTTTCCTTTGGGCCGCGGGATGACGGTGCCGGCGCAGGGGTTCTTGACAATCAGGTCGTCAAGCATGGCGGCCTTCATAATCTGATTCAGTTTTACACTGATTTTATGCAGCTCAGATTCGGAGAATCTTCCACTTTTGCGGGCTTCAGCATAGCCGGCGTTTATTATGTGGGGCCTCAGGTCTTTTACGGGATAATTGCCGAAAAGCTCCTGTATTTCCTTAACTTCAAGCTCTTCGCGGTCAAGGGCAAGCGGGCTGATGGTCTCGGCGTCCACGCGATCTTTGTGGAACTCTTTGGTGTACTGATAAACGGTCTTATCGGGGTCTTTGATGGTGAGTCCGCTATTGAGCTCAGCCTTATATGCTTCGAGCTCGGCTCTCAATTCCGACTTGTTCTTTGCGTAGACCTTTCGGCGAGGTGAGTACCTATATTTGCCGGTAATGGGGTCTTTGCCCATGTTGTGCCTGATATAGTACACGTTTTTCTGCGTCTTGCTTTTAAGGGCGCTTCCCTTACCAACGACAAGAGGCCTGCTCATGCGCCGATCCTTTGGTCAAATGAATACGAATGTGACTCCATGGCTGCGTGGCATACGCTCGGAGCAGCACGCCCGTGCGGCCCGTGAAGCGGGCGCTTCGGGTGCGCTGCTCCGAGCGTATGCCACGCAGTGGCGAAAGTCAAGATTTCAGTGGTCGAATTTTGGTCGAAATCGAACAGAACCGCTATTTGGTGTTTTTGAAAGAAATGTATATCTACCTGTCTATATAGCGGTGTCAAACAGTCTCAAAGAGTGTCAACAAGTTTAGAAACTACGGGCTCATAACCCGGAGGTCGTAGGTTCAAATCCTGCCCCCGCGACCAAGAACTTGCAGCTCGTCGGCCTAGCCGGCGAGCTTTTTTGTTATCGCGGGACTGTGTTTTCGGTCCAATTCTCGGCCTCTCAAACAAAATCTCAATCTGTAACATCTAGACCCGATTTGGGCGGATAGGTGTTACAGATCTAGATATTCCGGTGGGTTGGGCCCCGTTTGTCTAAATCTGTAACACGAGGAACGGATTTTGCCGAGTTGTTGTTACAGATTGAGATCTTTCGGCAGGCCAGATTGGTTTGTCTCGATCTGTAACAGTAAGACCCGGTTTTGCCGAGTAACTGTTACAGATCGAGACAAACCGACGGGCCGCCCCGTTCCATCCACCTGCCGCCACCTGATATTCGCCGATTTTCGTTGTGCCGCCGTGCCCCCATGCCATATCCTCTAGACAACTACGCGGCATCATCGCCGCCGCGCCTACAAGAGAGGAATGTCCATGACCGCACCTGCATCCAAGCTGCTCCAGCCCATTACGGTTGGCCCCCTTGAGCTCAAGAACCGCATTATGTTCCCGCCGCTGACCACCGGCTACGAGGAGCGCGACGGTTCCATTGGCGAGCGCAGCCTGGCTTTTTACGAGCGCCTGGCCCGTGGCGGCGTGAGCTACATCGTCATCGGCGACGTTGCTCCCGTCATGACCGCAAGCCCCACGCCCAAGCTGGCGACCGACGCCCAAATCCCCACGTTTAAGGCCCTGGCCGATGCCGTCCACAAGCACGGCGCCAAGGTCGCGCTGCAGCTGTTCCACCCCGAGTACGACGTGCCCGGCGTCGGCCGCATGGTCATGGGATCCATGGCCGCCGCCAAGGCCGCGCAGGAGGCCAAGGCCGCCGGCGACGAGGAGACCTTTGCCGCCAAGATGGCCGAGTCCAACGAGATCCGCAACCAGGCCTACGCCAAGCTGCACCACGACATGCAGCACTTTGTGAACGAGGCGAGTGTGGAGCAGCTCACCCAGATCAAGGAGGCCATCGCTGCCTCGGCCGCCCGCGCGCAGCAGGCCGGGATCGACGCCATCGAGGTCCACGGCGACCGTCTGGTGGGTTCGCTGTGCTCGGCCATCCTCAACCAGCGCACCGACGAGTACGGTGGCTCGTTCGAGAACCGCGTCCGCTACGCGCTCGAGGTCGTCGCCGCCATTAAGGAAGCCGCGCCGCAGCTGATGGTGGAGTACAAGCTCCCCGTGATCATGGAGAACCCCGACGGTACGCCGCGCGGCAAGGGCGGCCTGCAGCCCGACGAGGCCTGCGAGTTCGCCAAGCTGCTCGAGGGTGCGGGCATCGACATGATCCAGGTTGCACAGGCCAACCACACTGGCAACATGGGCGATACCATTCCGCCCATGGGCGCCATGCCCTACAACTGGACGCTGCCGGTGGCCGAGCGCGTCAAGGCCCTGGTCTCCGTGCCGGTGGCAACCGTCGGCCGTGTTGTCTCGGTCGAGGCCGGCGAGAAGATTCTGGAAGACGGCGCCGCCGACATTATCGCCTACGGCCGCTCGCTCATGTGCGACCCCGACATTGCACTGAAGGCCGCCACGGGTGAGCCCATCCGCGAGTGCCTCAACTGCAACAAGGGTTGCGTCGATGCGATTCAAAACCGCAAGTACATTTCGTGCGTGCTCAATGCCGAGAACGGCGACGAGGCGACCATCGCCATCAAGCCGGGCGAGGGCGACAAGAAGATCGCCGTGGTGGGCGGCGGCATCGCCGGCCTGGAGGCCGCGCGCGTGGCGGCCAAGCGCGGCTACGACGTGACCGTCTACGAGGCGAGCGATCACTTGGGCGGTCAGATTGTGCTGGCGGCCGCGCCTCCGCGCAAGGACGAGATCATGCGCTCGGTCGAGTACTACGAGAAGATTCTGCCCGGCCTGGGTGTGAAGGTTGAGCTCAACCATGCCGCTACGGCAGAGGACCTCAACGCAGCCGACGCCGCGATTGTGGCCGTGGGCGCGCACGACGTGATCATCCCCGTTCCGGGTGCCGATTCGGACAAGGTCGTCTCGAGCTGGGACGTGCTGGCCGGCAAGGTGGAGCTCAGCGGCCGCGTCGCCGTCATTGGCGGTGGCCTGGTGGGCACCGAGACTGCCGAGTACCTGCTGCAGCACGGCTGCGAGGTGGCGATCGTGGAGATGCTCGACAAGATTGCCGCGGGCGAGTCCGAGACCATTCTGCCGCTGATTATGAGCGACTTTGCAGAGCACAACGTGGAGCAGCATGTTAAGACCCGCCTGACCGCCATTACCGACGAGGGCGTGGAGGCCATTCGCACCACCGAGGACGGCGCCGAGGAGCCGGTGAAGATCGCCTGCGATTACGTGGTGATGGCCGTGGGCTCTAAGGCCAATGCGTTTGACCTGGATGGCGTGACGGTGCCCGTGACCTGCGTGGGCGACTGCTCGGGCGAGCGCACCGCCGACATTGCGAGCGCCATTCGCACGGCATATCACGCGGCCAACGAGCTGTAGTTGAACATCGCGGCCAGGCGGGGCGGTAGCACGGATCCGTCTCGCCCGGCTGTGTCCCGTCGGGTGTCAACCGGTGCGGGGCCTGCAAGCGCAGCAGGTCCCGCCCTTTTTGTTTTGCTCCGGTGGATGGCAATGCGCGGTAATCATGAGGAGTGAGGACGTCTACTGCCTCGCAGATCACTCAAAATTATTGGGGGAGGGGTTAATAACTATATCCTCTACACCAAAGGACATAAAAGAGATGTCAATTTTGTTGACAAGCGAATGACGATTAGCTGCGAGTCAGCTACCAGCGTAAATAATCGATAAAGAAATGTCGTAATTTGGTGCCAAATGCCCAGATAACGCCGCGTCTATTTTAATTAACTGCTTTGAGCAAACAGTAAAATGCTACTATCTAACTTGCACGTAAGAAAGCAGATTAACGGTTAAGGCTAAGAAGTGGCAGGTATGTCGGAAGCAACTAGGACTCGCACGCATGCGCCCGAGGTTAGACAGCGCGCCGTCGAGATCCTCCAAGAGGGGGTCGGTCATCGCGCCCTCGCCGCGGAGCTTGGCATTCCCCAGGCCACGGCTCGTCAGTGGGCCCGCGCGTATGCCGTGGGCGGTGCCGACGCCGTTCTCAATGCCGGTTCGCATCATCACACCTATTCGTACGACGTAAAGCTCGCTGTGGTTAAGGACCGTCTGGAAAACGGCTTGACGGTTCGCGAGGCCATGATCAAGCACAAGATTCCCAGCGAGTCTTCGGTCAAGGCTTGGTGCCGTCAGTACCGCGAGAGCGGTGAGTCCGCACTGGTCGATAAGCCGCGCGGTCGCAAGCCGCGCGTTAAAAAGGCGGAATAGCAAACGGGATGGTGCGCCCACAGGGGCGCATTTTTCTTGCCGCGCCAACTTTTTGGACCGGCGCGAGCCTGTCGGGACATCCTCCAAAGTGGCCAATAAACTGCGCGCAGTGGCCCGCGCGCCTGTCGCTGCGATAGGGGGAGCGTCGCCTCTCTGCTCCAATGCGGACGTGCCCTTGCCCCGTACGCCTAAAACTCCCCAGTTGACCGAAAACCCGCCGCCGCTACTCCTCAATTGAGCTATAACGTTAAACAATTGCAGCGTTTTTGCATGGGGGAGTGATGGTATGACGCTACTGTATTTCCTTACCCTGTTTCCGCTGGTACCGGCGCTGGGCATGCTGCTCGCGCGCGGTGACCGCGCCCGCGATGCGGTGGGGCTTGTAGGCTCCGGCATTATTATGGCGGTGACAGTTGTAGTCGCCGTCTTGTTTTTTGGCACGGGTCCGCAGAGCTTTGAGGTTGCCCCCGGCACCTCGCATGTGCTCTCGATCATCAGCTCCGCCATCGATGTCATCCTGTGCGCCGTCATCCTGTACAACGCGTATAAATATAGGAACGCGCTCACCACGGTGCTCGGCATAGTCCAGCTGGTGGGCTCGCTCGCCTTTGCAGCCATGACGCTGCCCGCGGCCGAAGCCGTCACGGCGACGCCGCTCTACCTGGACTACATGAGCGTGATCATGGTCCTCGCCGTCGGTATCGTCGGCAGCCTGATCTGCGTGTATGCCCTGGGTTACATGAAGGACTTCCAGGCCCATGACGAGCACGAGGCCGCGCTGCGCGGGCAGACCGCGCCCGACCGTCGCCCGCAGTTCCTGGCGCTTATGTTCCTGTTCCTCTCGGCCATGTTCGTCATCGTGACGAGCGATAACCTTGAGTGGCTGTTCTGCGGCTGGGAAATCACCACCGTGTGCTCGTTCCTCATGATTGGCTACACGCGCACGCCCGAGGCCATCAAGAACGCCTTCACCCAGATCATCCTCAACATGCTGGGCGGCATCGCGTTTTTGGTCGGACTCATGTACCTGCACGTTAACGGCATGCCGCTGACCATCTCGGGCATGATCGAGCTTTCCGGCGCCGGCACCGCGCAGTCCGCGCTGCTGGTGATGCCGGTCATCTTGCTATCGCTCGCCGCCCTTACCAAGGCCGCACAGATGCCGTTCCACACTTGGCTGCTTGGCGCCATGGTTGCCCCCACGCCCACGAGCGCCCTGCTGCACTCGTCAACCATGGTCAAAGCCGGCGTGTTCCTGATGGTCAAGCTGAGCCCGCTCTATGCCATCTATCCCGTGACCGGCTTTATGGTCACGAGTGTGGGTGCCATCACGTTTTTGCTCGCGGCCCTCATGGCCATCTCGCAGAGCAACGCCAAACGCGTGCTCGCGTACTCCACTATTTCCAACTTGGGCCTCATCAGTGCCTGCCTGGGCGTCGGCGCGCCCGAGGCCGTGTGGGCAGCCATCTTCCTGATCCTGTTCCACACGGTGGCCAAGTCGCTGCTGTTCCTGTGCGTGGGCACCGCCGAGCATCATATCGGCAGCCGCGATATCGAGGACATGGACGGTATGTTCAGCCGCATGCCGCACCTGACGCGCCTGATGATGCTGGGCATCATGGGCATGTTTGTGGCGCCGTTTGGCATGCTCGTGTCCAAGTGGGGCGCCCTGGTGGCGTTTGCGCAGACCGGCAACGTGCTCATGATCATGGTGCTGGCCTTTGGCTCGGCCGCGACGTTTTACTTCTGGGGCAAGTGGCTTGCCAAGCTTTCGGGCGTCGACCCCACGGCTCAAAACGTTGAGGTCAATGTCCATAAGACCGAATGGATGGCGCTCAACACCATCGCCGCGCTGCTGATTCTGTGCTGCGTGGCGTTCCCGGTTATCTCGAGCGGTCTGGTGTCGCCTTACTTGGCCATGGTGTTTGGCCGCGTGCCGTACGTTATTGGCAAGGACGCCATGTACCTGATGGTGGTTATCGTGGCGTTTATCGCCGTGGTGCTGCTGACTTCATTCCGCGTGAGCAACAAGCCGCACGTAAACGTATATCTTTCGGGTGTGGGAACCGACAAATATCGCCATTTCCGCGGCTCGATGGGACACGAGGTGAAGGCCGAAAAGCGCAATTGGTACTCGGAGGACGCCCTTGGCGAGAAGCGTATTGGCCCCGCGGGTAGCGTCGTGTGCTGCAGCATTATCTTGTTTGCGCTGCTGTGTTGCGCGTGGATTGGGCCCGAGAGGCTTGCCATGAGCGCGCCATCGGTGCTGCGCGGCAAGTATTTCGAAGGTTCGGGCGTCGTGGGCATCTTTATTGGTACCGTGGTGTTTGCCCTGCTGGCGCCTTTGGCTGGTGGCCTGATCGACGGCGTTGACCGCAAGCTTTCGGCCCGCATGCAGGGCCGTGTGGGTCCGCGCCTGCTGCAGCCCTTCTACGACGTTGCCAAGCTGCTGCGCAAGGCTCCCGCCAGCGTAAACACCATGGACGATACCTACATGGCGTGCGCGCTCATCTTTACCGTCGTGGGCGGCGGCATCTTTGTGTCGGGCTCCAACACGCTGCTGTGCGCCTTTATGGTTACGCTAGCCGCGATCTTTGTGGTGTTGGCGTCCGCCTCGACGCAAAGCCCGTTTGCCCAGGTTGGCGCCGATCGTGAGTTGCTGCAGGTTATGAGTTACGAGCCCGCCGTTCTGCTGATGAGCGTGGGCCTGTACCTTGCCACCGACAGCTTTGATTCCATCGCCGCGACGGGGCAGTCGGCCCCCATCATCGTGTACAGCGCGCCCATTTTCCTGGCGCTGCTCGCGGTGCTTACCATCAAGCTGCGCAAGTCGCCGTTTGACCTTTCGTACTCGCATCACGCGCATCAGGAGATTGTCCAGGGCGTCGCCACCGAGATGAGCGGCGGCACGCTGGCCAAGATGACCCTTATGCACTGGTGCGAGACCGTGCTGTTTTTGATGTGGGTGGGCATGTTCTTTGTTTGGGACAACCCCGTGAGCTGGGTGGTTGCCCTGGTCGTGATGGCCGCGACGTATTTTGTCGAGGTCCTGATCGACAACACCTTCGCACGTAGCACCTGGCGCAGCTGCTTTAGGCTCGGATGGGGCGTGGCGCTGGTGTTTGGCCTGCTCAACCTTATGCCCATCCTCGTCGACGTATTTATTTAGGAGGCGGCATCCATGGATCATAAAATGTCGCGCTCGCCGTGGGTTATTCATTACGACGGCTCGAGCTGCAACGGATGCGATATCGAGGTGCTGGCCTCGCTCACGCCACTGTTTGATGCGGAGCGCTTTGGCGTGGTCAACACCGGCAACCCCAAGCATGCGGACATCTTTTTGGTGACGGGGTCGGTCAATGCCCAGAACCTGCCCGTCGTGCGCCAGATTTACAACCAGATGCTCGAGCCCAAGTGCGTGGTGGCGTGCGGCGTCTGCGCGTGTTCGGGCGGCGTGTTCCGCGATGCCTACAACGTGATCGGCGGCGTGGACCGCGCGATTCCCGTGGACGTGTACGCGCCCGGGTGCGCCATTCGCCCCGAGACGGTGATCGATGCCATCGTGGAGGCGTGTGGCATCCTGGACCAGAAGGAGGCCGTGATGCGCGCCGGCGGCGACCCGCTTACCGTGGGCGGTGCCGCTACTTGGGACGGTGGCGTTGAGCTGGGCGAGGACGGGTTTGTGGCTGCGGGGGCCGGCGACGCGACCGCCGCTGCAAGGGAGGCCGAGTAATGCAAAAGGCAATCTATACCACCGTCGGGATCGAAGAGCTCCTGTCGCATGTCCAGGCGCTTAAGGGCGTCGGCGCGCGCTTTGTGCAAATGCACGCCGAGCGCAACGTCGACGACGGCTCGTATCGCTTGGTCTATACGTTTATCAACGTTCGTGCTGCTCAGGAGCATATTGCGCAGGACGGCAGCTATGCGATTGAGAACCTGGTGGTTGAGGGAATTGATCAGTACCAAGAGATTCCGTCCATCAGCTCGTACTATCCGGCGGTATTCCCGTTTGAAAATGAGGTCCACGACCTGTTTGGGCTTGCCATCACCGACATGCAGATCGACTTTAAGGGCTTTTTCTACCAGGTCTCGACTGCCGGGCCTATGAGCGTTATCACGCCCGAGGTGAAGGCCGCGCGCGAGAAAGCCATGAAGGTCCGTGCCGCTGCCGAGGCCAAGACGCGCAAGGCCGCGGCCGAGAAGGCCGCCGCTGCCACGGGCGCTGCGGGGGAGGGCACTGGCGATGCTGCGGGCGCTGCCGTCGCTCAGCCCGCTGCGGCTGCCGGTTCCGATGCTCAGCACGATGAGGCCGCTGCCAAGGCCGCGCTCAAGGCTGCCGAGATGGAGGCAAAGCTCGCCGCCATGGATCCCGAAAAAGCGGCCAAGGTCCGCGCGGCGCTTGCCGCCAAGGCTGCCCGCGACAAGCAGAAAAAGGAGGCGTAAGGCCCATGGCACATCGCTCCGTCATTCCGTTTGGCCCGCAGCACCCGGTGCTGCCCGAGCCGCTTCATCTGGACCTGGTGATCGAGGACGACCGCGTTCTCGAGGCAATTCCGCAGATCGGCTTTGTACACCGCGGGCTCGAGAAGCTCACCGAAAAGCGCGATATGCATCAGTTTGGCTACATCGCCGAGCGCATCTGCGGTATTTGCGCCGTGGGTCACAGCTGCGGCTATGCCAGCGCCTGCGAGCGCATGCTCGACATCGAGGCGCCCGGCCGCGTGCAGTATATCCGCACCATTTTGCACGAGCTTTCGCGCATTCACTCGCACCTGCTGTGGCTGGGCCTGCTTGCCGACGCCTTTGGTTTCGAGGCGTTGTTCTATCGTTCGTGGACCCTGCGCGAGCAGATTCTCAAGATCTTCGAGAGCACTTGCGGCGGTCGCGTGATTCTGTCGATTAACGAGATCGGCGGCCTGAAGCACGATATCGAGGACTCCGAGCTGGCCGGAATTGTCCAGACGCTCGATGCCATGCGTCCCGACTACGAGGCCCTGGTGCATACGTTTTTGGACGATGACAGCTGCGGCGAGCGCTTGCATGGCGTGGGTGTGATCAGCAAGAAAGATGCGCTGGAGCTTTCGATGGTCGGTCCGTTTGGGCGCGCATCGGGCGTGGATTACGACGTGCGCATGTTTGACGACGGTGCCTATGCGGATCTGGCTGCGTTTGAGCCCATCGTTGCTACCGATGGCGATTGCTATGCCCGCTGTCAGGTACGCTGTGCCGAGGTCACGCAGGCCATGGACATCATTAAGGAGCTTGTGGGCAAGATTCCGCACGACGGGATCGGCGGGCGCACCAAGCTCACGCCGGCCGACGGCGCACGCGGCGAGGTTGTGATTGAGCAGCCGCGCGGCGAGGCGTATTACTATGTGCGCGGTAACGGCACCAAGAACCTGGACCGCTTCCGCGTGCGCACGCCGACGTCGCAGAACCTGGCGGGTCTGACACATGCGCTGCAGGGCGTGCTCCTTGCCAACGTGCCCATGATTATCCTGACCATCGACCCCTGCATTAGCTGCACGGAAAGGTAGGCGCGGCATGAGTTTACTGACATTTGCCAAGACGGCCTTAGGTTCTATGGTCAAGCAGCCGGTCACGGTGCGCTATCCGCAGGAGAAGCTGACGGCACCCGAGCGCTTGCGCGGGCATATCGTCAACGACATGGACGTGTGCATCTGCTGCGGCATGTGCGCGCGCCGCTGCCCGGCGGGCGCGCTCGCGGTCGATCGCAAGGGCGGTACCTGGTCGATCGACCCGTACGCCTGCGTGGTGTGTGGCGAGTGCATCGAGAGCTGCCCCAAGCACTGCCTGACTATGGACACCGCCCGTACTCCAGTTGCGGCGGATAAGACTCCCACGGTAGAAACCAAGCCGGAGTAACGCCGGAATAGAGCTGGGATAGGGGCCGGTGGGGCAAAAATGCCCCACCGGCCCCGCGCTTAAACGCGCGGTTGTGCCGTCGCGAACAAAACTATGCCGGATTACTACGATAAATCGCCCACCTCCAACCACACCGCATTTGGCAAAATCAAAACCGCAGGTAGACGGCTTGTAGTTTTGCGAAAAAATCACGCGTGGTCGGGAATCTCGTTTTTATCGTAGTAAACTGGCATAGTTTTGAAATGACACCATATTCGTAACATCACTTGATCTCCCGTGGACAGAGGGAAACGGATCATTTTGGCCTCGCGAGGACATCCGTGTGGCCCGTTCGCCATGAAATGGGCCTATCTACTACGTTTGGGCGGTGGCCCTCAACCACGGCAAAAAATGCGAAAAGAAAACCGCAGGTAGAACGCCTGCGATTTTCTGGAAAACGGGGGTATGGTCAAGGGTATCGAGTCAAACGTAGTAGATGGGCAGGTTTCGTGGCGAGCGGTTCCGGGTGATTCCTTGGGGACGGAGGAAAACGGATCATTTTGGTCCCGCGAGGCTTGCGGAGGCGCTCGTGCAGAGCCGCTCGGACAAAACTATGCCGGTTTACGGGGCTAAGTCACGCGCTCCCAACCATGCCGATATCCGTGAAAATAAAACCGCAGGTAGACAAGCCGTCATTTTACGGAAAACGCGGGTATGGATGGGGGCCCTGAGCTTAGCCCCGTAAACCGGCATAGTTTTGAAATGGCATTAAATCGATAACAGCTATTTTGCTCTGTCGGAGCGGTTGGCCGTTGGGTAATTACCCTCGCAGGTAGGCGATGGCGATCTGCGTGCGGTTGCGTAGGCCCATTTTGGCAAGGATCGAGCTGATGTGGTTGCGTACGGTGCCTTCGCCCATATAGGCGGTGGCGGCAATCTCCTTGTTATCGAGGCCGCGGGCGATGAGCTCGGCGACTTCGAACTCGCGGTCGGTCAGACCGGCAAAGGCGGCGGGCCGGCGGGTCGCGCCGGCCTCGACGTCCGCCCCATCAAAGTTGATATCTTCGATCGCCTTGCCCTCGAGCACGCGTTTGCCGTCCATGACCTGCGCCAACGCCGGCGGAATGGCAGCGACATCGGTCTTGATCAGGTAGCCGCGGGCGCCCAGCTTGAGCGCCGACACAATGTACTCGTCATCCGAGAACGTCGTCAGAAACACCACGCGCGCCGCAGGGTCGTGCTCAAGGATCTCGCGCGCGGCCGAAAGGCCGTCGCGTCCCGGCATCTGGATGTCGAGCAGCGCAATATCGGGTGCGTGCTCGGCGTAGAGCGCCACCGCATCGTTGCCGTTGGCACCGGTGCCCACCACTTCGATCTGCGGCTGGGCGCCCAAGATAATCTTGAGCGAATCGACCACCAAGCGGTCGTCGTCGACAACGATGAGCCTCATCGGCCCTCATCTCCTTGCTGTTTGGGAACGGTGGCAAACACACGCCAGCCGCCGGCGCCGGCACGCGGGCCGGCGGTGAAGGTGCCGCCAAGCGCCTCGATGCGCTCGCGCATGGAGGCGAGCCCCATGCCCTCCGCGGTGCCGCGGCCGCTTGCTTGGACCTCACCCACGCCATCGTCGGTAACAATGAGCTGGTAAAACGACGGATGCTCCATGCACCGTATGGTGACGGTCTGGGCGCAAGCGTGGCGCATGGTATTGGAGAGCGCTTCGCGCAGGACCGCTGCAAAGCAGTTGGCGACGTTTGCGGGCGCATGTTCGGCCATAACTTCAAGCTCAATCTGCGGGCCGCCGTCCGAGCGTGTGCCTTCGACAATGCGTTCGAGCTGCACGGAAAGGTCGACGGCGTTGTCGTTGAGCGCGTGGACGCTGGTGCGCACAAGCTGGAGCGCCTCGTCAACCGTGCGTTTAACGTCGGCGAAATCGGCGGCGACGCCAGGCTCGTCGGCGTGGACCACGCGTAGGGCTTCGGCCTGCAGTGAGGCGCGCGTGAGCTGGTGCCCGACGTTATCGTGGATCTCGCGCGCGATGCGGGCGCGTTCGGCGAGCGTCGCGAGCTCGACTTCGTAGTCCTGGCGATCGGCAAGATCGCGGTTGCGCGCCTCGAGCGCGAGGGCTCGTTCCTGCAGCTCGTCGCGGGTGCGGCGCATGCGCCGCTGCTCGCGCTCCAACTGGGCGGTGCGTAGCGATAGCAAGGTGGCGGCAACCGAAAGGATGGCGGTTAACAGCAGCGTTCGGGTGGTGAGCACGCCACCACGAAGGTCCGCGACAAGCGCGCAGACAAACACGGCGCCAATCGCCAGCGCGGGCCAGATTCGTTCACGGCGAACGCGTCGCGCGATGTCATAGAGAGCGAGAGGCGCAAACGGCACAAACGGCGGCACGAAGACAGCCGCGATGATGCAGGCGTAGCTCGCGGCCTCGCTCACACGGCGGGCGCGGTTTCCCTGTACGACCTCGGCCAGCGAGGTGGCAATAACGCCAAGGCAAAACGCCGCGACCAGGCGAGCGTCCACAGCAAGACCCATGGCGGCCGCAATACAGCACGCCAGCACGATCGATTTGTCGAAAAGCCTGTTCATACGGGTATTGTACGCGAAGCCGCGCGTGGTGGAGGGACCGCCTGCGCAACCGTGACATTCCTCCCACGCGGCAAAGCGGGGACGTCGGCAGGCCGCACGGCCAAGCTCCGCACTCGTGACAAAGCTCACTGGTGCGCGCCGCTCGCTCCTGCGATGATGCAATCGTACCGGGCCGCAATCAACAGAAGGGCCGCCTCATGACAGACATCGTCCACGTCGAAAACCTCGTCAAGCGCTACGACGACCTTATCGCGCTCGACCACTTTAGCCTGAGCATCGCCCCCGGCGAGATCTTTGGCCTGCTGGGCCCCAACGGCTCGGGCAAGACCACGTCCATCAACTGCATTCTGCAGCTGCTCGCCTACGACAAAGGCACCATCGAGCTGTTCGGCGAGCCCATGACGCCCGCCCGCTACGACCTCAAGCGCCGCATCGGTGTGGTGCCGCAGCAGGTGGCGGTGTTTGACGAGCTTACGGTGCGCGAGAACATCGACTATTTCTGCAGCCTTTACGTCAACGACCGCAAGCGCCGCCGCGCGCTCGTGGACGAGGCGATCGACTTTGTCGGGCTGGGCGACTTTGCTAAGTTCCGCCCTGGCAAGCTCTCGGGCGGCCTGGCGCGTCGCCTCAACATCGCCTGCGGCATCGCGCACAAGCCTGAGCTCATCTTCTTTGACGAGCCCACCGTGGCGATCGACCCGCAGAGCCGCAACGCCATCCTGGAGGGCATCTGCCGCCTGCGCGACGAGGGCGCCACGGTGGTGTATACCAGCCATTACATGGAGGAAGTCGAGCAAATCTGCAGCCGCATTATGATCATGGACGGTGGCCGCGTGCTGGCGCAGGGCACCAATGACGAGCTCAAGCGCATGATTCAGATGGGTGAGCGCGTGACCGTCGAGGTCGGCGCCGTCGAGCCCGCCACAGTCGAGCGGCTGCGCGCCCTCGAGCATGTGCTTTCGGTTGAGCTTTCCGGCGGCGAGCTCATCTGCACCTGTGAGGCGAGCCCGCACAATTTGGTCGACATCCTCGACACGCTGCGCGCTGCCGACGTTGCGCTCGGCCGCGTGTGGAGCGAGCCGCCGACCCTCAACGACGTGTTCCTCGAGATCACCGGCCGCGAGCTGCGCGACTAGGGGGCAGCTATGTTCAACACCATTATCATTACGGTCAAGACGCTGCTGCGCCGGCCGAGCACGTGGGTTTGGGGCGCGGTCTTTCCCATAGCGCTTTCCACGATGTTCATGTTTATGTTTGCGAATCTGAGCTCCGACGGCACAGTCGACCCGGTGCCGGTGGCCGTCGTAGTGGATGAGGCCTGGGACGCCTCGACCTTTAAGGACGTGGCGACGTCGCTTGCCAAGGAAGGCGACGACCAGCTGCTCGAGATTCACGAGTGCGACGACGCAGCCGATGCGAACCGTGCGCTCAAGGCCGGCGAAGTCGCGGGCATCTACACGGTCGATGCCGCGGGCACGCCCAAGCTCACGCTGCTTTCGAGCTACGACAGCTCGCGCGCGTCGACGGTGCTCACCGACCGCAGCATTCTGGAGACGGTGGCAAGCTCGTATACACAAAATGCCGAGCTCATGTCCCAGGTTGCCCAAGACAACCCGGCGGCGCTCGCCGACCCGGAGGCGGTTGCGCGCGCCCTGTCGCTCGAGGGCGGCATCCACTGCGTGAGCCTGACGCGTGCCACGCCCGATGGCACGGTCATCTACTACTACGCGCTCTTTGGCCTGGTCGCGATGATGTCTGCCGAGTTTGCCGCCTTGAGCGTCGTCGATTTGCAACCCAATCTGTCGGGCCTTGGCGCACGTCGCTGCGTGGGCGGTCTTTCCAAGACGGCGTCACTGGCCGGTATCTTTGTGGGCTCGTGGCTGGTCTCCTTTGCCTCGATGACGATCGCGATTGGCTACGTGCGCCTGGTCGTGGGCGTCGACTTTGGCGGGCGCGAGGGACTGTGTTTGGTGGGCGGCGCCGTGTCCGCGCTTGCCGCGACGGGCCTGGGCCTTTTTGTGGGCACGTTTCCCGTTAAGGGCGGCAAGGCGTCCAAGTCCGGCATCCTCACGGGCTTTGCTACCACGTGCGCCCTGTTCGCCGGCCTCTACGGCGAGCCGGCGATGGCGCTTGCCGACGACGTCGCCCGCGCCTGCCCGGCCGAGTGCTGGCTCAATCCCGTCAAGCTTATCTGCGACATGTTCAACCGCCTGTATTTCTTTGAGGACCTGGGACCTTTTGCCGTTCGCGCCGGCGCGCTGGTCCTTATGGCGCTGCTGTTCGTTGCCGCCGCCACGCTGATCTTTGGAAGGAGCCGCTATGAGCACCTTTAAGACCGCGCTTCGCATGGCGCTGGCGCACCCGTTCTACCTGCTCATCTACACGGTGTTCATCTCGCTCATGGGCGTATTCATCGCGGCCTCGGTGAGCTGGAACTCGTCGCAGCTCACCGAGTACAAGCCCTACGACACCAACGTGATCGTGATCGATCGCGACGACAGCGATCTTTCGCGTGCGCTTACCAAACATCTGGGTTCGCGCTTTGAGCTGGTCACGGGCGTCGGCGACGACACCTACGACCTCGCGGATGCGCTCTCCAAGAGCAATAGTGCCAAGGGCAGCGCCGACTGCGTGTTCTTTATCCCGGAGGGGTTCGAGGACGACCTGGTCGCGGCTGCCCGCGCGAGGGAGGCCCTGCCCAAGCTCGACGTGACCTACGGTTCCGGCACCATGGCGGCGGCGCTTTCGTCTGCCGAGGCCTCGCGCTGGATCTCGCTCGCGGGCGCTGCGGCGGCGCTTGAGCCCGCTGCTTCTAACGGCGACGTTGCCAAGGCCGCCGAGCATGCCGCTGCAAAGCGCGCGGAGGTCCAGATCGAGCAGGTCAAGGTCGACTCGACGGCTGCCGCCACGCTCGAGTCGTATTTCAACTTTGGCGCGTACGCGATCATCTCGTCGGTCATCGTGTCGGTGGGACTGGTGTTCTCGGGCATGAACGAGCCCGAGCGTGTGCGCCGCATGGAGGCCGGCCCGGTCTCCGAGCGCCAGCGCTCGCTTGCTGTGTTTGCGGCCGCCGCCGTGCTCACCGTCTGCATCTGGTTTGTGTCGAGCATGATGGGCGTTGTGGGCTTTGCCGGCGCGGTCGCCGAGGTCGGCGTGGGCCGTGTGTGCCTGGCGCTGGCAGCGACGTTTGCCCTGGCGTGCACGCCGCTGGCCGTTGGCTTTGCCCTTTCGAGCCTGGGTGCGCGTGAGGAGCTGCTCAACGGTGTGGGCAACCTGCTTGGCATGCTCATGACGTTTTTGGGCGGCGCTTGGATGCCGCTGTCGCTGATGGGTTCGGCCGTGCAGACGGTGGCGCACTTTGTGCCGACGTATTGGGTGAACGACGCGATCGGCAAGGCGCTCGCTTCGGACCTGACGTCCACCGTGTTGGGCGACATCGCCTGCGACCTGGGCGTCACCGTGCTCTTCGCCGCCGCCATTGCCGCCGTAGGTCTGGCTCTCGCACGCGCCAAATCCCGCGCCTAGCCACCTAGTCATCGGGTACTCATTGGGGACAGACTTAAACGACCAAGAGTGGTCATTGGGGACAGACTTAAACGACTAGTCATTGGGGACAGTCTTTGCCGAACCGCCGGCTTGCTAAGGACTGTCCCCAGCTGCCGGCAGAAAGGGAACGTCCCTAACTGCCGGGTGGCGAAAGAGTGTCCCCAACAGCTAGTCATTTAAGAACGTCCCCAATGACTAGTCTGAAATAAAATCCAGGCCACGCTCCAAAATAGTTCGCCATGGTTTACTATTACGCTCATAAAGTAGTACGAGGCTAACAACGGGGGATACCATGGCAACGCAGGAAGCCTATGTCCAGGTTAAGGATCTCAAAAAGCATTACGGCGACGGTGATGCACGCCTGACGGTACTCGATGGCATCGACGCGTCCATCAACCGCGGGGAGATCTGCGTCATGCTGGGGCCCTCGGGCTCGGGTAAGTCGACCTTTCTCAACCTGATCGGCGGCCTGGAGGATGCCGACGCCGGCTCCATCATGGTGGACGGCTGCGACCTCACGGTGCTCAAGCCCGCCGACCTGGGTGAGTACCGCCGCCGCGAGCTGGGCTTTGTCTTTCAGTTCTACAACCTGGTGCCCGACCTCACCATCAAGGAAAACATTGAGGTCACGGCGCACCTGTCCAAAAACCCGCTCAATGTCGACGACCTGCTGCGTTCGCTGGGCCTCTACGAGCACCGCAACAAGTTCCCGCGTCAGGTTTCGGGCGGCCAACAGCAGCGCTGCGCCATCGGCCGTGCGCTCGTCAAGAACCCGGGTCTGTTGCTGTGCGACGAGCCCACGGGCGCGCTCGACTACAAGACGTCCAAGGAAATCCTGCAGCTCATGGAGGATGTCAATCACGAGTACGGCTGCACCATCATCATCGTCACGCACAACGCCGCCATCGCCCGCATGGCCAATCGCGTGCTGCGCCTGCGCGACGGGCGCATCGTCGAGGATGAGCTCAACGAGTCGCCCGTCGCAGCCGCCGAGCTCGATTGGTAGGCGGCGCCATGACACCTCTCGCAAAACGTCTCCCGCGCGAGCTGCGCCGCAATATCGGCAAGTACCTGGGCATCTTTCTTCTTATGTGCGGAAGCATCGCTCTCACCTCGGGCTTTTTGCTCGCAGCGCATTCTATCGGTTGCCTTATCGATGACATGCGCGATGCGTACACGATTGAGGACGGCCGCGTGACCACCTCCTTCGAGGCTACCGACGATCAACTCAAGGCCGCCGAGGATGCAGCCGGCGACGTCGGCGGCGTCACGCTCTACAAGAATTTCTCCATCGACGCCATCATCAAAAAGACCGCTGGCGACGACGGCACCAAGCGCACGCTGCGCACCTATGCGCACCGCACCAAGGTCGATATCGCGTCCTACTGTGAGGGCAAGGAGCCCAAAACGGACGATGAAGTGGCGATCGACCGTGTCTTCGCCACCAATAACAACCTGTCCGTGGGCGATAAGGTCGAGCTTGAGGGCCGCACCTACACCATCTGCGGCATCATGACCCAGCCCGATAGCCAGGCGCTGTTCCTCAACAATTCGGACTTTACGGTGAACACCATCACTTATGGCGTGGCCGAGGTCACCGATGCCGGCTTTGCCGCGCTCGAGGATGCCGGCGGCGCGCCCGCCTACACCTACTCCTTTACCTTTGCCGATCGCGACCTCCCCACCGCGGATCGCATCGATGCGGAGCAGGATATGGTCGAGGCGCTGACCGACGCCGATGCGCGCGTGGACGATCTGATCGATGCCGATTCCAACCAGGGCATTGGCTATGCGCGCGACGACGTAGACGGCGACTCCATGATGTGGATGACGCTGCTCGACATCATCATCGTGATCATGGCGTTCGTCTTTGTGGTCCTTACCGACGCCACCATCGAGGAGGAGAGCGCCATCATCGGCACGCTGCTCGCCAGCGGCTATCGTCGACGCGAGATCGTCCTGCACTACCTTGCGCTTCCCGCTACCGTGGGCGTGATCGCGGCGCTTTTGGGCACCGCGCTCGGCGTTGTGTTCTTTACCGAGCCCATGCGCAGCCTCTATTACGGTTCGTACAGCCTGCCTCCCTTCCAGGTGTACTGGAGCTGGGGGATCTTTGTGAAGTGCGCCGTGGTTCCCGCCGCTGCGCTCATTCTCATCACGCTGGTGGGCCTGCTTCGCAAGATGGACAAGACGCCGTTGCAGTTCCTTCGTCACGAGGCGAGCGGCAAATCTGGCACCAAGCGCGGCCTGCAGCTGCCGGAGCGCGTGGGTTTTGTTTCGCGCTTCCGCCTGCGTATTTTCCTGCGCAACCTGGGCAACTTCGCCACGCTCTTCGTAGGTATTGCGTTTGCGTCGCTGCTGCTGCTCTTTGGCCTGGCGATTCTGCCCACGATGACGCACTACGCGGATAACCTCGAGACGAGCCTGGTCGCCGAGTACCAGTACACGCTCAAGGCGCCGCTGGAGCTTGAGGGCACCGCCGAGGAACGTGAGCAGTGGTCGGCACTCGAGCGCTTGCAGTCGGTGGACGGCGCGCTGCTTTCCGCCGCTCAGGATGCCGATGACGAGCTTGACGACGCGGCCGATGCGGCGCAGGCGGCAGCCGATGCCGCGACCGCATCTCCGTCTGCCGAGAGCCTGACCGCAGTGCAGGATGCGCTTGCCAAGGTCCAGGACAAGAAGGATGCGCTTTATGCGCGCCTCGATGACCTTGCCGACGCTCTCGGCTGCGACCGCGATGAGACTATCGACCTGATCGGCAAGGCCTCTAAGATCGACACTGACAACGATGATATCCACCCGGTCAACACGACCGACAACGGCGCGGGCGCAATCGCACAGGCCGAGAAATATGCCGTTTACCAGCTGCAATACGACCGCGGCGATAGTAATGGCGAGGAGACGATTTCTGTCTACGGCATCTCGCCCGATTCGCGCTATTGGAAAGGCCTCAACGTTGGCGATGGGCGCGTCGTCTTTGGCGGCGGTCTGCTCGATAAGTTTGGCTGGAGCGAGGGCCAGAAGGTCACGCTCATCGACAAGTACGAGGGCGAGCATTATTCCCTTGAGTACGCGGGCAAGGACCGTGCCTGGGGCTCCAAGTCGGACATGAATATCTATATGAGTATCGACGACTTTAACGAGCTGTTCGGCAACGACGCCGCCTATTTTAACGGCTATGTGAGCAACGAGAAGCTCGACCTCGACGCGCGCTACTTTGCCGGCGACACCACGCCCGACGACATGCGCGCCGTGGGCGACCAGTTCATCGGCATGATGAGCAAAATGATCGGCATGATGATCGGGCTCGCGGTGTTTATCTTCCTGCTGTTTATGTACCTGCTGACCAAGGCTGTGATCGACCACAGCGCCCGCTCGATCAGCTACATGAAAGTCTTTGGCTATCGCGACGGCGAGATCTCGCATCTGTACATCCGCTCGATCACGCTGTGCGTGGCGGCGTCGCTTGTGCTGAGCCTGCCGGTCATTATTGGCTCGCTCACGGCCATCTTCCGCTCGATGCTGCTCGCCTACAACGGCAATATCGAGATCTACGTGCCCGCTTGGTCCATGGCGGCGTGCGTGGGCATTGGCTTTGCGACCTACCTGGTCGTGGCGTTGCTGCACATGCGTTCCATCAAACGTGTGGGCCTGGCCGAAGCTCTCAAGGTGCAGGAGTAGTCATCGGGGACAGTCTTTGCCGATTCGCCGGTTCGCCGGCCGTGCTGGCAAGGACTGTCCCCAGCTGCCGGCAGGAAAGGAACGTCCCTAGCTGCCAGGTGGCGAGGCACTCATTTAAGTCCGTCCCCAATGAGTGGTTTCAGTCATTTAAGTCTGTCCCCAACGACTAGGTTTCGCGCTTGACTTTGACCCTACTTCAGCGGGTACCATCCTCTATGTCTGTAACGCCATATAGACCGAGGGGATATATCTATGACCGCAACTACACCCGCAGCACCCGCCAAGGTGTACTTCACCAACCTGCGCACGCATGCTCGCGAGAGCCAGCTCGACAAGCTCAAGCGCCTCATCCGTCACGCCGGTATCGAGCAGATCGACTTTGAGAACAAGTTCGTCGCCATCAAGATTCACTTTGGCGAGCTGGGCAACCTGAGCTTTTTGCGCCCCAACTACGCCCGCGCCGTCGCGGATGTCGTGAAGGAGCTGGGCGGCAAGCCCTTCCTCACCGACTGCAATACGCTCTATGTGGGTAGCCGCAAAAACGCGCTCGAGCACATCGACACCGCCTACCAGAACGGCTTTACCCCGTATGCCACGGGTTGCCAGATCATCATCGCCGACGGCCTCAAGGGCACCGACGAGGCACTCGTCCCGGTCGAGGGCGGCGAGTACGTGCACGAGGCCAAGATCGGTCAGGCGCTCATGGATGCCGATATCGTGATCAGCCTCACCCACTTTAAGGGCCATGAGCAGGCCGGCTTTGGCGGCGCCATGAAGAACCTGGGTATGGGTGGCGGCAGCCGCGCCGGCAAGATGGAGCAGCATGCCGCCGGCAAGCCGAACGTCGCGACCGAGCACTGCGTTGGCTGCCATGCCTGCGAAAAGATCTGCGCGCACGACGCTGTCTCGTTCAACGACACCCGCGAGCGCGAGCTTGCCAGCGGCGCTACTCGCACGGTGCACGTGGCCACCATCGACCACGATCGCTGCGTGGGCTGCGGACGCTGCATTGCGGCATGCAACCAGGACTGCATCAAGCCCGGCTATGACGCCGCGGCCGACGTGCTCAACTGCAAGATCGCCGAGTATACAAAGGCCGTTGTCGACGGCCGTCCGAGCTTCCACATCTCGCTTGCCATGGACATCAGTCCCAACTGCGACTGCCATCCCGAAAACGATACGCCTATCGTCAACGATATCGGCATGTTCGCGAGCTTCGACCCGGTCGCCATCGACCAGGCCTGCGCCGATGCCGTCATGGCATCCGAGCCGCTGCCCAACACCGAGCTCACCGATAGCGCGGCCAAGATGGAGCACAATCACGAGCATCTGGAGGGCGAGCAGGCGCGTGATCCCTTCTGCATCACGCATCCCGACACCGACTGGCGCGCGTGCATCGCGCACGCCGAAAAGATCGGCCTGGGCACGAGCGAGTACGAGCTCATCGAGGTCAAGTAGCGTCTAACTATTGGACAAAATAAGCGCCTTTGTAGCGTAAGTTGAGCAAAAGCCGCCCACGAGCACAACGCTCGCGGGCGGCTTTTCGGAAGTGCGGTGAAAAAACGAATACCGCCGACCGCAAACCGATTTTTGGCAACAAAACCCCAGACGTTGCTTTTTGCCTAAAAATTCTTGTCGAGGAAGTCATCGACCGTATTCCAGTAGAGCTCGGGGTCAACTTGCGCACTCTTGGCGTGGGTGGCGCCATGGATAGTGAGCTTTTGCTTGACCTTGCTGGCGCACGCGTCGTAGTTTTGGTCGAGCATGTCGTACGGCACAAAGGTGTCCTGATCGCCGTGGATAAACAGCATGGGAACCGTCGCGTGTTTGAGTTGCTCCACACTGCTCGCCGTATGAAAGTCGTAGCCCGCGCGCACGTTGCACACCAAGTTTGCTACATCGAGCAAGGGAAAGCTGGGCAGGCCGAACACGTCCTTGAGCTGCAGAGAAAACTCGTCCCAAACACTCGTATAACCGCAGTCCTCGATAATGCACTTCACGTTTGCGGGCAGAGATTCTCCCGCCACGTTCATGGCGGTTGCCGCACCCATCGACTCGCCAAAGACCAGGATGCGCGCCTCGGGGTCAGCCTGAACAATTCGCCCGATCCATGCGATAACATCGAGTCGCTCGGGCCAGCCCATGCCGATATAGTCGCCGCCGGAGCGCTCGTGGGCGCGGGCGGCAGGCGCGAGCACGTTCATGCCGCGGTCGTGGAAGCGCTTGGCGTATCGGGCCATGCCGATGGGCTCGTTGGTATATCCATGCAGGCAGACGGCGTAATCATGGGTGTTCTCCGAGGCGGCAAAATACCAAGCGGCAAGTTCGGTTCCGTCATCTGCGGTGAGGCTGCTGCTCTCGCGATTCTCTTTAAACCATGCCCGCGCCTCGGTTTCCTCGGCATCCGGCTGCTCGCCTTCTTTGTCGTTCTTGCTATCCTGCATCATCTTCATGGTGTACGGCGCTTGGGGATTCAGCGCGAAGTCAAACAGAAAGTTGCCGGCAAATCCGAGCAACGTGACAACGAGCGCCAACGCAACAACGGCGGTTATCTTAAGCTTTCGATGGGGGTGTGCGCTTTGGGACATTCGCGGTTCTCCTTAAAGATGTTAATACATCAACATTTAATGCAAGCGCATTATGGACGTTCGCCGTTGATGCGTCAACAGGCAAAGAATGGGTAAACAAAGGGTCACGTATGGTGCAAATTTCGCACGTACCTAGACGCTTTGATATAGTGTTGAGAACTCTTTACGTTGGAGGATGTAACCGGCATGTCCGATTCGAGCGACAGTTCTAAGCCGCGACCCAAGACCGCGGCCGTTCCACACTACACGGTGGGTGAGGAGATCATGAACTCCGTCACCCATGGTGTCGGCTGCCTGCTGGGTATCGCGGGCCTGGTGCTCCTGATCGTATTCGCCGCCCTGCGCGGCGGAGGCCCGGCCCACATGGCCGCGGCAATTGTCTATGGCGTCAGCATTATCCTCGAATACCTAGCCTCCACGCTCTACCACGCGATTCAGCCCGCGCGCGCCAAGCGCGTGTTTCGCATCATCGATCACAGCTGCATCTACCTGCTCATAGCCGGCAGCTATACGCCGTTTTGCCTCATCACGCTCGCAAACGACGGCGGCCCTGCGCTGTTCTTTGCCGTATGGGCCATCGCCATCATCGGCATCGCCCTCGAGTGCTTCCTGCGCGAGCGCCAGCCGCATTGGGTAAGCGGCCTGGTCTATCTGCTGATGGGCTGGCTCGTTGTCTTTAAGCTGCCCGAACTTGTGGCGCTGCTCAACCCCGTGGCACTTGCCCTGCTCGCCGTCGGCGGCGTGTGCTACACCGCGGGCGTGCCGTTCTATATCGCCAAAAACGTGCGCTATCTGCACAGCGTGTTTCACCTGTGGGTGCTCGCCGGCAGCATCTTCCAGTTCATGGCGGTGATCCTCTTCGTAATCTAGCGACCACGCCAGCGCCCGTGCCCCCGCTCGGTCGCCAGTGCAATTGCCGTATCCGCCACCAACGTTTTAATCCGACGTCCCGAATCTTGGAGGTTCGAGAAACTCCCGATGGACATAACCATCTCCCTTATCACCACCCTCGTTTTGACCCTCATCAACGGCTACTTCTCTATGTCCGAGATGGCGCTCACCACGGCCAAGCGCGCCGTGCTGGAGCATGAGGCCGAGGAAGGCGACAAGCGCGCCGAGCGTGCCATTAAGCTGGCTGCCGACTCCGACCAGCTGCTCGCCACCATCCAGGTCGCCATTACGCTCGTGGGCTTCGCCTCGTCTGCCGTCGCCTCGACGAGTCTGTCCGACCCGCTCGCCACGTGGCTCATGAGCTTTGGCATCGCGCCGCTCTCCGCCATCGCGCGCGGCCTGGCGCCGGTCATCATCACCGTCGCAGTCGCCTTCGTGTCCATCGTGATCGGAGAGCTCGTCCCCAAGCGCATCGGCCTGGCCAATGCCGAGGGCGTGTCCAAGCAGGTCGTGGGCCCGCTTTCCGTGTTCCAAAAGATCGCCCGTCCGCTCGTGTGGCTGACCGGCGCTTGCTCCGATGGCCTGGCCCGCATCCTGCGCATCAAGAGCGCCGATGATCGCCAAAACGTCTCGGAGGAAGAGATCAAGTACATGGTCTCGGAGCAGGACGACCTGCTCGACGAGGAAAAGCGCATGATCCACGAGATCTTTGACCTGGGCGACACCGTTGCCCGTGAGGTCATGGTGCCGCGCGTGGACACCACCATGTGCGAGGACGACGAGACGGTCGCCGACGTGCTGTCCACCATGCGCCAGACCGGCTTTAGCCGCATCCCCGTCTATCACGAGGATCCCGACAACGTCGCCGGCATTGCGCACATCAAGGACCTGATTCAGCCTGCGCTCGACGGCAAGGGCGACCAGCCCATTGCCGGTTTTTTGCGCGACGCCACCTTTGTGCCCGACACCAAGGACATCCTGCCGCTGCTGTCCGAGATGCAGACCTCTCACGACCAGATCGTGGTGGTCGTGGACGAGTACGGCGGCACGGCCGGCATTATCACCATCGAGGACATCGTCGAGGAGATCGTCGGCGAGATCGAGGACGAGTTCGACCCCGACAACAAGTATCTCACGCGCCTTTCGCGCCGCGAGTGGCTCGTTGATGGGCGTTTTTCGTGCGATGACGCGATTGAGCTTGGTTGGCCGCTCGAGGAAAGCGATGATTATGAGACCATCGCCGGCTGGATCTTGGAGCTTTGTGACTCGGTGCCCGACATCGGAGAGGTGTTTGAAGTCGCGGGGTACAAGTTTAAAGTGCAGTCGATGCGTGGCCAGCGCATCTCGCTCATTCGCGTGATCGCTCCGGCCGAAACCGATAAGAAGGATTCCGAGTCTTCGGTAGACGAGCCGACGACGTCGGGTGCGGGTCCTGCGAATCCGCACGACGGCGACGAGTAGGACAAGGAAGAGTAGGGGAGAGTTATGGCAGGCCTGTTCAACATCCTTAAGGTCACCGTCAGCGAGGACAAGATCTGCGCGCATGTGCTGGTGAACCCCGGCATGCCGCTCATGACCTCGGAGGATATCGAGGCCACGGCGCGCGTGTATTACCTGGTGCCGGCGATTGCCAAGCACCTGTGCCTGGGTGATTCCGGTCGCGAGTTCCAGGACTGCATGGGCCAGACCGAGCTTTGCCATCTGCTTGAGCATGTGACGGTCGAGCTCATGAACGAGACCGGTCTTGCCGGTAGCATCTCGTGCGGCCGCACGCGCGTAAGCGAGCACGACGAGCGCGTTTTTGAGGTTGAGCTTTCGTGCCCCGACGACGCGCTGGCCATCGGTGCGCTGTCTTCGGCCACCTTTATGATGGACTGGGCGTACCTGCACGCCGACCAGCCTGCCCCCGACGTGGAAGGCACGGTCGCGGGCCTGCGCAACCTGGTGCTGGGCATGCGCGCCGAGGCCGAGGGCAAGGATCCTCACGAGGCCGTCGCCGCTGCGAACGGCGAAGATGCTGCCGAGGACGAGGGCTCTGACGAGGGCGATGTGCCGGTTGACGCCGAGCCCGTTGCCGATGCGACCGCCGAGCCCGTTCCCACCGAGCCCCAGGGCGTCCCCAACTTTGACGACGAGCCCCAGGTGGCGATTGATACCGAGGGCGCGGTTGCCGAGAACCACGAGGCCTCCGCTGCCGTCTTTGGCGGTGCGGCGACGGTTCCGGCAGGACCTGCGCATGAGGGCGGTCTGCCGCTCGTGGACGGCGCCGGCGAGGACCCGGGTGCCACGGTGACCATGCCGGCTATGCCTCAGGAGTAGGCCTACGCGTTTATCACCATCACGTACCTGCGCCTTTGCCGTACGCAGATGAGCGGAGCGGCAAGTGATGCGCTGCGGGTATAATGGACAGCATTCAAACGGTGGGCACCGACGTGCCCGCAGGAGAGGAATGATCATGGGTAAGACTTTCAGCTTTGTCTCCGGCGCACTTTTTGGCGCCGCTGCCGGCGCTATTGTCGGCGTTGCTCTGGCCCCGCGCTCGGGTGCCGAGACCCGCGCCATGGCTGCCGATATCGCTAACGACGCCTGGGACAATATGCGCGACACCTACGAGCACAGCGCCGAGGAGGCCCGTGCTGCGGTGAATGACTTTGGCCCGATGGTTGACGCCAAGACCGACGACCTGCGCGCCAAGGTCGACCTGGCCCGCGAGCGCATGGACCAGCTGCGCGAGCAGCTCAACGACGCCATTTCGGGCGGCAACGTGACGCCTGCCGCCGACGTCGTGGTCGAGAACGCCGTCGAGGCTGATACCGAGGCTGCGGAGCCCTCGACCGAGGCATAATGCGCGCCGGGGATTTTGTCGGCGCCAAGATCTATCGCAAGCCTACCGAGGACAAGCGCACCAAAAAGGATGGCACGCCGCGCAGCCCTAAAAAGCTCGGAAAGATTCACTTTCCGGTCTTTACCCCGGGCGGTACGCGCGTGGTCGGCTTTATGGTCCGCCAGTCCGATATCGCGGGCATGATCGAGCGTCCCGACCGATTCGTGGCGCTCGACGCCATTGGTGTCTACGAGGGCGCCATTGCGGTCGATGACGTCAAGGACACGTACGATGCCGCCGCCGCCAAGCGCCTCGACATCAACTTGGACGATTGCATCATCTGGGTCGGTATGGACGTGCGCACGGAGTCGGGCGACGTCGTGGGCTATTGCTCGGATGTGGAGTTCAAGCCGCGTTCGGGCATCGTGCAGGCATTCTATGTGACCGCCGGTGCTGCTTCGAGTGTTTTGGTTGGTGACACGCAGGTGCCGCCGACGATGCTGCGCGGCTACGAGAACGGCGCGATGGTCGTCTCGGACGAGGTCAAGTCGCTCGGGTATTCGGGCGGTGCGGCTGCCAAGGCCGCCGAGGCCAGCGTCGTGGTGGGCGACAAGGTCAAAAAGGGCGCCAAGGTGCTCGACGACAAGGGATCGGTTGCCGTGGACAAGGGCAGTCGCGCACTGGGCAAGCAGCTCGGCAAGACGCGCGGCATGTTCAAGGCCTTTAAGGACGAATACCAAAAGGCGAGCGGAGGCTCGTCAAAAGCTACAAAATAGCGACGTACCAAATGATGGGAGGCAAGCCGGAGACCTGTTGCTCCGGCTTGCTGTGTTTATGGGGGAGGGCACATGCGCCAAAACGGATCCAACTTAAACGGGCGTTCGGGTACGCGTCCGACGGCGCGCCGCGACCTGGGGCAGCTGCCCAGCGGTCAGCGCAAGCGTCACCGTAAGCCCGGCGCGATGTATCTCAACCATAGCCGCGGCTTTAGCGACCGCAGTGCGCGCATCGGCAACAGCCGTACGCCCCGTCGTTCGTCTCGCCTGCCCTACGCGCTCATCGCCGTGGGTTGCGCGCTCGTGCTGTTTATCGCTGCCGTCGTGGGCTACGTCAACCGCAGTGTGGACGTGGAGCTCAACGGCCAGAAGACCGCGGTGCGTGTGGGCTCTACGCTGCAGAATCTCATCGACGACCAGGAGTTGACTGACACCTACGACGCAGGCGACCTGCTGGCCGTCGATGACAGCGTGCTCAAGCGCCATGGGGGCGAAAAGCTGTCGGTGAAGGTCGACGGCAAGCGCGTGAAGCAGGGCAAATGGGATAGCCGCGAACTCGAGGGCGGCGAGAAGGTGACGGTCAAGGATGGCCGTAACACTTACGAGAAGCACGAGGTTCAGGCTACGGTTATCGAGCCCAAGCTCAAGGTCGAGGGCACGGGCGCTATCGAGTATGTGCAGACATGGGGTGTCCAGGGCCGATCCGAGGTGTGGGTTGGTGAGCAGTCAGGCAAGACGCAAGACCGCGGCGAGGTTGTGCCCGCCACCGATTGCGTTGTTGCGTGCGCCAGCGTGGCGCCCAAGGGCAACAAAAAGTACGTGGCACTGACGTTTGACGAGGGTCCGAGCGGCGCCACCAAACAGATCTTGCAGGTGCTCAAGGAAAAGGGCGTCACCGCGACGTTCTTCCTTTCGGGCGATGCGGCCGAGGCCTCGCCTGCCACGGCCAAGGCGATTGTCGATGCCGGGTGCGAGATCGGATCCAACAGCTACAGCGACGATTCGCTCAAGGGTCAGGACCGTGAGGCGGTACGCGAACAGATCACGAAAGGCACCGATGCGATTAAGTCGGCGACCGGCGTGAAGACGATGCTGCTGCGTGCTCCCTACGCTGCCTTTGACGAACAAAACTGGATTGATGCGATGGACCTGGTCTCCGCCGTGGTCTCGTGGAATATTGACTCGGGCGACTGGCTGCTCAACGGTGCCGACGAGCAGGTCTCGACGGTGCTCGATTCGGTGACGCCGGGCAATATCGTGCTGCTCACCGATAGAGACGAATGCGCCGAGCAGACACTCGAGGCGCTGCCGCAGATTATCGACGGCCTCATTGCCGACGGCTACAAGATCGTGACGCTCAGCGACCTGGTCAAGACGGACACGTCGCTGAGCAAAAAGCTCACCTCGCTGACGAAGGCCACCATGCCCAAGGACGCCGCGTTCCCCCAACTTGCCGAGGACGACGACACCACAGAGTAGTTATTGGGTAGTCATTTAAGAACGTCCCCAATGACTATGTCACGGATGCGTCAGCGTTTGGTATGCCTGCAATGTGCAGCGCATAAATTCGATGCCGCAGGGCGATGCTGATGCTATAGTTACTGCGGTTAATGAGGGTCAAGAGAAAGGTTACAGGTGAAATCCAAACCTCGACCATACAGTCGATGACCCCATGCAGGTGCTTTTTGCGCATGCACGGGGTGTAAGCGTCGAGCGGCGTGCCGCCCGCGCATGCGTATACATATCCAGAAGCCTCCGGACGCCGCACGCGCGGCCGCGTCCGGAGGAATAATGATGGGGAGCACCATTGAATTATCTGAGTGAGATGCTCAAATTGCCGGTCTTGGACGTCGATGGCGAAAAGCTCGGCGTGGTCAACGATTTTGGCATTGCTACCGGCGAAGTTTTTCCGCACGTGACGTCGCTCGCGTTCCGCGGACCCGGCAAGACGCCGTTTATGATCAGCTGGCGCAAGTGGGTCGACCGTATCGACGAGACGGGTGTACACCTTAAGACGTCGGCCACCGAAATCCGTTTTTCGTACCTGCAGCCGACCGAACTCTTGCTTGCCCGCGACGTGCTCAACAAGCAGATTGTCGACACGCAGGGCATGAAGGTCGTGCGCGTCAACGACATCAAGTTTTCCATGTCGGGCGAAAATCAGCTGCGCCTGCTGGGCGCCGAGGTCGGTGCCCGCGGTCTGCTACGCGCCATCAGCCCCGCGCTCGAGCATATTGTCGAAGGCTTTATGAAGCACCTGGGCAAGCCGCTCAGTGAGGACATCATCGCTTGGTCCTACATGGACCTGCTCGACCGCTCGACCAAGAACATTCAACTCTCGGTGTCGCACAAGACGCTCGGTGAGCTGCACCCTGCCGACATCGCCGACATTATCGAGCAGCTCGACCCGCGCCTACGTGCGCAGGTGTTTGCGCAGCTCGATACTGCCCAGGCCGCCGAGGCCATCTCGGAGTTCGATGACGACGAGCTTATGACCGAGATGCTCGAGGGCCTGTCCGACACCGACGCATCGTCGATGCTGGCCATGATGGACCCGGACGATGCAGCCGACCTGATCGACGAGCTCGATTACGAGAAGGCCGAGAAGCTTTTGCGCCTGATGGGCGTCAAGGAGGAGAAGGCGATTCGTAATCTGCTGGGCTACGAGGACAACACCGCCGGCCGCATCATGACCTCGGAGTTTGTCTCCCTGCCCGCCACGGCAACGGTCGGTGACGCCATCGAGGCGATTCGCGAGCTCGACGAGGACTTCGAGAGCGTCTACTACGTCTATACCGAGGATCCGAGCGGCATGCTGACCGGCGTGCTTTCGCTGCGCACGCTGATCGTAGCCGACCGCGACGCCACGCTGGGTCAGCTGGCCTATCGCGACCTGGTCTATGTGTCGCCCGACGAGGACCAGGAAGACGTGACGGACGAGATGACCAAGTACGACCTGGTTGCCATCCCTGTCTGCGACGAGAACCGTCATATCCTGGGTATCGTAACCTTCGACGACGCCATGGACGTTATCGCCGAGGAGCATCAGGAGGACCTGCAGATCGCCGGTGTCGGCTCGGGCGATAGCGCGTCGGACGACTCGACGAACGTGCTCAGCTGGTTTGTGCATCGCCAGTACTGGGTTGTCGTGTGGGGCATTGCCTCGTGCATCATGGCAACGGTGCTGGGGACGGCGCTCGGCTCCGCGCATCTGGTGGTGTTCCCCATGTGCGCCATGCCGCTCGTGCTGCTTGCTGCCTCGCGCATGGTGTCGTTCGTCAAGAACTACTTCTTGGAGTATGACGGTCACGACGACGAGCCCAAGCCGTATCTGGGGTTCTTCTTCCAGAGCACGGGCATGGGCCTGATTCTGTCACTCGTGACCTACCTGTGCGCCCAGCTGGTGCGCACCGCCGCGTTCCCCGATGCGCCCATGTTTGAGGAACAACTCTTTACCGGGTCCTTTAATATCGCTGCCATCATTTGCCTGGTTGGCAACATGAGCGCCGTGATTTACCTGATGGTGCTGTTCTGGCGTGACGAGCATGACCTCAACACGTCGGGCACCGCCATGAACGTTATTGCCGTCATGATCTCGTGCGTAGCGTACTGCGCCGCTGCGGTGCTGCTCACCATGTCGGTCATTGGCTAGGTGGTCGCGTGCAAAATACCAAGCAAAAGTCGGGCACCAAGCAAAAGTTGACCATCGCGGCCATCTTTGGCGCTATGGGCCCCGGTCTGCTGGCGGCGCTTTCGGGCAATGACGCCGGCGGCATTGCAACGTATTCCAGTGCGGGCGCCAGCTATGGCTACAAGATGCTCTGGATGCTTCCCGTCATGACTGTGCTGCTCATCGTGACGCAGGAGACCGCGGCGCGCTGCGGCTGCGTCACGGGCAAGGGCCTGGCATCGCTCATCCGCGAGCGCTTTGGCGTGCGCAAGAGTGTACTTGCTATGGCGGCGCTGTTGATCGCCAACACGGCTGTGACCATTTCGGAGTTTGCGGGTATCGCCAGCGGCCTTGCTCTCTTTGGCGTGCCGGCGAGCATCTCGGTGCCGTTGGTGGCGCTGCTGGTGTGGATGCTTACCATGTCGGGTAGTTTCCAGCGCATCGAGAAGATTCTGCTGCTGGTAAGCTGCGTCTTCGTGACCTATATTGTCGCCGCGTTTATGGCTGGCCCCAACTGGGGTGAGGTCGCGGTCGACCTGGTCGTGCCTAACATTCAAAATGACCCCAGCTACGTGTCGCTCGTGGTCGCAACGATCGGTACCACCATCGCGCCGTGGATGATTTTCTTGGCGCAGAACAACGTGGTCGACAAGAACGCGGGCGAGGACGATATCGTGCTGCAGCGCATCGATACCGTGAGCGGCTCGCTTGCCGCCGATGTCATTGCCGGCTTTATTATCATCACGACCGGTACGGTGTTGTTCCCGGCGGGCATTCAGATTAGCGATGCTGCCGATGCTGCCCGTGCGCTGGAGCCTATTGCGGGTCAGTGGTCCACGGTACTGTTTGCCTCGGGCCTGGTCGCGGCGAGCTTCTTGGCTGCCTGCGTGCTGCCGGGCGTTACGTCGAGCGCTATCTGCGAGGCATTTGGCTGGGAGCGCGGTGCCGACCGCAGCTGGGACGAGGCCCCGGTCTATCGCGGCATCATTACGGCCATCATCGGTATCTCTGCCGTGCTGGTGCTTATGCCCGGCGTCGATCTGTTCCAGATTATGATGACCTCGCAGGTCATCAATGGCGTGCTACTGCCCGTGGTTCTGGTGTTCCAGGTGGTTATTGCCGCTGACCGTCACATTATGGGCACTAACCGCAACGGCCGCGTGTGGAATGTGCTCACTTGGGCGACTATCGGTGTGATTACGGTGCTCACGGTCGTCATGTTTGTTCTGCAGGCGATGGGTTACAGCGCTTAGCGCCTCTTTTGGACTCCAAACAGGCCGCAGCGATGGGCTGCGGGCTGTTTTTGTCTGCTATAGGGTGTTAGTTATATGGCAGTGGGCAAAAAATGCCAAATATGAGTACTGTTGCTAAGTGAATAGCATTTACATTCAAGAAGATAATAAACATAACCTATAGTATGTTCATTAAAATTGGCTCCAATACGCCTTAAACCAGTCAGGTTGGCTGCTTTAGGGGGTTGTAGGGTTCGCTCGGACGTCATTTTGGGTGGTTTTGCCTGCTACTAAAATGGTAACAGTACTCATATTTGCCCTTTTTTGCCCACAGACCTTTGAGGGTGCGGCGAAAAGGGCTTGTTTTGATTGTTTGGGGCAGGCGCGAGGCGCGGAAACGATGTCTGGAGCGACGGAGCGGCCTGGAATTCATCCGTAGAGGTCTTCATTGGCTGCGCCAGGAGTGTCCCTAGGTACCGGTACATAAGGAACGTCCCTAACTGCCGGAGGGGGCGTCTGCCGTGGCAGACGCCCCCTCCGGATGTGGGAAGTTTGCGCTGCAGGTTACTTGTCGGTGCCCAACTTGTGCGGCTTGAAGGCAAGCGCATTGATGAGTGCGTCGGTGGCAGACTTGACGGCTGCCGGCTGCGGATCGTTGACGTGATCCTCGGGATGCACGGGCAGGTCCTTCTTGACTGCGTCGTGGATCAAGCTGAGGTACTCAGTCACGCCAGTGGTCGATAGGTGCGTGCCATCGCCATCGAACAGGTCGTTGCGGTTGGCGCTGTATCCGTACCAGTCGATAACGCGCACGTTCTTGTAGCGCGTGGCGGCGTTGGCGATGGCCTGGTTGGTAGAGCCAACCCACGGCTGCGGGCTGCGCGTGTTCACAAACACCACAATACGCTTATCTCCCGCATCGGCCATGATGGCGTCGATCTGGTCGTCGGTTACCAAGCCGTTGGTGCCCAGGGCAAAGACCACGATCTTGCCGGCAAGGTTCTGCTGGATATAGCCCTCAAATGTCGCGCGCCCCGCATCAAACTGGCGGCCCTTTTCGGCATCGATATGGCTGTGCGGGAACACGCCGTCAAAGGTGTCTACGGCACGCAGCGACACGGAGTCGCCGATCATAAGCAGATCGTAGGAGCCATCGGGGAAGCCGTCGTTGTCCTTGTCGGTGTCGTCGGCCGCCTGCTGGTCGGTGGGCGCGGTGTTCTTGGCTTCCTTGTTCAGAACTTCGGCGCCCTCGCCGCTCAGCGCAGACGTCTCGGGCACAAAGATCAGGCCGCCCAGTGCAACGACCAACACGACAGCGTAGGCTGCGCAGACAGGGATGTGCGTGCGTGCCCAGTTGGCGGGCGTGGTGGTGCCATCGCGGAATTCGGCGACGGTGCGCCCAAAGGCGCCCTTCCTAAACGGAGTCTCGATAAAGCGATAGCAGCACTCTGCCACGGCGACCACCAACAACACCTGCAAAATGTACTGCCACCACGGCGTATCGTTGATGTTGGCGACCGGGTTCATGAGGAGCAGCAGCGGATAGTGCCACAGGTAGATGCTGTAGGAGCGCTTGCCAACCCACACGAGTGGCTCGGCGGATAGCGCGCGGGCAACCATTCCCTGGGGCTGCACGCAGGCCGCGATGACCATGAGTGTGAGGATCGAGCACAGCAGCGTGCCTCCGCGATACTGGAAGGCGGTGTAGCCGTTGGTGAGCGCGACCATGGCGGCAAGGCCAACCAGACCCACGACGCCCAACACATCGATGGATGCGGGCGAGGACCAAAAACGCACGAGGGCGCTCGGCTGTGCCGGGGCGGTCTCGGCTGCTTCGTCGGCCTTCTCGCCAGGCTTGCCCTCGGCGTTCTTGCCGTGCTTGGCGGCGCCAGCTAGGCGATTGAGCCCCAAACGACGAGCGAGACGCACCGGCGCCAGGTCGCGATCGGGGATAAAGGCCATCCAGGCACCCAGCAGCAGCGAGAACACACGGGTGTCGGTGCCGTAGTACACGCGGCTGGGGTCGGCGGCGGGGTTATAGAGCACCATCATGGCGAGGGCAGATACCGCGGCAAGGCCCAGAACCACGCGGCGCGTGTTGGGTTTGCTCACATGCATGGATACCATGGCAAACAGCAGTGGCGGCCAAATCAGGTAGAACTGTTCCTCGATGGCAAGCGACCAAAAGTGCGTGAGCGGCGAGGGGTCGCCCAGAGCATTGAAGTACGAGACGTTTTGGGCAATCTGCCACCAGTTGTTGAAGAACAACAGCGACGGCAGGATGTCGGGGCGCATCTTGGTGAGCATCACGTGGTTGAAGACGGTGCACAGAGCACAGGTCACCACCACGACGGTCACCACGGCGGGGACCAGGCGACGGATGCGGCGGATCCAGAAGCTCTTGAGGTCGATGCGGCCGGTCTTAGCGACTTCGTTGAGCAGCAAGCGCGTGATCAGATAGCCCGAAAGCACAAAGAAGATCGTGACGCCGAGCAGGCCGCCCTGAGCCCACGTGAGGTTAAGGTGATAGAGCACCACCGCGACGACGGCGAGCGTACGCAGGCCGTCGAGTGCAGGGATGTAGCGGGACTTGGGGCGAGCAGGCGTCTGCTCCGCGGCGGGAGTGTTGGCGCGGCCCGCGTTGTTGGCAGAAGCGCGATGGGGGCTCGTGGTGCGTCGCGGCTCGTTGGCACGGCGTTCGCTCTTCACGCGTTCGTGCGGCGCCGGCTCGTTGCCCGTGCGGCGTCGACCGCGCGAGCCCGATTGCGAGAATTGTTCCATAAAACATCATCCAATGACGAGAATAATCAGCACGTATTCATTGTAGCTGCCTGCTCCTGTGAATGCTTGCTGCTGGCGCAACCTCAAGCGCGCGTCCACATCAAAGTGAACTAAAGTTATAGGGGGTGCGAGAGTGCACGATCGACGGCCGACGGTGGGCATAAGGCCCGCAGATGAGGAGGTTTCCATGGCAGATCGCGGCATCGTTGCGGTGTTCGGCAGCATGAACATGGACCTTTCGGTGGCGTGCGAGCGCATACCGCGTGCGGGCGAGACCGTCGGCGGCAGCGGGTTTATCACCAACGCCGGCGGCAAGGGCGCCAATCAGGCCGTAGCTGCCGCGCGTATGGGCGCGTGCACGCACATGATCGGCGCGGTCGGTCGCGACGCGTTCGGCGCATCGCTCGTGGTGGGGCTCCAAGACACCGGCGTGGACTGTGACTTTGTAGTGCATCGCGATGACGTGGAGACGGGAACGGCGACCATCATTCGCTGCGAGGGCGACAACCGCATCGTACTGTCACCGGGCGCCAACCATGCGCTTGCGGGCGCGGACGTTGCCCGCGCGCTGAGGCGTCTGGTGGCCCATGAGCTCGACGGCGACGCCAGCGAGATTGCCCCGGCTGCCGGAAGCGTCTTTATCGCCCAGGGCGAATGTGACCTTGCGGCGACGGCCGAGGCGCTTGTTTGTGCTCACGAGCTGGGGTTCTATACGGTCTTTAATCCAGCGCCTGCCTGCGAGCTGCCTGCGGAGGTCTGGCCTGCGGTCGACCTGGTCTGCCCCAACGAGACCGAGTGCCAGGTTCTGACGCGCATTCTGCCCACGGATGATGCAAGCTGCGTCGCGGCGCTCAATGCGCTGCTCGACAAGGGTGCCGGGGCTGCGGTCATCACGTTGGGCGGTGCCGGCTCGGTTACGCTCGGCGATGGCGGTGAGCTGCTGCGCATGCCGGCACTTTCGAGTACGGTAGTCGATACCACGGCCGCCGGCGATACGTTTATCGGCGCGTTGGCGGCGGCTCGCCTAGAGGGCCTGCCGCTCTTTGAGTGCATGGCCGCGGGTGCTCGCGCCTCGGCAGTGACGGTGTCGCGCCTGGGCGCTCAGCAATCGATTCCCACGCGCGCCGAAGTTGAACATTGGTTTGGTTAAACGATAAAGACGGAGAAGCGGAGTAGAACAATGACAACCAAGAAGCTGATCCTTGATCTGGATATGGGTGTGGACGATGCGATGGCGCTGGCCTATGCCATCGCGAGCCCCGAGGTGGAGCTCGTGGGCATCACCACGTGCTTTGGCAACGTGCGCGTCGAGCAATCGGCGCACAACTGCCTTGCGGTGCTCGATCTGCTGGGTCGCCCCGAGGTTCCGGTGTACCTGGGTGCCGACCGTCCTCTGCAGGCGACTGAGCCCTATACGCCGCCGGCGTCCACCGCGCTCATTCACGGCAAGAACGGCATCGGCGGCGCGAGCGTGCCCGCGTCGCCCTACGAGCCGGTGGGGGCGACCTCGGCCGACGGCAACGCTGCGGTCGATTATCTGATCGATGCCGCGCGCACCTATGGTCCCGATCTGGTCTACGCAGCGACTGGCCCGCTCTCCAACCTGGCGCTCGCCCTGGAGCGCGATGCGGCGGCGATGATGTCCATCGGCCGCGTGGTCGTGATGGGCGGCGCCCTTACCGTGCCCGGCAACGTGAGCGCGGGCGCCGAGGCCAATATGGCGAGCGACCCCGAGGCAGCCGACGCGGTGCTGCGCTCGGGCCGTAAGCTCACCATGGTGGGTCTGGACGTGACGCATCGCGTGGTGCTCACACGCCGCGACATTGCCGGCTGGACGGGCTCGGGCACTATGGCGGGCTGCGCATTTGCGAGCATGGTCGAGCACTACATTGGCTCGTACGAGATGAACGCACCCTACCTGGGTGGTTGTGCGCTGCACGATCCGCTGGCCGTTGCCGTGGCGATCGACCCCACGCTCGTAGGTGCGCTCGGCTGCAACCTGCGTGTTGATCTGCTGGGCGAGTACCGCGGTCGCACCATCTGCGATGAGCGTCGCCTGTCCGATCCGGACAAGAGCGCGCTTGTGGCACTGACCGTGGATGCTCCGCGCTTCCTGTCCGAGTTCAAGACACGTATGGCCCGTGTCCTTGGCTAAGTTGTCTTTTTGGGACGGGGCTTTTTTGACTGGTATGATTGGTGTGACCATTCGAACCAGCTAAAAGAGCCCGTCCCAAATTGACTACCGAGAGGATCTGCCATGGAGCGCATCGCGAGTTTTTCCGTTGACCATCTGCTGCTTGAGCCCGGCGTGTATGTGAGCCGCATCGACCGCGATCCGGCGACCGGTGCTGCCGTCACCACGTTTGACCTGCGCCTGACCACGCCCAACAAGGAGCCGGTCATGAACACCGCCGAGTGCCATACCATTGAGCACCTGGGCGCGACGTTCCTTCGCAATCATGCCGAGTGGTCGAGCCGCATTGTCTACTTTGGCCCCATGGGCTGCCGCACGGGCTTTTACCTCGTCGTATTTGGCGAGGTGACGAGCGAGGAGATCCTGCCGCTCGTGCGTGAGCTGTTCGAGTTTGTCGCCGACTTTGAGGGCGATGTCCCCGGTGCCGCTCCTGAGGAGTGCGGCAACTACCTGGACCAGAACCTTCCCATGGCTAACTGGCTCGCGCGCCGTTACCTCAACCGCGACCTGGCCGATATCGACGAGGGGCACCTGCACTATCAGCAGGCGTAAGGGCTTTATCGCCCAAAACGAGCGCATTAGGCGCCTTCGCTTATGCGGGGGTGCCTTTTTGCTGAGTGGTCGGGACGAGTGTTTAAAATCGCTTATGTTTGTTCTAGAATGTTCATACTGTCACATAAACGAACAGGAGCGAACATGCATATCTACTCTGTCAACGATCCCGAGTTCAAGTCCTATGGCAACGTTTGGGATAACGTTCCGTCCGAGCTTACGTCGCCCGTGCTCGAGGCGCTCTCTGCCACGCCCATTCCCGAGGGCAGCAAGTACGTTGCAAGTGCGCCGGAGCTCGAGGACGTCAAGGATGCCGACAAGCTTGGCTTTCTCATGTTTGGTGGCCGTCCCTTCCAGCTCGGCTGGTGCAACGGCCACAATACACGACTCAACTGCCTGGAGTATCACCGCGCGAGCGAATTCAACCTGGGCGCTCGCGACTTTATCCTGCTCGTGGCGCATCGCTGGGAGATCGAGGACGGCAAGCTCGACACCGCGTGCGTCAAGGCGTTTCGCGTGCCGGCGGGTACGGTCGTCGAAGTCTTCAACACCACGCTCCACTACACGCCGTGCATGGTCGACGACGGTGGCTTCCAGGTGATGGTGGCGCTGCCCGCCGGCACCAACGGCCCGCGCCCCGAGGTCGCGGCCGACATGCCTGCGGCCGGCGACAGCTACTGCTACTGGAAGGCCGACAAGTGGGTCCTCTGCCATGCTGACAGCCCCAAGGCAGCCGAAGGCGGCTACGTAGGCCTCATCGGCAAAAATCTCGACATCACCGTGGACTAGAATCTTCCGTCTCGATCTGTAACATCTAGCGGGCTAAATCGTCTCTACCTGTTACAGATTTAGACAAACTGCAGGGGACAGACCGAACAATCTCGATCTGTAACACCAGGCCCGGTTTTGACGGCCTACCTGTTACAGATCGAGACAAACGGGCCCAAACCACCACAAAGGTGCCTGTCCCCATTGCGGTGGCTGCCTAGAGTTGGCTGCGCAGATAGTCAGCCATATATGGAACGGCGAAACGCACGTAACCGCGGCGCGCCTGTTCGATTACGCCGGCGTCGATGAGGCGCCGGCGATACTTTTGCGCATAGTCGGGTGTGACTGACATACGTTTCGCTACATCGGAAATGCGCGAAACGGCGTCTTCGTCATCAGTCATTGCGTCGAGAAACGCGACGTCTTGGTCCGATAGCGCGGCGAGCGTCGTTTCACAAACATCGTTTTCGAAATCGGCTTTTGACGCTTCGATAGCTCCGTCGACTTGCTCTGGCGTTACGTGTTCTCCTGTCTTGCAGCGATTGCCGATGTTATAGCCGATGAGCTGCAGCATATAGGGCGAGCCTTGGGTTGCGCGAGCGGCACGGAGGCGAAGATCGCCTGGAATATCAAGGTCGAGCTCTTCGAAAGCCCGCTGATAATAGGCATCGACATCTCCGACTGAAAGCGGTTCGAGCGTGACCTTGCGAGCGCGGTTGAGAAATGTCAGCACGCGGTCATTGAGCGTTGCACAGACGGCTCCCGGGAGACCTGCCATAACAAGCGCGACGTTGAGTCCCTCACCGACCAGCTCTTGATAGGCGGTGACGAGCTGTCTAATCTCAGGTGAATTAGCTTGGAGCTCATCGATAAGGATGAGGATGCCGTGCCCCTGCTCGGTCAGCTTGCGCGCCAGCTGCGTGAGTTTGAACTGGAAACTCTTGGTCTCCTGCACATCGCGTGTGAACTCGAGACCGGCTGAGAAGCCGAAGACGCTCAAGCTACCGCCAGAAAGTTTGGGGAGATGACGCTTGCTGACATAAGGCTCGCCTGCTTCTTGGATTTTTTCAACAATGCGCTCAAGCATATCTTCGGAGGCTACGGTGGGTGTGGCGACAACAAAACCGAGCTTGCGTGCGCGGTCGGCAAGTTCCCACAGAAGAACCGTCTTGCCGCTGCCTCGCTGGCCGAGCATGAGCATGGCTCGGTCTCGATTGCCCGGCTCCTGCTCAAGACCGGAGATGAATGTCGAAATCACGTTCCCGCGACCCACCAGATAGGACGGGCGATTTCCAAATGAGGGGGAGAAGATGGTTTCAGTCATAAGTCTCCTTTCCTTTTTTTCCTATTTTTTCCTTTCTTTCCTATTCAGTCAAATGAATTGCTGAGCGAAGGCGGTTACGTAGGCCTCGTCGGCAAAACCTCGGCATCACCTGCGACTAGAATCTTCTGTCTCGATCTGTAACATCTAGCGGGCTAAATCGTCTCTACCTGTTACAGATTTAGACAAACTGCAGAAGCTGACCGAACAATCTCGATCTGTAACATCAGGCCCGGTTTTGGCTGCCTACCTGTTACAGATCGAGACAAACCGCCCCCAACCGCCACAAAGGTGCCTGTCCCCTTTGTGGTGATTGGCAGGCGGGTATCAAAAAGTGTCAGACGGGGCGGCTGTCGAGCACCTGCGTGCGAAAAGAAGTATCGGCCTACGTCGTTGCCGTTGAGCGACGCGTTGTTTGTAGGGATACTGAAACCACGACAAACAGCGTGCGAAAGGATTGATGCATGGCTTTCCGTAATGACTTCCTGTGGGGCGGCGCAACGGCTGCCAACCAGTGCGAGGGCGCCTACGACGTGGACGGCCGCGGCCTGGCCAACGTGGACGTGGCTCCGCACGGCCCCGAGCGCTATGCGGTGGTCTCCGGCCAGCGCAAGATGCTCGACTTCGAGGACGGCTATTACTATCCCGCGCAGACCGGCATCGATTTCTACCACCACTACAAGGAGGACATCGCTCTCTTTGCCGAGATGGGCTTTAAGACCTTCCGTATGAGCCTGGCGTGGACCCGCATCTTCCCCAACGGCGACGAGACCGAGCCCAACGAGGCTGGCCTGGCCTTCTACGAGGACGTATTCCGCGAGTGTCAGGCGCACGGCATCGAGCCGCTCGTGACCATCACGCACTTCGACTGCCCGATTCACCTCATCAAGGAGTACGGCGGCTGGCGCAACCGCAAGCTCATCGACTTCTACAAGAACCTCGCGACCACGATCTTCACCCGCTACAAGGGCCTGGTGAAGTACTGGCTCACCTTCAACGAGATCAATATGATTCTGCACCTGCCGTTTATGGGTGCCGGCCTGGTCTTTGAGGAGGGCGAGGACAAGGAGGCCGTCGAGTACCTGGCCGCCCACAACGAGCTCGTTGCCAGCGCTTGGGCAACCAAAATCGTTCACGAGATCGACCCTGAGGTCAAGATCGGCTGCATGCTCGCCGCAGGTAGCTACTACCCCTACAGCTGCCGTCCGGGCGATGTGCGCCAGGCGCAACTCGACAATCAGGACAATTACTTCTTCGTCGACGTTCAGAGCCGTGGCTACTACCCGGCCTATGCCGTCAAGAAGCTCCAGCGTCTGGGCATCGATGTGGGCATGACCGACGAGGACCGCGAGATCCTGGCCGCCAACACCGTCGACTTCATCAGCTTTAGCTACTACAGCACCCGCTGCTCCGCCGGTGCCGATAACCCCGATGTCGAGCGCACCCAGGGCAACGCCTTCGCCGGCGCCAAGAACCCCTACCTGCAGGAGAGCCAGTGGGGCTGGGCCATCGATCCGCTGGGCTTCCGCATCACCCTCAACGACCTGTACGACCGTTATCAGAAGCCGCTGTTTGTGGTTGAGAACGGTCTGGGCGCCAAGGATGTTGTCGAGGAGGATGGCTCCATCAACGATGACTACCGTATCGACTACCTGCGTCAGCATATCGCCGCGATGCGCGATGCGGTGACCGAGGACGGCGTTGACCTGCTGGGCTACACTACCTGGGGTCCGATCGATCTGGTCTCGGCTGGCACGGGCGAGATGTCCAAGCGCTACGGCTTTATCTATGTGGATCGCGACGACGCCGGCAACGGTACCCTCAAGCGCTCCAAGAAGAAGAGCTTCGACTGGTACAAGAAGGTTATCGCTTCTAATGGTGAGGACCTGTCCTAAGGAAGCTGAGACACTTAACTTCAGAGTCTCCTAACCAAGGCGCCCGGCGAGTGGTTAATGCTCGCCGGGCGCCTTGCCGTCTGCGGATTTTGGGACATGTGGCCCGCTTTTTGAGCCTGCCTGTCGGTACACTAAAAGCACTATGGGTACCCGCGAGCGACATATCGGCAACGCGGCCGCCCGATCCGCACCCGTGGCGGATCCCAGGGGCGGCAGGCTCTTCGCCATGCCGCGATTCCTTGTTGGCATAACACATCAGGTGTACCGTCACCGCGTCTTCGCTATCGCCGGCGCCATCACCGCGCTGTTCCTCATGCTTTTGGCAGTCTTGCCGGCACTGTTCGCCTTCGACCCCAAACTTTCTAACGCCGTGCCCGCCTATAGCGAGGTGTCCGAAGAGGTCGTGGATGCGCTTGTCCATTCGAGCTCTCTCCCGCTGCTTGTCGCCGCAATTATATTTTCGATCTGGGGCGTATCGGTCTATCTGCGCTGTTTGGGCTATGTGTTGCGCCGCCGCCTTGTTGCCGTCGCCACCATCTGCGCCCTGTGGATGATCGAAGTCATTCTCAAGTACAAGTCGTTCACGCCGTTCTATGCCACCGTGCTGTGGTACCTGTACTACGTGCCCATGACGCTCATTCCGCTGCTCTACCAGTTGTGTGGTCTGCGCCTTGCGGGCCTGGAGCAACACCGCCTGGGTCGCCGCTACTGCGCTGCGCTGTGGATTGTGGCTATCCTGCTTATCGGATTTGTGCTCACCAACGATTTTCACCAGCAGGTCTTCCACTTTGACCGTACAAGCGACACCTGGAGCAACGATTACACGTACGGCTGGGGTTATTTCGCCGTCCTCGTGTGGACGGCCTTTAACTTTGTGGCCTTTTTTATCCTGGTGGGCCGGTCCTCGTCCTTTCGCATCCAACGTTTCTCGGGCACGGCGGCGCTCGTGCTGCTGGGCGGCGCGTTCTTTGCCATCTCATATGCGTTGCGCGTGCCCTGGGCATGGAGGCTCAACTTCTCGCTCATCTATTGCGTCTTGTGTGTGGTGGCGATGGAAATCTGTCTCGATTGCGGTGTCATTCCGTCATATCACGACATCGCCGGCATCTTCGACACCTTGCCGCTTGACCTCAAAGTTCTAACGCGCGACCTGCAGGAAGTCTATGCCACGCCAGCGTCAAAGCCAATGCCGGCGGGCGTGTGCGAAGAGCTGCGAGCCCAGGAACACGGGCATGCCCATGCCTTTGCCGTGGAGTCCAATCCCGATGTAATGTACCGAGCCTTTCCGCTGCTGGGCGGATTGGCCCTGCTTGCCCAAGACGTGTCGGATCTCAACGAGCTTAACCGTGAACTGGCACACCGTCGCATGGAGCTGCAGCGTCAAAACGAGCTGCTCGCTGCCGACTACGACCTTAAGACGCACCTGGCAGATCAAGAGGCCGAGACCTTGCTGGTCCAAGACGTGGACCAGGCGCTTGCCCGCGCGCTCGAAGGGATGTACGACCTGCTGAGCTCGCTGCCGCCGTTGACCGACGAAGCGTCTTCGCACGAGCGCTACCGCATGCTGCAGCGCGCCAAGATGCTCGTCGCCTATTGCAAGCGCAAGGGGTCGCTCACGTTGGCACAGCACGGGGAGAGCGGTTTTGATCGCGACCGCATTCAGCTCATTGCCAACGAGCTCGCAAGCGACCTGCGCACCATCGATATCGATTGCGCCTCGATTATCGCCATACGGCGCCCGATGCACGCCAGTACGGTAAGCGCCCTGTACGACTGCGTGTATGACTTTGCGTTTTTTGCCTACACCACCGACCATCCGGCGCTTATGTATCACTTGGGCGACCATGACCGATGCAGTGTCGAGCTGCGCGCCACGCTTTTTTCCAACGATGATGCAGATCTTTCGCAGACGCCCGCTGCGCAAGAGCTCGAAAGCGCTCTGCAAAGGCGCAACGTGGCATACCGCCTTGAGGGCGAACCCGGCCAGTTGCGTATGATCGTGTTGATGCCGAGGGCGGGTGAGTGACGATGCAGATTTCGCTCATCCTTCCCCAAATCGTTGCGCTCGATGTTGTTTTTGCCCTGGCTGCGTGTCTGCAGACGATCCACGTCCCGCTCATCTCATCGCGCCGCTCGTCCTATAACCGTAAGGTGATTTGCGCCTACGAGGCGAGCCTCGTGGTTCACCTGGTGGTTTCGGCGCTTATCTTGTTCGCGTCGTCTGGCTCGTATCTGGTGGCGCCGCTTGACGTTTGTGCCAGGGCAATGGGCGGAGTGCTGTGGCTCAATGCCGCAATCTTTGCCTATGGCGTGGTGCTTATGGTGCGCTATCGTCGCCCCGTCATGCTGGTCGAGCTGCTGCTTGTTGTCGCCGTTACACCGCCGGTGGTTTTTGCCATGGGCTCGGCATGGACCGTTGTCCTTATCGCAGAGGGAGCGTTCTTCCTGTTCCGTTCCATCGCGGCGCTCTTGATGGACGTCCGTAACCGCCAGGAGGATATCACCGCGTTCTCGACGATCGAGACCATCAACGTGATTCCCGTGGGCATCCTGTATCTGGACCCGAGGGGCCGTCCGCTGCTCATGAACCGCTGCATGCGCAAAAACCTGGTGGAACTTCATATGCCCACCGACCTAGGCGATATGAGCGGCACATGGAACGACCTGCGCAAACTCAGCATGCAAATGCCCGAAAGCAGCCAGAACCGTGTGCGGATTAATCTGGACCGCTTTGGTGAGGCGCGGGCGGTGGTCGAGGTTTCTCCCGCCGAGATTCGCTTGTTTGTGCACGATGACGTTATGGTTTCGGGCCGCCTCTTTGAGCGCATTATCGGCCTGGATGTAACAGAGTATGCGCATGCTCATGATCGCCTGGCGCAAGCCAACCACCTGCTTGAGCTTGCGGGCCAAGAGCTCCAAGCCCAGATCGAAGAAGTCAAAAAAGTTGCTGACAATGCGGCCTATCTGCGTATGCGCGCTCGCGTGCACGACGTGATCGGGCAGCGCCTGTCCATCCTCCATCGTTATCTGGAGGAGGGGCGCCTGGATGACGAGTCACTCGAGCAGATCGACCCGCTGCTGCGCTCAATCGCTGCCGATCTGCGCAGTGGGGGCGACACCGAACCGACAGAGCAACTGGGCGATATCGTCCATGCCTTTGGCCTGGTGAGCGTGCAGATCGATGTGGAGGGCGAGCTGCCAAACGACGCGCGTGTCGCCGCAGCATTTTTGCAGATTATCCGCGAAGCCTCGACCAATGCCACCAAGCATGCACAGGCCCATCAGGTCCATGTGCGCCTGTGGCAGGAGGGGACAGAAGACGGCGCTGTCGCGCGGATGGTCGTTTCTAACGACGGCGCGCCTGCACCCGTATCGTATCGCGAGGGAACGGGTATCCCAGGTATGAGGCATGTCGCACAGAATCTGGGCGGCAGCCTGGAAGTCCACACCGCCCCGCCCTTCACGCTTACGGTGTCCATTCCGCTCGCCTCCAGCGCCACGGCCCAAAGGAGAAGTTCATGATTCGCGTGTTAATCGTCGAAGACCAGGCCATCCTGCGCGAGAGCCTCGCGCGCTCCGTCGGTGACCAGCCCGATATGACCGTCGTCGCCGCGATCGCCGATGCCTCCGAGGCCTTGGGTGTCGCGCTCAAGGAGCGCCCGGACATGATACTGATGGATGTGTGCACCGAGCACGATTCCAACGGCATCGTGGCGGCGGCGCACATCAAAGAACAACTGCCCGAGTGCCGCGTCATTATCATGACGGGTATGCCCGAGATCACATTTGTGGACCAGGCACGCGAGGCGGGCGTCGACAGCTTTGTGTACAAGAACGTCGGTATTGACGAGCTTTTCGCCGTGATGCGCTCCACGCTGGCGGGTTACTGCACGTTTCCCAAGCCGCCCGAGAGCATCTTCTCGGGCACGGCGGCCCTCGACGATGTCGAGCTGTCGATCTTGCGCCTTGCCTGCGAGGGCAAAAGCCGTCGCGAGATCGCGGCCGAGCTGTTTATGAGCGAGGGCACCATCAAGCGTCGCATCTCGGAGATCCTGAGCAAGACCGGCTACGACAACATCATGCGCCTGGCCGTGCACGCGGTGACCGAGGGCAGCATCGTTCCCAACACGGAGCGCTAAAGCTCGTCGCGCATCGGCATAAAAACGACGGGGCCGCAGGATCAACTCCTGCGGCCCCGCCTGGTGTGCGCGGATATGTCCGCCAATCCGCGGCTGTCGGTGTCTGTCGCTACGCGATGGTCGCGGTGTAGGAAGCGACGTCCTCGTAGGAATCGGTCAGGTAGGCGTCGATGCCGATGGTCGTGTTGACCAGGTCGTCAAGGCTGTCAAGCTCGCCGCTCGAGAACGTGAACTCCTCGGTGGCGTTGGTGCCGGGCATCAGGTGAGCCGAGAACCAGGGTTCCTTCATGGTGCCGTTGACGTTGGTCTTGCCGGAAGGAGCGTAGAAGGTCAGGTCCTTGTCGCTCTTGTTGGTGATGTTGACGACAAAGCCGATATCGCCCCAGTCGTCCTTGAACTTCTCGGTGATGGTGATGGTGCACAGATCGTCATCGGCGACGGTGACGGCGGGGGAGATTTCGACGTTCTGGACATCGTCGTCTTCGACGGCCTCATCGATCTCCTCTTCCTTCTCGGCCGCCTCGCGATCCTTCTTCACCGTGCCGGACAGGTCCTTGTCGGACTTGGTAAAGACAAGATTTCCGTCATCTTCTTCGAGGATGAGTTTGCCGTCCTTGAGCTTCATGTCATACGACTCGTCTTCGGCGGTGAGGGTTACGGTGGTGGCGTCCTTTGCCTCCCATTTAAGGTCGACGACTTCAAGGAACAGGTCGAGGGCACCTGTACCGTCCTCATCGAGAATCAGGACGCAGTGGACACCCCAATCCTCGAGCATCTTCATGTACTCATCGGTTAGCTCTTCGCCATCCACGGTTCCACCCGAGAGTTCCCAGCTGCCGACGAAGTTGGCCTTGGGGTCTTTGCCGCCGCCGCTGCAGCCCGTCAGGGCAAAGGCGAGTGCCAGGACGCATGTCAGAAATGCGAGTGCGGACTTTTTGAACGTTGTCTTCATGGTGTCCTCCTTTATCGAACGAAACCCATAGAAGCAAATGCGGGGGTGGCGGACCTCCCCGCCAATTACCGGATAGAGGGGCTAGGGCCTGGGCGTTCCGCAGTTGCTGCAGAACTTGCCGCCGTTTTCGCTGCCGCAGTTGGGGCAGAACCACTTGGCCGGTGCCGGGGCGGGTGCGGGACTACCGCACTCGGAGCAGAACTTGCCGGTGTTGGTGGCGCCGCAGCTGCAGGTCCACGTGCCGGCCGCAGGTGCGGCGACAGGAGCCGGGGCGGGTGCCGGAGCCGGCTGCGGGGCAGCCTGCTGCTGTGCCTGACCGGCGGCGAACAGCTGGCTAGCGTTCATGCCGCCCATGCCACCTGCCATGCCCATGCCCATAAAGCCTGCCATCGCGCCGTTGGGGTTGGCGGCTGCCGCGCGCATCGCATCGCTCTGGGCGCTGGCGATGTTGGCTGCCGCCATGGTGGGATCGCGCATGACCGCGGCTTTCTGCAGGTCCTTGATCATCTGCTCGTCTTCTTGCGAGGCGGCGATGGAGTTGACGCCAAAGCTTACGATCTCAACGCCGCGCAGGTCACGCCAGTCGGCAGAGAGGACCTCGTTGAGCGCGCGGGCGAGCTCGGTGGTGTGGCCGGGGATGGCGCTGTAGCGGATGCCCATCTCCGAGATCTTGGCAAAGGCGGGCTGCAGGGCGGTGAGCAGCTCGGACTTAAGCTGGCTGTCGATCTTGTCGCGCGTATAGCTATCGGTCACGTTGCCGCACACATTGGTGTAGAACAGCAGCGGGTTGGTGATACGGTACGAATACTCGCCGTTGCAGCGAACGGAGATGTCGACATCCAGACCGATATTGTTGTCGACTACGCGGAAGGGCACGGGAGAGGCGGTGCCGTACTTGTTGCCGATGATCTCCTTGGTGTTGATGAAGTAGACGCGCTGGTCCTTGCCCGCGTCGCCGCCAAAGGTAAAGCGGCTGCCGATATTGGCGAAGGTCTCCTTGATGGAGTCGCCCAGGTTGCCGCTAAAGACGCTCGGCTCGCTGCCGGTGTCAAAGACGAACTCACCGGGCTCCAGCGCGACTTCGATGATCTTGCCGTTTTGCACCACGAGCATGCCCTGGCCGTCGTTGACGGCGATGACCGAGCCGTTGGAGATGACGTTGTCCTCGCCGCGCGTGTTGGAGCTGCGGCCGCCGGTGCGCTTGCTGCCCTTGCAGGCCAAGACGTCAGCGGGCATCGATTCGCAGTAGATAAATTCCTTCCACTGGTCGGCCATGACGCCGCCGGCAGCACCCAATCCAGCTTTCAAGAGTCCCATGGTGATCTTCCTTTCTCGTCAAAGGCCGGGTGGTATTGGTCAGGATGGTTAATCGTCCTTGTCGTCGTTCATGACAACGGTGGTCTCGGTGTGGCTGAAGGTGTCGTGCTTCTCGGTCAGGTCGAGCTCGCCACAGTAGCAATCGGCGTGGGTGGCCTCGTTGGCCGTCTTGAGCTGGCCCACCAGCAGCACGTCTGCGATGACCACGATGATCAGCGGCGCGACGATGTTGATGAGGATGCCCTCGATATCAAAGGTGAGGTAATCCGGATCGAAGGCGTTCTCACCCATGAAGAGGATCTGGGAGAGGACAAATCCGATCACAAAGAACAGCGCCGAGGCGATAGCGAGCTTGGGCTTGGAGCAAGGAAGCTCGCCGACCATACGGCCGGTTTGGCCGTTCATGGCAAACAGGTAGCTCTTGCCGTTCCACGAGGTGGAAAGCATCCACACGGGGAACAGGGCATAGTCGCTGTCTTCCCAGGTGTAGTCGAGCTGCTTGCTTTCGACCGTGGCATCGTCATATTCGTCGACGACGGTTTCGCGCAGGGCCGAGATCGTGCTTTCCTCCATGCGGCGTTCGGCGCGCGCCTTGCAGGTTTCGCAGTCCTCGTCGTAGCGGTTGGCGATGTAGCCGGGCATATACGCGACCGAAAACGGGCGCAGGGCATCGTAGTCAAACGGCTCGATGGCGTCCATGTGGCCGTCGGGCATCTTGGACGATCCGTCGACGGGCACGCGCTTAAACGAGATGTTTCCCTTGCGGTAGGCGTCGTAGTGGTCGGTGGTCGTGACGGTGCGGTCGGATTCCTCGGTCACGGTCTCGTTGGTCGCATCGAAGCACACTTCGCCGTCCACGCGGGCGCCGTAAAGCCAAAACGGCACGTAAACGCCTTGGACTTCGTCGATGTGGTTGCCGGTGACAAAGCTCTTGGGCAGCAGGATCTTGCCCTTGTAGTGCTCTTTGAGCGCGGCCATAACGTCGTCGCGGCCGAGCTTAAACGGAATTACCAGGTCGGGCGAGAAGTCGCCCGAGAGCTGACCGGGTGCCACGGCGGTGTTGCCGCAGTACGGGCAGGTGGTAACGGCGACGGTGCCATCCGAGATTAGCTCGGCGCCGCACGACGAGCAGATATAGCCGGCGTTTTGGGCGAGCTCCTGCACCGCAGCGTCGGTCGCGGGCTTGGGCGTTGCGGCTGCCGCATCGGCTTTGGCATCGGCCTTGTCCTGGCGCTCGCGATAGAGGGCCTCGACTTCTTCGACTTCAAAGCGCGAGTCACAGTAGTCGCAGACGAGCTTTTGCTCGGCGCTTGCAAAATGCAAGGGGCCACCGCAGGCAGGGCACTGATAGTTAACGCTCTCGAAGGCCATGATCGGTCCTTTCCGTGCCGGGGGCTATGCGCCGATGGCGCCGCCGCAGTATTCGCAGCGCCCGCTGGCATCGGGAATGGTGGTGGCTCCGCAGAAGGGGCAGGTCACCGCGGTCTTGGGGGCCTTGGCGGCCACGACGCTGTCGCGCGTCTCCTGGCGCAGCTGCACCAGCGCATCGCGGACTTCGGTTGCCTGGCGCTTGGCCTCGCGGTATTCGATGGAGCCGCGCTGATCGATGGTGGAGTCGTTCACGCGCAGGTTGATCTCGGTAAAGTACGGCGTGTTGACGTGGATGGTCAGATTAAAGTCGTAATCCAGGTCGTAGCGCGGCGGGTTGTAGCTCTCGCGCTCGCCGTCCTTGGTCTCGCGATAGATCTCGGTGCGCTGCTCGTCGATATCCATATCGCAGCCGAGTACCTGCGAGAACTCGATGATGTCGGGATTGGCGTCGCGCCAGCGGCTCTGCGAAGTGATGATCAGCAGGCCCGCGTCCTCATCGAGCATAATATTGGTGCGCCCGGCAGAAAGCGTGCGCGTGGGGTTGAACGAAGACAGGCGCTCGGCGTTGGCCTCGCGGTAGGCGAGTTGCTCACGGATATCGTCCGCGGTGCTGGAGCGATAGCCGTGAAAGTAGGGGGAGAGCTTGCCGGCGCACTCTTTGCACAGGTAGCCTTCATTGATTTTTGTCTTACCTAGAAGTCCCAGCTCGGTACCGCAAATCGCGCACTCTTTCTTCTCGAACATCTTGTCAAAGAAGCCCATGGCTGCCTCCCATCAACTGGTAGCGTGTGTCACTTTTGATGATGGGGGAGTGCGCGATCCTTCGCGATACCCAGACGGCTCAAGGAGTCTCCACAACTGGGACACATGGCCCATTTTTGACTAGTCGTTGGGGACGTTCTTCGGCCACTCATTGGGGACGTACTTAAATGAGCGGTAGTTGGAGACACTCCTTGTCGAGCTAGAGGTCGCGCGTGTCCCTTCTGGTCCATGCGGCTAAAAATCGCGGCGTGATGTGAACGGCTGGGGTCAAATTTGCAGCATTTCGAGCTCGGCTTCGATATTGAGATTGGTTCTTTATTAAAATGGAATTCCAGACAATTGAGCGGCCGGGGGTTAACCATGAGGGGCATGGGAGACACAACCGCATATCTGCGTCGGGGCATTCGGGAGATTATATGCCTGGCGCTGTTCTCCTTCACGTTTTTGGCGTGCGAGTATCTCTTTGATGTGCGCATGGCCGAGTTCGTGTCTCCGAACGAGGTCGTTATTTATGAGAGCCTTGTCCTCGGCGCGAGCGTGATTGGCTTTTTGTGCGTCCCATTCTGTATTATCACCGTTCCCATGCCATCGACGCAACGAGTGACGTCACGGGCGTTTTGCTGGTGGCGGCATTGCTGCTGTTGATTATGGCGGTTCAGGTTGAGGTAATAATTGCCGGAGGTTTGGTGGCGTGCTGCGCGCTGGGCTACTGCGGATCGACTGCTCACGCAAACTTTGCGCGGCGCTTTGCGCGGACGCCTTGCTTGGCGCGCGCCGCAGCACTTTCCTATGCCATGGGCGTTCTGGTACAGGTGTTCAACCACATGGTGATGCCTGTCGGTATTCCTCAGCAGGCTGTTCTGGTTGTCTGTGCGATCGTGCAGGTGGCGTTGCTCCACGGTGCCCGACGCGCCAAACTGCGCGACGAGTCCGATCCCAACTTTGAACCCAGCGTTGCCGGACTTTCGGTAGATGCTTTGGAATATGGCGCCAAGTGGCAAGACGATCCCAAGGCAAAGGCGGCATTCCGCCGCGCCGTAGTTCGCCTGACCGTGGCGACGGTGTATCTTTCCGGCGTATTCGCCGCTCTCAACGCTGGCCTCACGACCTTGCATGCTGTCGGAGCCGTTGATTTGGGTGACTGGCCGCGCCTACTGCTTGTCGTGAGCTCGTTGGCCGCTGGCGTCCTATTTGACCTGCACGGTCGTTCGTATATGAATATCGGCATGACATGCGCCGCCATGTTGTCCACGCTTTCGTTCTTTGTGCTCATCGTCGATGGCAATGGCGGCAACGAGCTTGCTGCCACGATCATCTTTTATCTGGGCTCAGGCTTCTTTGTGGTGTTCTTTACCACAAAATATGCCGCCGTCTCGCTTTATGCGCGCTGGTCATATTTTTGGCCGTGCATGGGTCGCGTCGTCAACAACGTGTGCTCGATGTTCGTGACGGCGCCGGCAGTGGCGATCATCTCGAGTCAAAACGTGCTGGCTGCGGTCGGCGCGGCGCTCGTGATGTTTGTGGGCATTGCGATTACGCTGCTGGGACAGTTGGGGCAACGAGCCGATGACGCCGTGATACGGGGCGAGCTGGCACCTGCCACCGATGATCTTGGTGGGGATCTTGCGCCCACGTGCTCCGACTCCGTGCCCGTGGAGGCAGCGGAGCTCACGTCAGATGAGCGCCTCGATGCTTTCGTCGTCACCTTTGGGCTTACAGAGCGCGAGCGCGATATTCTTGAGGTCTTGGTCGTTTCGGACCAGAGCGTTCAGGACATCGCCACAACGCTCTTCCTTTCGCGCTCCACGCTCTATCGCCACATTTCTTCGATCAACAAAAAGGCCGGTACCGCCTCGCGTGTAGCCCTTATCAACTTCTTCTGGTCCTGGACGCCCAAGGACTAGCTAATCCTCCAATAAGTTGCGGTGGAATAGTCCCTAAATTAAAGTCACGGGGCTTTAAACAGGAACTATTTCACCGCAACTGCTGGGGGGATAGACTGCGGCGGCGGCAGCTGTGGTAGTGGCAACGGCAGCTGGCAGGGTGTTTTCCGTCTACTTGCTACAGCAGCTCGCCGTGGCGGGCAATGTAGCGGCGCTTTGCCAGCTGGGTGAGCGCGATATAGGCGGTAACGATGCCAATGAGCAGCCCAAAAAAGCTCGTGGGCAGCGGCATGAGGCCGAGCGCATCGGCGATGGGGCTTGCCGGCAGCCAGGTGACGAGCGCCAGGCCCAGCACGGTAAGAACGCACAATGCGGGCGCGGCGTGGTCGCGCGGGCTCGGCAGATGCGGGGAGCGCAACATGTGGACCACGAGTGTCTGCGACCACATGGACTCGACAAACCAGCCGCTCTGGAAGAGCGCAGCAAAGGTCGCCATACCCGCGACGTCGCCCGCGGCGGCAAGCTCGGACCAGCTTGCGTCCACGGCGGCGGGGCACACGACAAAGAAGAGCGCGGCGAAGGTCACGATGTCAAACAGCGAGCTCACGGGGCCCAGCTCGAGCATAAAGCCCTTGATGGACGCGGCGTCCCAGGCACGCGGGCGGGCAGTCCAGGCGTCATCGACGGTGTCCCACGGCAGTGCGATGCACACGATCTCGTAGACCAGCGACAGCAGAACCAGCTGCAGGGCGCTCATGGGCAAAAACGGCAAGAACAGGCTCGCGACGGTCACGGACAGCACATTGCCAAAGTTGGAGCTCACCGTGGTCTTGAGGTACTTGAGCAGGTTGCCGTAAGTGCGGCGGCCTTCGATGATGCCGCGCTCGAGCACGCCCAGGTCCTTCTGAAGCAAGATGATATCGGCGGATTCCTTGGCAATGTCGACGGCCGAATCGACCGAGATGCCGCAATCGCTCGCACGCATGGCGGCGGCGTCGTTGATGCCGTCGCCCATAAAGCCCACGGTGTGGCCGAGCATCTCGCGCATGACACGTACCAGGCGCGCCTTCTGCAGCGGCGAGAGCTTGGCGAAGAGGTGGGTTTTCTCGGCGCGCTCGGCAAGTTCGGCGTCATCGAGCGCATCGATCTCGGAGCCGAGCAAGACGTTGCTCGCATCGATACCAATCTGCTCGCAGACGGTGGCGGCGACGCGGTCGTTGTCGCCGGTTAGGACCTTGACCGCCACGCCCTTGGCCTCGAGGGTGGCGACGGCGCCCGCGGCACTTGCTTTGGGCGGATCGAGGAAGGCCAAAAAGCCCATCAGCACCATGTCGCACTCGTCGGCGATGCCAAACTCGCCCACGCAGCGCGGATTGGTCTTCTGCGCCACGGCAATTACGCGTAGGCCCTCGGCGTTAAGTCCGGCGATCTGCTTGCGAATCTGGGCGAGCTTCTCGTCGGTGAGCGGCTGAGCGATGCCATCGATCTCGACAAAGGAGCAGATCTCGAGCATTTCCTCGGCGGCGCCCTTGGTAACCATCTGGGTTTTGCCTTGGGCGTCGGCGACAACTACGCTCAGGCGACGGCGCGAGAAATCGAAGGGAACCTCGTCGACCTTGGTGTAGCGGTCGCGCAGGCTCTGGCCCAGCATGGAATCGGGTGCGACGGTCGAGGGTGTCACATCGGCACGGTCGATTACGGCCAGGTCGATAAGATTTTTGAGGCCGGTCTGGAAGAAGCTGTTCAAAAACGCATGGCGCAGCACGCGCGCGTCCTCGTTGCCATCGGTGTTGAGGTAGCGCTCGAGCACGATGCGGTCTTCGGTGAGGGTGCCGGTCTTGTCGCAGCACAGGACGTCCATCGCTCCGAGGTTTTGAATCGCCGGCAGCTCCTTGACGATAACCTGGCGACGGGCGAGGTCCTTGGCGCCCTGCGACAGGCTCGTGGTCACGATGACGGGAAGCATCTGCGGCGTGATGCCCACGGCCACGCTCGTGGCGAACAGCAGCGCGTCGATGACGTTGCCCTTGGTGGCGGCGTTGATGGCAAAGACGGCCGGCGCCATAACGAGCATCAGGCGCACCAGCAGCATGGAGACGCTCGAGACGCCGCGGTCAAACGCGCTTTTTTCGCCGCGCCCGTTGAGCATCTTGGCGATGCCGCCCAGGTAGGTGTCCGAGCCGGTGGCAACGACAAGCGCCATGGCGGCGCCGTTTTGCACGGAGGTGCCGGTAAAGACGATGTTCTTGCAGGCAGAGAGTGGCAGTGCGGAGCCGTCGGCGCCCTCGACGACGGTGACGGCGGTGGTCTTCTCGACGGCCTCGCTCTCGCCGGTGAGTGCGGACTCGATCACAAACAGGTCGCGCGCGGTGATGATGCGGGCATCTGCCGGCACCATATCGCCGGCAGAGAGACGGATTACATCGCCGGGGACGAGCTCGTCGAAGGGGATCTCGATGCGCTCGCCGTCGCGCAGGGCGGTGCAAGTGTTGGAGACCAGGTCCTTGAGGGCCTCGGCCGCATTGCCGCTGCGGGCTTCCTGGATAAACTTCATGCCGCCCGATACCAGCAGCATGGTGCCGATGACGATGACCGTGGAGGGGTCGCGCTGCGGTTCGGGCACGGCGAGCACGTCGATGTAGAGCGAGACCAGTGCGAGCGCGGCGAGGATGCCGGCGAAGGGATCGATGAACGCGTCGGCGATGCGGCGGGCGAGCGTTTTGGTCGTTGCCTCGATGGCGTTGGGGCCGACGGCGTTCAGGCGCTCAGTTGCCTGCTCGACGGTGAGGCCGTTTGCCGTGGCGTCAAGCAGTACGAGGGCGTCCTCGGCACTATGGGTGGCGGCGAATATGGTGTTCTTGGACAGGCCGGTATGAGCGGCAGGGCGCGCCGTGCGGCGGCGCTTGGAGATGGCTTCGAGTACCGTGACGGTTTTGAGCATCAGCATAGGGTCCTCCTTGTTGAGGGGAGTTAGCGTACGTGTCGTATTTGCTTCAAAAAACCTAGATGTCGCTCACGTCAAGCTCTTGAGCCCACAAAGGGTGCAGCGCGCCTTTGCGGTGGTTTTGGCGATCTGCCGGTGGCGTTTATGCGTGTGCGGAGTCCTCGCGGCGTGCCGAGGGCGACATGCAGGTTTTTCGACTAGGACTGCCTTCCATGGCACACCTCCTAAAGGCTGAGCGCAGCGCGCTTTGGGTATCTCGTACCCCTTTTTAATCCGCCCGTATTCTTGATGAGGGGGTTTGACATGTCAACCCCATTGTTCGGAAAACCATTCCCCCTGACAAAGCCTTTACAGAATGCCGTGGCCCCAAAGCGCGCCCGCATCGACGCTTCGCCTGCGCTAAACTGGAAGGCACGTACGCGATTACGAGAGGAGCCCGCATGGAGGCTTACAAGCAAGAGTTCATCAAGTTTATGGTCGAGTCCGACGTCCTTAAGTTCGGCAGCTTTACGCTCAAGAGCGGCCGTCAGTCCCCGTTCTTTATGAACGCCGGCGCTTACGTGACGGGCTATCAGCTCAAGAAGCTGGGCGAGTATTACGCCCAGGCCATCCACGATAACTTTGGCGACGACTTTGATGTGCTGTTTGGACCGGCCTACAAGGGTATTCCGCTGGCCGTCGTGACCGCAATTGCCTACCACGAGCTGTACGGCAAGGAGGTCAAGTACTGCTGCGACCGCAAGGAGGCCAAGGACCACGGTGCCGATAAGGGCAACCTGCTGGGTTATGAGCCCAAGGACGGCGACCGTGTGGTCATGGTCGAGGACGTTACCACCAGCGGCAAGTCCATCGACGAGACCTATCCCAAGGTCAAGGCTGCTGCCGATGTCGAGATCAAGGGCCTGATCGTGTCCCTCAACCGCATGGAGGTCGGCAAGGGCGGTGTGACCACCGCGCAGAAGGAGATCGAGGCCAAGTACGGTTTCCCCGTCGCGAGCATCGTCTCCATGGCTGAGGTCGTCGAGACCCTCTACAACCACGAGATCGACGGCAAGGTTGTCATCGACGACGAGCTCAAGACCGCCATCGACGCCTACTACGAGCAGTACGGAGCACGTTAGTTACGGCGTTTTACCAAACGCCGTAACTGCTCGACGCTGCGCGGGCCGCATTTGGACAATCTGACGTTCAACTTCAAGGGCGCGACCAGAAGGTCAGCGCCCTTTCGTTTCACGTCACCTTGTCTCAAATGCGACCCGCTCGCTGTCCGTTCTCTACCTGCGGCGTCGTCTTGCTCCGAATGCGGCTCGCTCGCTGTCGTTGCCGAAACATCGGCGTTGCCGGACTAGTCATTGGGGACGTTCATAAATGACTACTCAGGAATGAGCGTGGATAATCTCCCGTTTTTGGCCTGTGTGCAGGCTCAAAGTGGGAGATTATCCACGCTCGCTTTAATTTGCCTGGGTTGCGATGCCTATCTAATCGGCTCGGCGTCTTCCCTGAGAATCGAAAGATACTCTTCATACCCGTACTGCCGGTATCTCTGTCTTGACTCGTCGAGCGGACGGAGGATACCCAATTCTTCAAATGATTTGACGAGCGAGCTCGCGGTACTCCTGCCGATATCGAGTTGGGCAGCGATGAATGCGGTGTCGACGATGGGGTGCTCTTCAAGAATGCCCAACAGCCTTTGCCCGTTTGCAGCAGTCCTTCCGAGATTTTCGGTAATGGTTGCTGTGGAACGGTTATGGAGGTCAACAAGGTTTTTTAAAGACCCTACCGAGTCCTCCGCACTCTCGAGAAGACTGTTGCAGAAAAACTCTATCCATTCCTCGTAAGTGCCTCTCTCCCTTACGGATGTGAGTTGCCGGTAGTACTCGCTTCGATTTTTCTTGAACTGGAACGATGGATAGAACAAGCAAGAATGAAGAACGCCATCATTGATGAGCATAAGTGTAATGAGAAGCCTGCCCAGGCGACCGTTTCCGTCTAGGAATGGATGGGCAATTTCAAATTGGTAATGGACGAGCGCCGCCCGCACAATCGGATCCATTTCGACTTGAGGCTCATTGATAAAGCGTTCGAGGTCCTGGAGCGTGTTACTCAAATCTTCAATGTTTGGAGGGACAAACGATGCGGTTGCAATGGTGCAGCCTGAGGGGCCAATCCAGTTTTGTGAGGAGCGCAGTTCGCCTAGATTCTTCTCCGTTCCGCGCACTCCGTCCAGCAGGACCGCATGAACTTGCCTAAGAAGTCTCGTGCACAAGGGCATCTTTTTGAGCAGTTCTACGCCGCGGTCGACAGCACGGACGTAATTCACGACGTCTGCGACATCTTTATGATGGAGTTGTGTTTGCGATGGACTAAGTAGGTCGTCAAACGTGCACTGGGTTCCCTCAATTTGCGAAGAAAGGAGTGCTTCTTTGCGCACGTACATTGTCAGATACATGTCGGCGTTGGGAACAAAGTAGAGCATGCCTTCAAGCTCTCCAAGCTTTCGTGAGCATGCGGAAAGCGTGCGATAGGTTTCCTCGGTGAGGTTTAGCTGCCTCAATGATTGCAAGGGCGTTGGAAAAAACGAATAGTAAGCCAATTTCCCCGATAGATTATTGCGGAGCGTTCCCTGGCCGTTCTCCTCGATTTGCATCGCGCCCTCCATATCTTTAGTGCCGGAAACTCGTTATTAGGCTAATCATATCAATTCTAATAACGAGTTTAAGGATTAAATAGTTATTAGAATTCATGTAAACAATCTAATGATGAGAAGTCGTTATTACTTGACCATGGAGCTCGGCTTGGTACAAGGGGGTCATCCAAAATGAACGTGGATAATCTCCCGTTTTTGGCTCGGTGACGGCCTCAAAGTCAAAGTGGGAGATTATCCACGCTCGTTAGTTAAGCGTCCGAAAATCCACACTCGCCAAACCTACCAAAAAGGGACGGGTTTATTTTGGCACGTTTCGGTCGGTATCAGGAAGTGTCAGGGACGGGGCGGCGGCAGGACTCGAGAGCGAAAAGAAGTATCGGGTTTGGTGCGCCCGCTTCTGCCCGTCCCGTGTGCAGGCGATACTCGGCTTATCGACCCGCGATGCAAAGGAGATGCTCGCCCCACGAACACTACCGGGAAGGGCTCGCGATTCGAGTCCCCACCTTAGCATTTGAACCATTTGGCACTATAATTACCGTAGGCATGCGCACAACGTTGCGCTTAATCAAGAGGAGAAAACATATGGGTCTGTTTGACATGTTCAAGAAGAAGGCTGAGCCCGCGGCTGCCGCTGCTCCGGCCTTCATCTCTGCTTCTGCTGGCGCCGACGTGCTGTGCTCGCCCGTCAAGGGCAAGGTCATCAAGATGGCCGACGTGCCCGATCCCGTCTTTGGTGGCGAGGTTCTGGGCAAGGGCTGTGCCGTGTGGCCCGAGGACGATCTGGTCTACGCTCCCTGCGACGGTAAGGTGACCGTCACCATGGGTCACGCCGTGGGTCTGCAGTCCGATAGCGGCATCGAGGTTCTGGTGCACGTTGGCGTCGATACCGTCAACATGAACGGCGATGGTTTCGAGGGCTTCGTCAAGGCCGACGACGTTGTGAAGGCTGGCCAGCCCATACTCAAGATCGACCGCGCCAAGATCGCCGCTGCCGGTTACAAGGACTGCGTCGTCGTGGCCGTGTCCAACACCGCCGAGTTTGCCGATGTCGAGCTCACCGTTGAGGCAGAGTCCGCCGTCGCCGCCGGTGACGCCATCGTCAAGGTCGTCCGCAAGTAAACTGCGGCGTCCAAAGGATGTGCAAGGGTGGTCGGGTTTTCCGGCCACCTTTTTTATTGCACCGTGGGGAAGCGTTTTATTGCACGTTGGGCGGGCTTGCAAACCGTTCGGACGCTAAAACGAACCGACCACGCCTTCGCGTTGCCGAGGGTGTTCATAAGTGGATAGTATGGGCTTACTTATTACAACGTGTGCCGCGTCCGGGAAGCGCGGTGCCGCTCATTGGGAGGAACAACATGAAAAAGAAGCTGCTGCTTGCGCCCCTCATGGCCGTCTTGGTTGCATGCGTGGTCGTGCTTTCCGGCTGTGGAGGTCCTTCGGTTGAGGAGCTCATCACCGAGGATCTTACGACGCAGTTTGACGAGGTCAAGAACGGTGGCGACGACTTCCTCTCTGGTCTGGAGGAGGCTTCGGGCGACGAGTTCGAGCAGCTGGGTATCGATCCCAAGGAGTATGCCAAGACCTATCTCGAGGGCTTTGACTACAAGATCGGCGACGTGACGGTCGACGAAGACAAGGGTGTCGCGACCGCCGAGGTCTCCATCACCTGCAAGTCCATGAACAAGATCGTCGAGGACTTCTCCACCCAGTATCAGGAGAAGGTTGCCGCGCTTGACACGGTTCCTTCCGATGACGAGCTGTACAAGATGGCCGGTCAGGTTATGGTCGATGTGACCAAGGCCACCGAGCCCAGGAAGACCACGGTTATCTTCAAGTACACCTGCAACGACGACGGTGAGTGGTCTGCCGACGACTCCGTCAACTCCGAGATGATGGATGCAATGCTGAGCTAGTTCGTTGCGGCGTTTTACCAAACGCCGCAACTGCTCGACGCTGCGCGGTCACCAGAGCGACAACTTGTCATTCAAAGAGGACGGCATGACCAGAAGGTCAATGCCGCCCTCTTTTCATGCCAATTTGTTCGCTCTGGTGACCGCTCGCTGTCGTTGCCAAAACATCGGCGTTGTCATGGCAGTCATTGGGGATGTTCTTAAATGACTAGTCGTTGGTGACGTTCTTGTTTGACTAGTCGTTTAAGAACGTCCCCAACGACTACTTTCCGCGCAACGGTATTGCGACGGCTGGGTTGAGCAGCACCAGCGTTACTCGCCCAGAATCAGCGCCGCGAGCTCTGCCTGGGTGTCCACCACGTAGTCGGCGCCGGCGGCTTCCAGCTCTGCGCGGCCGCGGAAGCCCCAGCTGACGCCCGCGCTCTTAAGGTCGGCGTTGTGGCCGGTCAGGATATCGACATTGGAATCGCCCACGTAGAGCGTGGTCGACGGATCGGCGCCTAGCTCTTCCATCACATGCAGCGTAACAGGCGCCTCGGGCTTGGGCGGAAACGCATCGACGCGGCCCTGCACCAGCGCAAAGCGCTCGGAACCAAAATACTTCTCGATAAGCGGAGCCGCCGAGACGTGGTCCTTGTTGGTGAGCACGGCAAGCTGAACGCCCGCGGCGCGTAGGCGGTCGAGCGTCTCGATCGTGCCGGCATAGGGGGCGGTGTGGTCCTCCTTGTGCTCGCCGTAGTAAGCCCTAAACTCGGCAAGCGCCTGCTCAAACATGCGGCCGTCGCCCGCATACTCGGCGGGCATAAAGCGCTCAACCAGCTTGAGCATGCCGTTTCCCACCTTGTAGCGGTACTCGTCTACGGCAAACGTGGGCCAGCCGTGCATCTCGCAGGTATGGTTGCCGGCGGCCGCCAGGTCCTCGAGTGTGTTGAGGATGGTGCCGTCCAGGTCAAAGATCACATGGGAAAAAGCTGCTGCCATAAAAACTCCCGTCATTGGGTTTAAAACGCACCCCATAATACTGGGCTTCCGCGTTGGGCGTGCTTGGAATCTGAACATCTCCAGGGGTATCAGGCCGCATCGCGCCGACCGTGTGGTTTCGCCCTAGCAAATCCTCGGCAGCTGTTCTCCCACGAGCATGTCGAGGATGCGGGTCGAGCCCCAGCCGGTGCGCACGCGCACGGCGGGGCGGGCGCCCTCGGCAAGTGGCAGCACGCGACCGATGATGGCGGCGTTCTCGCCGTAGTGGGCGGCGCGCATGGCGCTCAGTGCGGCATCGGCTTGCTCGGCCGGTACGACGGCGACCATCTTGCCCTCGTTTGCCACCTGCAACACATCGTAGCCGAGCATCTCGCAGGCGGCCTGCACGTCGGGACGCACGGACACGGCATCCTCGTCGACCTCCATGGCGACATTGCTGGCCTGGGCAAACTCGTTGAGCGTGGACGCTAGGCCACCGCGCGTGGGGTCGCGAAAGCAACGCGTGCCGGGCGCTGCGGCCAGAACGTCGGCAATCAGGTGGTTGAGCGGCGCGGCATCGCTTTCGATCGTGCTCGAAAACGCCAGGCCCTCGCGTTGGCTCATGATGGCGATGCCGTGGTCGCCCAGCGTACCCGAGACCAGGATGACATCGCCGGGGCGGCAGTTGGCGCCGCTGAGCGCCACGCCCGTGGGAACCTCGCCCACGCCGGCGGTATTGATGTAGACGCCGTCGGCCCCGCCGCGCTCGACCACCTTGGTGTCGCCCGTGATTATGGACACGCCCGCCTCATGCGCCGCCTCGGCCATCGTCTGCACAATCTGGCGGAGCTTATCCATGGGATAGCCCTCTTCGAGGATAAATCCGCACGACAGGTAGCGCACGTTGGCGCCTGAGGTCGCGACGTCGTTGACGGTTCCGCACACGGCGAGTCGGCCGATATTGCCACCGGGGAAGAACTGCGGCGAGACTACAAAGCTGTCGGTCGACATGGCGATGCGCCCGCTCGCGGGCAGCGCGGCGACGCCGGCGTCGTTGCCTTCGAGCAGCTCGGGCGACCCAAAGGCATCCAAAAAGACCTCATCGATGATGCGTTTCATCATCTGTCCGCCAGAGCCGTGGCCCAACAGGACGGTGCTATCGGTGATGCTATGGGACATATCCAAAACTCCAATCGTGGGTGGTGCCAGTGTGCGGGTGCGTCCGGGCTAGTTACGGTAGCGATAGTACGCCGCGCAGCTGCCCTCGGAGCTCACCATGCAGGGGCCGACGGGATGCTCGGGTGTACAAGCGTGGCCGAACAGAGGGCAGTCGCTCGGCGTAATGGCCCCGCGCAGCACGTCGCCGCAGCGGCACCCACGCGGCTCGACCGTCTCCTCGACGGGCACGTCAAAGCGGGTACGGGCATCAAAGCGCGAGAACTCGGGGCGGATGGAAAGGCCCGAGTTAGCAATCAGCCCCAGCCCGCGCCATGTGGTATCGCACGGTTCAAATACCTGCTCGACCAGCTGGCGCGCCACGGGATTGCCGTCGGCATTGACGCCACGGCGGTAAGCGTTATCGATCGCGGGTCTGTCCTCGACAACCATCTGGACCAGCATGCAGATGCCCTGCAGGATATCGACCGGTTCAAATCCCGTGACCACGCCCGGGGTATCGAACTCATCGACCAAAAAGCTAAAGGGCGCCAAGCCCGTGATGGTGGCGACGTGGCCCGGCAGGATAAAGCCGTCGATGGCGGTCTCGGGGTCGTTGGCGATGGCGCGCAGAGCCGGCGGCGTGGTCTTGTGGGCGCAATAGACCGAGAAGTTTTGGAGCCCGCGTGCATCGGCCTCCAAAATGGCGGCGGCGATGGTGGGCGTTGTGGTCTCAAAGCCCACGCCCATAAAAATGACCGGGCGATCGGGGTTTTGCTCGGCAATGTCGAGCGCGTCGAGCGGGGAGTAGACGATGCGAATGTCACGCCCTGCCGCTTTTTGCGCAGCGAGCGAGGTGGATGATCCGGGCACGCGCATCATGTCGCCAAAGGTGGTGATGATGGCGCCGTCTATGTTGGCGAGCGCGATTGCGTGGTCGATGTCGCGGTTGGCGGTGACGCAGACGGGGCAGCCCGGGCCGCTCAGCAGCTTGAGCCCGGCCGGCATAATGGAGCGAAAGCCATAGCGCCCGATGCTCACGGTATGCGTGCCGCAGACTTCCATAAGGTTGATGGCGCGGTCGCCGACAAGCTCATGAATGCGCTCAATGAGCTCGCGAGCCAGCTTGGGATTGCGGAATGCCGAGAAGTCGATACCGGAGCGAGCCGGTTGTTCGGGCGCCACTAGTAAGCCTCCGCCGGGTTGGTGGCAAGCTGGTCTTCTTCGACCAGCTCGGACATGGCATTAACAAGCTCGAGCGTTTCCTGTGCTTCCTGCTCGTCGACGATCTGGATGCCAAAGCCGGCGTGTACGAGAATATAGTCGCCAACCTGCGCCGTCGGCACGAGTCGCAGCGACACGGGGCGCTCGATGCCCATCATGTCGACGGTGGCCTTGAGGTCGTCGTCGCGTTTGACTACTTTACCGGGAACGGCAAGGCACATATTGTTCCCCTTTTATACGCTTTGCGCTGGACGGGCGCTCAATAATCCATCAGTTGATGGTAGCGCTCGCGGGCGCTGCGGGCAAACGCGCTACACCTGTGAGACGGCGGCTTGCGGGCTGGCCGAACAGCCTATTGCGGTGCGACCTGTGCGAGGCGAGTGCGTGCGACTGCCGCCTGACCGTAGGCGATGCAGCCGTCGTTAACGGGCACGGTTTGGGGAATCAAGACCGTAAGGCCTGCGTCTTTAAGCTTGCGGGTGAGGAACTGAAGCAAAAGTCGGTTCATGAACACGCCGCCCGAGAGCGCGACGGTATCGATGCCCTCGTGCACGCAGATATCGCTGGCGATGCGCGCCGAGGAGCGCGCGACGGCGACATGGAAGTCGAGTGCGAGCCTGTCGGCGGGCGCTCCGGCTTCAATTCCTCCCAAAAGTGCCTCAAAGAGTGCTTTCTGGTCCAGAACATAGGGGCCGTCTAGCCACGATGGGCCAGATGCGAAATAGCCGGCGTTGTCGTCGGGAAAATGGGCGATTTCGTTGTCGAGCGCGCGCCAGGCGGCGGCCTCAAGCTCGATGGCGGGTTCGCCCTCGTAGGTTGCCTTGTCGCAGATGCCCAGAATTGCTGCTGCGGCATCAAAGAGACGCCCCATACTGCTGGTACGCGGGCTGTTGATGTCGCGCTCGATCATGGTGGCTGTCACGCTGCGCGTTTGCTCGTCGAGGCTGTCCAAAAGTCGAGCGGCACCTGGGTGCTCGAGCAGGCCGAGCTCACTGAGCAGGGCAAAGGCGTTGCGGCGGGCGTCGCGCACGGAGGCCGCCCCGCCGGGGAGCGCCCAGGTGCGCAAATGCGCGGCGCGCTCAAAGCCGCCAAGGCCGGCGACAAGAAACTCGCCGCCCCAAATGGTCCCATCGGTGCCGGCGCCGGTGCCGTCAAAGGCGATGCCAAGGACGCGCGCGTCGGTTGTAAGCTGGCCCGCGGCGATGGCCTCGGCCATTACGCTCGCGATATGCGCATGATGGTGCTGCACCTCGACGAGCGGCAGATTGCATTTTCGCGCCTGCTCGCGCGCCCACTGGCCCGATAGATAGCTGGGGTGTACATCGCAGGCCAAGGCGGCGGGCGCCAAGTCAAAGAGATCTTCCAAGCGCGTGCGCGCGGCGTTCCAGGCATCGAAGGTCCCGCCGTTTTCAACATCGCCGATATGCTGCGACACAAAACAGGTTGCCTCGCCGTTCGTCCCTTCGCGCGTGAGCGCAATCGTGGCCTTTTGTTGTGGCCCGCAGGCGAGCACGCAGGACGGAGCGCCGTCGAGCGCCGGCAACGGCAGCGGCTGGGGTGCATATCCGCGAGCGCGGCGCACGGGCATAACGGCGCCGCCGACCACGCGCACTACAGAGTCGTCGTAGCGCGAGAGGATCGCGCGGTCGTTACCGAGCAACGCGTCGGCGATGCCGGCGGCAACGAGGTGTTCCCAGGCAAGATCGTCATCGGTCTCGATGGGCTCTTCGCTCAGGTTGCCGCTGGTCATGACGAGCGCGTGCATACCGCAGGCTTCTGCCACGGCAAGCAACAGATGTTGAAGCGGCGTATAGGGGAGCATGACGCCGAGCTCGGGCAAGTCGTGCGCGACAGATGGCGCGAGGGCGAGGATGTCGGGGGAACCGCCGTTGCCCTCGCCAGCAGTGCGCTGGCGCAGCAGCACAATGGGGCGGATACTGCCGGCGAGCAGATCGCGTTCAGCATCGTCGATATGACACAGGCGCCCGGCATCGGCAAGACTGCGCACCATGACGGCAAGCGGCTTATTGCTGCGGCGTTTGCGACGGCGCAACTCGGCCACCGCCTGCTCGTTGGCAGCGTCACAGGCTAGATGGAATCCGCCCAGGCCCTTGATGGCGACGATGCCACCGCTGGCCAGCAGCTCAACGCAGCGCTCGATGATAGCGTCGCTGGCCTCGCGTGTGGTGCCGACGGCCGGTGTCGCGGACGAATTCCCGCACGCATCGCCGTTCACAGCCTCGCGCCACGTAATATGCGGCCCGCAATCAAAGCAGGCATCGGGCTGTGCGTGAAAGCGACGGTCGAGTGGATTGGCATACTCTGCGGCGCAGGCGGGGCACATGGGGAAACGGTCCATCGAGGTAGCCGCTCGGTCATACGGCAGCGACCGGATGATGGTAAAGCGTGGGCCGCAGTTGGTGCAGTTGATAAAAGGGTAGTGATAGCGCTGATCGGCGGGGTCGAACAGCTCGCGCAGGCAATCGTCACAGGTGGCGATATCGGGCGAGACGAGAGTCGTGTGCGCGGTCTGATCCTGCGACGCTACGATGCGAAAGCCCTGCTCATTGGCAGTGCTCCAGCCGCTAGGCTCCAAATCCGCAATATCGACTCGCTCAACGTGAGCTGCCGCAGGCGCATGCTCAGAAAGCGCGGCAACAAAAGCATCGAGCGCATCGGCCGGAGCGTGCGCCTCGATATGCACGCCGTCGCCCGCGTTGAGCACCCATCCGCAAATGCCATGCGCCATGGCCTCGCGATACACAAACGGTCGCATGCCAACGCCCTGCACAATGCCCGTCACATGAATATGCACATGCCGCATGCGACACCCCTCATCAAAACCGACCAAAAAGGGACAGGTTTATTTTGGTAGGTAAAACTTCTAAACCTGCCAAAACAAACCTGTCCCTTTTTGGCAGGTGCGCTGCGGGAAATCCCGCTACAGCCCCAGGCTCTGCTTGGTGGCGGCGCACGTGAGCTCGCCGTGCTTAACGCCGCGCAGGCCCAGCAGGCGGTCGGACAGTTCGTAGACGCGCTCGCCGCGACCCTTGAGCGCCAGGATCTCCAAGCAGTTGTGGTGATCCAGATGTACGTGCATGGTCGATACGATCTCGTCGGTGTAGTCGTGCTGCACTTCGTCCAGACGGCGCGTCAGGTCGCCGGTATGGTGGTCGTAGATCATGGTGAGCGACCCGATAACATGCTCATCGGGCGTGCGCATCTGCTCTTTGGCGATCGAGGCGCGAATCAGGTCGCGCACGGCCTCGGAGCGGTTGGCCACGTCGCCGCGGCGCGCGATCTGTTCGTCAAAACGGCGCAGCAGGTCGTCCGGTGCGGTAACCGAAAAGCGGACCAGCTCGGAGCCGGAGCCACTACAGTGGCAGCCTGCGTCACCGTCCGCCCCGTGCGGATGCTCGTGCTCGTACCCGCAGCCGTGCTCATGTTCGGCCACGTTACACCAGCTTCACGGAGCCGACGGAGTTGTGGTCGGCCTCGATGGCTTCCTCGTAGCCCTCGAGCGCGTCATGCGCCTCGTGCAGCGCGGCCATGGCGGCCTCGAGCTTGGCGCCGATGCGCTCCATGTCAAAATTCTCGGTCGCATGCAGCAGCTGATGGCTCCACTCATGAGCGAGCTCGATGGTGTCGTCGACCTGTTTGACGCTCATGGCAAGCTGACTCATGTTCATTCCAACATCATGCATGGGAAATCTCCTTTTGTATGGGGCAGTTCAGTGGTTCAGATTTTACTACGCCCGCTCTGCGCGCAGTTGCATAAGAAAACGGGTACGAGTCTGTGCGACCCGCACCCGTTCACTGGGGGCTGTTTGTGACTACCATACTATCCGTGGTTGCACTCGGTGCATCCAGAAGTCCGGCGAGCGGTGCAAAAGCGCTCATAGACGGCGAGTAAGTAACAAGCGTATTACAGATGCTTCTCCAGCAGCGCCTGCAGCCTCGCCTTGGGTAGAGCGCCAACCGAGCGGTCAATCTCCTCGCCGTTCTTAAACACAATCAGCGTGGGGATGCTCATGACGCCATACTTCATGGCCAGGTCCTGGTTGTCGTCGACATTGCATTTGGCAACGGCAAGCTTGCCCGCCAGCTCATCGGCAACCTCGTCAACGATGGGCGAGAGGGATCGACAGGGACCGCACCACGGTGCCCAAAAATCAACCAGCACGGGCAGGCTGTCGTTAACGATGGAATCGAAGTTCTCGGGGGTAATCTGATTAATGCCAGCCATGGTGACCTCCATAATGCGACGCGGCTCGGCCGCGTAAAACTCAGTACGACCGTGCTTATACCCAGCCGCCCGCAAAGCAACCACTCGCGGGCAGCTCTTTTATATAATGGTGGGCACGCAAACGATTGGAGAGCGCATGTCCACGTCACAAAGCCAGAAAAAAGAAGCCATCGCCCAGGCGGCCGAGCAGGAGCTCACATCGCTTGCGGTCCGTGGCGTGCGTATCGCGGGCAACGCGTGCTCGCCGATCGTTCTGGTCAAAGGCGATTTGGACGACGCCGAGCGTTCGGGTGGCGAGCTTGCTGCCGGCCCGGATGGCACGGCGTTGCGCAAGGCGCTTGGGGCCATCGGCTACGCGCCCGAGGATTTTTGCGTGCTGGCAAGCGTCGCCGGCGTGGGTGACGGAGCGATCGCGGTGGGCGAGACTCTGCCGTGCGAGCTGTTCCGCGAGGCGCTTGAGGCCTTGGACCCCGAGGCGGTGCTACTGCTCGACAACAACGCGGCTGATGCCATGCGCGAGACCTATGCCGATATGCTCGTGGCGATCGATGACTTCGACACCGCCATGCTCAAGCCCGGCCTGGTCGCCCATGTGCAGGGCCGCCGCGTGCTCGCGCTCGACGGCTTTGAGGCGGCACTCACCGACAAGGCCGCTAAGCAGCGCATGTGGGCATACATCAAGCAACTGACCCCGGCGGCCGCTCCGCTGTAGCGGATTGGCGCCGGCGAGCGATTGCCTGGCGGGCAAGGCGCGCCTCGAGATCGGCGCCGCACTTCTACATCACAGCGCGCAGCTCAAACCGATCGCCGCTAATGCGGAACTGACAGTTGCCATTCATGCGCTCCACGGCAAGTTTGATGCTCCTGGTGCCAAAGCCGTGGCCCGCATGCCGGGTCACGGGCATGCCGTCGACCATGCGCGGCGCGCGGTCAAACGTATTGGAAACTAACAGCAGCAGCTGGCCGTCCTCTAATCGCAGGTCAAGGTCGACGAATCGCTTTCCTTGGGGTGCGGCGCTTGCGGCGGTGATAGCGTTTTCCAAGGCATTTGAGAGCACGCTAAACAGGTCGGCGTCACCTACGTGGATGGTTTCGGGTACGGCGGCGCGCAGGTTGGCGGTAATGCCGTTTCTATTGATATCCGAGTTAAATGACGAAAGCGCGATGTTTACGGTCTCGTTGGCGCAGAAGCGGCGTACGGCGGTGCGGTCGCCGGCTTCGCAGAGTTCGTCGATGCGATCGAGCGCCTCGTCGGTGTGGCCCTCCTCAATTAAAGCGGCCAGGCCGCGTAGGAAGTGGCGCATGTCGTGGCGCAGAATCGACAGCTCGCGCCCAGATTGACGCCAAGCCTCGAGCTCTTTGATGGCGGCGCTGTCGCGGGTTTCGAGCATCCAGCGCTCTCGCTCGGCGGTTTCCTTTTCTTCGTATTCACGCAGGTAGACGGCGAGGAACATAAGGTAGAACGCGCAGAGTGCAAAGGCCAAAAACTCAACCGTCACCACCGAGCCCGAGTGGAACAGCGTGGTGTAGACGTTGGTGGCATAGTCAAAGACGTAATAGACGAGCGGCAGGATTAAAAGGATGCCCAGCTCGGTGGTGCTTTTAATCGCCAAGCGCGGACCGATGTCGCCGGCCCAATGCAGCAGGACGGCAAAGACGGCGAGTGTGGTCGCGATGCGCGCCAGATAGTACGCGATCTGAGAATCGGTTGCGGCAAATGCGGCGATGCCCATCCAATTGCTGAACTGGCAGCTCAGATAGGCACTCGTAATGCCGAGCACGGCAAGCAGCGGGCTCAGGCGGTAGCGCGCGCACAAATAGATGATGAGCGGCAGATGCACGACGAGCGGATATACCTGGCGGGCGAAAAGCTCTCCGCCGACGGCATTGGCGAGGCCAAATGCGCATCCGGTTACGGCGCCGACCAGCACCAGTTCAAGCGCATGACGCCGGTTGATCTCGATACCGCACAGCGCCGCCGAGGCAAAGACGCCAAAGAGCAACGTCGTGGCGTGGTGGATTGCCCAAAGGATCATTTCGACCGAGGAGACCATCAGTGTCTTCCACCCTCAAAGCGCACCGCAAAGTAGGCGTCTTGGAATCCCTGCTTGCAGCTGCGCGAAAGCGGGATGCAAGCGCCCGAGCGCATGACGATGTCCGTGCGGTCAAAGTGATCGATATTGCGCAGGTTGACCTGGTAGCTGCGGTGGCATTTAAAGAAGACCGCGTTTTGCTCCAAGCGGTCCTCGACGCTGCGGAACGACTCGAGTGCCTCGATATCGCGTCCGTCGCGCAGGTGGAAGACCACGTGCTTGTTGCGCGCCTCGGCATATTCGATGTCGGACAGGCGCAGGGCGTGGTAGCCAAAGGACGTTTTGATCACGAGCTCGTCGGTTGCCGCCGGGCGCATGCTCGAAAGCTCGTCGAGTAACTGCGCCAGGCGTTCGTAAGTCACGGGCTTGAGCAGATAGTCGAAGGCACGGACCTCGTAGGACTCCAGTGCGAACTCGGGCGACGAGGTGAGGAACACCAGGCGCACGGCGGTATCGGCCTGGCGCAATTCGCGTGCGGTGTCCATGCCGTTGACGAGCGGCATGATCATGTCGAGCAGAATGATGTCGGCGCGCGATGCGGCATGGCGGGCCAGTAGGTCCTCGCCGCGCGTGACGAGCGCAACATCGACCGCCGTGCCCGTCTCGGTCGACCAACGATCGATCATTCGGTGCAGTCTATCTAGAAAAGCGACGTCATCGTCGCAGGCAATAATCTTGAGCATTCGGCCCCCTTAAGTAGTTCGATTTTGCCACATCGGGCACGCGCCGCTTGCGGAGGTGCGGACCGTTTGCGCCCCACGGCGTGCAACTCGCGCCAAGCGGTATTGCGGTGGCGAAAGATGCCTCCTGCGCTATCGAGAGCTCGGCTAGCCTCAGCTTGCCAGTTCAAAAATGGACCTGCCACATGATTGAATCTTTATTTCAACTTTACACCTAGGTTTACAGCTGTCTTGTCAGCTGTAAACCTAGGTGTCATACTAAAGCCCCAAGATTCGCCAAAAGAGAGGGGCCTTGATGGCACAGAGCGCGAACATGGATGCGTCGGAGCTTGCACGCGATATCGCGGCCGGCCTGGCATCGGCAACGACGGCAACGGAGCGCGTGGCACTGGTGCCCGCAGAACTCGTCGAGGCCATTCAGCAACTAAAAACCCAACGTGACGCGGTAATCCTGGCGCACTACTACGTGGCGCCCGAGGTCCAAGCCGTTGCCGATTACGTCGGCGACAGCTTCTACCTGGCCAAGCTCGCCAAGAGCCTGCCACAGCGGACCATCGTGCTGTGCGGCGTGGAGTTTATGGGCGAGAGCGCCAAGCTGCTCAATCCCACTAAGACCGTGCTGCTGCCCGAGCCGGGCGCGGACTGCCCCATGGCTCACATGGTCAAGCGCGAGACGGTCGACGCGGCGCGCGCCGAGTACGGCGACGACCTGGCCGTGGTGTGCTACGTCAACTCCACGGTCGAGATCAAGAGCTGGAGCGACGTGTGCGTCACCAGCTCCAATGCCGTCAAGATCGTGTCCGAGCTGCCGCAGCAGCATATCCTGTTCATTCCCGACCAAAACCTGGGCCGCTTCGTAGCCGAGCAGGTGCCGCAAAAGCACATCATCCTCAACAACGGCTACTGCCCGCGCCATCACATTATCACCGTCGAGCAGATCGTCGACGCGACGGAGGCCCACCCCGACGCGCTCGTGCTGGCGCATCCTGAGTGCAAGGCCGACGTCCTGGCCGAGGCCGACTACATCGGCTCCACCGCCGGCATCATCAAGTACGCCGAGGAGTCCGACGCGAGCGAGTTCATTATCGTGACGGTCCGCGGCGTGCTCTACGAGCTCGAGCGCCGCTGCCAGGGCACCGGCAAGAAGTTCTACTTCCCCGCGGTGCAGCCCACCTGCGTCAACATGGATCTCATCACGCTCGAAAAGCTCGTGCGCTGCCTGGAGACGGGCGAGGGCGAGGTGCAGATCGGTGTGTCGGACGAGGCTGCCGACCAGGCAAAACTTACGCTCGACCGTATGCTCGAGTACGCAGCGCGCTAGAACAATGTGACATGAGGGGCAGTCCCTTATGCCACATTACAAGGGAGAGGATTCCTGTGAAAACCAAACAATACCCCGACATGGAGTGCGACGTCGTTATTGCCGGCTGCGGCGTGGCGGGCCTGTACGCAGCTCTCAACCTGCCGACGAGCACGCGCGTGATCATGCTCTCCAAGGGCTCGGTCGATGAGTGCGATTCGATGCTCGCGCAGGGCGGCATTTGCGTGCTGCCCGAAGGCTCGGACTACGATGCCTTCTTTGAGGACACCATGCACGCCGGCCACTACGAGAACCGCCGCGAGAGCGTCGACATCATGATTCGCTCGAGCCGCTCGGTCATCAACGACCTGCTGGCCATGGGCGTGGATTTTGAGCGCAAGGCCGACGGCAGCCTCAACTTTACCCGCGAGGGCGCGCACAGCCGTCCGCGCATCGCCTTCCATGCCGATATTACCGGCAAGGAGATCACGACCAAGCTGCTCCAGGCCGTTCGCAAGCTGGATAACGTGCAGATTTTGGAGCACGTGGCCATGACCGACATCCTAACGGGCGAGCGTGACGGTGCCACGGTGTGCACCGGCGTCGTCGCCGTTCCCGTGGACGAGAACAACTCGGTTCGTCCCGCCGACGAGCTGGTAAATACCGCCGAGGGCGCGCATGCCGGCGAGCCGTTTAAGATCCATGCCCGCCACACGCTGTGGGCAACGGGCGGCATCGGCGGCGTATACGACCATTCGACCAACTACCCGCAGCTCACGGGCGATGCCTGCTACATCGCTCAGGAGCATGGCATTAAGATGGAGCATCTGGACTACGTGCAGATTCACCCCACGGGACTGTTCTCGCCGCAGCCGGGTCGCACCTTCCTGATCAGCGAGAGTTGCCGCGGCGAGGGCGCGATTTTGCTCAACGCCGCTGGCGAGCGCTTTACCGATGAGCTTCAGCCGCGCGATGTGGTCGCCGCCGCTATTCGCGAGCAGATGAAGCAGGACGGTGCCGAGCACGAGTGGCTGAGTTTTGCCCCCGTCGAGCGCGATGTGGTGACCGGGCACTTTGCCAACATTCGCGCGCGCTGCCTGGAGGACGGTCGCGACATCTTGGACGAGCCCATTCCCGTTACGCCCACGCAGCACTACTTTATGGGCGGCGTATGGGTCGATAAGGACGGCCGCACTTCGATGCCAGAGCTCTACGCCGCGGGCGAGACGGCTTGCAATGGCGTTCACGGCAAGAATCGCCTTGCATCAAACAGCCTGCTCGAGGCGCTGGTCTGGGGTCGTCGCGCCGCGTGGTGCATGCGTACCGGCGAGTCGCTGGCCGTGGAGCAGGCGGGCGATCCCGCGCTCGATGGCCGTCATCGCGCTCTGAGCGCCGACACCCTGGCAATCGATGATTTGGCCCGTGCTGCCGGCACGCAGGCCGTGGAGGAGTAGACCATGAATCCCATTACCATGAAGCTCGTCGCCGATGATCTGATTCTGCAGGCCCTGCGCGAGGACATCACGTTCGAGGACGTGAGCACGGCGAGCGTGTGTCCCACGGCGCGCCCCGCCACGGTGGAGCTTATCGCCAAGGCCGACGGCATCATCGCCGGCTTGGATGTGTTTGCCCGCACCTTTGAGTTGCTGGATCCGCAGAGCTCGGTGCTGCTCGACGTTGCCGATGGCGACGAGGTGCACGCCGGCGACCATGTGGGTCAGGTGCGCGGCGACGCGCGCGTGCTGCTTTCGGGCGAGCGTGTGGCGCTCAACTACCTGCAGCGCATGAGCGGCATCGCTACCTATACGCACCAGATGGCTGCAGCGCTCGAGGGCACCAAGACTGTGCTCGTCGACACGCGCAAGACCACGCCGGGTATGCGCGTGTTTGAGAAGGCGGCGGTCGAGATCGGCGGCGGCAGCAACCACCGCTACAACCTGTCGACGGCCGTCATGCTCAAGGACAACCACATCGATGCCGCCGGTGGCGTGGCGCGCGCGATCGAGATGGCGCGCGCCCATGCGTCGTTTACCACGACGGTCGAGATTGAGTGCGAGAACCTGGACATGGTGCGCGAGGCTGTGGAGGCCGGCGCCGACATCATCATGTTCGACAACATGACCCACGACGATATGGCTGCCGCGATTGAGCTTATCGCCGGCCGCGCCAAGACCGAGTGCTCGGGCAACGTGGACGCCAGCAATATCCGCGCGCTCGCCGACCTGGGCGTTGACTTTATTAGCTCGGGGGCGCTGACTCACTCTGCGCCGATTCTCGACCTCTCGCTCAAGCACCTGCGTCTGTTGGACGGTAAATAATGGACGCCCGCGAGCGTCGCCGTGCCATCATGGCCGTGCTCGAGGGAGCCAAGGGACCCGTTTCGGGCAGCGCACTTGCCCGCGAGGTGGGTGTGAGCCGCCAGATTGTCGTGCAAGACATCGCTCTGCTGCGCGCCGACGGGCACGATATCGTGGCGACCAACCGTGGTTATGTGCTGCAGGAGGCCCCCAGCAGCCCCGCTGTGCCCACGCGCTTGGTCAAGGTTCGCCACAGCGTGGAGCAGGCGGGCGATGAGCTCACGAGTATCGTCGACGCCGGCGGCTCCGTGCTCAATGTGATCGTCAATCACCGCGTATACGGTAAGATCACGGCTGATCTGGACATCCGCAATCGCCGCGATGTCGAGCGCTATCTGCGCGATATCGAGAGCGGCAAGAGCTTTCCGCTGCTAACGGTGACCAGCGGCTACCACTTCCATCGCATTGCGGCGGAGGACGAACAGACCCTCGACGAGATCGAGGCGATGCTCAAGGAAAAAGGCTACCTAGCAGACCTGATGCCCTACGAAGACGATTTGTCCTAGTCGACGCCGCATCTATAAGTTGCGGTGAAATAGTTCCTAAAATCGGCATCCAAGACATAAAACAGGAACTATTCCACCGCAACTGCCAAGGGTCCCGCTCCAAATTAGCTGCCCACATATGCAAAAGGAGGCCTCCGCGGCGATGCGGAAGCCTCCTTTTTTTTGTGCACGGTGTACTTTTGAGTGTGCAAGTGGGGGAGTTGTTACTCCTCGACGATCTCGGTGATCGCGCCAGCGGGGCAAGCGTCCTGGCAAGCGCCACAGGCGACGCAGGAGTCCTCGTCAGCGACGGTAGCGACGTCCTGGAGCTCCAGAACGCCAGCGGGGCAGGAGTCGACGCAAACGCCACAAGCGATGCACTCGTCGGCATCAATTACGGGATGAGCCATGGTAGTTTCCTCTCTGTTGACCGACGCT
>DBFOME010000013.1:0-20859 GCA_048430645.1 Collinsella sp. | reverse complement strand
TGCAAGCGGTCGGCGGGGCCATTGTGGCTCTTGACAGCGGATTGGGTCATATGAGCGAAAACGACCCTAAGCGAGCAAGGTGACGTGAAATGAAAGGGCGCTGACCTTCTGGTCGCGCCCTTGAAATTGAACGTCAGATTGCCGCTTAGGGGCGTTTGCAGCGTCGAGCCGTTACGCGGTTTGGTAAAACCGCGTAACTAGATTAATTTGGTTGACTCCAGCTTTTCGATGATCCAGTCGTTGACTTTGATGACCGGACGGCGGAAGACGACGCCCAGGGCCAGCGACGGAATCAGATAGCTCGCCAGAATACCCAGCTCAACCCAGTACTCCATATGGTAGGCGCCTGCCATGGCAGCATGCATGGCGTTGATGCCGTGAGTGAACGGCAGGAACGGATAGATCGCCTGGAACACAGGACCGGTCATCTCGATGGGGAACGTGCCGCCCGAACCGCCGACCTGCATGACCAGCAGCACGACGGCGAGCGCCTTGCCGATATCGCCAAACGAAACCGTAAGCGTGTAGACGATATTGGAGAACACGAGACTCGCGACCCAGCCCGCCAGCACAAACTGCAGCGGGTCGTCGCACTGGATGCCAAAGAACAGGATGTCGCCCGCACACACGAGCGTTGCCTGCAGCAGGGCCAGACCGCCAAAGAACAGGTAGCGGCCCAGGTAGATCTCGTGCAGGCGCACGGGGATGAGCTCGTTGATAAGCTCATCGTCAACCGAGACCTTCATCATGGCCGCCAGCACGATCGAGCCGACCCAGAGCGACAGAATCGTGTAGAACGGCGCCATGGCCGAGCCGTAGTTGCGGATCGGATAGACCGGCTTGCGATCGAGCGCGACGGGGCCGGAAAGCGACACGGCCAGACCCTCGGGATCGTTGCCAATCATCGTCTTGATCGTGGCGAGGTCATCCGACATCAAGGCGCCGTCGAGCTCGTCCTTAAACGCACTGATCTTGTCCGACGCCTCGCCCAGCTGATCAGAAGCCTTGTTGACCAGCTTTGCAGCCTTGGAGAGGCCCTTTGCCAGCGAACCGGATGTGTCGGTCAGGCCGCCTACGGCGCTATCCAGGTCGCCCGAGATGCCATCAAGCGAGTCCAGAATGCCCGAAACCGTCTTCTTGAGCTCCTTGGCCTTAACCGAGAACGTGGAATCGTAATCGGATTTGGCACCCGCGATGCCGGCCTTGGCATCAGCGATGGCCTGATCGACCTCGGCACGCGAGTTGTTGACCTCGGCCATGCTATCGGAGAGAGACTTCGCGGTAGCCGCCAGATCCTTGGCATTGTTGCGGTACTCAACGGCGATTCTGCCCAGCGACGTCGCGGCGGACTTGAGGCCGTCCTTCAAATTCTCATCGCTCACCTGGTCGGCAAGGCTGCGGAGCTGATCGGCCATCGCATCGATATCCTTGGCGCGCGCATTGAGGGCCGCAGCGGCATCGTTGAGTTGGGACACCGTAAGGTCGACATGCTGGTTTGCGGTGTCGAACGCCTTCGCGAGCTCGGCAGACACATTGTCGAACGAACCAGCACTTCCATCGATTGCGGCATCGATGGCATCGTTTGCCGCCTTAAGCGCTTCTTTGGAATCATCGATGCCGCTTTTGGCATGTTCCATGAGCTGCTTTGTCGACTCATCGACGGCACCGGTCTGCTTGAGCATGCCGCTCGCCGACGTCAGCGAATCGGACGTGGAGCTCAAAATGCCCGCCAGCGACGAAGCATTTGCCTGAACGTCTCGCAGGTCCTCAATCGAATCGCCGAGCGTCGAGGACAGGTTGGCGATAAAGTTGCTGACCTGGTCGGTGCTCATGTAATCGAGCAGGCTGGACACCGTCTTAAGACCGATGCTCGTAATGGTCTCGGTAAAAGTTTCGTTAACCTGGCTCTGGACGGCGCTCGAACCCTTCTCGGTCACGATCTGCGCAATGGCGTTGGCCTTCTGATTCTCGTAGAACTCGATATCGGCATGCTTCACGTCGGTCGAGAAAAGCGTCATCATGTCAGCGCTAAACGTTTTGGGGATAACGACGGCAGCATAGTACGCGCCCGACTTAACGCCCTCGATAGCCTTTTCGCGATTGTTGAGCACAACCCAATCGAAGCTCTCGTTGCCGCGTAGGGTGGCGGTCACGTTTTCGCCCACGTTAACCTCGACGGGGATCAAATCGCTCTCGTAACCCTCATCGGTGTTGACCACGGCGATCTTAAGATTGCCGGTGTTGCCGTACGGATCCCAGCTGCCGGCGATGTTAAACCACGCGTACAGACACGGTACGATAATGAGGCCCATCACGACAACCAAGCCGATCACGGAGCGAGACACGTTTTGGACATCGCGCTTAAACAGATGCAGGATGTTCTTCATTTATGCCTCACCTCCTTTGGAGTGCTTGCCAAGCGCGGTGGTATCTCCATCATTTGTGGCTGTGCTGTCGCTGCCCTGAGATTTATGGTGCGAGCCGATATGCGGCAAGCGGCCCGTGGACTGATCGCCGCCCTTGGCACCACGCTCGCTGGCGTTGAGGCCAAACATGTGGCGGGCGGCAGGAATGGCGGCCGTGTGTTCGCGCATCTCGCGACGCAGGTCCTCATCCGAAAGCGCCGAGATGCGCATCTGGGTATTGAGGCTCGCTCGGATATATTCGATATTGATAAGCCAGCCGCAGATGGCAATAACCGAGATGATCCAAATGACAAGCAGGATGATCTTGCCGTTATTGTCGATATCGAGAACCGTCGACAGGACAAAGAGCAGGACCTGAACGCCCACCACGGCGGCAAAACCGCCCTTGATGTAGTACGGGTAGCGATGTTCAAAGGCGACCGCATGATCGAGCAGTTCGCGACGGTACGAATCGGAATCGAGCATGACGCGCATGGCCGTGCGCAGCGAGTAGCGCTGGCGCGGCAGGTCGTTGGACTCGCAAATCATCATACCGGTCGTGGAGAGCTGTTTATCAAAGAGCAGGTTAAGGTTGAGCAGCAGCGGACGCAGCTGCAGGCCGATAAAGAGCGCCACGATCAAGAACACGCCCAGAATGCACAGGTTAAACAGGTAGTTGAACGAATACATGCCGCCGACCGTCTCGCGCAGCAGATTGATGCCGTAGGTAAAGGGCAGCAGCGGGTGCAGCCACTGGAAGAAGCCGGGCATCATCTCGATGGGGTACATGCCCGACGAACCCGGGATCTGCACGATGACGAGAATGACGCCGATAGCCTTGCCGATATGCTTAAACGTGGTGGACAGCGCATAGATGATATTGACGTAGGTGAACGAAATGGCGATGCCGCCCAGCACGAACAGCAGCGGGCTGACGCACTGCACGCCAATCACCAGATCGCCTACCGTAACGATGATGGCCTGCAACGCGCCCAGGATCACCATGAGCAACCAGCGGCCAAAGTAGCCTTGGCGCGCCGTAAAGCTGCCAACACCTTCACGGTCGACCTCGAGCTTGTAAATGGCGATGAGCACATAGCCGCCCACCCAAAGCGCCAGATTGGTGTAGAAGGGAGCGATGCCCGAGCCAAAGCTCTTGACCGGATAGATTGACTTGGACGTCAACTCAACCGGAGACGCCATGAAATCTGCCACGTCATTGACATCGACGCCCATCAGATCGGCCAGCTCGCCCATGGACTCGGAGGTCTGCAGCGCCGCGATGTCATTGGCGGCGGTTGCAAGCTTGTCCTGGACCTTGGCAAGCGAGGAATCGGTCTGGGACAGCGTGGTCTTGGCCTGGCCGAGCGTAGCGCTAAGCTGCGCCAACGTGCCGCGCGCATTTGCAAGTGTAGGTGTCATACCCGAGACGATACCGGTCAGGTCGCCCGAAACGGCAGCAAAAGAGTCGAGCGCGCTCGAGGCCTTCGGCAGCGCGTTTTGGCCCAAGTCCGTCTGGGCTTGGCCAAGGTTGGTCGCACCGGTATGAATTGCGTTATTGATAGCGTCACTGGCACCCGAAACAGCCGCTGCGTCATTCGCCATGGCGCTCGACTGCGCGGACAGACCGTCCTTGATGCTCTGAAGCTTTTCATTCTGCTCTCGAAGCAAATCGATGGTCGATACAATGCGCGCGTCAATTTCCTCGGAACCTGTCGACGTGTCATTGGCGAGAATCTCTAAGTGCCCGATAACGGCCTTATTGTGGTCGATCGTCGCTTGGAGAGACTCGAGCGAGTTGTCGATACGGGTGGTCGTAGATGTGACCGTGCCCGTCAGCTTGCCGATGGCAGCGTTCGCAGAGGCTGACGTCTTGGTGAGCGCAAGGCTGCCTTCCGAGAGCGCCTTGGAGAGCGAGGCGACAGAGTTGCCCGCCGTGGCGCGAGCCTCGCCCAGCAGGTCATTGCCCTGGGAGATCGCCTGCGTCAGCGACGGCGCCTGACCCTGCAGACCGGCAAGTGCCGCATCTGCCGAGGCAATGGAACCACTCGTCTTATCGATGGCGGCATTCATGTCGCCAATCGAATCACGCACTTCGCCCAACGTATCGGAAGCCTCTGATACCGAACCGGCCAACGAATCCTGAGTCTGGGTTGCCTTGTCCTTTAAATCGACTCCGGCATCCTTGGCAATACTGGCAACGGTCTCGCCCACCGTGGAGACAAATTCCGAGTTGATCTGCTCCTCGATGGTGTTTGCACCGGTGTCGGTAACCTTGGGCGCAATAGCGCTCTTCTTCTCATTGACGTAGTACGTAAGCTTGGGCTGATGGTAGTTGCCGTCGAGCATCGAAACCAGGTTATCCGAGAAGTTCTTGGGGACTACGATGGCCGCATAGTACTCACCGCTCTCGACGCCCTCTTTGGCATCGGCCGCAGAATCGACGAAGGTCCAGCCCAGCTGATCGTTCTCCTTGAGCTGATCGACGACCTGATCGCCCGCGTTGAGCTCGCCCACCAGGTCGTTTTGGGTGCCCCGATCGTTGTTGGCGATGGCAATCTTGATGCCCTGGGTGTTTCCGTACGGATCCCAGTTGGCCACGATGTTGTACCAGGCATACAGCGAGGGAATAACGCACACGCCAAGGGTAACCACCAAGGCGACGGGGTTCACAAGCAGTCGCTTAATGTCGCGCTTAAATATCGCAAAGGAGACCTTTGCATTGGATAGTTTGCTGCCGAGACTCACGCTTGGACCATCCATCCTGTCGTTGAATCGAATCGTACTATCGATAACCATTGTACGTAAGCGCTTTAGCGTCTCAGAGCACAATGGTATTGAGTTTTGCGGGTAGCAATATACTACGAAGACGAATTAGCGTACAGTTGTACAGTATCTTTAATTTCAGCAGGTCACAAAACCACAACCCGCACAAATTAGCAATTCAAATAGCATCGGGGACGTTCTTAAACGACTAGTCAAACAAAAACGTCCCCAATGACTAGTTTGGACCACGGTAACGTCGATGTTTTAGCAATGCCAGCGAGCGGGCGCCAGAGCGAACAAATTGGCATGAAAAGAGGACGGCATAGACCTTCTGGTCATGCCGTCCTCTTTGAATGACAAGTTGTCGCTCTGGCGCCCGCGCAGCGTCGACTGGTCCGCCGTTCGCTAGAACGGCGGACCAATAGGTTTGGTAGAACCGCGTAACTACCTAACTACATCAAGTTGCAAACAGCTGCTGCGAAGGCAACGGGGTCCTCGGGGAGGATGCCCTCGACCAGCAGGGCCTGATCGTAGAGCAGACCAGAGTACTGCTTGATCTTGTCGGCGTCGCCTGCCTTCTGGGCAGCGACAAGCTTGTCAAAGACCGGGTGCTTGGCGTTGAGCTCGAGCACGCGTTGGCTCTTGGGCATGCCGTCGGGCGCGCCCTCGGGTCCCTTCTGGAGCACCTTCTCCATCTCGAGCGAAAGTGGGCCCTCGGTGGTGATACAAGCGGGGGCATCGGTCAGGCGCGCGGAGACGGCGACTTTCTCGACCTTGTCACCGAGCGCCTCCTTCATAGCGCTAAAGAGGTCCTCGTTCTCCTTGGTGGCGTCCTCGGCCTCCTTCTTCTCGTCCTCGGTCGCCAGGTCAAGATCACCGGTCGCAACGTTCTTGAGCTCTAGATGACGATCCTCGACCTCGGGCTCGGCACCGTCGGCCACAGCCTTCTCGGCAGCCTCGCGGGCAGCATCGTCCTCGTAGATCTTGGGCATATCGGCGGCAACGTACTCACGCATAGCCTGGAACGTGAACTCATCCACATCCTGCGTCAGCAGCAGCACGTCATAGCCGCGGTCGAGCACGCCCTTTACCACGGGCATCTTGGCCAAGCGCTCACGCGAGTCGCCGGCGGCGTAGTAGATGGCCTTCTGATCCTCAGGCATGCCCTTGGCATACTCGGCCAGGGTAATCATCTTCTGTTCCTTGGCAGACCAGAACAGCAACAGGTCGGCGAGCTCATCGGCCTTCATGCCATAGCTCGAGTAGATGCCGTACTTAAGACCGCGGCCAAAGTTCTCAAAGAACTTCTCGTAGGCCTCGCGGTCGTTGTCACGCATATCCTCAAGGTCGGCGGTAATCTTCTTCTCCACGCGCTTGGCGATGGCCTTGAGCTGACGGTTCTGCTGCAGCGTCTCACGCGAGATGTTGAGCGACACGTCGGCGGAATCCACGACGCCGCGGACAAAGTTGTAGTAGTCGGGCAGCAGGTCGTCGCACTTCTCCATGATCAGGACATTGGAGCTGTAGAGCGCCAGACCCTTCTCGTAATCCTTGCTGTACAGATCGAACGGCGCGCGGCCCGGCACAAACAGCAGGGCGTCATACTCGAGCGTGCCCTCGGCATGGAAGCTGATGGTGCGCGCAGGATCGTCAAAGTCGTGGAACGTGGACTTGTAGAACTCGTCGTAGTCCTTCTGCTCGACATCGGAGCTGCGCTTTTTCCAGATCGGCGTCATGGAGTTGACGGTCTCGAGCTCCTGGTAGTCCTCGTACTCGGGCGTGTAGTCATCGCCAGCATCCTCGGGCTTGGGCTTCTGGCGGCTCTTGGACACCATCATCTGGATCGGGTAACGCACATAGTTACTGTACTGCTGAATTAGGCTCTTGAGGCCCCACTCGGTCAGGAAGCGATCGTAGGTCTCGGCCTCGCCGTCGGTATCGAGCTTCTCGTTCTCGCGCAGCGTCAGGATGACATCGGTACCGTGCTCGGCGCGCTCGCCGTCCTCGATGGTGTAGCCCTCAAGACCGTCGGATTCCCACACATGGGCGACATCCTCGCCATAGGCGCGGCTGACGACCTTTACGTGGCTGGCAACCATAAAGGCGGAGTAGAAGCCCACGCCAAACTGACCGATGATGTCGACATCGGAGCCCTGCTGCTCGGCGTTCTCGGTCTTAAACTCCTCGGAGCCGGAGTGGGCGATGGTGCCCAGGTTGCGCTCGAGCTCCTCGGCGGTCATGCCGATACCGTTATCCGAAATCGTGATGGTGCGAGCATCCTTATCAAAGGAGACGCGAATGGCCAGGTCGCCCTGGTCGATCTTGACGCTCGGATCCTGCAGGCTCTTAAAGTTGAGCTTGTCGACGGCGTCGCTCGCGTTAGAGATAAGCTCGCGCAGGAAGATTTCCTTATTGGTGTAGATGGAGTTGATCATGAGGTCGAGCAGTTTTTTGCTCTCGGTCTTAAATTGACGCATGTGCAGTCCTTTCGCGCTACCCCCGCCCGCAAAAACGGCCCGGTCGCCCGAGCCGCATCGCAGACCTGCTATGTTCAGACTTAGATTTTATAACCCATTAGCGCGCATATATACATACGGAATCGAAAAACTGTATGTCTAAGCGCTCCGATGCACCAATTACCAAGGAGTGTCCCCAACCGCCGGCAGAAAAGGAACGTCCCTATCTGCCATCTACGCGCTTGGCCATCCAGACATGGGGTTGGCCCTCGTCTTCGTAATCTACCGGAGCAATTTGCGTGTAGCCCGTCTTTGCATAGAGCGGCAGCACGTATTCCTGCGCATGCAGCTTAATAAGCTTAGCGCCGGCATCGCGCGCACACGCATCACTGGCCTCAACGATCGCACTCGCCAGACCGCGACGGCGCATGCTCGGCAACACGGCCACGCGCCCCATAATGTAGGTCTCCCCCGCCGCGACGCCTTCGTCCAAGTCGCACGCCGGCGACACTGGAGCCTCTGCGTCAGCCGCGCGCTCAAGCTCTTCGGGAAACACGCGCGAGCAACCGGCGAGCTCGCCGTCTACATAGAGCGTCACATGAATGCAGTTCGGATCCTCGTCGATAGCGTCGAACTCATTCTCGTAGCCCTGCTCGTCCATAAAAACGACGCGGCGCACCAACGCCGCGTCATCAAAGCATCCCGTCTTAAGTTGGATATCCATGCTGCCCTTTCATTCAATGCGAACGTTAGGGACAGATTTTAGCGAAAATGAGCTCCGCGCACGCTAAACTTCGCGCGAGCCTTCGCCAGGCAGTCGTAATGACCCACGTTATGGGCATCGCTCGCGATGAAGCTGTACAGGTTCTGATCGAACAGGCGCTGTGCCGGCTTTTTCTCGCGACCAAAGCGACCGCCGGCAATAAAGTCCGCCGAAGCCTGCAGCTTGCAGCCCATATCGACCAGGCGCTCCGCCACGCTTACATCCTTTTGAACCGCACGATAGCGCTCAGGATGAGCGATGATCACCTGGTAGCCACGGCACTGCAAATCGTAAATCGTGTTCTCGTACTCTCTAAACGCATACGCATCGGCATGCGTCGAAAGCTCGAGCAGAAACTCGTTGGTCCCATCGAAATGCAAGTGCTCCGCGGCATCGATGCCAAGCTCAACGAGCTTTCGATGGTTGACCTCGAAGCCCATCTGGAGCGGAAAACCGTCAGCGTTATCACGCAGCAGCTCAAAGGCATCCCACATCTTGTCGTAATCAAAATAGGGATCACGGCAGTGAGGAGTGCAAACGATTCTGGTTACACCGGCCCGCTTGGCAGCCTCGAGCATCGCCAAGCTCTCATCGAGATCGGCGGCGCCGTCGTCTACACCCGGCAAGATATGGCAATGAATGTCACGCATAGGTCAGCCTTAATCAACTAAACGTTTGCTCGGTTGGTGAAGATGCCCTTTTTGGAAGTCCCCTGATCGTCGGAGCCCTTCTTCACCTTCTTACCGTCCTTGGTGTAGTAGGAGTAGTAGTACTCGCTGGTCTCGGTCTCGCAGTAGTTCATAACGGTACCGATGAGCTTGACCTTCTCGGACTTCTTAAGCTGACCGATGGCGTTGAGCGCCTCCTCGCGCTTGGTGAAATCCTCACGCACGACAAAAAGCGCACCGTCGGTCAGACTTGCGATCTCGGCAGCATCGATGAAGGTGCCGACCGGGGGAGCATCAAAGATGACGTACTGGAACTTGGCGGACAGTGCCTTTACAAGCTTGGCAAAGCGGTGAGAGACGATGATGTCGGCAGGATTGGGAATGTGCGGCTCGGCATCGAGGAAGTAGAAGTTCTTCTGACCCGTCTCGACAATTGCCTGGTCAATAGAAACCTGCTCGGAAAGGACTGCATAGAGTCCGCCGCGGGAGCGGACGCCGAGCATATCGGCAAGGGACCTGCGACGCATATCAGCCTCGACCAGCAGGACGCTCTTGCCGCTGGTGGCGATAGCCTGAGCAAGGTTAATGGAAACCGTAGACTTGCCCTCGTTGGGAATCGAGGAGGTAACGGTGATGGTGCGAATGGGGTCGTCCACGCTCGCAAAGCGGATGTTGGCCAGAAGGGTCTTGGCGGCATTCTGTACAACGAGCTTATCGGTGTTCTTTGCCTTAGCCATGCCTATTTACCACCTTTCATAGCCGGAATTCGGCCAACAACGGGAATACCCAGGAGCTCTTCTGCCTCTTCTGCACCGCGGATGCGGGTGTTGAGCATGTCTGCCAAAACGACATAGGCAACTGCGATAAAGATGCCCGCGAGGAACGCGACAGCAACGTACAGCATACGCTTGGGACCGCTGGGGGCTTCGGGGGTCTTAGCCTCGTCGATAACGTTGATGCTCTGGGCAGCGCCGACGTTCTGAGCGACCGTACTCACCGAGCTGGCCATGGCCTTTGCGACCTTAGCCGTCTCCTTGGCATCGGTGCCGGTAACCGAAAGCGTAATGACACGCGTGGTGGTCTCGGAGGAAACAGACACCTTGTAGTCATCCAGATCGGTGAGGCCCAGTTCATTGGCTGCGCCGCTCTTAACGCTATCGCTATCCAGCAGCGTGGCGATATCGTTGGAAAGCATCTGACTCGCCGAGAGATCGTTGTAGCTCATCTGACCGCTATCGTCGGTCTTGGCGAGAATGTACATGCTCGTCGTCGCGGTATAGGTGTTGTCCATCGCAACGAAGGACACGATGCCCATGGCGATCGCGCAGACCACCGGAAGGGTGATGACCAGCTGAAGGTGCTTCTTCAGCAGCTGGAACAGTTCGAGAAGGGTCATGCAGCTTGCCTTTCATTTCCCCAGTTCGGATTGACAAAACTGTCCGTATGTTATCGCATCTTTTTACCGAGACCAAACTCTATACATAAGAAACAGGCTCTCCTGTAAAAATGTCGGAAGCAATCGTAAAATTGCACAACAACGCCGCACCCGAAAGTCAAATGCGGCGTCTGCATCAATATCTATGTTGTATCGCTATGCGAATGGCTCGTCCTGCTGTATGGGAAACGTCACCGTAATGGTGGTTCCCACGCCCAACTCGCTCAACAGATCGAGCGTGGCGTGATGATACAGGGCCGCATGCTTGACAATGGCAAGCCCCAGACCGGTTCCGCCGCGTGCCTTGGACCTACTCTTGTCCACGCGATAGAACCGCTCAAATACCTTGCCCTGTTCTTCAGGCGCGATACCGATTCCCGTGTCGGCGACCGCGAGGAACGGATGACCTTCGTCGTTGGTGCCGCACTGCAGCGTAACCGTACCGCCGGGTCGATTGTAGCGGATGGCGTTGCTTGCCAGATTATAGATGAGCTCGTCGATCAAGCGCGACACGCCTTCGATGACCACAGGCTTGGTCTCATGACTTATCGTCACATTCGCCTGACGGGCGACCTGTTCAAGACGCTGCTCAACCGCGTAGATGGCACGCGAGAGCTCAATAGGCTCCGTGGACCCAATGGGCACCGCCTCGCCCTCAGTTGCACGCTCGGCCTCGTCCAAGTTAGACAGCGTAAGGATGTCGTTGACGAGCGCTGCCAAGCGGCCTGCCTCACGATAGATGCGACCGCCAAAGTTGCGCAGGTCGTCCTCGCCCTCGACCATGCCGTTTGCGATGAGCTCAGCATAGCCCGAAATCGCCGTAAGCGGCGTCTTAAGCTCATGGGTGATATTCGCCGTGAACTCGCGGCGCATACGGTCGTTGTCCGCCAGCACCGCCATTTGGCGCTTGAGTTCCTGGCGCTGCGACTCGATACGCTCAAGCATGGGGACCATCTCGGCATAGGCGTGCTCATAGCTACGGCGTGGGTGGTCCAAATCCACCTCTTGCAACGGCGCGATGATGGCACGGGACTCGCGGCGCGCCATAAAAAACGAGAGTACCGCACCCGCTGCTGCGATAAGCAGCATCGGCGCCACCATCGACAGCAAAATCGCCGCAACGCCAGGCTGGGCCTGCGCCAAGCGGACAACCTGGCCGTTATCAAGGGCGACGGCGCGATACAGCATAATCTCGTCGAGCGTAGAGCTTGCGCGCTCCGCGGAACCCAAACCACTCTCAAAGGCCTCGATGACCTCGGGGCGATCGCCATGGTTGGGCAGTGTGGAAGGCGACGCCTCGTTGTCGTAGGCAACCGATCCATCCTTGTTAATCAGCGTGATGCGCAAGTCCTCTCGATCGAGGCTACGCAAGAACGGGATGGGCTCCTGCTGCTCGTCGAGGGCGGCAGCAATGAGCTCGGTTTCTTGCGCCAGGTTGGCACTCGTGGCATCCGCCAAGGTGTTTTGCACAAAGAACGCACCCAGCACCGTAAACGCCACGATAACCGCCATGGCGCAGACAAAGATCGTCACAAAAACGCGGTGCGACAGCGTATGTTTTCCCTGGGGGGCGAAGACCACGGGTTACTCCTCCGATGCGGTGGCCGCGGTGTCGTCACCTTCGGCACCATCACCGGCAGAAGGCTCGGCCAAGCGGTAGCCCACGCCGCGCACGGTCTCGATGGCGCTGGCATGCTCGCCCAGTTTTTGGCGAAGCGTCTGCACGTGCACGTCAACGGTGCGCGAACCGCCGTCGAAGTCCCAGCCCCACACGCTCTGCAGCAACGACTCGCGGGTAAAGACCACGCCGGGCTTGCGCATGAGGTACTCGAGCAGGTCGAACTCGCGCAGGGTGAGCTTAAGCGACTCGCCGGCAACAGTCACCTCACGATGGCTGGGCGAGAGCACAATGTCGCCCACGCTGAGCACATCGCTTGCCTGTTTGACCATGCCGCCGCGACGCAGCAGTGCGCGGCAGCGGCTGGCGAGCTCCATGAGCGAAAACGGCTTAGTCAGGTAATCGTCGGCACCGCCATCGAGCGCCATCACCTTGTCGAGCTCGGTGTCCTTGGCGGTAAGCATCATGATGGGCACCGTCGCCGTCAGGTGATCGGCGCGCAGGCGACGCATAATCGCCAAGCCGTCGGTATCGGGCAGCATAATGTCGAGCAGCACGGCATCGGGCACCCTTCGCGCCACGGCAGCCTTAAACTCGCCATCGCACGAAAAACCCTCGGCCTCGATTCCCTGTTTGCGCAGCGCGTAGACCGTCAAATCCCTGATGTTGTCGTCGTCCTCGACGTAATAGATCATGTTGAACCCCTTTGCGGCCGGTGTGACCGCATCTTAACCCTAAAGGTACCTTTACTAGATGGTATCAGCCAAAACGTCCCGTCAAATAATCCGCCGTGCGCGGGTCGGTCGGATTTTTAAAGAGCTGAGCAGTGGGCGCATGCTCCACCAGCTCGCCCAGTAAGAAGAAAGCAACCGAGTCGGAAATACGCGCAGCCTGCTGCATGTTGTGCGTAACGACCACCAGCGTGCAGGTCTCCTTGAGCTCGCAGGCCAGCTGTTCCACCACCAGCGTCGACACGGGATCGAGGGCGCTCGTGGGCTCGTCCATCAGCAGAATGTCGGGCTGCACGGCAAGCGCGCGGGCGATGCACAGGCGCTGCTGCTGTCCTCCCGAAAGTCCCAGGCCCGACTCCTTGAGCTTGTCCTTGACCTCGTCCCACAGGGCAGCGCGGCGCAGGGAGTCTTCGACCAGCTCGTCGAGCACGACGCGGTCGCGCACTCCCATGCCGCGAGGACCGTAGGCGACGTTGTCGTAGATGCTCATGGGAAACGGATTGGGGCGTTGGAACACCATGCCCACGCGCTGGCGCAAGCGGCAGATATCGTAATCGCCCAGGATATTCTGGCCGTCGAGTGCAATCTTGCCTTCGATGCGGCAATCCTTGATACCGTCGTTCATACGGTTAAAGCAGCGCAGCAGCGTCGACTTTCCGCAGCCCGAAGGCCCGATGAACGAGGTGATCTGCTTGTCGCGGATCTTGATGGACATGTCGTTGAGCGCATGATGGTCGCCGTAAAACAGGTCAAGGCCCTCGACGTCGATGCGCGTCGGCGAGACGGCAAGGTCCTGCGCCGTGGGGCGAGTCGCATCCCCAACTTCGCGCTCGTGCGCGGCCTCGGCCTGCGCCTCTATGAGTTCCTCAAGCTCCGTAGGCTCCATCGCCGCAGCAGCCGTCATACCGCATACCTCCATATCGATATCAATTCAGCAGTATCGATAGTAGAAATCACGGCTCATACGCACGTGAGCGCATTGTCAAGTGTTTGTAAGGACACGCTGGTTATGCAGCGGGCAGTGCAATGGTAAACACCGTGTGCTCGGGCGTCGATTCGCACGCAATGGTGCCGCTGTGTGCCGCGACAATCTCCTTGGCGATGGCAAGACCCAGGCCGGCGCCACCGCGATTGGTCGCACGCGCCGCGTCCAGGCGATAGAACTTCTCAAAGATCACCTTGAGCTTAGCCGCCGGAATCGGATCACCCTGATTGATAAAGCGCACGCGCACGCCACCGTCGTCCCGGCGTCTGGCCTCAATCGTGATAGTCGAGCCCTCATAGCTATAGGCGACGGCGTTTTTCATGATGTTGTTGAACACGCGAGCCATCTTGTCGCCATCCACGAGCACCGTCAGGTCCTCGCGAATATCAACTTGGGCTTCCTTATGTTGCTCGTTGAGGATGGGATAGAACTCGTCAGCCACCTGAGCCAGCAGCAACCCCAGATCAACATAGCCGCGCGTGAGCACGATATCGTGGAAGTCAAAGCGCGTGATATCGAAGAACTCTTCGATGAGTGCATCGAGCCGGTGCGCCTTGTCGAGAGCCACGCCCGTAAAGTGCGCACGTTGCTCAACCGGCAGCTCAGGAGCCTCTTGCAGCAGCGAAAGATAGCCCACCACACTGGCAAGCGGGGTGCGTAGGTCATGTGCCAAGTACGTGACCAGATCGTCCTTGCGATGCGACTCGTCACGCAGAGCTTGCTGCACCTTGCGCTCACGGTCACGCACGCGGTTAAGGGCGCCCTCGACCTCCAAGAAGTCGCCGTCGATGTTGTCCCAGGTGTCGGGGTGATCGATCAGGCGATCTTGAATACGGACAGCCAGCACACAATCGGCATGCTGCTCGCCCTGCTCGTAGCCCTGGTAGTACAGGGCGCGGCCGCACAAGAACAGCACGCACGCGGCAAGCGCCAGCACAAAGCCAAGCATGTTGAATACAAAGCCGGCATCGAACAGCACCGGCCCTTCGATGCCGCCGAGCGCCATGGCGCCAATCGCCAACGTCATGGCCCACGCGGCGCCGCCAATCACCATGCAGCGGCGCACGATCTCAAATCGATCGATCAGCAAAAAGCCAGCAAGCAGCACCGTCAAGATTCCGGCGATGTTGTCGATGCCAATCAGCAGCAGGCTCAGCAAAAAGAGCAGCACCGTTGCAAGCGCGCGGTTGTCGACGACCGACCTCACGTATTCAAAGAGCCGATCGGGCACCTCGAACGCTTGCCTATCGTCTTTTGTCATATCAAGATCCTCACAAGCGAAAAGCGTTATTCGATGATGTAGCCGACGCCCCAGACGTTTTTGATAAAGCGTGGCTTTTGTGCGTCGTCGCCGATTTTTTCGCGCAAGTGGCGAATGTGCACCATCACCGTATTGTTGGAGCCGGGCATAAAATCCTCGCTCCACACCGCGCGGAACAGGTCCTCCACGGCCACCACGCTGCCGCGATGCTCGACCAGATACAGCAAGATTGAATACTCGGTGGGTGTGAGGCGTACCGGTGCACCGTCCACCGTTACGGAACGAGCATCGCGGTTGATCTCCAAGCCGTCGAGCTGGAGGGTCGGCGACTCGGCCGCCTGTGCGCGGCTACCGTAGCTGGTGTAGCGGCGAAGCTGAGCGTGCACGCGCGCGATGAGCTCCAGAGGACGAAACGGCTTAACCACGTAATCGTCCGCGCCAAGCGAAAGGCCCTCGATCTTGTCTTGCTGGGCATCGCGCGCCGTCAGCATGATCACGGGATAGGTATGGCTGGAACGGATCGTACGCAGCAGCTCAAAGCCATCGATATCGGGCAGCATGACATCCAGCAGCGCCAGATCGAACTCCTGCTCCAAGATTGCCTTGGCAGCATCGGCCCCGCTATAGGCAATCTGGACATCAAAGCCCTCTTTTGTAAGGTAGATACCAACCAAGTCGGCGATGGCCTTTTCGTCATCAACTACCAAAATGCGCTCGTTCATGCGTGCTCCTCTCGCGCTCCATTATGCCCGAGGGGGCGCCCGTCACACACAACAAGCGTGGGTGATTAAGTCGGCCTTAAGCACCCTTGTGCCCGTTCGGGCGCGGATGTGGGCCACGCACGCACGCGATGATCGCCGACGCCGGCAAACGATATACTCTTGTTCCAGAAGAGACCATCCCGTCGAAAGCGAAATCCGTGAAGTCCCTCACCTCTTTTGCAAAGCGCTCAGCCCAGCTTGCCGCCGGCTTTGTCTGCGCTATCGCCCTTGCCGCTGGCGTGCCCACCGTCGCCGGCGCCCAAGTGCTTACGACCGACAATGTTTGCGGCAAAACCGCCGATGCGCGCGGCATCACGGCCGAAAACCTGCCCGATATCGATGCGACCAATGCCCTCGTCATGGGCAAAGACGGCACCGTCTACTATGGGCGCGGCGCCGATGAGCAGGTCAAAATCGCCTCGATCACCAAGGTCATGACCGCAATCCTAACCGTCGAGAATTGCAAAATGGACGAGAGGGTCACGGTGAGCAACGCCGCAGCCACCGTGGGTAATTCGACCGCCGGCTTGCTCGAAGGCGACGAGCTTACCGTTGAGCAGGCACTGCGTGGCCTGATGATTCCCTCGGGCAACGACGCCGCCATCGTGCTCGCCGAATATGTGGGCAAGAAGATCGACCCTAAGACCAAAGACGCCGAGGCCACATTTGTGAAGGCCATGAACGAGCGCGCTAAGAAGCTCGGCTGCACCGGCACGGTCTTTGAGAACCCACACGGTCTGGACTTTGATGAGTGGGCTGGCGATATGCACTCAACCGCACACGACGTAGCGCTGATGATGCAGGAGGCCATGGAAAACGACACGATCCGCGAGGTCGTAGCGAGCGAGGATTCCTGGATCGAGGTCACGGGCGCCGACGGCGCCGACCATTCGCATTCCATGGACACGCATAACTATTTGCTGGGCCAAGATGGCAACATCGGCGGCAAGACCGGCACCACCGACGACGCGGGCTATTGCTTTACGAGCGCCTACAACCGCGACGGCGACGAGATCTACACCGTCGTTTTGAACTCCACCACCACCGACCAGCGCTTTACCGATACCGCAACCCTTGCCAATTGGTACTACGGCCACAAGGTCACGGTCGCGATCGCCAACACGCAGGAAAAGACCGCCAACGGCAACCCGCTCATGGCACGCATTAGCCAGACAGATTGGACGGACAAGACGATCGACGCCACGCTCGCCGACCCCACGACGCAAGCGACCGTGTTTTCCCTTGCTGGCGAGGTGACCGAAAAGGTTAGCTACGACGATCTTTCGGGCACGGTGCATGTGGGCGACAAGGTGGGCAGCGTTACGCTCAAGCAGGACGTCACCAAGATCGCCGTCATGGACCTAGTTGCCGACGAGGAAGGTGCAGGGCCGAATCCCATTGAATGGCTGCTCGTGAAGCTCGATCGCTTGGGCCGCCGCATCGACAACCGCCCGCTCACAGCCGAGAGCGAGACCGTAGCCAAGGCGCCCGAGATGTAAGATCGAAGAACAATACACTCGCTGAAAGGAGGTGTCCGAAAGGATGCCTCCTTTTTTTGAGGGTTCGAATCCCCAGCGCCCTTTCTCGATAATAAAAAAGGGCCCCCGATGGGACCCTTCTTTAAAGTTAAACTGGCGGAGAGCTGGGGATTCGAACCCCAGATGCCCTTTTGGGGCATACTCGCTTAGCAGGCGAGCACCTTCGGCCTCTCGGTCAGCTCTCCGTAACAGCCGTTCTATAGTAACCAAACAGCCAAGGATGGGCAAGAGGAAATTTTCTAATTGCCTAGCATCCTTTCCTCCTTGGAGGCTTCGCCTACCCCAGCGAGCGGTTGAGGGAGCCGAGCTCGTCGTTGCCCATGGTGCGCCACATTTGGAAGATGCAACCGCGTGCCAGGAAAAAGAAGCCGTTGTCGACCAGTTGCACAGCGGCATCTGCCAGCTGATTCGTCACGGCGGACACTGGCGGCAGCTCGAGTCCAGCCTTGCGGATGGTCTCGACCGCCTCCTCGAACGTCGGAGGCTCGCTGACGCCCATCTCATTCATAAGGCCCTGCATTTCTTCCAGCGCGCTACTGCCCGACTCCTCGCCGCGCGGCACCAGACGGTAACAAGCCAGCGCCAGGTCGAGCTGATCGCAATTCCAATAGGCAAACGCCAAGCGATAGAACAGGTAGCCGATTGCAGAACGATCGCTGGCAATACGTAGGCCGTGGCGCGCCACCTCGATAATCTCGTCAAAGCGCTCCAGACGCGCAAGCACGTTGATGAGCGCAAAGTGCGATTGCATGGACGAGCGTGCCAGATCGTAAAGATGGCGCACCTCGGGCAGTGCTCGTTCAAAGTCCTCTTGCTCGGCGTAAAAGCTGCAGATCTCGTGCTGGGCAAAGTACAGCGCATCGGGCGCACGAAGGATTCGCACAGAGCGGTCTTCTTCCAACACCGGTAGCACCATGCGTACCAGCTGGTTATCGCAAAACTGCGTTTGAACCGGACCTGTCGCCAAAAGCTCGGCGACGGCGCACTTAGCCTCCAACTCCTCGACAAGACGGGAAAAGCCTTCAAAGGCACCTGTACGGTCGACTTTTGTCTGCTCGCGCAATTCAACAACACGGGCCACGTATGGGTCGTCGTCCTCTTCCATGACCTCCAACTCGTCAGCCGTATCGGCAAGCAGCAGATCGCGCAGCGCCGGCGGCAGCGTGCGATGGTCATCACGCGGACGAGCATGAACCTCCGCAGGCTCAATCGTCTCCGGAGCGGTTGACTCATACGCCTCAAGCACACGCTTGCACGGCATATCGTCCATGTCCATGCTCTCAAGATCCTTGGCGACAGGCACGCAATCGGCCAGATAGGCCGCGCGCCCAAAGAAATACGTTGCGACAACGCGCTCGCCCTGCTCACTGTCGGGAGCAGCAATCTGCACATAGCAGCGCGTGATGCAGGTGCCCGCGGCAAAACACGCTGCCGCAAGCGTGAGTGCCACACGTGCATCGTGCTCCGCGGCCCAGATCGCGCGCGTGTCCTCGTCCAGCTCGCGCCAGGCGTCATCCTGAGCGTCGTATTCACGTTGCGGCATGGCATCAACGACAGACTGCCCAAACCGAACGAGCATAATCCCCTCGGCAACGTTTGCCCGATAGGTATAGTCGAGCCGCGTGACCACGTTGAGCGCCTCAACGATTCGCGCAAAACGGGTGCGCACGTCCCACTCGCCGCCCGGCTGGCACGAAACCGTTCCCGGCTTGGCCCACGGGTTATCGCTCGAAGCTGTATCGAGCAGTCGGGGAACATCGTTGGTCGTCTTGGCGATATGCCACGCATCAAAGAGCGCGCAGCCCTCAAGGCTCGGCGAGGATGCCGCAGGGACCAATCCGGCCCCGATGCGCTCAAGGATGCCGGAGAGGCGGTTGAGGCGGCACTCGATGGCAAGCAGCATGTCAATCTCGTCCTGGTCCAACAGGCTACGATCAAAATTGAGATAGAAAATCTTTGAGCGATCAATGCGAGCCAGGCTCATCTCGGACTTGGCAGCGATGGTGCGCAGGCGGGGCAAGTCAATTTCGCTCATAAGGGCGGCGGCATAGCGCTCGATACCGCTCGGATTCTCGGCATGGTCAACGCGGTAAAGCAGCGTCTCGATAGCATCGGGGAGCGGTGCCGTGTTAAAGCCCAAAAACACCTCGACCGGCTCGGGCAACTTTACGAGCTTGATCTTGTCGACAACGTTTTGCATACCCTCGTCGAGTCCGCCGGCGTCCGCCGTGTTCACAATGGCATTTTCGGAGTCAGCGAATATCACGTAGCGCAGGAACATCGATGCCATGAACTCGCCGTAAGGAAGGGAGCGGGTCGAATTCCATGTCTCGTGGTCGGACTGCTCGCGCATGGGGCCTTCGGGAGAGCCGGCAGCTTGCGCACACGCGCGCATTGCACCGTTGGCTTCCCTTACCATAATCTCACCGACGCTGGAATCGGACTCGTCAAGGACCAGTTCCATGTCGGGATCGTTGGGCAGCGGAGCCTCGCTAACGGGGCGGTCCACCTTGTACACCTCACCCGAAACGCTTACGTAGCCCAAAAGCGACACATGACTTTTGCCAACGAATTCGACGACATAACAAGATTCATGCTGATCCTCGCCAAAGAGTTTCCAGACCACGCCATATGAGCGTCCCGCAGGCTGCTCGGGCATCGCCGGAAAGCGCTTCTTGGGATCGAGAAACCTGAGCTTGTATGTCGGACGCTCTGCCACGAAATATCACCCTGATCGGTCGCTTGAAGAAGGAGTGGTCGCGAATAAGTCGCGACATCTACTCGAAATCTTACACGAGTCGACAGGAAATAGTCCCTTTGGACGAAAGCACTCAAGCTGGCGCAAAAGAAAAGCCCCCGTTGCCGGGAGCTTTAATCTCAAATGGTGCGGCGTATAGGATTCCGCGCATCCGCTGCGCGGATCCGCACCGGCTTCGCCCGCCTGCCGGCACGCTCGCCCGCGGGCTAAAAACGCTCCGCGTTTTCTTTACGCCCGCGCCTCGACCGAGGTTCGAATCCATGCAGTGCTTACGTAAAAGAAAAGCCCCCGTTGCCGGGAGCTTTAATCTCAAATGGTGCGGCGTATAGGATTCGAACCTATGACGTTCTGATTCGTAGTCAGACCCTCTATCCAGCTGAGGTAACGCCGCGACTTGTTGATTATTATGCACATGGACTGAATAATCGTCAAGCGTTTTTCAAAAAAAGTTATTGAATTTGATTTTTACTCATTTGATGCAGTCGATCGACTCGATACTTTCAAACACGGCGAAAGCAACTCCTCAAGTATGTCGACATATAAGAAAAGCCTCCGTTACCGGAGGCTTTAAATTCAATTGGTGCGGCGTATAGGATTCGAACCTATGACGTTCTGATTCGTAGTCAGACCCTCTATCCAGCTGAGGTAACGCCGCAACGCACGGATTATTATGCACGTGACCCCTCGATGGGTCAAGCGACAATTTGGAAAAAT
>DBFOME010000012.1:0-31903 GCA_048430645.1 Collinsella sp. | reverse complement strand
GCGTTCTCGTCATAGAGCGTATCGTAGAACAGAACACCACTTTCGCGGATCGGCGTGTTCTTGGAAATGAGCGCGACCTCTCCCAGGTGAGCAGCGCCCTCGTCAGTATCGATGATACTTGCGAGCGTTGCCTTGCCCACGCGGGCGTCGTAGTCCACCACGCGGCCGCCCTCGAACTTAATCCAAAAATCGTCGACTTTATTGCCGTGGTGAATGAGCGGCATAGCCGAATACACGATACCGTCGGCACGCATACGATCAGGCGAGGTGAAGACCTCCTCGGTGGGGATGTTGGGGAAGAAGGGATGTCCATCGGGCGTCCTGCCCTTGCCACCGGCCCACTCGTGACCCTTCGTCATGCCAATCGTCAGATCGGTTCCATTTGCCGCGGTGTAATGCAGGTGGTCAAAACGATTGTCGTTCAGGAAGCGCAAGTTCTTTTCGAACGCCGCGTCATGAAGCTCCCAGTCGCTCTCCGGGTCCTGGCCATCGGCACGAGCGGTGTGCAGAATCGCATTCCACAGCTTATAGAGTGCAACCTCATCGGCGTCTCCCGGGAACACCTCGCGCGCCCAAGCCACGACCGGCGCGCCGGCGATGCACCACGGGTTGATGTTGTAGTCCAGTCCACGGCGGAAGACCTTGCACTGCGTGTTCCTCGCCTTGGATGCCGCGGCCGGCTTGGCGGGATCGATACCCTTGAGAGCCGCAGGATCCGCACCCTCGATAAAGATAAAGCAGGCACCGTCCTGGGCCAAGGAATCAAGCTGCAGGCGCTTCCACTCGGGCGTCTGCTCAAAATAGCTTTTATCGACATGCTCGTACGTGAGCCTCGTCACGGCATCATCGGCCCAAATGACCGTCACATGGCCAGCGCCGGCGACATAAGCCTCCGCGACCACCAAGCGGGCAAAAGGCGCGCACTCGACCGGAGACTGAACGACAACCTCCTGGCCGGGCTTGACGTTTACGCCCTTGCGGACAACCAGACGCGCATAGTTTTTAATCTTGGGCTCCAGGGCCTTCATGCCCTCCAGAGCTTCTTCGACCGTCAGGGCAGCTCGAATCATGTGCCACTCCATCTATCTATAGAACAGTAAAAAGGCGCGCCGCAAAAACGACGCGCCTTATATCTTAGCGATATGTATGGATACAAACGCTACTTCTTCTTGGAGTCCTTCTTGTCCTCCTCGGCAGCCGAGCGCTCGATAAGAGCGTTGAGCTTGTTCTCGGACATGCCCTCGGCCTGCGTGCGGTACATGTTGCGTAGGGGACGGATACGAACGAAGTCGTAGATAAAGTCACCCAGAATGATGACATAGGACAAAACGATGCCGACCATCTGGACGGGACTGGACACCGTGCCGCCGGGAGCGAAGTAGAGCGAAGCCCAAATTGCCACGACGAGTACCATGCCAATGGCGAGCACAATCCACCAGATGCGACGGCGCTTGGTGTAGTCCTCGTCCTGCTTGAGGAGGATATTCGACACCGTATAGATGCGGTCCTCCTTGGCGCGCTGCTTAGCCTTGCGGGCGCGCTTCTCCTCTTTAGAGAGGCCCTCGAGGTTCTCGCCCTTCTCGAGCTCTTTGCGGCGTGCCTTAGACGAAGCCGGCACGACGCGAACGGAGCTCGCTGCTTGGCGGGCGGGCTTAGCAGATGCGGCAGACTTGCGCGCAACCCCGGTAACTTCGTGGGATTGCGTGCGCTTGTTCGTGGCGCTACGGGTACTCACTTATGCGTTCTCCTTCATGCTTGTGAACTGGGAGCCCGTGATGATCTGGAAGGCCTCGCGATAGCGCTCGGACGTGCCATCGATGACCTCGGCGGGCAGGTGCGGGGTCTCCCCCGTCATATCCCAGTTGGCCTTGAGCCAATTGCGGACGAATTGCTTGTCGTAGCTAGGCTGGATCTTGCCCTCCTCGTAGCTGGCAGCAGGCCAGAAACGGCTGGAGTCGGGCGTGAGGCACTCGTCGATCAGCGTGACCTTGCCATCAATAACACCAAACTCGAACTTGGTGTCGGCAATGATGATGCCACGGGTCGCGGCGTACTCGGCAGCGGCCTTGTAGATCTTGAGGGAAAGGTCGCGAATCTGCGCGGCGATGTCCTCACCCACGATCTCGCAGCAACGCTCGAACGAAATGTTCTCGTCGTGGTCGCCGATCTCGGCCTTCGTGGACGGCGTGAACAGCGGCTCGGGAAGCTTGGAGGCCTCGGTCAGACCCTCGGGCAGCTGAATGCCGCAGACGGTGCCGTTCTCGTCATAGGTCTTCTTGCCCGAACCGGTCAGATAGCCGCGGACGATGCACTCGATAGGAATCGTCTGGGCCTTCTTGACCAGCATGGCGCGGCCTGCGAGGTAGTCACGATACTCGGCAAACTCCTCGGGGAAATCCGCCGGATCGATGGAAACGAGGTGGTTGGGAACGATATCGGCAAACTTATCGAACCAGAATGCCGAGATGCGGTTGAGCACCTCTCCCTTAAACGGAATCTCGTCGGGAAGAATGAAGTCGAACGCAGAAATGCGGTCGGTGGCGACCATCAGCAGGTTTTCGCCGGCATCGTAGATATCACGAACCTTGCCACGGGAATCCGGACGACGCTCCATCGTTGTCACGTGAGTCACTCCTTACCTAAATACGACAGAAATGCGGGTTCTTTCCCGCATGTTTTCGCAAACTCGGAGCGGCAGGGACGCGGCCCCTCCTTCACCGAATAGCGAAAAGCTAGTGCTCCATTGTAGTAGATGCCGCGTCCGCCGTGTGCTCGCGGGGCAGATGAATTGTAAAAGTCGTACCCTTTCCAAGCTCCGACTCCACGGATATGTAGCCATGGTGACGCTCGACGATCTGCTTGGTCACGGCGAGGCCAACGCCCAGGCCGCCAGCTTCGCGGGCGCGGCTGGCATCGGCGCGCCAAAACCGCCCGAAGATGCGCGACAGATCGTCCTTGGCAATACCGATACCGGTATCCGAAACGGCAATACTGACATGCTTGCGGTCACTGAGCACCGACACCACGACCCAACCGCCCTCGGGGGTGTAGCGCATGGCGTTGCTCATGAGGTTGATGACGCATTGCGTGATCATGTCGGGATCGGCTTCGACGACATCGTCGTGCCCCTGGGTTTCATCTGCAAAGCGAAGACGAAGGTCACGGTCGGCAAACAGACGCTCCTGGCCGTTCACAATCGATCGCACGAACGGAACCATGTCCACCGGTTCTAGATTGAGCGGAGCCGTGCTGTTTTCCATACGCGATAGGTCGAGCATCTGCTGCACCAGACGAGCCAGGCGACGCGTCTCGGAAGCGACCGTCTCCAGGTGTTCGTCGTCGGTGGGATACACACCGTCTTGCATGGCCTCGACCGTTGCAAGCATGGCCATGAGCGGCGTGCGCAGCTCGTGTGCAACGTCTGAAGTCAGGCGCTTCTCGTGCTTCATATCTTTCTCGAGTGAGGTGGCCATCTCGTCGAAGGTCTCTCCCAGCTGATCGATCTCGTCATCACCGCGCAGTCCCGTGCGAGCCGACAGGTCGCCGTCACGGATTTGCTTTGCGGTACTGGTGATGCGATGAATCGGCTTGGTGAGCATGCGCGACACGAGCGATCCGATAACGACCGAAATGCAGATTGCAACAACCGCGGCGAGGGCCATGGCGTTAAAGGTCTTCTCCCTAAACGCAGAGTCCGCCTTGGTGAGCAGCGCGTCGGAGCCGATGGCCCACAGCTTTACCTGTCCGACATGCTCGCCGGAAGACGTTACAATCTCGACGTTAGCAACGCTATCGGAGTCGGTTGGAGCAGACGAGACCGGGCTATGCGATGCCCTCTTGCCGCTCGTGTCGTCGGTCGTAGCCTGGTTTTCGCGTACATCGGCGGTGGCGCTTGCCGAGGGCCAGGAATCGTCATAAACGATCACGCCCTTTTTATTGACGACCTGCATACCCAGATCGTCGGAAACCAAACTCGACGTTGCGACCGTGCGCAGTTCCCCCGCGGTCCAAGAGCCGTTTTCCTCATATGAGGTTGCCAACTTCTCGGCAGCGGAATTTGCGATTTCGACGATATTGGAGCGTGTGTAATCCGAAAAGACCGTGCCCCACACAACAGAGACAACGCCCACCAGCACCAATACTGTCATGAGCGATGTCAGAGCAAAAGCAAGTGCCATGCGCGAGGGATAGCTCATCGTTGGCCGTGAATCGGAACGAGGCGTGTTCCAACTAGCCTTGGAACCCGCCTCGCTCTCCTGCTTGTGCTTTTGTCCGATTTCAAAGCGCGCAGGTGTCATATGTGATTTCCCTATTTCTCGTCCGACTTATCGATCTTGGCCGGAGCCTCGAAGCGATAGCCGACACCATGGACGGTGTAGAGCCACTTGGGCTTCTTGGGATCATCGCCCAGCTTGGCGCGAAGATTCTTCACGTGGCTATCGATGGTGCGCTCATAGCCCTCAAAGTCATACCCGAGCACTTTCTCGACCAGCTCCATGCGGTTATACACACGGCCGGGATGGCGGGCAAGCGTGGTGAGCAGCTTGAACTCGGAAGCCGTCAGATCGACTTCCTTGCCCTCGACCAAGATCTTGTGGCCCGAGATATCGATGACCAGATCGCCGAAGTCGAGTACCTCGACGGCGGGCTCGTCGGCCTGATGGGCACGGCGGAACAGAGCGCGAACGCGGGCGACGAGCTCGCGCGGCGAGAACGGCTTAATCAGATAGTCGTCGGCGCCGAGCTCAAGACCGATAATACGGTCCTCGATCTCGCCCTTAGCCGTCAGCATGATGATGGGGACATCCGAGGTATCGCGAATGGTGCGGCAAACGCGCTCGCCGGGGATCTTGGGGAGCATAAGGTCGAGCACGACCAGGTCGAACTGATGCTTCTCGAACTCCTCGATCGCGGACTGGCCGTCGCCGACGCCCTCAACCCAGTAGCCTTCGCGCTCGAGATAGGCAGCGACGGCGTCACGGATTGCCTTCTCATCCTCGACCAGCAGAATCTTTTTTGCATCTGAAGCCATAACACGGCCCCCCTGTCTCAATTAGCTAAGAACAAGCCCATTTTAACGCACCTGAGCCCGCCGGATGCCGCTATGACGCGGCAGCTCGGCGGGCGGTACTCACAATTACAACGCGTTTATTCCCCTGTTGGCGCCTTTTTAACCCCTCTAAGCTTAAAGAGAGAATAGGCGTGCAGTGACCGTCTCTGGTATACCCTGGCTGTTGCGCACCGTGGCGTACGTAAGGAATGAGTCCGATTTTCCCGCCGTAGCTGGATAATCGCCATACTCCAAAGCGCGGTCGGGCGACAGCAGCGAGCCATAGGTCTTGGCAGAGGTGTCGATCAGGAAATGCGACGCCTGTACCTTAACAAGGTATTTATTCTTCTTGCCAGCCGCGCATGCGAGCGGCTCGCGTGACAGAAAGAGGTACGGCCCTCCCTCATTACCGATATACGTGCCCATGTTGCCCAAGCTGCCCACGCCACTATAGGTCGCCTCGATGGAAAACACGAAGGTATCGCCCATATATACGGCCTCGAAAGGCGAGACTGACGAGGGAAGGACTAGCTGGGCACGTTTGGTGTTGTTGCCGTCGGTCAGATCGATTGCCGTTATGCCGTAGTAGACGCCCTCGTCGTTGCGGACACGCGGCGAGATGGTCAAAATGCCGTCGCTCGCGCGCGGGGCCGATGCAAAGCGGCCCGTCGATTTCCAAATTGCCTCGGCCTTGGATTCATCAAGCGAGCGACGATAGCAAAACGAATCACTACTCGTTTTATTGCCGCCTGCCGAAGGCATTTTATACCAGATAACCGATGACCCGAACGCCGTAAACAGGGGCGGATCATAGTCCTTGCCACCTCGATCGAGCTCAACCACATCGCCAGAGAGCGAAGCGCCCGACAGATTTTGAGCGTAGAGCTTCCACGATGAATTGGCAAAGTTCATCTCAACCCACGCGAATACGCCGTCGCCGGCACGGACATCGTAGAATGCATATCCCGTGCCCTCGATAGGATCCTCGATTAATGTGGTAAGCGAGCCATCGCCCAGGTTGAGCACACCGAGTGTGTTGGCGTGCAGTGCCGATGCGGGCGCCATCATCGCCGCGGCGTAATCGCCGTCGCAGTAGTACAGCAGCGTACCCAGAGGCAGCGTCCACGACGCCGCCGGATCAAGATCGATGTCGACTGCCTCGTACTCATCCGTAATCGAGATGATTTTGGAATCGTCCTTGATAACCTGCGGCTCGCCGGCGGCATCATCGCTGGTACCCGTTTTTTTCGAGCATCCGGCAAGCACCGTGGCAGCGCCCGCGGCAGCCCCACCGAGTACAAAGCCGCGACGCGATATTCCGTTCTTGATGTGATCGGCGATACCCATTAGGCGATCTCGGCGCGAGCGGCCTCGATAGCGCGCGTAAGCTGGTCGGCGCAGGAGGTCTTTTTCATACCGCAGGTATTACCGGCGAGAACCTCGATTACGCGACCGGCAGGAGCGCCCTCGACCAGCCTGGAGATGGCCTTGAGGTTACCATCGCAGCCGCCGGTAAACTCAACGCCCATCACCTTGTTGCCGTCATCGGAAAGGTCAAGGTGAATATTGCGAGCACACACGCCCTGAGGCTTGTAATCAAACGAAATCATGCGATCCCCTCTCAGAATGTTATTCGAGACGACTATTATCCCCGTCTTTCCCTAAATGCAACGAGGCGCTTTGCCGGCAACACACATTACCAGCAAAGCGCCCTAAAAAGCTAACGTTATGCCCGAACCTACTCGAAGCTCAGCTGCTCCAGACGATCAAAGACTGTGTCGATACGGGTGAGGAAGTCCCACGGATCAAAAATCTCGTCGAGCTTCTCCTGGCTGACGGTGCAGCGCGGGTCGGCCTCGAGACGTTCCTTAAAGGTGGGGCCGGAGACACAATCCTGTACCTCGTGCCAGGTTGCCATGGCGTTCTCCTGCACAATGGCGTACGCGTCCTCGCGGGTGATACCCGTGTCGACGAGGGCGAGCAGCACCTTGGAGGAGAAGATGAGGCCGCGGGTCTTATTGAGGTTGGCCATCATGCGAGCGGGATACAGCTGCAGGCCGTCGATAACGCGGATGAGGCACTGGAACATGTGGTCGAGTGCGATGAAGCTATCGGCCTGGGCGACACGCTCGGCAGAGGAGTGCGAAATGTCACGCTCGTGCCACAGGGCGACGTTATCGAAGGCAACCTGGGCGTTGGACTTCACGACGCGCGACAGACCGCAGACCTTCTCCATGGTGATGGGATTGCGCTTGTGCGGCATGGCGGAGCTACCCTTTTGGCCCTTACGGAACGGCTCCTCGGCCTCGAGCGTATCAGTCTTCTGCAGATTGCGGACCTCGGTAGCGATGCGCTCGCAGGTGGCCGCAGTGGTGGCAAGAACGCCGGCGAGATAGGCGTGATGGTCGCGGCTGATAACCTGCGTGGACAGCGGGTCGTGAACCAGGCCCAGGTGCTCGCAGACGTACTCCTCGACGAACGGCTCGATGGAGCTGTACGTGCCGACAGCGCCCGAGATGGCACCGAAGGCAACATTCTTGCGGGCGTCCTCAAGACGGTCCAGATCGCGCTTGAGCTCCCAGGCCCAAGAGCCAAACTTCATGCCGAAGGTCATCGGCTCGGCGTGGATGCCATGAGTGCGGCCGGCACAGAGCGTGTTGCGCTCCTCGAAGGCGCGACGCTTGCAGATCTCGCCGAGCTTCTTGACATCCTCGATGATCAGGTCGCAGGCCTGGGTGAGCTGGTAGCACAGGGCCGTGTCGCCCAGATCGGAGCTGGTCATGCCATAGTGAACCCAGCGGCTGGGCTTGGGGTCGCCCTCGGGAACATCGGCATCGATGTATTCCTTCATGTTGGTCAGGAAGGCAATGACGTCGTGGCGCGTGACTTCCTCGATCTCATCGACCTTCGCCTTCTCAAAGTTGGCATGGTCGCGGATCCACTGGGCCTCGTCTTTGGAAATACCGATCTTGCCGAGCTCCGCCTGGGCCTCGCAGGCCAGAACCTCGATCTCCTGCCAAATGGCGTACTTGTTCTCGAGGGAGAAGATGTGTCCCATCTCCGGGCGGGTATAGCGATCGATCATAGCGGCTCCTTTTTGGTTATTGGCACGTTGGTCGTAACCCAACCATTGTACCGTGCGCAGGTGCAAGTATGGGCAGCAGGCATTAACCTAACATTTTGGAATTGGAGCGGGCAACGGGACGCCCGCGTATTTGCTTCGCAAATCCGCACTGGCTTCAGGCGAGCCCCTCAGCTTCACGAAGCCGAAGGGGAAGACTTTGTTGAATTAGCCGTCCCCATGTCTCCCGTGCCCGGTGGAGCGGGCAACGGGACGTCCGCGTATTTGCTTCGCAAATCCGCACCGGCTGCGGCCGCCTATCGGCGACCTTGCCTGCTCGCTATAAACGCTTCGCGTTTATTTAACGCTCGCACCCTGTCGGGTTCGAGTCCCGGCACTTTATTGAAAAAGGCACGGTAACGAAACGTTACCGTGCCTGAAATTCGAATGGAGCGGGCAACGGGACTCGAACCCGCGAGTGTCAGCTTGGGAAGCTGATGCCTTACCACTTGGCGATGCCCGCTTGTGTGTTGGCTAGTATAACGCGGTTGTCTTGTTCGATACAAGGGTGTCGATGCTTGTTTTAGCTGTGGAGAATCGTTTGAAAACCGCGCCAATTGTGGAGATGAGGACCTTTGTCTTTCTTTTCTTACCATCTTCTACCTGCACTTTTATCTGATTGTTGTATTTGAGCTCGATTTGTCAGAAATCGGGCAAGCTTTTGGTCAGCTTCTGGTACTTACCCGCATGAACCATGGCGGTAGCCTCATCCCAAGCGCCGCGGCCTCCCCGTGCGGCGCACGAGGGATAAGGAGCAGCCATGTCCAACGCACCCACGCACTCTGTCCACAGCGCAATCGCAACAGGTCCGCTGCTCCTGCTCCTCTTCCTGCTTTTCGGCTGCCTGGCACCGGGAGCCGCATTTGCCGTCGATGGCTACGACCAGCTCGGCTTCCGCACTATTAGCGATGATTGTGGGCCCTTCTTCATCGGCAAGTATGAAGCTCAAGACGCCTCAATTGCCTACTGCATGAACCAGGAGCGCCCCGGCCCCACCAAGCCGGGCGGCCCATGGCTCAACTTTGATCAAGGCTGGGTGTGGCTCGACGACGAGTTCGCGGCAATCGTTTGTCACGGATATCCTACCGCCACGTCGTTTGGCGGTTACCATCTTTCACCAGATCGCGCCCGCGCCGCCACCCAGCTTGCCGTATGGATGCTCAACGGCACTACCCATGTCGACGGCACCTACTCCTACACGACCGCTCAGGGCAAAACCAAGAGTGGGCACTTTACCGCCGACAATGAAGTCGTGGCGGCTGCGCGGTGGCTCCACGACAGCGCAAAATCAGGAAGCATCAAAGCCGCTCCGCACCGCGCGCGACGCTATCTAGGGGCCGTATCGGGCGGCAGCAAACGTCAAGACATGCTCTATGTACTGCCGGCGGTGTCTGTTTCCTTCCAAAAGCAGTCTGCTAGCACCGTTATTACCAGCGGAAACAATACCTATCAGTTTACCGGGGCAACATTCGATATTTTTGAGAGCGCCAGCGGCGCGCGTGTCGGCACCATCAAGATGGACAGCAACGGTCGAGCGCAAGCAACACTTCTGCCCAACACAGCATACTACCTAGTTGAAACGAAGGCGCCGGCCGGCTATGTCCCCCGCCACGATCGTATTGCCTTTACCACGGGGAATGACGGCGGGCGGGTCGCCATTGATGAACAGCCCGGCACCATCAACCTGCGTATCGTAAAACTCGATGCCGCGACGAATGCCGGCCCCCAGGTGGGATCTTCACTCGCAGGAGCAGAGTTCACGTGCGTATCACAATCAACCCCTGGATGGGCGCAAATCCTCACGACCGACGAAAGCGGTCGGGCCACTCTCGCCGATGTCCCCTTAGGAACCTTTACCATCTACGAATCAAAAGCCCCCGAGGGCTACCTGCCATCCAACGACAGCTGGACCTATACCGTTGGAGCCGACCAGCTCGGCGATTCAGGCGTGGTCGAGATCGAATCTCGCGTTTCCGATATCCCCATTGCGTTTGACCTTGAGATTTCCAAATTCAAGGATTACGGCAGTAGCGACCAATCCGGCCTAGAGCAGCCGGCGGGAGGTGTTGTCTTTGAGGTTGTCAGCAACAGCTCTCATCAGGTTGTTGGCACACTGACCACAAACATCTATGGCTTTGCCTCCACCAAAGATCAGCCCGAAGCATGGTTCGGCACAGGCAAGCGACCCGCCGGTGTCCACGGAGCCGTCCCATACGACCGTGCCGGCTACACGGTTCGCGAGGTTCCGGAAACCGTCCCCGAGGGTTTTAAACGTGCAGGGGAATGGACCGTCGGGGCCAATCAGATTTCCGACGGCGCCGAGCTTCAATATATCGTGGACAACCACGCTCTGTCGACGCATCTCCAGATTGTAAAACGCGATGCCCAAACAGGCGCTTCTGTTCCCCTAGCCGGATTCACCTTCCAACTCCTCGACAGCAATCACGAACCTGTCTCACAAACTTGCTGGTATCCAGCACATAACGTAATGGACACCTTTACGACTGACGCGACCGGGACCGTCACACTGCCCGAATCGCTCGTGCCGGGCACCTATTATGTACGCGAAACCTCGGCCAAAGAGCCCTATCTTGTCGGCGAAGAAATCGAGGTAAACATACCCGCCGACATGAACCTAACGCCCGTTGCAATCGCCTCGTATTATGACCACGCCGCGACCGGAAATATCAGGATCGTTAAAACCGATGCCGTAGACGGCAGCAGCCTCGCGGGCGCCATCTTTGAGATCCGTGCCTCGGGTGATATCGTGCGCCCCGACGGTAGCATTGCCGCACTCGACGGTGAGACTGTCGCTACCGTCACGACGGATGAAACTGGAGAAGCACGCGCGAACAACCTCCCACTGGGATCTGGCACCGCACGCTACGAGGTTGTCGAGACTCAAGCGCCGGCAGGCTTCTTGCTCGATCAGACAACCCATATTGTCGACCTTACTTATGCCGATCAGAAAACACCCGTTGTAGAAGCACGGCTTAACGTATCCGACGATTACACCAAGGTTGATATCTCCAAGGTCGATGCAAGCGGTGAGCAGGAAGTAGAAGGCGCACGGCTCACCTTATATAGTCCCGATAAAACCGAAATAGACTCCTGGACCTCATCCGACAAGCCACACCGCGTCGAACATCTTGCACCCGGCACCTACTCGTTGCGCGAAATGATGTCTCCGCGGACCTATGACCTTGCCGAGGAGATAACGTTTGAAATAAAGGATACGGGAGAAGTCCAATCCGTCGCGATGAAGGATGCGCCCATCGAGATCAAGGGGCAGGTCGACAAGCGTCAGGAACTTGTCCAACCTATCGAAAAGGGCCTGTTGGCTAACGGCGATGGTAAAAACCGTGCCGCGATGCAAACCAATACGGATGGGCTTTTCTCCTATACCATCGACGCTCGAAACGATTCAACTACCTGGGTTGATGAGTTTACAATTACCGATGATCTTGAGTGTGCCGAGGACGATACGGCGAGATTCGTCTCAATCGAAACCCCCGTCGCCATCGGCGACCTCAATGGTCTGTGCAACGTGTGGTATCGCACGACGCCGCTGGACTCGACAGACGTCGATGAGCCGGCAAACGCGACACTTGACGATGGGCACGAAAATCCTTGGCTTGAGTCCGACGAAGTAAGGGAAAGTCTGGGTGAGGATTGCCGCCTCGTCGATTACGACGGCTGGCACCTCTGGAAGGCGGATGTCTCGACCACGGAATCCACCACACTCGAGGCGAAAGAACTCGACCTTGCGTCCAATACCGTCGTAACGGGCATTCGCATTGAATACGGTGCGGTAGCCGCCGACTTTACGACTCGAAGCGATGCGGATTCTTGGACCCGCGATGATCTCAAAGATGAGCACGACGACCTTGACGATGCCAAAGCAATCCTTGGCACAGACGCTCGGGGCGCAATCGTGCACATGCAGGCGACGTCGGCTTATACGCCCCAAACCGCACTCACCAACAGCGCACGCGTCGATCTTTGCCGCAACGGCGGCGGCGATAAACTTGAGTCACATGACGAGGACCGTGTCATTCAACGCTGTACCCTACCGCAGGACCTACCGGCAACAGGATCAGTTCCCATCGCCGCTTGCATCACCGCGCTCCTGACCTCGGGTGCCGCAGCCCTATGGTTCGCTCGCCTTAGGTCGACCCCAAAGAAGCGCTAGCGCGATGAAAAAGCGGGCGAGCCAGTCCCCTGGCTCGCCCGCTTTCAATCATGTAAATCGCCGTATCTACTCTGCAGACGAAGATCCACCATCAACGATTGCCTGCTCGGACTCAGGAATCCCATCGGCACCCGTACTCTGTTCTTGTTCCACCTCTTCGCTGATTGCGGAGGCGGGGGTCGAGCCCTTTGCACCCACGATGTAGGCAGCCCCAAATCCTAACGCAATGGCAATCAAGGTCAAAATCACGTAGACAGGCCAATGGCGCTTAATATACGAAAACACGTTGACTCCTTAGAGCTCCGTCTACGAACGGCGGATAACCTCGGTCACGACCTCGGATACCGTGGCAATGTTCGTCGGGTTGACATTGTGGGGCAGGTCGTCCTCGGTACGAGCGCAAGCCAGACGCGTGCCGTCCACGCCGGCGATGGTGAGGGCTCGGCGGCTCGCCTCGAGCGCGGCATAGGCATCGGTCTTGGCATAGGGCATCTCGAGCGCGCCACAATCGACATGGAACGACTTGCACACCTTGCTGACCAGGTTCATGATGCGGCGATCGCCCTTGAGCAGCTGCTGTTCGCCCTCAACCGTCACCACCGAAAGCCTACCAGCGCCGACGGATTCAAGATTGATGAAGAATACGCCGCGGAGCTTATCGCGATGCGAAGCCAAGAAGGCCTTCATACCGGCGCCATCACAATCCGAGGCGCCCGTTGCCACAAACCAGATATCGTGACCGAGCAGCTCATCATCGCCCATAGAGGCGACAGCCGAGAGCATATCTTCAGAAGAAGCGCCGTCGGAAGACGTAGCGCCACCCTTCCAGCCATCGTTATCGTCCTCGAAATTATCCCACGAACCGATGCCGCGACCGGACTTCTTGGCATCGTAATCGTCTTCGACGCCCAGCCAATCACTCATGCTGTCCTGTTCGTTTTTCTTTTTACGACCGAACAGGCCGCCCAGGCCGCGCTTGCGAGACTTGGGTGCCGCAGGGGCGGGAGCCGAAATGGTCTCGATCGGCTGTGCGCCCGACGCAACGGGCATAGGAGGCGCAACGGGGGCCGATGTGGGTTCGGGACCCTGAGCGGTAGCAAAGGGGTCGTTGACCTGTGCGGAGGGGTCGGGAAGGTCGAACAGCGACGTGCGAGACGCAACGTTTGCCTGCTTCATCGACGGCAGTGACGGATCGGGGACCGAAGCCAGCGGAGACGAGGAAGGTGCAGGCGACGGAACCGACGCCGGATCGGGAACATTCATCTGCGGACGCGGCGATGCCTGGGAGGAAATCTGGGCCATAAGGGAATCGACCGTTTCGTCCTGGGTGGGAGCAACATCGGCAACCGTGGCACCGGAACCACTCGGGGTCGGCATGGTGAAAATCTGCGTGGAGTAAGGCCTCGACTCATCTGTCTCGGGAGCCTCGGAAACCGCAGGCACTTCCTCCTGCTCGACCTCGGTCGAATCATCTTGCTCGGCTGTCGCGTATTGCTCTTCGTCAGAGTTGGCCTCGACGGGCTCGTCCTCGGCGGCATCTTGGATTTCGGCGGCATCAATAGGCTCGTCATCGTCTGCCGCGTCGCCCTGCTCATCGGAAACAGGAAGGGGCTCGGCAATCGCGGTGCCTTGCTTTTCAAACGTTATCGTGGAATCGAACTGCGCGGCATCAAACGACATGGTGCTATCGACGTGCTGCTGGGCCTCGAAAGACGTTGTAGCTTCGGCGGCGTCGACGGGCACGGACTGCACAGCCTCGTTCTGCTCGAACTCTTGCGCCGCGAGCTCACGTGCCGCCTCGGCTGCCTGCTGCTGAGCGATAGCCTCCTGCTCGGCAGCCTCGCGTGCGGCAGCGCGCTTCTCCTCGAAATCGTCGACAAATTTCTTGCCCTTTGCAAGCGCGCCCTTAAAGAAGTTGGAAGCGCTGGCGCCAATCGAAGAGAACGCGGATGCAATATCGGCATGGGGCGTTGCCGCGGGAATCTCGGCCGAGAAATCAGTATCGCTCTCGTAAGACACGCGCCTCGGCTGTTCAACGTAATCGTCGTCAGACTCGTCCGCAACGTCTTGCGCCGGCGCGGCGGGAGCCAAAATGTCCAGTCCTGCCGCGGGATCGATCGCGGACACCGCCTCGGGCTCGGCAACGGCAGAGGTAACCGCGGCAGACTCATCATCCGCAGCGACAACGGGCGCAGGCGCAGCCACGACGGGGGCAGGCTCGGGCTCAAACGTCGGCTCCTCGCCCTCCTCGTAATCGAGCGTGCAGGACTCGGGAAGCATTCCGAGCGCACGGATGGCATCCGAACCAAAGCGGATGTTGCCGGCGGCATTGCGATAGAGCTTGGGCTCGGGCTCAGCCGCGGCAGGCTCCTCCGCCGGCTCAGCAGCGGGAACCTCGTCATTGAACTCTTCGGCCTGGACAGCCTGATTCTGATCCTCGGGCACGATGGCGCCAATCAGCGTCTCGTCGGCAGACGCACCCTCAAAGCCCTCGATCTGCTCGTCGAAAGCCTCATCCTGTTCGGGCTCGGCCTGAGCGTCGGGAGCAATCGGCTGACCGAACTCGTCCTCGGCGTAGGTAGGCTCTTCATACTCGATGGTGTTGCCGTAGTCGTTTTGCTGCTGGGCCGCGGCATACTCCGCCGCTGCGCGCGCCATTTCCTCGGCACGGCGCTTCTGCTCCCCGAAATAGGTATCGAACGGAACATCGTCGGGAAACTCGTTTTCGCCCTGGAAGGGAGCAACGTTGTCCATAACGCCGAGCATAGCGGCGACAGAGGACTTGTTGCACACCGCGCCGGACGTATAGGGAAGAATATGGCGGTTAGAGATGATGTTTGCCGCGTTGGCAAGTGCAACGAGGGAAGCGAGGATCGCGACAATCCACAGCAGAACCTTGAGCGCGCCGGGGAGCGGCAGGATACGCAGGATGGCAACGGCAGCGGGGGCAACCGTGGCAACGGGCAACAGCTTGGCGATGAGCGCACGATACGAAGCATAGGGCTCGCGGGCGAGCAGCTCAGCACGGGGAGAGTCGTAGTGTGCGACAACGACCACCGGGCGGTTGCGCGGAGACGCGAGCGGGCCCGAGGCCTTGTGGTAGGCGATGACATTTTGGCTCACGCCCGTCTTGCCCAGGCGCGAAACCACGGGGTGCCCTGTGCGTTCGAGCACGTAAAGAACGGCGCCGACAATGGCCAGCAAGGTGCCGACCAAGCCGATACCGCCACCGATGCCCATCAGCAGGGCACCAGCAAACGCAAGAATACCGGTAACGGCAAATGCCAACCTACTGGGCGCCGGGGCATTGAACTCCTGAACCTCGGGATCAAAGCCGTGGTTGCGGAAGATCTGAGCGATATCCTCGGCCGCCAAGCGCTCTTCTTCGCTGCATGCCGGCGTAATGCCGGTGTTCTGCAGCAGGTGGTTAATATAGTTCTGGGTGTTCGCCATGTGCGCTCCACATCCATAATCCGACAAATAGGCCCAATGCATGCACATTAGAACCGTATATAGTCGAAAGTATACCCCGAGCGAGCGCAAACGACCGAATTCGGGCCATCTTAACGCCCCGAGCGGACAAGGATATAGCCTAATCTCCATATCGGACTAAAATCATGGCAGCAAACCACCTTCTCATGCGAGGACTCTATGACGGCAAGCGACACGACCGCGACAATTAAAAAGGGGAATTCGGAGCCCAGTTTCGATAAAACGGCTCAGCGCATCCTCAATCTTTTCTTTGTGCTCAACAGCTCCCCCGAACCGCTGACGACCGAGCAGATCGTCTTGGATTCCGACCTGGGATATGGCTCCGGCAACATCGACTCGGATAAGCGCAAGTTTCGGCGCGATCGTGACAAACTGCTCGAGCGTGGCATCTTAATCAAGGAGGTTCGCCCCGCCGGTGCGCAGGAGACCGAGGAAAGCTCGTGGACAATCGACCGCGAGCACACCTTTGCAGCAGGCGGCCTCATCACCGCAGACGACGCCGATATCCTGCTCAACGCCATCGACCAGACACTAGCGGCCGGCTCGTCCACTTTTGCCGCACCGCTTGCCGATATTCGCTCCAAGATTGCCTATCTCACCGGTAGGACGACGGTGGACGAAGCACCAATCCGCCGCTCTCCCACCGTCGATGCGGTATGGAGCGCCTTTGCCGAGCGATGCGCGCTGCGATTTTTATATCAGAACGGACGCGGCGAGCAGAAAGAACGTACCGTCTGCGTCTACGGCATGTTCGAACGCGAGGGCGTGGCGTACTTCTGCGGCCTCGACAATGCCACCGACGGCATCAGGACATTCCGCTGCGACCGTATCGTTCGCGCTTGGCGTCCTTCGAAGGCCTACGCCATCCCTGCGGACTTCAATCTCAACGACTATCTGTTCTTTGAATTCGATTTTGCCGACCGACCGCCCGTTGCAGCCACGTTCTCGTTCGCTCCTCAGACGCAGATCGATATGATCAACGGCCTCACGCGCGGGCGAGGTGAGCTCGCACACACCGATGCGGGATGGACCTGGACCGTTGACGTGCGTGACCTTGAAGCCGCCGCCTCATTTTGCATGGCCCACGCCGTGGACGGCATGAGGCCCGTGGCCCCCAAATCGCTCAAGCAGGCGTGGAACCGCCTCATTGAAAGGACGGTGCACGAGCATGCCCGTGCGTAAACTCACCAGCGAGCAGAGACTCTCGCGCGCCATCGACATCATGGAGGCCCTCTACGCCGCCGGCGAGAGCGGCATGACACGAGCCGAGATTTGCAGCCGCTTTGACATCACAGGGGTGTCGCTCGACGAGATTCTCGAGATCGTCTCGACGCTCGCGGACCGAGAATCGGGCGCGCGCATCATCTGCGAATGCCGCGGCGAGCGTGTGGTCCTCACCGGCGACGCCGGGCGTGTTCTACCGTTGCGCCTGAGTGCCGCCGAGGGCGCCGTGCTCAACCATGAACTTGAATCGTTGGGGATCGAGCCGCAGACGGCAGCTCGGATTCGACATGCCCTTCTGCCCGAAGAGCTCGGCTATAACCAGCGCGTCTTTGACACCGTCAACCACGGGTCGCACTGGCAGCAGCTGAGCTGCGCCATTCAGGACGGTGTTCGTTGCCGCATCTCGTATCGCTCGATGGACGATGCGCGGCCACGCGAGCGTCTGGTCGACCCCTTGCGCATTACGGCAAACGGCGACCAAACATACCTGATTGCCTGGGACATCGCGGTCGATGAGCAGCGCACCTATCGCATGGATAAAATCGAGGGACTCACCTTGACGGAAGACTCCGCCGTGTCTCACGCACCGGACGTCGCATCCCTCCACGATTCCCTTGCCCGGACGCAGCATAGCGCAAAGCTCCTGATGCCATTCGATATGGCGGAGCATCTGGACTGGGCCGGCATCACCCTAATCGAGCGCAGCGGAGCAGACATGGCAACGGTAACCGTGCATTACGGCTCCGAGCGTTGGCTACTGAGCCAGATAATTGCAGCGGGCGGAGCCATCCACATCTTGGATGACCCCGCCCTGTCAAAGCGTCTGTGCGATATGGCAAAAACCCTCGTCTGTCCGCTTTAGCGCCGCCGCTCGTGGCGTGCACGCCACAGTTGCAGATAGTGCCCGATCTGCGCCGATTCGATGCGCTGGTAGGAGCTCGTGGGCAGCGACGTTAAGAACTTCTTTCCGTAGCCCTTCGTCACCAGGCGCGGGTCGGCCAGAATCAGCACGCCGCAATCGGTCGACGAGCGGATAAGGCGGCCGGCCGCCTGCTTGACCTCGAGCACCGCCTCGGGCAGCGAATAGCGCGCCCAAGCGCGGTCTTCGCGCAGGTTGCGCTCGCACGAGAGCGGGTCCGTGGGACTCGAGAACGGCAGCTTGGGAATGATGACGCAGCGCAGCGTCTCGCCGCTGGCGTCGAATCCCTCCCAGAAGGCCTTAAGGGCAAAAAGCGACGAGGTCGGCTCGTTGATAAACCGGTCGCGCAGGCGACGAGGAGATGAGTTGCGCTGCTGGCAGTTGAGCTCCAGACCCGCACGGGCCATCTTAGGCTCAACGCGGGCGTACAGGTCTTCCATGTCGCGCCGATTGGTGAACAGTGTGAGCACCGATCCGCCCATGGCAAGATGGGCGTCGACCAGCACGCGCTCGAGCGCTGTAAGATAGCTCTCACGATCGCGCGGATCGGGGATATCGCCCGCAACGACTACAGCCATGTTCGAATCGAAGTCGTAGCTCGAGTCCAAGTGCAGCGACGAGGATGTTGAAGCACCGATGCGATCGAGACCGACCGCGTGGTTAAAGTGTTCAAAGCTTTTGGACACCGTCATGGTCGCCGAGGCAAAGATAGCCGTGTGAACCTCGGGCAGCCACTCGGTTGCCAAGGCCTCGCCAATGTCGATGCGCTCTGCGGTCATTGACTCTCCGCCGGCACGCAGCCTGCGATTGACCTGCAGCGAATACACGTAGTGTTCATCGGTGCCGTCAATGATGAGTTTGAGGTTCTCGGCCAGCTCGTGCAGGCGGCGCGAAATATCACCCAGGTCGACAACAACCTCGGGCTTGTCGGCGGCGACGGCTTGCACCAGCGCGTCGACGCTCTTGTCAGCTTGTTCCAATGCGTCGATGGCAGTGTAGGCCGACTGTAAGAAATCATGCCAGTCGTCAGATTCGCGCAGCTCGGGGCCAATCCATAGATTGGCATTGTCATAACCCCCACGGGCACGGCGGCCGAGCTCGCGAACGCCATCGAACACGTCGGCGATTGCCATGCTCGCGCGCGCAACCGTCGACGTCGCCTTGGCAGTAAGGCCCAGATAGAGCGTAGAGCCCTCGGAGGTTGCCAAATCACGGGAAACCTGGCTTAGCGCGCCGGTGGTCGAGCCGCCCAGGCGCTCAAACAGAACGCGTGATTCGTCCGCCGACACCACGCGCGCCCACTGACGGCGCGCCTCGCGCTCGATGGAATGGGCCTCGTCGATTACCCAATGACGAATCGGAGGTAAAATCCTGCCCTCGGCCGCAACATTGCGGAACAGCAGGGAATGGTTGGTGACCACCACGTCGGCATGCGCCGCACGACGGCGAGCGCCGTGGACCAAACATTTATCAGGGAAAAACGGGCAGAGGCGACGAGCACACTCGCGCGAGGCTGTCGTAAAGTCGGGGCGGTTGACGCTGCGCCACCGAATGCCAAGTGAGTCGAGGTCGCCATCGGCTGATTGGCAGACGTACGCCATAATGACCGCGACCGCCGTGAGCGTGTCCGCCGGATCGCGCTTGGTGGTAATCTCGACCTGGCCGCGGCTCATGCGCTCAAGCTTGCGCAGGCACGGATAGTGGTCATAGCCCTTGAGAGCGCAAAATGACAGGCCACCGTCCAGTTGCTCGGCAAGTTTTGGCAGCTCATGGTACATGAGCTGGTCGGCAAGATTGTTCGATTTGGTCGCAATACCAACCGTGATGTTGTTACGGCGTGCTGCCTCGGCAAAAGGCACCAGATAGGCCATCGATTTGCCGACGCCCGTACCCGCCTCAATTACACGATGAGTGCCCGTGACCAGCGCATCGCGGACCTCGAGCGCCATCGCGATCTGCTCATCACGCGGCTCGTAGGTGGGGTACATGCGATTGACCAGGCCACCTGGCTCATAGTCTGCCTCAATCTCCTCACGACTCGGCATCTTGAGGACCGGCAGTTCGTCGGCGTCCACCCGATCGTCGGCGCGATCGGCCTTAAGAACGTCAGCACGAGCGGCGCTGAGAGAGAAAATAGAACCAGGGTTCTGCCCCGCCAAGAACGAGAAGATAGGACGATAGGACCAAGGCACGTCCGGATGCATGTCGGCTAGGCGCGCCATGAGGCCCTGGGGCAAGTCGGTGAGCGCCACGAGTAACACGCGCCATACGCCACACAGGGCGTCGACGTCGGCATTGGCACGGTGTGATACCGAGTCACAGCCAAACAGATCGGCCATAAAAGACAGCTTGTGCGAGGCCAGGCGCGGAAGCGCGATGCGCGACAGCGCCAGCGAATCGATCCAAATATCGCTCACGTTGACGCCGCCTTTGACCGACTCGATAAACGAGCGGTCGAACGTGGCGTTATGTGCGATTACCGGGCAACCACCGACAAAATCGGCGAGAGCGGCTACGGCCTCAACGGCCGACGGGGCATCTGCCACATCGGCATTTGTAATGCTCGTGAGCTCGGTAATCTCGGCGGGAATCAGCTGCTTGGGATGCACGAAGGTATCGAAGCGGTCGACGATCTCGCGGCCCGAAAGACGGGCCGCCGAGATCTCGATCAGCTCGTTGTCCTGCACCGAAAGACCTGTGGTCTCGGTATCGAGGACAATTACATCTTCCTCGATAAGGCCGAAGGACTGCGTTTTGGCGCGTTCGGCAATCGTGGCATAGGAGTCGATGACAAACTGCGGCGTTCCTGACGAAACCGCGTCCTCGATTAGCATGCAATGCCCGCTCGACGAAGGCCCATACGGATCAGGCTGTCACAGACCTGCGGGAACGTCATGTCGTCGGTGTGGCGGATCTCGTCCGGATACAGCGACGTATCGGTCATGCCGGGAATGGTATTGGTCTCGAGGATAACGGGGCCGTCCTCACTCACGATAAAGTCGCTGCGCGAGATACCCAGGCAACCGAGGGCCTTGTGAGCAGCACAGGCAAGCTCCTGGGCACGAGCGTAATTCTCGGGTGAAATCTGCGCCGGAATGCGATGGATGTCCGTAGGGTCGACATACTTCACGTCCAGATCGTAGAACTCGCAGTCCTCGGGCTTACGAATCTCGACAATCGGCAGAGCGCGCACGTCATCTTCGCCGTATACGCCGACGGTGATCTCGGTACCCTCGATGCACTTCTCGACCAGCACTTTGTCGCCGTACTCAAACGCCTTGGCGATTGCCGCGGGAAGCTCGGAGGGCTCATGGACCAGGGAAATGCCATAGCTGGAACCGTTTACGGCCGGCTTCACAAAGCAGCGCTCGCCACAAACCTCGACGATATGATCGATATCGACTTCATCGCCCACTTCGAGCGCCAGGCCGGGGGCAATGGGAATGCCCGCCTTAGCGTATAGGAGCTTCGAGACCTCCTTGTCGGCACCGCAGGCGCTCGCGAGCACACCCGACGCCGTGTAGGGGATACCCAGGGTCTCCATGGCACCCTGCATGGCACCATCCTCGCCGCCGGCACCGTGCATGGCGATAAACGCCACATCGAAACCGCCAGTCGCCATGGTTACCATAAAGTCATCAGCGGCCGTGTCGAGCACCTCCACCGAGGTGTAGCCGGCCTCCTTCAAGGCCACCACGACGTTCTTTCCCGAATTGAGCGAGATCTCGCGCTCGGCGGAATGACCGCCCGCCAAGACCGCTACGTGCATGTTCTCTAGGCTTTTACCCGGCATGGGCAGACTCCTCCTCTATAATTTCTGCAGCTGATACCATATTGTAGCGATACCCTCTACGTTTCCCCAAAATCGAAAGGCTTCCATGAATCCCAGGACTAAATCTCAGGACATTCGCGACTTGAGCCAAAACGATATTCGCGAGCTCGTGGCAGAACTTGGCCAGCCCGCCTTCCGCGCGAAACAGCTCATCGAATGGGTCTTTGAGAAGAACGTTTGTTCGTTTGACGATATGACCAACCTTCCCAAGGCCTTCCGCGAGCAGCTTAAAGAGGCTTTTGCCTTTGACACGCCGACGGAGCTTATCAAGCAGGTTTCCAAAGACGGCTCGCGCAAGTATCTGCTCGAGTACCACGACGGCATTTCCGTCGAGACTGTCGGTATGCCTCGTCGCAATAAACTCTCCGTCTGTGTTTCTACTCAGGCTGGCTGTGGCATGGGCTGTGCTTTTTGCGCTACCGGTCTCAACGGCCTCAAGCGCTCTCTGACCGCTCAAGAGATCGTCGACCAGGTGTTGCATGTCTCGAATGATTTTGGCGAACGTGCAACAAGCGTTGTCTTCATGGGCCAGGGCGAGCCGTTTGCCAACTACGATGAGGTTCTCAAGGCGCTGCGAATCCTCAACGACCCCGATGGCATTGGTATCGGTGCTCGTCACCTCACCGTCTCCACCAGCGGCGTTATTCCCGGTATTCGCAAATTTGCCGATATCCCCGAGCAGTTCACGCTTGCCGTTTCTCTGCATTCCGCCATTCAGTCGACGCGCAATAAGCTCATGCCCGGTGTTAAGAAGTACACGCTGCTTCGCCTTCACGAGGCGCTTCAGCTCTACACCGAGAAGACTGGCCGCCGCCCGACCTATGAGTATGCCATGATCGAAGGCGTTAACGATACGAATCCCGAGATGCAGGCGCTCTGCGACTTCTGCGAGGGAACGCTGTGCCACGTTAACCTGATTCAGCTTAACGACATCGAGGGCAGCCCGCTCAAGCCGTCGCCGATTCATAAGGTTGAGGATCTTCAGCGTCGTCTTGAGTCCCGTGGCATCGAGACCACGATTCGTAACTCCCGTGGTAACGATATTGACGCCGCTTGCGGACAGCTGAAGCAGCGCTTCAAAGTTCAGAAGAACGCATAGGGGAGTCGCACCCCAAAACGTTTCATGTGAAACATCGAACGGCCCCGGTTACAGGAGATGCAACCGGGGCCGTTTTATTTATTGACCTTAATTTTGAATCAGCTGCTACCTGTCCCATTTTTTACGGCCAAAATAAGGGGTCCTTGCCTCGTGAATCAGACAAGGACCCCTCAAAATATGCTAAGTAATTGTTAGGTACCTAATAGCCTACATTTTCCCATTGGTTACTAACCCAACCTTGATTAATCTTGGGATTCTTCGTTACCTGAGCCGTACGCATGGCAACATCTTCTGTCATAACATCCATTTTCTTCTTGGATGTATCGACAATATCTTGCGCACTACGAAGCAAACGACCTCGAAGTTCATCGTCTGTCGCGATCTTATAGCCAGCAAAGGCACCAGCCGCGACAGTCGTCGCCATTGCAATCGCAGTTAAAATCCTATTCCTCATCTTGGCCTCCTTGATCAAACTGAATCATTTCGCCAAGAATACGAGAGAGCTCTTCCTCGTCTTTAAACTCAATCTCAATCTTATTCTTTCCACGCGAGCTCTTAACACGCACGTTGGTATTAAAAACCTGACGAAGCACGCGGGCAGCCTTTTTAAAAGACTGAGGCGTTGCAGGCCTCGGCGTCTTAGGTGTCTCTCCGGCAGAAAACAACGGAGCAAGATTTTCTGTCGCTCTTACGGAAAGGCCCTCTGCAACAACCTTCTCTGCAAGTCGAATTCGAGCGTCCTCATAGGGAACTGCAAGAATCGCACGTGCATGACCAGCAGTAAGTTTGCCCTCAAAAATCATCTGCTGAACAACTTCAGGGAGATCGAGAAGGCGCAGCGAGTTTGTAATTGCAGAGCGTGACTTGCTGACTGCCTTCGACAATGCCTCCTGGGTCATACCGCTGGCATCGATAAGCTGGCGATAGCCCTTAGCCTCTTCGACGGGATTCAGATCAGAACGCTGAAGGTTTTCGATCAGAGCAAGAGCCAGCATCTCTTCATCATTAACATCTTTAATGATGACAGGCAGCTCCTCAAGACCAGCAAGCTTTGACGCTTGGTAACGACGTTCACCAGCGATGATCTCATAGCCGTTTCCATGCTTGCGAACCAAAAGCGGCTGCAAGACGCCATGTTCTTGGATTGATTCGCTCAACTCACGAAGTTCAGTTTCGTTAAAGTGAATTCGCGGCTGATTAGGGTTGGGAACGATATCCTCAATAGGTAGTTTTGTTTCAGATGCGGCATTCGAAGCCGATGAAGCCGAACCACCGGTCTCATACTCGGCCTCTGAGACCAAAGCATTGAGTCCACGTCCCAATCCGCCACGTTTCTTTACACTAGGCACGCTTGATCACCTCTTTTGCAAGGTTCATATATGCTTTTGCACCCTTATTTTGAGGTGCATAGGTAATTACCGGTTCCCCAAAAGACGGAGCTTCGGAGATTTTAACCGTACGGGGGATCAACGTCTTAAATGCCTTATCACCAAAGTACGATTGAACCTCCTCAACAACCTGATTCGATAGAGAAGTACGCGAGTCATACATGGTCATAAGCACACCGTAGGTGTCTAAGCCCTTGTTCAGACGAGATTTGACCATCTTCATTGACTCAAGCAGCTTCGTAACGCCCTCGAGTGCGTAATACTCGCACTGGATCGGAATCAAAACGCTGTCTGCTGCGGTCAAAGCGTTGATAGTAAGCAGGCCGAGCGAAGGAGGGCAGTCAATGAAAATAAAATCGAACTCGTCCTGAATCGGCTCAAGCAAATCTTTGAGACGGGTTTCACGAGCAATTGCGCTTACGAGTTCAATTTCCGCGCCTGCAAGCTGAATTGTAGCCGGAATTACGAATACCTTTTTGCAATTTGTATCAAGAACAAGCGATTCTGCCGGCACATCATTCAGCAATGCATCATAGATGCAGTGATCAAGGTCTTCTTTTTCAATTCCGAATCCACTGGTGCTGTTTCCCTGCGGATCAAAATCAACAATCAGTGTCTTACGACCCTGCTCACCCAGTGCTGCTGCAAGGTTTACAGCCGTCGTTGACTTACCGACGCCGCCTTTTTGATTGATGATTGCAATGATACGCGTGTCTTTTGCGCTCTTAGAACGCTTAACGTCGCGAAATCCCACGGTCCCTCCTGGTGTGTATTAAAGCTGTCAAACGGAGGATGTTTCACGTGAAACATTCCGAATCGATAGCAACTGCTATGTTTCACGTGAAACACTGCAAGCTGTTAGTAACCATTATGTTTCACGTGAAACATCTAGGCAAGCGGATTCTTCTTTGCCATGCCATTTGCACGAGGCAATGAAACGGATGCTGAATGACTCTTCTTAAGAACAATGAACTCCCTGTGACCCAAGCCTTCAGGCAAATCAATTGCGTCATTCAGAAGCAAAGTGAAGCCGCAAATCTTAGCTGCTGACATGCCGGAAGCAAGCTCCTCATCCGAAGGATTGCCCTTGGTGATAACAAATAGCCCTCCATCCTTCAGGTACGGAGCCGCATACTCAACAAGAATCGGTAGAGGGGCCAGTGCGCGGGCGGTTACAACGGAGAACTGCTTCTTATGGCTTCGAGCATATTCTTCAAGACGATCATGAACCGCATGAGCATGTTTCAATCCAAGAGCATGGACAAAGGAATTAACCGCATCAACCTTCTTGCCAACAGAGTCAATATAAGTAGCTTTACGATGCGTGGTTATGGTTAATGGAATACCAGGGAAGCCCGCACCTGTTCCCATATCGAGCAAAGCTCCCTCAGGAGCCTTATTAATATAGGGGAGCAAAACAAGTGAGTCGAGGATATGAAGTACGGCAGCATCTTCTACGTTAAGAATACGGGTGAGATTGGTTGTCTTATTTGTTTCTAGAACCAAATCCAAATGCTGGATACATTTCCTCAGCTCAATATCAGTTACGCTCAAGGAATATTCTTTGCAATAGGAAGTTAGGCGACTCAACATCTCGTCAGCCTGCTGATCGGTAAGTACAAACAACAGAAGCTCCTTTCTGACAAAAATCAGCGTATCGAGAACTTTTGACAAAAAAAGGGGACGTGGAAACCACGTCCCCCTAGCATAAGCTCGAGTAGATTATCGAGCAACAATCACCACATGGCGATCAGGGTCAGAACCCTCAGAATGAGTATCGACTGCATCGTTGCCACGAAGTGCAATGTGAACCAGTCGGCGCTCGTAGGCATTCATGGGCGGAAGCGAAACACTCTTATGAGTGCGGATGGCACGCTCGGCAGCAGACTGAGCCATGGAGGCGACCTTATCCTGACGGCGACTCTTGTATCCCTCGACGTCCACTACAACCGGATACCTAAAGCCAAGCTTGCGGCTCACCAGCAAAGAGAACATAACCTGAAGAGCATCAAGAGTGCGACCATGACGGCCAATGAGAACAGCAAGGTCGGGAGCCGTTACATCCAAAATCAGCTCACCCTCGTCGCCCTCATACTCATCGATAGGAGAGTTGGCGGCATCGAAGTGCGAAAGGATGGAACGCAGGATGGAAATCGCAACATCGGCAATGGTGTCGAGCTCCTCATCGGTCAGCTCTTCACCAGACTTGTAGCGCTGTGCAATCTCGGGATAATCGCCCGCGACCTGCGGGGCAACCTCCTCAAGCATATCCTCGATGATCTCTTCAGACATAACGTACTCCAAAAGTTAGGTACCTAAATAAGATTGATATCCCACTACTTCTTCTTGTGCGGGCGCGGCTTCTTCTCGCGACGAGTGACCTCAACCTGCAGCGGAGCGTTCTTAAGACGCTCCTCCTCATCGGCCTTCGCCTTGTCGATGACCTTCTGCGTCACAAAAATCTGCTGGATAACCTGCCAAGCAGACGAGACGTCGTAGTACAGCAGAACACCAACGGGAAGGCTCCAGCCCATCCAAAGCATCATGACCGTCATGACAACGGCCATCATACGCATGCTCTGAGCCTGCTGGCCGGTCTGGTTGCGCGACATATAGAGCTGCGGAATCAGGGTCAGGACGGCAAACAGGATCAGGCAAACCAGCGCAGGCAGTGCAACCATAAAGCCATCGGCAAAGGAAGCGCTCGGCGTGGTGGTCAGGTCGGGCAGGATGTTGAAGAACGAGAACGTGCCGTTGTTAAAGTACTGCGGCAGGTTGCGCAGCAATGTAAACAGGGCGAACAGGATAGGCATCTGAATCAGCAGCGGCAGACAGCCAGCCATGGGGTTGAACTTGTTCTCGCTGTAGAACTTCTGCATCTCCTCGGCCTGACGCTGGGGATCGTCGGCATAGCGCTCCTGGATCTCGAGCATCTTGGGCTGCAGCACCTGCATGCGAGCCGTCGACTTGGTCGACTTGAGCATAAGCGGCGTCAGCAGCAGACGGATGATGACCACCAGGATGATGATGGACAGGCCCCAGTCGACCGCAAAGGTCTGGATGAGCTTGAGCAGCTCGAAAAGGATGTTAACGATCCAATCCCACATGTAAGTTTTCCTCCGATAGCGAGTGCCCGCTAGGGCACAGGGTCATAACCGCCGACGTGCAGGGGATTGCAGCGAGCGATGCGCCTCACGGCAAGCCAGCAGCCTCTCAAAACACCGTGCTTCTCAATCGCCTGGATGGCGTATTGCGAGCACGTTGGGTAATAAATGCAGGCGTCAGGCAATAAGGGCGAAATAACCTGTTGATATATGCGAATAGGAGCGATGGCAACACGTCGCAAAACGTGATTGCTCATCGCTCCTCCCCGGCAACGCCGGCGCGCTTCATAAGCGAACGCAACGCCTTGTCCATCTCCTGCGGCGAGGAAACCCTCGTCTTGGGAGTTGCAAACAAGATGATGTCATAACCCGCAACGGGAAATCCGCAGCTGCGGGCGGCCTCGCGCATCACACGCTTAGATCGGTTGCGCACGACGGCACAACCGAGTCGCTTAGCACCAACGAAGGCGACCCTTCCGGAGTCGCCTTCGCCAACCGATTCACATATGGTCATTCGAATCAGAGGGTGATTGAAACGACGCCCCTGACTGAACACATGCTCGAAATCTTGCCGAGACTTAATAGTCTTCATGCGAGATGTGTGTATCGCTGCTAGACAGTGAGACGCTTGCGGCCCTTGGCGCGACGACGGGCGAGCACGGCACGACCACCCTTAGTGGCCATACGGGCACGGAAGCCATGGGTCTTGGCACGCTTACGCTTATTAGGCTGATACGTACGCTTCATCTTAAGTTCCTCCTGCTGCATTTCGAGTGTCCGCGGGGACGCGGACGCAGATATAGACACGTGAGCTTGAAGATTGTAGGGAAATCAATGTTCAAATGTCAAGAAATCAAAGGTAAAAGGTTGCGCAGTTCACACGGTTCCCCCATAAGCCAAGCTCGATTTAGCGGTGCATGGCAACTTTTCATGATATTTCATCGAGTTTTCAACAGGTCATGTTGGCAATGTTGAGAACTTTTCGTCCGTTTTCCAAAGTTTTCAACAGGTTTTGAAAGTTTGTCGAAAGATGAGAAACATTGCACGGTGAGCTACTATTTGTTCGAAACCTTTTGGAAGATTGCGAGCGGCATGTCTGACGACTTTTACACCATGGTCGATTCCGGAGACCCGGCACCCGACAACGAGCACATCACCGGCGTGCGCGAAGAGTGTGACGAAGGTGAACAGACGACAACGCAGGCGCCAAAAGCCATGTACGCCGCGCGCATCGCCGTCTATGACGACATGCTGTCGACACCGCGTGTGATCGTCATCGATCCGCAAGATGTCCGCACGTATTTGGAAGAGACGACCAACACCGTCTACCAGTGCATGAAAGAACAAGGTGGCCATATCTCGCTCATGGTCATCCGCGAGATTGTCGAAAACTTTATCCACGCACACTTTGCAGAGCCCATCATCTCGATTCTGGACGGCGGAGACACCATCCGCTTTGCTGACCAAGGACCCGGCATCGACGACAAGGAACGCGCTTTCGACTTTGGCGTTACCAGCGCAAACAGCAAGATGAAGCGCTATATCCGTGGAACCGGAGCAGGGTTTCCCATGGTGCAGGAGTATTTGGAAAACGCCGGCGGTGCCGTATCCATCGAGGACAACATGGGCAACGGCACCGTGGTTACGGTAAGCCTGAACCCTAAACGCGTGCAGGAAATCGAGCGTGCCGGCGGACGCGGTGCTGCCGTGCGGCCCGAGACGGAGCAGCCCACATATCCCCTGCCGGGAGCTTTTGCGCAGCAGCCCATGGCAACGCAGCAGATGCAGCCCCCCGTGGGGCAGATGCAGCAGCCCGGAATGCTTCCCACACAAGAGCCCCAGGCGGCATCTATGTCGATGACGCCAAACATGCCAGAGGCCATGCCGCTGGCAGATCAGGATGCAGCAGCAATGCAGCAGGCGACGGGGGCACCGGGTGGCCAGCAAATGGGCTATCAGCCGTACCAACGGGGATATCCATATCAGCAGATGCCGCCACTGGGGTATGGCCAGCAGTTCCCGCAGCAGTACCAGCAGGGATATCAGCAGCCGTACCAGCAGATGCCGCAGCAGCAGTACAACCCCTGGGCCCAACAGATGCCTCTGCAGCCTTACCAACAGTGGCCTCAAAGTTTTCAACAGCAAATGCCGCCGATGCAGAGTTCTCAACAACCAGCAGCTCAAATGATGTATCCTAATGCAGCAAATCAGTATGCGCAGCCACAACCGGACGTGTTCGTAAGCGATCGCGGCAACGCCGCGCTGGGCTATCTGGCGCAAAATCAAGCGTGCGGTGCAACCGATCTGGCGAGGGCGTTTGGAAACTCGGCCCCCACTTGGTCACGCACGCTCAATGACTTGGCGCAGGCCGGCTTGGTCATCAAGCATGGCCAGAAATACCATCTGACCGAACTCGGCGCCGCTCGCGTGCGAGCTCAGAGCTAAAGAACGGGAGAGACAGTGGACGAGGAAGCAAGCATCATCCTGGGGGATGCCATCGCCTTTTGCCAGCGCGACGGCCAAGATGCACGCCTCATCAACATGCTGGGGCAATCGCGGGCCATAAGCCTGACCGAAGATACGCTCACGATCGAGGCCCCCTCGCGCTTTGCCATCGCGCAGCTCAAAAAGCATCAGCCGACTATTGAGGCCTATCTGGAAGAAATCGCCTTTGCACCGATTGCGCTCGACATCGTGGCGCCGCAAGGCGCCGCGACGGAATCCGCTGCCGCGACGGCGCCCGCCACGGCTCCCGCTGCTTCCCCGACGGTACCAGCCTCCGCAAGCGACGTGCCGACAATCGAGCACCAGCACAGCGATGTTTCCCGTGAAACCATGGCGCCGTTGCCGACCGCGGCGGCGACGTCAACGAACGCACCCGTCACGCACATGCCCATCGCTCACGACGCAGCGGCGGGCGCGGATTCGGGCATTGCAATCAAGAACACGCTCTCGGCCGACGATTTTCGCCGCATGATGAACCAGATGAAGGGCGGAGCGCCGACTAAATCCACGCAAGCTGCGACCCCCGCTTCACCCATGCCAGCACCAACCGTGCCGGCCGAGCAGAATACGGATGGAGCCCCGCTCGCCGCGAACTCAAAATTTACCTTTGAGAACTTTGTCTACGGCCCCGAGAACAGCCATGCCTATCGCTCGGCGCTCAAGTTTGCCGCCCTCGCGGACGAGCGCGGCACATGCACATCACTGTTCATCTACGGCAAATCGGGCCTGGGCAAGACGCACCTGCTGCTTGCCATCAAAAACGAGCTCGCCGAGAAGTCGCCCGAGATCAAGGTCAAGTATGCCAACTCCCAGGCATATCTGGACGACCTGATGACCGAGTTCGACCGCCAAAAGAAGAGCAACGCCCCCATCATGCAGGCGTACCACGGTGTGGACGTGCTCATCATCGATGACATCCAAAACATCATCGGCAAGCGCGCGAGTGTGGACTACTTTTTCCAGCTCATGGACGAGTTCATCCGCAACAACAAGAAGGTCGTCATCGCGGCAGACCGCGCCCCCAAGGACCTGAGCATGGACGAGCGTCTGACCAGCCGCTTCAACGCCGGAATGCTCTGCCTGGTCGCAGAGCCCAGCTACGAGATGAAATACAAGATCTTGCAGCGCTATTACGAGAACACCATCGTCGCCGCTCCCGAGGCGGGCGACGACTCACTGCTGGCGGCCTATGGGGGCGACGGCGGGCACCTGACCGACGAGCACTTTAAACACATGGCCGAGGTCTCGGGCACCAACATCCGCGAACTCGAGAGCTTTTGCGAGCGCTGCGCCGGCGAGGCGGGCGACCGCGAGCGCGAGGGCGGAGAGCTCACCTTTGACGATATCGACGCCATCGCCAGCCAGTACTTCGACACATCGGCCAAAAAGATCAACGTCCAGACGGTTCAGTCCGTCATCGAAGAGCAGTACGGCGTGACACACGAGGAGCTCATCGGCCCGCGTCGCAACGCCAATATCGCCAAAGCACGCCATATCGCTATCTACCTGGCCATCGAGATGTGCGAAATGACGACCACGGCGGTGGGCGCCGAATTTGGCAACCGCAACCACTCGACCGTCAGCACGAGCTACAAAAAGGTCCAGAAGATGATCCAGGAAGACCGCACCGTCACCGAAGACCTCAAGTCGCTGCGCGATAAAATTACACTGCGCTCGTAGGGAAATAGAGACACCTGTTGCAAACTTGTCGAAACCACGGGCATAAGGTGTCTAAAACCCAACCAGCGGTGATGAAAAGTTTTGCGCAGGTTTTGAACGTGGAAAACCACCCCTGTTGCACACAGGCTGCTGTCGATTCTCTTTCTGGGTCTGACCTGCGTCTTTGGGAGTAATCAACAGTTTCGTCAGTGCTATTACTATTATTAAGATATTTATATCTATAGAAAGGTATTAAAAGATGAAGTTCACCGTCAGCCAGAGCTCGCTTACACAAGCCATCGGCGTCGTTATGAAGGG
>DBFOME010000011.1:0-55493 GCA_048430645.1 Collinsella sp. | reverse complement strand
AACTTCCTTTTAGTCCGCACGCCGGCGAAAGACATCCCCGAGCGCCTGTATAAACAGGGGGTTTTGGTCCGCACGTGCGACTCGTTTTCGGTACTGTCCCGTTTCTGGTGCCGCGTCGCGGTGCGCACGCGCAAGGAGAATGCCCGGCTTGCGATGGCGTTCAGCCGCGCGCTTCGGGTGGAAGGTGCATCGGGCGAAGCCGAACCCGACGAACGGGGCGGCGCTTCTTGCAGCGGCGCTATGGCGGGCGCGGATGGCCGAGGCTCAGCGAAGGAGGTCGATACCCGTGGGTAGGGCGAAGCCCATCATGATCCAGGGCACCATGTCGAACGCGGGGAAGAGCCTGCTTGCGGCGGGGCTGTGCCGTGTGCTTTCGCAGGACGGCCTGCGCGTGACTCCCTTCAAGAGCCAGAACATGGCGCTCAACAGCGGTGTCACGGCCGACGGGCTCGAGATGGGGCGCGCCCAGATCATGCAGGCCGAGGCGTGCGGCATCGCGCCCGACGTGCGCATGAACCCCATCCTTCTCAAGCCCGAAAGCGACCACCGAAGCCAGCTCATCGTGGCCGGCAAGGCGCAGGGAGCCTTCGCTGCGAGGGACTACTTCGCGCGAAAGAAGGCGCTCATGCCGCAGATTGTGGAGGCGTTCGATTCGCTCGCGGAGGAAAACGACGTCATCGTCATCGAGGGCGCCGGCAGCCCCGCCGAAATCAACCTTTCCAAAAACGACATCGTCAACATGGGGCTCGCGCGCGCCGTGTCCTCCCCCGTGCTGCTCGCGGGCGACATCGACCCAGGCGGGGTGTTTGCCCAGCTCTACGGCACGGTCGCCCTCTTTGCGCCCGAGGATCGCGCGCTTTTGCGGGGGCTTGTGGTGAACAAGTTCCGCGGCGATGTGGAAATCCTGCGCCCGGGTTTGGCCCCGCTCGAGAAGATGTGCGGGGTTCCCGTCGTGGGGGTCGTGCCGTATCTTACGCTCGACCTGGACGACGAGGACTCGCTCGCGCCGCGCCTATCTGCCCGCGAGGCGCGCGGCGTCATCGACGTTGCCGTCGTGCGCCTTCCGCATCTGTCGAACTTCACCGACTTCGACCCGCTTTCGCGCGTGCCCGGCGTGGGCGTGCGCTACGTTTCCTCGACGACCGATCTGGGCCGCCCCGACCTGGTGGTGCTCCCCGGCTCGAAGACCACGCTCGACGACGCGCGCTGGCTTGCGGCTAGCGGCATCGGAGCCTGTGTACGCGCGCTTTCGGGCGCGGGCACGCCGGTGCTCGGTATATGCGGAGGCTACCAGCTTTTGGGAGACGAGCTTTCCGACCCGCACGGCAGGGAAGGCGCTGGCACCGCGCGCGGTCTCGGGCTCATCCATGCAAGTACGGTGTTCAAGGAGGAAAAGCGCCTCGCCCAGTCGGAGCTGCGCATCACGGGCGCCCAAGGCGCGTTCTCGGTGTGGAACGGCATGACGGCTCGCGGGTACGAGATTCACGACGGCGAAACGACCGTCTCCTGCGCCCCTGCGGGCACGATTGGCGGCAAACCAGAAGGCGCGGCCTGCGGAAACGTGTTCGGAACCTATCTCCACGGCCTGTTCGACGAACCGGGGGTGGCGCTCGCCCTCGCGCGCTCGCTCGCGCGCATGCGCGGCCTGCCCGAGAGCGTCGTGGGTGCTGCGGGCGCGGCGTCCGCGGCCGATCACCGTGCGCGCGAGTTCGACCGCCTGGCCGACGTCGTGCGCGGAGCGCTCGACATGGAGTATGTCTACCGTATTATCGAGGAGGGCGTATGATCCACGTGTATCATGGCGACGGCAAAGGCAAGACCACGGCGGCGATGGGCCTCGCCCTTCGCATGCTCGCCGCAGGTCGCCGCGTCGTCGTCGTGCAGTTCCTGAAAGACGGCGAAAGCGGGGAGGCGCGCCTGCTCGCCGAGCATTTCGGCGTGCCCGTGTTCGCGGGGAAGGTGTCGGACAAGTTTACCTGGTCGATGACGTCGGAAGAACTTGCCGCGACGCGCGAGTTGCACGATGGGAACCTCGCTTCCGCGCTCGCCGAGCTCGAGGGCGCGCAGGAGGGGCTGCTCGTGCTCGACGAGGCGCTCGACGCGCTTTCGAAGGGGCTTGTCGACGAGGCGCTCGTGGACCGCGCGCTCGATATGTCCGCGCGCGGCGTCGAAGTAGCGCTCACCGGGCGCGCGCCTTCCCGCAAGATCGTGGAGAAGGCCGACTACATAACCGAGATGCGGTGCGAGAAACACCCCTACGAGCAGGGGATATGTGCAAGGGAAGGAGTGGAGTACTAGATGGATTCCAAGGAGATGGCGCCCGGCGACATCGAGCGGCGCAGCTTTGAGATCATCACCGAAGAGCTCGGCGGCCGCACTTTCCCGCCGCTCGAAGAGCCCGTCGTGAAGCGCGTCATCCACACCACTGCCGACTTCTCGTACGCCGATTCCCTCGTGTTCACCCATGACGCCGCGCACTGTGCGCTCGACGCACTGTGCGCAGGGGCCACGGTGCTCACCGACACGAACATGGCGCTCGCAGGCATAAGCAAGCCCGCGCTCGCGAAGATCGGCTGCCAGGCCGTGTGCTACATGGCCGACCCGGATGTCGCCGCAACGGCGCGCGCCGCGGGCACGACTCGCGCCGTTGCGAGCATGGACAAAGCTTGCGGCATCGAGGGTCCGCTCATCGTGGCCGTCGGCAACGCTCCCACAGCACTTCTGCGCCTCGCCGAGCTCATGGACGCGGGGAAGATCGCGCCCGCGCTCGTCGTTGGGGTGCCGGTTGGGTTTGTGAACGTGGTCGAGGCGAAAGAGGAGCTACTCGCGCGACGCGTGCCGGCCATCGTCGCGAGGGGTCGCAAGGGCGGCTCGACCGTGGCGGCCGCCATTATGAACGCGCTGCTCTACCAGATCACGCGCACGGGCGGCCCGAAGTGACGGCGCCCGCATCCGCGTCGGCGCTGCGCATCTTCGCCGGCACCACCGAGGGCCGCCTTCTGTGCGAATGGGCGAGCGGGGCGGGCATCCCCGCCCGTGCCTACGCGGCAACCGAGTACGGAGGCGAGCTTTTGGGCGAGCTTCCGGGCATCGAGGTGCATGCGGGCAGGCTCGACGAGGCCGACATGGAGCGCGAGCTTTCCGGCGCGCGCATCGTCGTCGACGCCACGCATCCCTTCGCTACGCTCGCAAGCGGCAACATTCGGGCCGCTTCGCTCGCCGTGGGTGCACGATGCCTGCGCCTTGCGCGCCCGGTCGAGGCGCTACCCAAAGGCGTCGTGTCGGTCGCGTCGATCGCCTGCGCGGCGCGCTTTCTCTCCGAGAACCCGGGTCGCGCGCTTCTCACGACGGGGAGCAAGGAGCTTGCTCCCTACACGCGCGTCGCCGATTTCGCGGAGCGCTTCTTCGTGCGTGTTCTCCCGCTGCCCGGTGCTATAACGAAGTGCATCGACGCGGGGTTTTCGCCGTCGCACGTCATCGGCATGCAGGGGCCCTTCACCCGCGAGCTCAACGAGGCGTTGCTTCGGCAGGTGGGCGCCCAGTGGCTTGTGACCAAGGACTCGGGAACCGTAGGCGGCACGGCCGAGAAGATCGCCTCCGCGCGCGACGTGGGAGCGCGCTGTATCGTGGTCGCCCGTCCCGCCGAGGGAGGCGGGGCCCTTTCGCTTAGGGAAGTGGAAGACGCGCTCTTACGGGAGTTCGCGCGCTAGGCGCTCGCCGCGCATGCGTGCCCTCCCGCCTGCGAGGAGGAGCGCCCCGAGCAAGCTCGACCCGTACAAGCCTGTCATCCGTCAATCGCTCGAGGACGACGCACGGAACTGGCGCAAGCAGCCCTTCAATAAGTTGCGGTGAAATAGCGTCTGTTTTTGCTGCTAAATAGCATATTCAGTCCCTAATTCACCGCAACTTGTTGGTGGTGGCTTACTGGTAGCGTAGGCATTCCACCGGGTCGAGCTTTGCTGCACGGCGAGCGGGGTAGAAGCCAAAGATTACGCCGATGCCGACGGAGACGGCGAAGGCCAGCAGCACCGTGGCGATTGAAAAACTCGGTGTGATTTGCCCGCTGGCTCCGAGCTCGCCAAGAATCCCGGATCCGGAGGCAAACATCGCAAGAGCCCAGGCCAGCAGATAGCCAATCAGGACACCCAACAGTCCGCCGGTGACGCACAGCGCCGAGGACTCGGCCAAAAACTGCGCGGTGATATCGCGACGACTGGCGCCCAGGGCACGGCGAATACCGATCTCGCGGATGCGCTCAGTCACGTTGGTGAGCATCATATTCATAATGCCGATACCGCCGACAAGCAGCGAGATGCTGGCGACAGCACCCATGATGAGCGAGAACGCGCCCATAAAGGAGTTGAGCGCATCGATGGCGCCTTTCATGGAGGTCGCCGATACACTGTCGTACTCATCCTCCTCGATGCCCTTCATCGCGCGCACCTTGGACTCGATGGTCTTACAAAGCTCATCCATGTCCGTGCCCTCGGCGGCAAGTGCCGTCACGCTGGGGAATGAAGGATTCTCGTCGCCAAACAGCCCGGAGATGGTTTCGCGTGGCATATACAGCGTGAGCGAGCCCATGGAGTCGCTGCCGCCATCAATCACGCCTACAATCTGCACCTCGCCGTTGGACACCTTAATAGTCTTGCCCAGCGCGTCCTGTTCGTTGCCGTAAAGTTGATCGGCGCCGTTGCGGCTGATGAGCGCCACGCGCGAGCCTGATTGGGACTCGGCCTGGGAATAGGTGCGCCCCGCAACGAGCTTGCCGGCCCCCACGGCGTCGAGCATGTCGCTATCGACACCCTGTGCCATGACGGTATAGCTTTTATCGCCGGTCTTGTACTCGGTGTACGCGCTGTCGACAATGCCGATCTGCTCTATCTGCGGAACCAGTTTTTGAAGCTTCTCGATGTCCGACTCGGTGAGTTCTTGCGACGAATAGATTTGCACCATGCGTGCCGCATTGAGGCCCAGACTGTTGACCAGGCTGTTTTGGATGCCGCCGATGAGCGAAGTCATGGCGATAACCGAGGCGATGCCGATGACAATGCCCAGGATGGTGAGCAGGCTGCGCCACTTGTTGGCTTCGAGCGAGTGAAGGGCTTCCTGGATGAGATCGCGGGCGCTCATGCCATCTCTCCTTTCGGCCGGTTGACGGAGGCGGAAATCATGGGCAAGCTATCTACGGCGCTGCGTAGGGTCCGCGGTGCATGTGGAATATACGCGCCGTCGTGAACGCGACCGTCGCGGATGGTCACGGCACGGTCGGCCTCGGCGGCGATGCCGGGGTCGTGTGTGATGAGCACGATGGTTTTGCCGCGCTTCTGGAGCTTATGGAAGGTCTCCATTACAAGCGCTCCGGTCGCGGAGTCCAGGTTTCCCGTCGGCTCATCGGCCAGGATGATGGGCGGGTCATTGACGAGGGCGCGTGCGATGGCGACACGCTGCATCTGGCCGCCCGAGAGCTCGGATATGCGGTGGTCCCAGTGGTCGACGGGCAGCGTGACGGCCTGCAGCGCGTGCACGGCGCGCATCTCGCGCTGGCTACGGGGCACATTGGTGTAGGCCAGCGGCAGCATGACGTTTTCGATAACCGACAGGCGCGGCAGCAGGTTGAAGCTCTGAAAGACAAAGCCAATGCTCAGGGCGCGAACTTCGGTGAGCTCGTCATCGTCAAGCTCGGCCACGTTGAGCCCTTGCAGGTAATAGTCGCCCGCCGTCGGTTTGTCCAGACAGCCCAGGATGTTCATGAGCGTTGACTTGCCCGAGCCCGAAGGGCCGGTAATGGCGACGAATTCGCCGCTCATCACCGCAAGGTTCACGTTGTGCAGGATATGGGCGCAGCCGGCCTCGCTCTCAAAGATGCGGTGCACGTTGCGGATGTCGATAACGGGACGCATTACATACCCTCGTCGGCAGACATGCTGCCTGAATTCGCGCCGTAGCCGCCGTCAGCCGTTGCGTCCGCTCCGGTGTCCATGACGAGGGTGTCGCCATCGCGCAGCTTGGTAACCGGCACGTTGGGGTTGATCTCGTTGCCCTGGTCGTCGCGCTTGACCTGTGTCTTGCCGACTACGGCTTCGTTGTCGTTTTGCGTCACGACGGTCACCTTCACGCGACGGGTTTGCTTGCCCTCGTCATCAGTCGCCACGTTGACGTAATAGTGTTCGCCGTCTTCGGTCATGAGCGCCATCGTCGGCACCATCACCACGTCGTCGAGCTGCTCGGTCACCACCGATACCTCGGCCGTCATGCCCGGCTTCAGGCGCGCGTCGGGCGCCTCAATGAGAATGTCGACGTTAAAGGTTACGCTGCCGCCGCCACTGTTGGCGGCGTCGGAGTTTGCCACCGACGCGATAGCCGTGACGGTGCCCTGGCTCACGATATCGGGAAACGCGGGATACGTGACGTTGGCGCTCTGCCCAACGGCGATCTTGGCGATGTCCTTTTCGCCCACCTGCACGGTCACCTTCATCTTGGACAGGTCGGCGATCTGCATGCACTGCTTGCCGCCGCTCGTATCGCTTTCGCCCATGATCATGCCGCCTGTAACCGTGGCGCCCACTTTGGCATTGAGCTCCACGATGCTACCCGAGCTCGGGGCCGTGACCGTGCGACTGGAGGCCTTGGCGTTCGCCTGGTCGAGGCTTGCCTGGGCTGATGCGAGGCTGCGCTGCGCGGCCGATACGGCGTTCGTGTCCGCTGATGCGGCGGAGACGCCAGCCGCTGCGGAAGCTCCCTCGACGTCCGTCGTTGGGGTGGCCTGCGCGGCAGCTGCGGCTTTCTGCGCGTTGGCGAGGTCTTCCTGAGCGGCTGCAACTGCACGTTGCGCCTCGGCAACGTTGCGATCGAGCTCGTCGTTTTTAATGGTCATAAGCACGTCGCCCTCGTTGACGGATTGGCCTGCCTGCACGTTGATAGAATCGACCGTGCCGTCGACAGAAGGGGAGACCACTGAGGACGAAATGGGTTTGAGCTGGCCTTTCGCCTCGACCGTTGTGGTAAACGTGCCCTCGGTCACCATGTCGGTCACCGGCCCGTTGTTGCCTGCGGGCCGTGCGTTGATGGCTAAGGTCACGACAACGGCGATGAGCACAATGGCGGCCACGACGCCGGCCGCAATGCCGCGTCGGATGAGCTTTTTGCGTCGACGTTCGGCACGTTTTGCCTTGAGCTTGGCATATGCCTCTTCATCGGAAATCTCGGTCGCATCGTTCGCGCGTCCGCTCTGCTTGTCGGTGTGTACGTTTGTAATCAGAGGAATCGTTTCGGTGACATCTTCGGGCGTGTGCTCGGTATCATCCGGGCCCGGGGTGGTCGTGGGGACATTCGGCATAGCGTCTCCTTTATAGAAAGTACCTCGATAAGTATATGCGCCCACCGGTTGGGGCGGGCGCATGGGACGGTTTCTTTCGGAACTGTTAGATTGGTCACAGCAGCTCCATGTTGTAGGAATGTGCGCGTTGCACTACGAGTGGACAACCACGCACAGGCCGACTTTGATGCAGTCGTGAAGTGCCTTGGCGTCTGCCAGGCGCAGGTTGATGCAACCGTGGCTGCCGCACCACTTGTACGACTCGGCATTATCGAAGCTCTTGTCGTTTTGCCAGGTGGCGTCGTGGAAGCCGATCATGTTGCCCTCAAACGGCATCCAGTAGCTCACCGGGCTCTCATATTTGGGTTTACCGGTCTCGGGGTCCTTGGCTCCGATTAGGGTGCTGCCGCCGTCGTTGCTGTTGATCTGCCACACGCCCTCGGGGGTGGCGTCTTCGCCCGGTTTGCCGGAAATAAAGTTGGCCTCCCACACGATATTGCCGTTCTCGTCGTAGTAGCGCGCGTGCTGCTCGGACAGATCGACATCGATGTATGCCTTCCAGTCGGGCTCTCCCTTTGCGGTAAAGGTATCGGCCTTCTGGGAGTACTTGATCTCGATTTCGCCGGTCTGCTTGTTGTTAATGGCGTCCTCGACCTGCTTGGCGAGCGAGCTGCTGTCGATGGACCAACCAAAGTCGCCGCCTTCGACGGCGCACTGCTTGCCATCGGCGCGCGTCCACCAACGAGTGGAGCCCACGGTATTAAAGCCGTTGGCGAGCTCGGCTGCCCAGCTACTGATCTGCGACGTATCGAGCGTGGGGTTGGCCGGATCGGCAAAGCTGATCCACTGCAACACGGAGCTGCCGTCGACCTTTCCGGCATCCTCGCCGTTGAGCTTGAGGGTCACGTTGACGCCCAGGAAGTTGTTGGCGGCATCGCATGCGGCCTGAATCTGATCATCGGTCAGCGTTCCATTGAGCGGCTCATAGGCATCGTTGCCGAGCTTGGAAAGATCTACGGTCTCGGCCAGCGAGGCAAGCTCGAGCTCGACATACTTAATTACATGCTCGCGGTTGAGTTTTTCGTTGGAGCGCGCCTTCTCGACGGTAAACTTGCCGGCCTGCTCGTCAAAGGAGCTATTGGCCTCGAACGTGCCCGAACGGCCCTCGTTAAACTCGTCGATGGCGGCGCCTAGATCCTTCTCAAACTTCTTTTGGTCAAAGGTGTCGGAGAGCATGGACAGGTCGACGTCTTGATCAAGATCGACTTCGTTGGAGGTAGCGGTTGTTTTGGTCTTGCCGCTTAAGGATTCCACAAGGCGGACCGGCCATACAAAGGCTTCGTTGTGGCTGATGATCTCTTTTGCGGCAGCCTCTCCGTCGACGATGGGTTCATCGGACTCGGGCTGATAGGTCCAGTTAAAGTCACCTCCTGTCACGGTGAGCTTATAGTGCTTCCATGCCGAGTTGACCTTGGTGGCGGCAGACGAAGCGTTGGAGAACGAGACGTCGACGCCGGCGATGGTGGTGTTGGGGTAGGCTACCTGCGAAAACGCTACGACGCCTACGATGTAGACAATAACGATTAGACCCAGGACGACAAAGAGCGTCGTCTTTTTGCCTGACTTTTTGTTGTCGTTGGGCTTGCACGCGGGGCCACGATCGCCTCGAGCGTGCGTGGGGGGCTGCTTGGGCGCATTGCCGTTTGCCTGGCGCTGCTGACGTTGTTGACGCTGCTGTCGCTGTTGGTTCGGGCGTTGGGAAGCGTTTGCTGCACTACGCTGCTGACCGTGGTTCGGCGCGATAGGACGCGGCGACTGAACGCCGCCGGTGTGCCTGCTCGGCTGCTGCGGATCGGGAATCAGTTGAGTTCGATCGTTTTGCGACATCGTATGCATATCCTTCGATTTTCGCCTTGCGGGTCATCGTGTTTTTACTGGGCTTGCATTATAGCGATTGCCCTGCTGTTTGTGGTACGGAAACGGTGGCATTCAAAAGAGGTGGGACATTTGTCCCACCTTTGAGTCATTCTTAGCCGCTATCCGCACACACCGCATTTTGCACAGGCCGAAAGTGCGGCCGGAGCCTGCGCGATGCCGCCCTTTGCCGTCTCGCGCAGCGTGGCTGGCAACGCGTGGCCCACCGAGAGCATGACATGTGCCATCTGGTCAAACGGCACCAAGCTCTTAATGCCTGCGAGGGCGAGTTGTGCCGAGCTAAAGGCCGCTGCCACGCCGATGGCGTTGCGGTTTTGGCAGGGCACCTCCACGAGGCCACCGACGGGGTCACAAACGAGGCCCAGCAGGTTACTCAGCGCGATGGAACTGGCGTCGAGCGCCTGCTCGGGCGTGCCGCCGAGCATCTGCACCAGCGCGGCGGCTGCCATGGCGGCGGCGCTTCCCACCTCGGCCTGGCATCCGCCCTCGGCGCCGGCGACGCAGGCACTCGTGGTGAGGTTGAGACCGATGGCGGCTGCGCAGTAGAGCGCGTCCATGACCTGCTCGTCGTCGAGCTGAAGGTGATCGGCGAGCGCCAGCACGCAGCCGGGCACGACACCCGCGGAGCCTGCCGTGGGGGCGGCGACGATCACGCCCATCGTGGCGGAGCGCTCGAGCACGGCCATCGCGCGGGCCACGGCGTCGGTCTGGACGGTGCCCATCAGGCTCGTGCTCAAATCGTTGCGGCGGGTTGCTTCGACGAGCTTGGCCTCGCCGCCGATAAGTCCGCCGAGCGAGCGCTGCGGATTTGCGATAGGGGCTGTGGTCTCTTCGCGCATGACGTCGAGCACGCGGCGCATGGCGGCGACGGCGTGGGTCTCGCCGGTCAGACGCGCCTCGCGCACGGCCATAACGGCGCCGATATTCAGGCCGAGCTCGGCGCACGCATCGAGCAGCTGCTCGCCGTCGTCGAAGATCTCCTTTGCCGAGACACCGGGGGAGAGCGACGAGGCAGAACCGGGGAGCTCGATAAAGGTCGCGTAATCGACATTGTCGAGTTTGCGTAGCATGGGGATAACGGTGTCGTCGGGCGCGCCGTCGGTCTCAAAGACGGAGTAGGCCTGGCCGCCCACTTCGGTGCGGTAGGTACGGCAAAACGCGATGTTTACATGGGCGTAGGCGAGTAAGTTCGTGAGTGCGGCGAGTACGCCGGGAACATCCTGGTGCGCCACGAAGAGCGTGGAGTACATGCCCGAGATGTCGACGCCGACGCCGTTGATGCGGCTGATACGCATCTTCCCACCGCCCAGACTTTCGCCGCGGACCTGTGCCGTGGCGCCCGTGTCGTCTACCATGTCAATGTCGACGGTATTGGGGTGGATGGAGGCGTCGTCGCCCTTGATGTCAAAGTGATATTCGAGGCCCTGCTCGCGAGCGAGGTCGAAGGCCTGCTTGATATTCTCGTCATCGGTGTCGAGGCCTAGGATGCCCGCGACGAGCGCACGATCGGTGCCGTGGCCGCGGTAGGTGTGGGCGAAGGAGTTCCACAGGCCAAAGGTGGCTTTGGTGATGCGGCCTTCCAGCAGGCTGGCGGCAACTTGGGCGCAGCGCAGGGCGCCGGCGGTGTGCGATGAGCTGGGGCCGACCATGACGGGGCCCAAGATTTCGAATGCCGAGGTCGTAGCTAGTGTTTGCGGCTTGCCTGCCATGGCTGCTCCTTTGGTCTGTTCCGTCGTCCCGAGGGGCGGGGCATAAGGTCGCCTGCTCGGACAGTCCTGCTCGCACGGAGAGCACATTAAGTGCTCTCCGGCTCGTGCGGAACTCGCGATCGACCTTATGCCCCGCCCCTCGGGACTAAGGATACATGGTTGGAGCTGCTAGATTGCAAAATTCATTAGGTAGGGACGTGTCTTACCTTGAGTATCGAAACATCTTCACCACCGGATTAAAAAAAGAAGTACCGCTTGGGGGCGGTACTTCTTTTGAAAGCGTGTGCGTGTTGCGACCTTGGCGGTTCTTAATTACAGACCGCAGGCTGCTTTGAGTTCTTTGACTCGGTCGGTTTTCTCCCAGGTGAAGTCGGGGTCTTCGCGGCCGAAGTGACCGTAGGCTGCCGTCTTTTCGTAGATGGGGCGACGCAGGTCTAGGTCGCGGATGATGGCACCTGGGCGCAGGTCGAAGGTCTTCTCTACGGCCTCGACGATCTTGTCCTCGGCAACATGCGCGGTACCGAAGGTGTCGACCATGATTGAGAGGGGCTTGGAAACGCCGATGGCGTAGGCAAGCTCGACTTCGCAGCGGTCGGCCAGGCCGGCGGCGACCACGTTCTTGGCGACCCAGCGCGCGGCATACGCGGCGGAGCGGTCGACCTTAGTGCAGTCCTTGCCGCTAAAGGCACCGCCGCCGTGACGGCCGTAGCCGCCGTAGGTGTCGACGATGATCTTGCGGCCGGTGAGGCCCGTGTCGCCCATGGGGCCGCCAACGACAAAGCGACCGGTGGGGTTCACGTAGATGTCCGCGTTGTCCCACGGCATATTCTCGGCGGCCATGACCGGGGTGATGACGTGCTCGATGAGGTCGGCCTTGATCTTGTCCATGTCCTCGATCTCGGCGGCGTGCTGCGTGGAGATGACGATGGTCGTGACCTCGACGGGCTTGCCTTCCTCGTAGCGCACGGTGACCTGGGTCTTGCCGTCGGGACGCAGATAGGCGAGGGTACCGTCGTGGCGCACGGCGGCCAAGCGCTCGGCCAGGCGGCTTGCAAGGTAGTGCGGCATGGGCATGAGGGTCTTGGTCTCGTTGGAGGCATAACCGAACATCATGCCCTGGTCGCCGGCGCCGATCAGGTCGATCGGGTCGGTGGTGGCGCCGGTCTGGGTCTCAAACGACTCGTCGACGCCCTGGGCGATATCGGGGGACTGCTCGTGGATGAGGCTCATGACGCCGCAGGTATCGCAGTCAAAACCGAACTTGGCGCGGTTGTAGCCGATGCGACGGATAACGCCGCGGGCGATTTCCTGCACGTCGACGTAGGCCTGGGTGCGGATCTCGCCGGCAACGATGACGGTGCCGGTGGTCACGAGGGTCTCGCAGGCGCAGCGGACGTTCTCCACGTTGGCGGGCACGCCGTTGGGGGCGATGTAGCCCTGCTCCTGGAGCTCTATTTCTTTGGCGAGGATTGCGTCGAGGACGGCGTCGCTGATCTGGTCAGCGATCTTATCGGGATGACCTTCGGTCACCGACTCCGACGTAAAAACAAAGGACCCGTGTTGGGGCGGGATGGAACGAAGTTCTTCTGACATGATTGTCCTTTCAAAAACGTGTCCCGGCGACCGTTACCATTCCGCCGGGCTCTCTATCCAAGGGCACATCATAGCGCGTAAATCAAACATTCACACCCTTTCCGCACCCACTCATTGGGGACAGACTTAAATGACCAGCCTTAAACTAAGAACGTCTCCAACGACTGATCATTTAAGTCTGTCCCCAATGAGTAGGTCGGTGCCCTTTGTGCGGAGGTTGCTTTGATGCTTTATACTGATGCGGTTAGACATCCATCCTGCAATCGAGGAGATTTCCATGGCATCAGACGTTCGCGTCCGCTTTGCACCCTCACCGACGGGCAAGCTGCACATCGGCGGCGCCCGCACCGCTATCTATAACTGGGCTTTTGCCCGCGCAAACGGCGGCACGTTCATCCTGCGCATCGACGACACCGACCCCACCCGTTCCACCGACGAGAACACGCAGATCATCCTGCGCGCCATGCGTTGGCTGGGCTTGGACTGGGACGAGGGTCCCGAGGTGGGCGGCGACTATGGCCCCTACGCACAGACCGAGCGCCTGGACCTGTACAAGCAGGCCGCCCAGCAGCTCTGGGATGAGGGCAAGGCCTATCCCTGCTTCTGCACCAAGGAGCAGCTCGAGGCCGATCGCAAGGCCGCTCAGGAGCGCAAGGACCCCTTCCAGGGCTATCAGCGCCGTTGCCGCGATCTCGATCCCGAGGAGGCACGCCGCCGCATCGAGGCCGGCGAGCCCTACGTCCTGCGCATCAAGGTGCCCGAGGACCGTGGCGACGTCGTCATCCACGACGCCGTCCATGGCGAGGTTACCTTCGACGCCAAGGAGCTCGACGACTTTGTCATCTTCCGCTCCGACGGCACGCCCACCTACAACTTCGCGACCGTCGTCGACGATGCCATGATGAAGATCACTCATGTCATTCGTGGCGACGACCACCTTTCCAACACCCCGCGCCAGGTCATGGTCTACGAGGCCCTCGGCGCGCCCGTGCCCACGTTTGCCCACATCTCCATGATCCTGGGCGCCGACGGCAAGAAGCTCTCCAAGCGCCATGGCGCCACTTCGGTGGAGGAGTACCGCGATGCCGGCTACCTGCCCGACGCCTTCGTTAACTACCTGGCGCTGCTCGGCTGGTCGCTCGACGGCGAGACCACGATCATCCCGCGCGATGTCTTGGCCAGCAAGTTCTCGCTCGACCGCATCTCCAAGAACCCGGCGACCTTCGACCCCAAGAAGCTCGACTGGGTCAATGCCGAGTACATCAACGGCATGTCCGATGCTCAGTTTGCCGACGAGATCATGGTCCCCGAGCTGCACGAGGCAGGCCTCATCGAGGGCAATGTCGAGTACGGCGAGGACTGGATCGACGCGCTCGCTTCTATCGTCAAGCCGCGCACCAAGATGCCGGCTGACGCCGTGACCGTCGCCGCCCCCATCTTTGCCACGGCCGAGACGCTCGAGTATGACGAGAAGTCCGTCAACAAGGGCCTGGCCAAGGAGGGCATGGGCGCCATTCTGGACGCCGCCAAGACCGCGCTTGAGGGTGTTACCGAGTGGACCGCCGCGAACATCGACGCCGCGCTTGAGCCGCTGCCCGAGCAGATGGACCTCAAGAAGCGCGTGGTGTTCCAGGCCGTACGCGTCGCCGTCTGCGGCAACATGGTGAGCCCTCCGCTGGGCGAGACCATGGCGCTCGTCGGCCGCGACGACTGCCTGGCGCGCATCGACCGCGCCCGCACGATGGCGCTGTAACAGTCGCGCAAACGCATGTATCCGAGCCCCGCTCACCACGAGTGGGGCTCTTGTTTCTAAAGACGTATGGGATGGGAGGCACAGAGACCATGGCCGAGCAACTGTCGCTGTTTGGTTCGCCGGAACCGGAGCAGACTCCGGCCACGCCCGAGCCTGCTCCGGTTCCGGCCAAGTCCGAGCCTGTACCTGAGCCCATTACCGCCTACACGAGCGTGGTTCTCGACATCCCCACCCGTGCGCTGTCTGAACCGTTTGCTTACGGCATTCCCGAGTCCCTTGCCGACGAGGCCCAGGTCGGATCGACGGTTCTGGTCCACTTTGGCAACCGTGCCGCCGCAGGCTACATTGTCGATATTGCGCCCGAGCTGGGCGACCTGCAAGGCAACAGGGCCCTCGATCCTGCGCGCATCAAGCCCGTCGAAGCCATCCTCAGCAAACCGCTCTTTACCGCCGAGGCTGCCCGTATCGCGCGCTGGATGAGCCGCGAGTACGTCGCGACGCTTTCTGAGTGCCTGCGCCTTTTCTTGCCTCCAGGCGGCAGCCCGCGCGTGGTCAAGGGCGATGACGGCGCATGGTCGGTCGAGCGTCCCGCCGTCAAGCCTATTCAAAACCGCTGGGTCATGCTCACTCCCGAGGGCTTCGACTATACGCCGCCCAAGACCGCCGTTCGTCAGCGCCAGCTCATCGAGGCGCTCCAGTGCGGCCCGGTCACGACGCGCGACCTCAACCTGCTCTATAACAGCATGTCGGCGACCATCAAGGCGCTTGAAAAACGCGGTGTCGTGGTGGTGGAAGAGCGCCGTGCGTGGCGTGGCTGCAGCGAGCAGACCACGCTGTCCTCGGCGAGCGGTAAGGCGCCGGTGGCACTCACGGACGGGCAGCAGCAGGCGCTTGCGCAGATTGAGCGCGCCCGTCTTGACGCCCACGGCGACGTGGTGCTTGTAGACGGCGTCACCGGATCCGGTAAAACTGAGGTCTATCTCTCCGCCATCGAGCGCGTGCTCGCGGCCGGCCGTTCAGCGTGCGTGCTTGTGCCCGAGATCTCGCTGACGGCCCAGACCGTCGGCCGCTTCCGCTCGCGTTTTGGCGAGACGGTCGCCGTGTTCCATTCGCGCCTCTCGGCCGGCGAGCGCCTGGACCAGTGGGATATGGTCGCCAGCGGTGCCGCACGCGTGGTCGTGGGCGCCCGCTCGGCGCTCTTTTGCCCGCTCAGCGACTTGGGCCTCATCATCATCGACGAGGAGCACGAGACCAGCTACAAGCAGGGCTCCAGCCCGCGCTACCACGCGCGCGAGGTAGCGGCCGAGATGGCGCGCCGCTATCGCTGCCCACTCGTGCTGGGCTCGGCCACGCCTTCTGCCGAGGCCCTCGATCGCTGCCGCCGCGGCACGTACAACGGTGCTACCTGGACGCGCGTCGAGATGCCCGAGCGCCCGGGACACGCCGTGCTGCCCACGGTTCGCATTGCCGATCTGCGCCGCGAGTTCTCGCACGGCAGCCGCTCCATGTTCTCAAAACCGCTGATGGAAGGCCTGGAGCGTGTGGTCGAGCGGCGCGAGAAGGCCGTGCTGCTGCATAACCGCCGTGGCTTTGCGCCGTTTTTGATGTGCCGCGAGTGCGGCTGCGTCCCCACCTGCAACCACTGCTCCACCGCACTTACGTATCACGAGCGCACGCACACGCTGCAGTGTCACACATGCGGTTCGTCCTGGCGCGTGCAGCCGTATCCCGCGCCCACGAGTCGCTGCCCCAAGTGCGGCAGCCGTTACCTGGCAAAAATGGGTCTGGGCACGCAGCAGATCGAGGACGCACTGCACCAGATGCTGCCCGAGAATGTCGCCATCATTCGCATGGATGCCGATTCCACGCGCGGCAAGGATGCTCACAAAAAGTTGCTCGAGCAGTTCGATGCGGCCGATTGCGCGGTGCTGCTTGGTACCCAGATGATCGCCAAGGGCCTCGATTTTCCCGAAGTCACGCTTGTAGGCGTGGTCAATGCCGATTTCGCCCTCAAGCTGCCGGACTTCCGCGCAGGAGAGCGCGCCTACGACTTGCTGGAGCAGGTTGCGGGCCGCGCCGGCCGCGGCGATCGCCCCGGTGAGGTGATCATCCAGACCTACCTGCCCGAAGATCCGGTCATTCGCGCTGTCGCTGAGCACGACCGTTCGATCTTTACCGACTACGACCTGGACCAGCGCCGCGACGCGCTGTACCCGCCGTTTGTTCGCCTGGTCAACATTTTGGTGTGGTCGGCGAACCGAGACGACGCGCAGGACTACATCGGGCGCATTGCAAAGCTTCTTAAGCGCCGTTGGCATGCCGCCGCGCCCGACTTTTTACGGGCGGGGAGTGCCGTGCCGCAGGTGCTGGGCCCGGCTTCGTGTGTAATCGAGAGAGCCAAGGACCGTTATCGCTTCCATCTGCTTGTGAAGTCGCCCGTGGGGTACCATGTCTCTGATGATATCGACGCCTGCCTCAAAGAGGTGGGCTCTGTGCGCGGCGTGAGCGTGAGCGTTGATGTCGACGCCTATGATTTGATGTAACAACCCGAAAGGATGGCCATGGAAGCCAACGGAATCGTACTGTCGCCCGACCCTCGTCTGCGCCAGGAGTGCGCCGTCATCGAGGAGATCACCCCGGCAATCGAGGCGCTTGCCGAGAAGATGAAGAAGATGATGTTTGAGAACGGCGGCTGCGGCCTGGCTGCCCCGCAGATCGGCGAGCTCATTCAGCTCGTCACCATCGACTGCGACTACAGCGACAAGAACGACTACGACCCATATGTGCTTATCAATCCCGTCATTGTTGAGCAGAGTGACAATCTTGTGCCCTTTAGCGAGGGCTGCCTGTCCATCCCCGGCATTAGCTGCGAGATTGAGCGTCCCGACCATGTCGTTGTCGAGGCGTACGACTTGGACGCCAACCTGATTCGCTATGAGGCAACGGGTGACCTGTTCTGCGTGTGCCTGCAGCACGAGATCGATCACCTGCACGGCAATACCATGTTTGAGCGACTGAAGCCGATGCAGAGGATCAAGGCAGTCAAGGAGTACCAGGACGCCCTGGCCCGCGGCGCTCGACCGGGCGAGACCGAATAGGTTAATTGTCCGTCCCTGGGATGGGGCCCACACATATCATCCCGTGCTCAAACATTCTCGCTTTGCTGCGAAACTGCGCGCGGGACGATATGTGTGGGCCCCATCCCAGGGACTACGTTGTCGCTCTTCGTTTCGCCCGGGTGCCGTTGGGCCAGGGAGGGGCGTCTACGCTGATAATTGCTTTATTGGAAGAGCTGCTTTTATTGCGGCTCTTTCTTTGGTTTTGGGTATATTTGTTCTTGTTGAATTGTTATTGCGGATGGGCTGGGTACTTGGCTTTCCGCTGTTATTTGTAGCCGTCTCGGCTTTGGTTGAGGGGGGACGTCCTTTATGCGTATTGTGTTTATGGGTACGCCTGATTTTGCTGTGCCTTCGTTGACTTCGCTTGTTGAGGCTGGGAATGAGATTGCGCTTGTTGTTACTCGTCCTGATGCTGTTCGTGGGCGTGGTAAGAAGCTTGAGCCGTCTCCTGTTAAGGCTAAGGCGCTTGAGCTGGGGTTGCCGGTCGTTGAGGCCAATCGTATGACGCCTGAGGTTGTTGAGGCGCTCCAGGCTGCGCAGGCTGATATTTTCTGCGTGGCTGCCTATGGCTGCATTTTGCCCGATGAGGTGCTGCATATGGCGCCGCTTGGTATTGTGAATGTTCATGCGTCCTTGCTGCCTCGTTGGCGTGGGGCTGCTCCTATTCAGCGTGCGATTCTCGCTGGTGATGAGGTTGCTGGTGTTTCCATTATGCGTATTGGGCATGGCGTGGATACCGGCGCTTATTGCGCACAGGCCCCGACCTCGGTTGCCGGTAAGCATGCCGAGGCGCTCACGATGGAGCTTGGCGAGCTGGGCGGTAAGCTGCTGGCCGATACGCTGCCGTCGCTTGCCGATGGTACCGCCGTGTGGACTGAACAGGATGAGGCGCTCGTTACCCATGCCGCCAAGATTTCTAAACAGGAGATGCGCCTGGATCCGCAAATGGCGGCGCTTGATTGCGTGCGTCATGTGCTGGCCTCGTCCGATACCGCGCCTGCTCGTTGCGTGATTGCCGGCAAGACCGTGCGCGTGCTCGATGCTGCGCCGGCTGATGTGTCGCTTGGCGAGGGTCAGGTTCTCGTTAAGGCCAAGCGTGTTTACCTTGGTCTTTCCGATGGCACGGTTGAGCTGCTCGAGGTTAAGCCCGACGGCAAGCGTGCCATGGCAGCTTCTGCCTGGGCTGCCGGCCTGCAGGGTGCCGATCTGACGTGGGGTGTTTTGTCATGAGCAAGCTTTCCCCCGCGCGTAAGCTCGCGCTCGATGTGCTGATGGAGGCCGACCGTCGCGGCATGTATGCGCGCGACGTGTTGTCTGCCCGCGCTACGGCCAAGGCCATCGACCAGCGCGATTCCGCGTTTGCCGCTCGCCTGGCGCTGGGCGTTGCCGCGACGCAGGGCATTTTGGACGAACTGCTTGACCAGTTTCTCGATAAGCCTAAAAAGGTTGCGCCGCGTGTTCGCATGGCGCTTCGTATCTCGGCCTTCGAGATGCTCTACCTTCATACCCCTGGCCGCGTTGCCGTAAGTCAGGGTGTTGAGCTGGTGCGCAGCGGAGCTAAGTCTGCCGCCGGTTTGGCCAATGCCGTGCTGCATAAGGTCGCGGACAACGTTGAGGACTTTGCCACTGCGTCCGATGTGGATGAGTCTGAGCGACGCTTGGTTCGTCTGTCGCGCCTGATGGGTCTACCGCGTTGGCTGTGCGCTCGCATTATGGCATCGTTCGACACGCCAGAGGGTGCACTTAACTTTGCCGGCAATCTGGCCCCCGCGCCGCTGGCCCTGCATGAGAACGCCTTTGCGACCAAGCCCGATCCGTATATCTCGCAGCTCGTCGCGTCTGTCTTCCCGGGCTGCCATGCCCCGGTTGATGCCCAGGTTACCGTTGCTTCGGGTGTGTTTGAGCGTGCTGCCGCGGTGGCATCTGATCTCAATGCGCAGCTTATCGCTACAGCTGCCACGCGCCCTGGTAGCTGCCTTGAGATTGGTGCCGGTCGTGGCACCAAGACCTATGTGATGATGTGCCAGGCCAAGCGTGCGGGCTATGAGCGTCAGCATACGGCGCTCGATTTGCATGATCGCAAGTGCGATCTGAATCTCGCTCGCCTGCATAAGGCCGGTATTCAGGGCTTTCGTACGGTTTCGGGTGATGCCTGCGAGCTTGATGAAGTACTGACATCGTTTGATGCCATGCTTGGCGAGCCGGTTAAGTTCGACACGGTCTTTATCGATGCGCCGTGCTCGGGCACCGGCACCATGCGCCGCCATCCCGAGATTCCGTGGCGCCTGACCGAGAACGACGTTACGACCGAGCTGCCCAAGCTGCAGCTGACGATGCTCAAAGAGGCTGCTGCGCGCGTGGCTGCCGGTGGCGAGCTCATCTATGCGACGTGCTCGGTCTTCGACGAGGAGAACACGCAGGTGGTGGATGCTTTCTTGAACTCTCCTGAGGGCACCGGCTTTACTGTAGCGCCGCTCTCCGAGGCACAGATTCTGCAGCTCCCCGAGTTCGATCAGGCCAAGAAGCTCGTATCCGTACGCCAGAACAATCGGGGCCTCTTCCAAAGCGTGCCCGTAAACGCGGATTCCTACGACGGCCACTTCTGCGCTAGGCTGGTCCACAAGTAACTACTAAGTTGCGGTGAAATAGGGATTGAAAAGCCGCTTCTACCCGCCAAACAGTCCTTATTTCACCGCAACTCATAAAGATGCCTGGGTAGCTAAAGAATCAGCCCCGCGATCGGTGTCGATCGCGGGGCTGTTTGGTTTCTAGTGGCTATGCGGGCAGTTGGCGCAGCAGCCGCTGGTGGCGCTGGTGCTGGAGCCGCCAGTGCGTTGGTCGGTGTTGTAGAAACCGCTGCCGTCGAACTTAATGCCGCTGGCCGAGAACGTCTTGGCCGCCGGGGCGCCGCAGCTGGGGCATACGACCTCGGGTGTCTCGGACATGGGGTGCTCAACCTCAAACACGTTGCCGCAGCTCGTGCACTTGTAATCGTAGCGCGCCATAATACTTCCTTTTCAGCACAAAGCGGGCAGATCGCTCTGCCCGCAAAAATTCAAACAGCTGTAACTGTACCCTATATCGGGGGTTTTATCACGCTTCGCCCCAGAATCTATGGGTGCTGCGCAGGAGCTTCGCAGTTTTCTCCTCGGCCGCCGCAATGTCGGCCTCCTGCGCCTGCCATGTCCAGTTGCCCGTGGCCACGCCCGGCACGTTCATACGTGCATCGTCGCCCAGTCCCAGCACGTCCTGCAGCGGCATCATCACGAGCGGTGCATCGCTTGCCAGGGCATTGCCCATGAGCTCGCTTGCCAATGTAATGCCGCTCGGCTCATCGCCGCCTGCAAAGGAGCGCGTGCACCAGCCGGCAAGTGTCGAGGTGTCGTGCGTCGAGGTGTACAGGATCTTTCCCGGTGTGGGGTGAATTCCGCAACGAACGTCGTAGTCGCTAAACTCCAGCACGTCCATGCCGGGGAAGCCGCAGGTCGAAGCCATGGCGCGAACGCCGGGCGTCAGATAGCCCAGATCCTCGGCGATAAAGTTGAGCGGACCCAGCTCGTCATAGGCGGTCTGGAACAGGTCCTTGCCCGGGCCTGCCAGCCAGCGGCCGTCGGCACAGGCCTTACCGGCGGGAATGCTAAAGTAGCTGTGGAAGCCCAGGAAGTGGTCCAGGCGCACGCGGTCGTAGAGCGAAAACGCACGACGCAGGCGGTCCATCCACCAGCGATAGCCGTTCTCCTTCATGCGATCCCATCGGAAGGTGGGGTTGCCCCACACCTGGCCCTCGGGCGCAAAGTTGTCGGGCGGCGCGCCCGAAATCTCAATCGCCTTGCCGGTATCGGACAGCCAGAAGTTCTCGGGCTCGCTCCACGCGTCGGCCGAATCGTCCGAGACATACATCGGGATATCGCCGATGACCTCGATGCCCTTCTTGTGCGCATAGTTCATGAGCTCGCACCAGGCAAGGTCAAAGCGATACTGCATGTACGCCTGCAGCTCGGCCTCGTCGTGGAAGCGCTTGTCATCGATCAGATACTCGTTGTAGCGCGCTACATCTGCCGGCCAATCGTGGCGCGACTCGCCCTCAAAGTACTTCTTAACGGCCATGTAGACGCAGTACTTTTCGAGCCAATCAGCGTTGCGATGTTTAAACGCCGTGTACAGCGGGTCGGCATCCTCGCCGCCGTGAGCCTTCCATGCAGCAAAGTCGGCGGCCAGCTCCTCGTGACTCTCGGGCAGCAGGTCAATATTGCCCGCAAAGGCCGAAGGCCCAGCGTAAGGGGAGCGGAAGAAGTCCGTCGGGTTGACGGGCAGGACTTGCCAGTAGCGCATGCCCATAGCGGCCAGATGGTCGATAAAGCGACGCGTGGGTGCGCCGATCGTACCGGGCTTGCCGTCGTCGGTCGGCACCGATGTGATATGGCACACAACACCCGCACCGTGATCGAGCGGCTCCTGCAGGCGCTGCTCGGCGTGGTGATAGATGATCGACGAGCCCAGCGGATACAGATCGAGCGTGACCGTACCGTTATGAATCTCACACTCGTGACCGCTGATCACGTCACTCGCACATTCGCCGAGCGCCGGAATCGTCACGCGATGCGAATTGCGCAGGCTGCGGTTGATGATGACGGTCGCGGACTCGCCGTCTTTACCGGTACGGTTGTAGGCCAGCACCTCGTCATTGAGCGCGAAAGCCTTGATTTCACCGTCGATCATAAACGGCAGCGCGCGGCGCACAGCAGATGCGTTCTTGACGATCGCGAACGTATCGAAGTCGTGCAGGTCTTCCTTGGTCGGCATGGTGCGGCGATTACCCGGATCGGTGAGTCCCTCCAAGCCGTACTCGTCACCGTAATAGATTGAGGGAACGCCCGGGAACGTCATCTGCATGAGCGTCGCCAGCCAAAAGCGGCTCTTGGCCAGGCCCATGGAGTTCTCGTCCAGGCGCCATTTGCTGCGCTCACTCTCGGGCAGCTGCGACTCGTCGGGGCCACCGCCGAGCACCGAGATAATGCGCGGGCGGTCGTGGCTCGACAGCAGATTGAGCGCGCAGGATAATGCCTCGCGCGGGTAGTTCTCGCGCAGGGTCTCGATATCCTCGGCAGCTTGGTAGGCGTTTTTGTAGCCCATCAAAAAGCCGATGACCATGTCGCGGAAGGGGTAATCCATAGCAGAGTCCAGCTCGGAGCCCTGCAGGTAGCGACGCAGATGGCCGTAGCTGATCTTGTTGGAGGCGTCTTCCCAGACCTCGCCGAGCAGCAGCGCGTCGGGCTTTTCGGCAAGTACGGCCTTTTTGATCTCGGTCAGGAAATCGTCCGAAAGCTCGTCGGCCACATCCAGGCGCCAGCCGTGAGCGCCGGCGCGCAGCCATTTACGAATGACGCCGTCCTTGCCCAGGAGCCGCTCGCGTACCAGTTCGGAGCTCTCATTGATGGCGGGCATATTGCCCACGCCCCACCAGCAGTCGTACGAGCCGTCCTCGTGGAAATAAAACGCATCGCGCCACGGCGAATCCTCGCTCTGCCACGCGCCCACGCCGGGGTAGTTGCCGTAGCGGTTGAAGTAGATCGAATCGTCGCCCGTGTGGTTGAACACACCGTCCAGAATGATGGAAATGCCCAGCTTCTCGGCCGCCTCGCACAGCTCGGTAAAGTCCTGCTCGGTGCCCAGAATCGGATCGATCTTGGTGTAATCTGCGGTGTCGTAGCGGTGGTTGCTCGCGGCTTCAAAAATGGGGTTGAGGTAGATGGCTGTAAAGCCCAGCTCAGCGATGCGGGGCAGGTCTTCCTGGATGCCCTTGAGCGAGCCGCCGTAGAAGTCCCAGGTCTTGATGGAGCCGTCCTCGGCGCGCTCGTATACGGGCGGCTCGTTCCAGTCCTCGACCATGCGGCGCTGGATTCCGTTGCGCGGCTTTTCGACTTCGGTCAGCGTGCGCTCGCGCCAGTGCTCGTCGCGGGCGTAGCGATCGGGGAAGATCTGGTAGACCATGCCGCGCTCGTACCACTCGGGTCGAACTTCGCGGTGCTTGTAGACGGTGACTTGGAATGACGGCACCTCGGCGTAGTCGTAGGTTGCGCCCTCGCCGCCGGTGCGTCCCTGCGGTGCGCCCAAGCGGACCTCGGGCTGGCCCTCGATATTGCATATAAAGCTGTACCAGATAAGACAGGGCTCGGCGCACTCCAACTCGACGGTAAAGATGCCGTCGCCTTCGTGCGTCATTGGATACCGAGACTCACCGATCTCATCGACCCAGGTCCGGAGCGTAAGCGTCGCCTGCACGGGATCGGCATCCTCCAGAATCACGGAGAGCGAAAGGGTAGTTCCTGTGGTCACAGCGCCAAACGGAGTGCGAAACTGCGGCAGACGGCTGTTGTGTATCAATCTCATAGTACGGTCCAGTTCAATAGAATCATGGCCTGCTGGCCATGGGCTTTACGCACAGGATGTAAGTATATCTGTTGTACACAGGCTGTATAAACAACATCCGTTTACCATCGGCGAACGGTTGTCCTAGAAAATCGTTTTACCAACTACCTACAGAGAAGGGGCGCCCGGTTGGAGCGCCCCTTACTTAGGGTTTGATGAGGTTTTGAATCGTCTGTGGGCTAGCGGCGCTTGCGGGTGGCCGTTGCCTTGCGGACGGACGTCTTCTTGGTCGGAGCCTTTTTCTCTGCCGGAGCGGCGGGGGAGACCGGAGTCTCCTTGGCGGGCTCGGGCTTGGCCTCGTCCTTCGGGGCAGCCTTTACCTCGGCCTTGGGCTCCTCTTTGGCAGCAGCAGGCTTAGTCTCTGCCTTGGGAGTTGCGGCCTTTGTCGTGGTCTTCTTGACCGTCGTCGTGCGCTTTCGCGTGGTGGCCTTGGCAGCGGACTTGGCCTCGACGGTTGCCTCCGCCTTGGACTCGGCAGGCGTCTCCTCGACTTTGGCGGCTGGCTTTGCGGCTGCCTTGGTCGTGGCTGCCTTGGTGGTCGTCGACTTCGTAGCCGTGGTCTTCTTGGCTGCCGTTGTCTTCTTGGCGGTCGTGGTCGTCTTCTTGGCAGCAGTCTTTGCCGGAGCCTTGGCGGCCGGTTTGGCCTCAGCGACCTTGGCCTTTACCTCGGGAGCAGCCTCGGCTTCGGCGGCTTTCTTGGCAGCGGCGGTCGTGCGCTTGCGCGTGGTCGTTGTCTTGGTAGCGGTGGTTTTGGTTGCCGCCGCCTTGGTCGCAGTAGCCTTCTTAGCTGTCGTCTTGCGAGTCGTGGTCTTCTTTGCCGCAGGCTTCGCAGCAGGCTCGGGCTCAGGAGCAACCTCAGCCTTCACCTCAGGCTCGGCCTTTGCGGGCTCAGCTTCATCCGGCTTCTCCTCGGCCTTGGGCTCCTCAGCGGCCACCGGCTCAGCAACAGCCTCTGGCTCGTCGACAACCGCCGCCGGCCTCTCAATCTCCGGGTGCATAAAGAAGTACAGGTCCAGATACTTATCGGCCGAGCGCGTCCAGCTAAAGTCCTGGCTCATGGCCTGCGTGACCAGCTGGTTCCATGCGTCGCGGTTATCCCAGAACAGACGCGCCGCGCGGAATACCGCATCGCCCATCTCGTCGCCGTTAAAGTTGCTAAACGAGAAGCCCGTGCCCTCGCCGGTAAACTCGTTGTACGGGATCACGGTGTCCTTCAGGCCGCCGGTCTCGCGCACGATGGGCAGGGTACCGTAGCGCATGGCGATGATCTGCGACAGGCCGCAGGGCTCAAACTTCGAAGGCATCAGGAACATGTCGGCGGCAGCATACATGCGCTGCGACAATGCCGGATCGAACTCGATGCGAGCCGCCATGGTGCCGGGGTACTTGTCCTGGAAGTAGCGTAGGCCGTCCTCGTAGTCGCGGTCGCCGGTGCCCAGCACCGCCACCTGCACGCCGCCGGCCAGGATGCGGTCGAGCGCGTACATGACCAGGTCCATGCCCTTCTGGCGCGTCAGGCGCGTGACCATCACCATGAGGGGACGGTCGTCGCGAACCTCGAGTCCCAGCTCCTCCTGCAGCTTGGCCTTGCACACGGCCTTGCCCCCACGGTCCTCAACCGTGTAGTTGGCGGCAATGCGCTTGTCGGTCGCCGGGTCAAAGCCCGCCACGTCAATGCCGTTGAGGATGCCCTGCAGTGCGTAGGAGCGTTCGCGAAGCACGCCGTCCAGGCCCTCGCCAAACTCGGGCGTCTGGATCTCGTTGGCATAGGTGGGGCTCACCGTGGTGATGGCGTCGGCATAGCGCAGCGCGCCCAGCATGTAGTTGATGCTGCAGGCGTCGCAACGCAGCTGCGAGGCGGCCGCCGGAATGTGCGCCACGCCCAGGATGTCCTCCATCACGGTGTCGCTAAACTGGCCCTGGAACGCCACGTTGTGGATCGAGAACACGGTCTTGACGCGGTCGTACAGCGGCAGGCCCTGGTAGAACTCGCGCAAAAACACGGGCGCCAGCGCCGTCTGCCAGTCGTTGCAGTGCAGGATGTCGCACTCAAAGCCGGCCGGCAGGTGCTGCAGGCTCTCGGTAATGGCCTTGGAGAAGAACGCAAAGCGCTCGCCGTCATCAAAGAAGCCGTACGGATAGTCGCGCGCAAAGTAGCGCTCGTTGTCGATGAACATATAGGTGACGCCGTCGTGCTCGAGTTTCTCGAGTCCGCAGTACTCGTTACGCCATCCCAGGCTCACGTAAAAGTCGGAGAAGTGCTCCATCTGCGCCTTGTACTCGTCCTTGATGGTGGCGTACTTTGGCACCATCACGATGACCTCGGCGCCGGCGCGCACAAGCGCCGCGGGCAGCGAGCCCGCTACGTCGCCCAGACCACCGGTCTTCACAAACGGCGCGCACTCGGCCGAGGCAAACACGATCTGCATCTTTTTGCTGGAATCAGCCATATTGTCTCCCATGTTGTTATTCGAGAATAGCCGCCTGGCGCGAACCGGGCGGCTATTCTACATGTTACGAGCGATGTTGCGGTGCCAAAGCTAGCTCGCGTTGGTGATATCAGAAGTTAACGGGGCCTTTCCCAGCACCAGGATGTTCTCGGGCGTGCCGCGAAGCTCGGTGTTGGTGGGAACCACGTTGTTCTTGTCCAGGATGGCGTTCTCAACGCGGGCGCCGCTCTTGATGACGCAGCTCTGGTTGATGATCGAGTTGGTCACCGAAGCGCCTTCCTCGACCACGACGCCGCGCGACAGGATCGAGTTGCGCACGGTGCCCTTGATGATGCAGCCGGCCGAGATGATCGAGTTGCACGCGTGGCTGCCGGTCGCATAGCGCGAAGGCGGCACGTCGTGGGCCTTGGTCAGGATCGGACGCTCGGGGTCAAAGAGCTGGTCGGCCACGGTCTGGTCGAGCAGGTCCATGCTGCGGCGATACAGCGACTTCTCGCTAAACACGCCCACGACCTCGCCCTTGTACTCGTAGCTGCACACGTCGATGTTGCCAAAGTCGCCCTGGAGTGCCTCGAGCAGGTCCAGATAGTCGGCGGCCTGGTAGTGGTCGATGATCTCGAGCAGCGTCTCGCGGTTGACGATGCAGCAGTCCATAGAGGCGTTGTCGCCATACACGACGCCGGCGCTCACGCCCGTCAGGCGGCCGTTCTCGTTAATTTCGAGTTTGGTCTCGTCATCGACGTTGCGTGTAGCCTTGCAGTACACCACGGTCATCTGGGCGCCGGAGTTCTCGTGCGCGTCGATGATGGTGTTGAGGTCCATGTTAAAGATGATGTTGGTGCCCATCATCACAACGTAGGGCTTGTCCGAGCGCTGGAACAGCGTCTTGTTGGAGATGATGTCGCGCAGCAGGAAGCGCATGCCGCCCTTGGTGGTGCCATACGCGTTGCCGGGCACCATGAACAGGCCGCCCTTCTTGCGGTCCAGGCCCCAGTCCTTGCCCGAGCCCACGTGGTCGATCAGCGAGCGGTAGTTGCCCGGCATAACTACACCGACGGTCTTAATGCCGGCATTCATCATGTTGGACAGCGGGAAGTCGATCAGGCGGTAGCGGCCCAAAAACGGGACGGACGCGATGGGGCGATCCTTGAGCAGCACGCTGCCGTAGGTCGAAGAGTAGTTAGCGGTGATATAACCGATGGCCTTGCGATTGATCATCGGATCATTCCCCCTTCCCGATAACGACGTCATTTCCAACGACGGCCGTATCCTTGGTGGTATCGACAGAGCCGAGCTTCACGCCCTCTTCGACCGTGGAGTTCTCGCCCAAAATAGCGCGGCAGATGTGCGCGCCGCTCTTAACGTGCGCACCCGGCAGCAGCACGGAGTCCTCGACCACGGCGCGCTCCTCGATGATGACATCAGTCGAAAGGATCGAGTGGCGAGCGGTGCCGTAGATCTTGCAGCCGTTGGAGACCAGGCAGTCGTCCAGGCGACCATCCGGACCAATGTAGTGCGGCGGACGCGTGGTGATGTTGGACATGATGGGGAAGTGCTTGTCGAACAGATCGAACTCGGGGTTGTTGCCCAGCAGGTCCATCGAGGTCTCGTGGAAGCTGGCGATGGTGCCGACGTCCTTCCAAAAGCCGTGAAACTCGTAGCTGTACAGGCGCTTGCCCTCGCCGAGCAGCTTGGGGATGATGTCCTTGCCAAAGTCGTGGCTCGAGCGCTGGTCCAGAGCGTCCTCCTCGAGCGCCTCGATCAGCACGTCGGCCGAGAAGATGTAGATGCCCATGGACGCGAGGTTCGAATCGGGCTTATCGGGCTTCTCGGTGAACTTGGTGATGCGGCCGTCCTCGGGGTCGGTGGTCAGGATGCCAAAGCGGCTGGCCTCCTCCCACGGCACGGGCATAACGCTCACCGTGAGGTCGGCGTTGTTCTCAATGTGCGTCTTGAGCATCTTGCGGTAGTCCATGCGATACAGGTGATCGCCCGAAAGAATCAGGACGTACTTGGGGTCGTTGGCCTTAATGTAGTCGAGGTTCTGCGTAATGGCGTCGGCCGTGCCCGCATACCAGGCGCCGCCGGTCTGCGTCTCGTACGGCGGCAGGATCGACACGCCGCCGTCGCGGCTGTCCAGATCCCACGCCTCGCCGGAGCCCACATAGGCATGCAGCAGGTAGGGGCGATACTGCGTCAGAACGCCCACCGTGTCGATGCCCGAGTTGGAGCAGTTGGAGAGCGAAAAGTCGATAATGCGGAACTTACCACCAAAGCTAACCGCCGGCTTAGCGATCTTTTGGGTGAGTGCCCCCAATCGGCTGCCCTGTCCTCCTGCGAGGAGCATCGCGATGCATTCTTTCTTACTCATCGATTTCTCCTTCTGTCATCGATGTTTCTAACCCATTAGCGACGGGCACGGCGCAACGTCACGCCCGTCGAGTAATGCCGTGCTGGCATAGGGGAGCTCGCGCGCCTTTATGCGTGCCAGATCTCGTCGCGATACTCGCGAATGGTGCGGTCGCTCGAGAACCAGCCGCTCGAGGCGGTGTTGAGTAGGGCCTTGCGGTTCCAGGACTCCTGGTCGCCGTAGCTGTTCGTGAGCTTCTCCCACGCATCCACGTAGCTGCGGAAATCGGCCATGACCAGGTCGGGGTCGTTGTTGTTCATGAGCTCGTTGTAGATGCTCTCGAAGTTGCCCGAAAGACCCGCAAAGGTGTTGTCCTTGAGCTCGTCCATCACGCGGCCCAGACGCTCGCGGTCGCCGTTGAGGGTATCCCACGCAAAGTAGCTGTTCGATGCCCAGAGCTGCTCGACCTCGGGAGCGGTCAGGCCAAAGATGGCCTCGTTCTCGCGACCGGCCAGGTCGGCGATCTCGATGTTGGCGCCGTCGAGAGTGCCCAGCGTAATGGCGCCGTTCATCATGAGCTTCATGTTGGACGTGCCCGAGGCCTCCTTGCCGGCCGTGGAGATCTGCTCCGAGATCTCGGCGGCGGGGTAGATGAGCTGAGCGTTGCTCACGCGGAAGTTGGGGATAAAGCAGACCTTCATGACCTCGTTGACGCGCGGGTCGTTGTTGATGACCTCGGCCACCGAGTTGATCAGGCGGATGGTCTCCTTGGCAAAGGTGTAGCTCGAGGCGGCCTTGCCGCTAAAGATGAAGGTCGTCGGCGTCACGTGGAAGTTGGGATCGGCGATGCGACGGTTGTAGATGTCCATCACCTTCATGATGTTCATGAGCTGGCGCTTGTAGGCATGGAAGCGCTTCACCTGAACGTCGAAGACGGTGTTGGGGTCGATGACCAGACCGGTCTCGGCCTTAACGTAGGCGGCCAGACGCTCCTTGTTGGCGCGCTTTGAGGCACCCACGGCCTTCAGGAACTCGGTGTCGTTCTGGAACTCCTTGAGCTTCTCCAGCTCAAAGGCGTCCTTCAGCCAGCCATCGCCAATGGCCTCGGTCACGAGCTTGGCATAGGTGGGGTTGGCCTCGGCAAAGAAGCGACGGTGCGAGATGCCGTTGGTCTTGTTGTTGAACTTCTCGGGCGTTATGGCATAGAAGTCCTTGAGCACGATGTTCTTGATGATGTCGGAGTGGATCTTGGCCACGCCGTTGACGCTGTGGCTGCAGATCACGGACAGGTTGGCCATGCGAATCTCGCCGTCCCACAGAATGGCGGTCTGGCGCAGACGCTCCTGCCAGCCTTCCTGCGTGGTGTCGAACGACTCGTGCCAACGACGGCTGATCTCGTCGATGATCTGGTACACACGGGGTAGGAGCTTGGAGAACGTGCCGATGGGCCACTTCTCCAGAGCCTCGGGCAGAATGGTGTGGTTGGTGTAGCTCACGACCTGCGTCACGATGTTCCAGGCGTCGTCCCACTCGAGCTTCTTCTCGTCGATGAGGATACGCATGAGTTCGGGGCCGCACATGGCGGGGTGGGTGTCGTTGGTATGGATGGCAACAAACTGCGGCAGCAGCTCCCAGTTCTCGCCGTGCTCCTTCTCAAAGGTGTCGAGCAGGCTGTAGATGCCGGCCGAAACAAACAGGTACTCCTGCTTCAGGCGTAGCAGACGGCCGTGTTCGCCGGCGTCGTTGGGGTAGAGGATGGCGCTGATGGCCTCGGCCTCGGCGCGCTCGGCATCGGCCAGGGCGTAGTCGCCGCGGTTGAAGGCCTCCAGATCGAAGTGCTCCTCGACCGGCTCGGCGGCCCAGACGCGCAGCTTGTTGACAGTCTCGCCGGCATAGCCCACCACGGGGATGTCATAGGGGACGGCCAGGATATCCTGCGTGTCCACCGTGCGGTAGAACGTGCGGCCGTTCTCCTCAAAGCCCTCTACACGGCCACCAAACTTGATGGTCACGGCCTTGTCCTGACGACGGACCTCCCAGGGATAGCCGTGGGTGAGCCACTCGTCGGTGGCCTCGACCTGGCTGCCGTTAACGATCTCCTGCTTAAACAGGCCGTAGCGGTAGCGCATGCCGTTGCCGTAGCCGGCAATGCCCTCGGCTGCCATGGAATCAAGGAAGCATGCGGCCAGACGGCCCAGGCCACCGTTGCCCAGTGCCGGATCGGGCTCCTGGTTCTCGATGACGGACAGGTCAAAGCCCATGTCGTCGAGCGCCTCGGCGACCATGTCGCGCACGCCAAAGTTGAGCAGGTAGTTGTCGAGCAGGCGGCCGATCAAAAACTCGATCGAGAAGTAGTACACGCGCTTCTTGCCCTCGGCGGCCGCACGGGCGTCGCTCTTGGTGGCAACGGTGCGTGCCTTCTCGGCCACGAGCTTGGCCAGGGCGTTAAAGCGATCGAGGTCGCTGGCGGCCTCGACGCTCTTGCCACTGATGCTCATGACGGCATCGCGATAGAGCTCGGTAAACTCCTGCTTGTTATCGAAGATCTTATTCATACGTTCCTTTCCCCCGGGGATGTTTCTCCCGGAACGACTATGACTTGTATCCTACGCCCCCGCGGGGCGGGTAATTACAGCTGTAACGGCTTTGTTACGCTTTCTTGGCAGGAGCCTTAACAGCAGCTGCCTTGGTCTTGGGAGCAGCCTTTTTGGTGGCTGCCTTTTTGGCCGTGGTGGACTTTGCCGAAGCCTTGGCGGCAGACTTGGCAGTCTTTGCCTTGGCCGGAGCCTTCTTGGCAGGCGCGGTCTTGGGTTTCACCGAGGACGTGCGCTTACGCGTCGCCTTCTTGGGGGCCTCGACCACCGGCGGCTTATAGCTGCTGGGACCACGGCGCTTAAGCACCACGCCAGCCAGGCCGGGTACCTTAATCTCGATGGAGTCCATCTGCCCGTTCCAGGGATAGGGCTCGCTCGAGCAGGTATAGGGCTCCTCGCCAGCATAGCCGCTGCCACCAAACTCGGGACGGTCGGAATCGAAGATGACCTCCCAGTCACCCTCGCGCGGCACGCCCACGCGGAAGCTTTCGTAGCTCGCAGGGTCAAAGTTGATCAGGATCACCAGGTCGTCGTCGACGTCCTCGCCCTGGCGCACAAAGCTCACGATGGACTGCTTGGAGTTGTCCGCGTCGATCCAGGTAAAGCCGTCGTCGGTGTAGCCGCGCTCGTACAGGGCGGGCTCGGCGGTGTACAGGTGGTTGAGCGCCTTGATAAACGCCTGATGATGACGGTGGGTCTCGTACTCCTCGGTCAGGAACCACTGGATGGACTCGTAGTAGCGCCACTCAATAAACTGGCCGATCTCGTTGCCCATAAAGTTGAGCTTGGCACCGGGATGCGTCATCTGGTAGAAGGCCAGCGTGCGCAGGCCGGCAAACTGGCGCCACCAGTCGCCCGGCATTCGGCCGATGAGCGAACACTTGCCGTGTACGACCTCGTCGTGGCTGAGCGGGCAGATGAAGTTCTCGGTAAAGGCGTACATAATGGAGAACGTGAGCAGGCCGTGGTTGCCGGGACGCCACGGAAAATCGGTCTGCATGTAGTGCAGGGTGTCGTTCATCCAGCCCATGTCCCACTTGTAGTGGAAGCCCAGGCCGCCGTCCTGCGGCGGATAGGTCACGAGCGGCCACGCGGTGGACTCCTCGGCCATCATCATCACGTCGGGGTAGTGTGCCTCAACGGCGCAGTTGACCTGACGGATAAATGCGCTAGCGTCCAGGTCCTCCTCGGTACCGTACTTGTTGAACTTCTTTTGGCCGGGATCGTCAATCCCAAAGTTGAGGTACAGCATGCTAGACACGCCGTCCATGCGAATGCCGTCTACATGGAAGTTCTCGAGCCAATACAGCACGTTGGAGACCAAGAAGGACCGGACCTCGCCACGGGCGAAGTCGAACTTGTGCGTGCCCCAGTTGGGGTGAATCTCGTGCTCAAACAGCATGTGGCCGTTAAAGGTGGCAAGGCCGTGTGAGTCGGCGCAAAAACCACCGGGCACCCAGTCCATGATCACGCCGATGCCCGCCTCGTGGCATGCATCGATAAAGTGCATGAGCTGCTGCGGGTTGCCGTAGCGCGACGTGGCGGCGTAGTAGCCGGTCGTCTGGTAGCCCCAGGAGCCATCGAAGGGATGCTCCATAAGCGGCATGACCTCGATATGCGTGTAGCCCATGTCGCGCACGTAGTCCACGAGCTCCACCGACAGGTCGTCATAGGTGTAGAACTCGCCGCGCTGCGCGGGGAAGGGATCCATGGGGCCGGGGTAATTGCCGTACTCGTCGGGTTCGCCCTGCGGTGCGTCGCCGTGGCGCTTCCACGATCCAATATGCACCTCGTAGATGTTAAGGGGCTGCGACATGTGGTTATGGCCGGCGCGGCGCTTGAGCCATGCGGCGTCGTTCCACTGGTACCCATCGAGGGTCCACAGTACGCTCGCGGTACCCGGAGGGCACTCGGCCTTAAAGGCATACGGATCGGCCTTGTAGAGCTTTTCGCCCTCGTTGGTCTCGATAAGGTATTTATAGAGCTGACCCTGCTCGGCGCCAGGAATAAAGCCTTCCCAAATAGCGCTCGTATGCACGGGCACCAGTGGGTTGGCTTGCTCATCCCAGTCGTTAAATTCACCAATGACATGGACGCTCTTTACGTCGGGAGCCCAAACGCAAAAACGCCAGCCGCGCGTACGGTTCTGCGTGTCGGGATGCGCGCCCATCTTTTCCCAGCTGCGCTCCCACATTCCAATGCCAAACAGGTAGACATCGTCCTTGGAGAGCTCCGGTGCGTGCGGAGCCGGTTTGCGGGTTGCGGGCTTTTTAGCCGTTGGCTTTAGCTTTGTATCGCTCACGTTTGATCCCATCATGACGCGGCAGCGTGTTGCCTTGGTGACTAGATGCGAAAGGTCCAAGGCTGCACGAATCGAAGGGACGGCGAAGTTTCTGTGATTCGTTCCACCTCGCGTGCTCGGTGGAACTTTCGGCAGAAACTACGATAACACCTGTGCGTTAGTTTTATGGACGAAAGCGGATTTGCGGGGGCGTTTAATCGGTAAGCGACATGTTTATACCACTGGCAGAATTGCCGTGGTAAAACTCTTGACAGTTTTACCAATTAGGGTTTCAAAATTGTTAGGCTTACGTTTGGTAAAACGTTTTTAGCAGGTTGTTTACCATTTGACATCGAAAGGTTCGTTTATGTCCCATACCGCCGCTCCCAAGGTTGCTTTTATTTTCGATTGCGACGGCACACTGGTTAATAGTACCCCCGTTTGGGCCTATGCCCAGCCCGAGTTATTGCACCGTCACGGGATTGACGTGACCGTGGATGACTTTGCCCAATTTGAGCACCTGTCGCTGGAGGACGAGTGCCAGGCCTACCACGACACGTGGGGCATTGGCACGAATGGCGAAGAGTTGTATCGCGAACTGAGCGATATCCTGATCGATGGGTACTCCAAGGTGCCGCCGCGCGACGGGCTCCTGGCATTTTTGAAGCAGGCGCAGGAGGCCGGTATTGCCATGTGCGTTGCCACGTCCACGCCGGCCGAGCTGGTGCAGTCCGCGCTCGCTGGTGCCGGTCTCGATGCTTACATGGAATTTGTTACCACGACGGGTGAGGCAGGACGCTCCAAACAGTTCCCCGATGTGTACGAGCTGGCGCTGCGCCGCCTGGAGGAGCGCCATGGGCACAAGTTTGAGCGCGCTTGGGTGTTTGAGGACGCCGTCTTTGGCCTAAAGAGCTCTGGCTCCGCCGGCTTTAAGCGTGTAGGTATTTATGACCCGCATGGCCGCATGAAGCGCGACGATGTGCGCGCCAACTGCGATATCTTTATCGACAGCTACGAGGAGCTTGACCTGGCCCGCGTGCTTTCGTTTGAGGGATAGGCGAGGGCTGTGGCTTGCAAGGTATTAGTTGTCTGCGGCTCGCCCGTGGTGGCGAGCACAGATCTGTTGCGTAGGCTAGCAGGGGAGTGCGACCACGTTGTCGCCGTGGACCGCGGGCTCGACGCGCTGCTGGGCGCCGGCCTGGGCTGCGACGTATATGTAGGAGATGCCGACACGGTAAGCGACGCAGGTCGCGCGTTGGTCGATGCCGCCACCGACTTTGAAGTTGAGCGCCACGACCCGTACAAGGACTATACCGATCTGGCGCTGGCGCTCGATTCCGTCCGTCGTCGCTGGCCGGGTGCCGAAGTGGTTGCGACCTGCGCCACCGGCGGCCGTCCGGATATGGCCCTATCCGTTCTGGGGCTGCTCGCGGGCTACAAGGGCGCCCCAGTCTGGATTGCCGAAGACGAGACCACGGCCCGCATCCTACACGGAGGCGAATCCTGGACCATTGTGGGCGCCGAAGGCAAGACGTTCTCCATCATCGCCATTGCCCCCAACACCGTGGTAAGCGAACACGGCCTAGAATGGGAGCTAGACCACAGCTCCCTGGGCCTGTTGGCCGACACCGGCATCTCTAATGTCGTTAGAAAAACGGCCAAGATCCAAGTTCACACCGGCACCGCCATCGCTTACCTATATCATTAGGCATTTAGAGTCTGACCAAAAAAGTCCTTGCACGTCGCGCCAACTTCCCCTATAGTACTACTTCGTCACGGGGGCGTAGCTCAGCTGGGAGAGCGCTTGACTGGCAGTCAAGAGGTCAGGGGTTCGATTCCCCTCGTCTCCACCATCGTGAATGCAAAGGCCTTCGGAATTCTGAAGGCCTTTTTTCATGTCAAAACACCATGCGCTACAAACCCCACCTACGCAACAAAAAGTTGCACAAATTTTTTCCCATTTCTGTACATAGTTTGTTAGCCAAACGCGATTATCAGTGTAGATCGCCGTTCCATTTGGGCTTCAGGAACGCCTCTAATCACCGTTAGCGTCCCAATAACCTGCGCCAACGTGAACAAGTTCCCAAAACAGCCCCCTTTAGCACGTCAAATGAACGTTATGTTGTCCAACGCAGCCCAAATCAGTTTCGCTAACAGCTTGTGCCAGGATACCTAACGTTACATGAGTTCAACTGTGCTCACGGCTCCAATAGGCCACGTAGCGCAGGGTCGATCAGCATCCGGCCGTAACGGCGGTGCCAGAAACACCACGACCTCCAATAAAGAAGTCATGCGACTTAATTTATTTGCATCGAAGTAATTCGTAGATGCAAATATCTAATAGTTTGCATGCCAATGCGAAGCAGTCCTACAGCTGTTTGCGTGCGGTCCAGTTTTGTACCCGTTTGACTGGTTCGCACGCAGCCAGCTGGGGATGCGGTCATTTTGCGATACACGTCCGCGTCTCTAGCAACTGCATTTGTATATACCGTTCACGGTGGGGCAGAGCCACGTGCTTGTCTAACTGGGCTCAGGGTTTGAATATGGAGCGCCTTCGCGCACAAGCGCCCTGGCGAAGCCATACCCAAACCCCGTGAGCCACACGTAAGACAGCAAGGGGGTGGTGCTCGTGTGGTATGTGATTCAGGTCATTAACGGTCGCGAAGACGTAATGCGCGAGCGCATCGAGCGTATGGTGCCGGCGAGCGCCATGCAAGAGCTCTTTTATCCCCAATTTCAAACCGAGATCAAGGTACACGGCGAATGGGTCGATACGACCAAGCCGCTCTTTCCCGGTTATCTTATCTGCGATACGGCAGAACCCCGAACCGTGCAACAGTATCTGCTGCGCATGGACGACTTTGCCCGGGTGCTTTCTCAGGACGGTCGGTTTGTGCCGCTGGCAAAAGAAGAGGTCCAGCTTATTGGCGGCTTTACGCACAGGGGAGACCGCGTTGTGCCCATGAGCGAGGCCCTAAAAGACGGCGATCAGGTCATAGTGACGGCTGGTCCGCTGTTGGGCCACGAAGGCCTTATCAAAACCATTAATAGACGCAAGAGCACTGCTTATTTGGAGCTCGATCTGTGCGGCCGACGCGTGACTACGCGCGTTGGCCTCGCCGTGCTTTCGGCCGAGCAGCGTGTAACGCGAAACCTTAAAAAGGCGATTGCCTAGCTGCGGGCGGTCACTACACAGAACAGGGAGGATCCCCGACCAGGGGACGAAGTGTTGGAAGAGAACGTGTCGGATAAAACTCAATTTGCAACGGATGCGCCCGTGGGGGCGGCGCTCATTGCTCAGGCCATGGACCGACGCGAGGGCGCCGGCCGCTACAAGGCCATGCAATCCATTATGGACTGGGATCGTTCGCGCCTGGCCTACCGCGCCGTTAAGCGCGCCTTTGACATCGTGTTCAGCGGCTGCGTGCTGGCCGTCATAGCCGTACCCAGCCTTGTGCTTGCCGCGGCCATCCGCCTAGAGAGTGAGGGCAACCCCTTCTACAGCCAGATCCGAGTGGGACAGACCCACCGCGACGGCAGCCTGTCGACCTTCCGCATGTGGAAGTTCCGCTCCATGTACAAGGACGCCGACGAGCGCCTCGCCGAGCTCAGGGAACAGAACGAGATCGCCGGCGCCATGTTCAAGATGAAGGAGGACCCCCGCGTCACCAAGATCGGCAAGTTCATCCGCAAGCACTCCATCGACGAGTTCCCGCAGTTCCTGAACGTGTTCCTGGGTCAGATGTCCGTCGTGGGCCCGCGCCCGCCGCTGCCGAATGAGGTAGCTGAGTACACCGAGTACGACCTGCGGCGTTTGGCCGTCAAACCAGGCATCACCGGCTGGTGGCAGGTTACAGAGCGTAACTCGACGGGATTCGACGGCATGGTTCGTCGCGACCTGGAATATATCGCCAAACGTGGCGTTTTCTTCGATTTAAAAATAATCCTATTAACAGTGATTGAGGTTGTCAGCGGAAATGGCGCTTGCTAAAGAGACAAGAGGGAAATACGAAGGCACCAGTTCAACGGTTGATCTTCCCGGGCGAGTCGAAGTCCTGGGCGCCCCCGTCGACCCCTGGACGATGGGACAGACCGTCGAGGCGACCGATGCTCTCATCAAAGAGGGGCGCTTCGCCCACCTGATCGGCGTGAACGCCGACAAGTTGCTGCAGATGCGCGACGATCCCGAGATGGACGCGTGCGTGCGCCGCTGCGAGATCGTGAACGCAGATGGCGCTTCCATGGTCATGGCCGCCAAGAAACTGGGCGTGGACCTTCCGGGGCGCGTGGCCGGCATCGACCTCATGTGGGAGCTGTGCGGGCTGGCCGAGCGCGAGGGGCACAGTGTCTACCTGCTGGGCGCAAAGGCCGAAGTGGTCGCAAAGACCGCCGAGGTACTGTCTGAGAGGTATCCCAATATGGTCCTTGCGGGTTACCGTGACGGCTACTTCGGCGATGACGAGTTCGATGCCGTGGTCGCCGAGGTTGAGCGGGCCGAGCCCGACATCGTGTTCGTGGGCATCACCTCGCCCAAGAAGGAACGCCTGATCGAGCGTTTCCGCGAGCTGGGCGCCAAGGGCGCTTTCGTGGGCGTGGGGGGTTCGTTCGACGTGGTCTCCGGCAACATCCCGCGCGCCCCGATGTGGATGCAGCGCGCGAACCTGGAGTGGCTCTTCCGCATGATGCAGGAGCCCAAGCGCCTGGTGAAGCGCTACGTGGTCGGCAACACCCGTTTCTACATGCTTCTCCGCAAGGAGTCAAAGAGGAGCAAGGCCAATGACTAAGAAGAAAGTAATGCTCGTTTTCGGCACCCGCCCGGAGGCAATCAAGATGTGCCCGCTCGTCAACGAGCTGAAGACACGCACGGATGAGTTCGAGACCGTCGTTACCGTGACCGGCCAGCACCGCGAGATGCTCGACCAGGTGCTGCGCGTCTTCGGCGTGACCCCCGACCACGACCTAGCGATCATGAAGCCCGGCCAGACGCTGTTCGACGTAACGTGCGACGTGCTGCTCAAGCTCAGGGCCGTCCTCGAGGGCGAGAGGCCCGATGTCGTCCTGGTCCATGGAGACACCACGACCAGCTTCGCCGCGGCTCTCGCGTGCTTCTACCTTCAGATCCCCGTGGGCCACGTCGAGGCGGGCCTGCGCACGCACGACATCTACAGTCCCTGGCCCGAGGAGTTCAACCGCCAGGCCGTCGACATCGTGAGCGAGTACTACTTCGCCCCCACTGAGGCCAGCAAGAAGAACCTTCTGGACGAGGGCAAGCCGGAGTCGAAGATCTGGGTCACCGGTAACACGGGAATCGATGCCCTACGCACCACCGTGCGCGAGGGCTACTCCCATCCCGAGCTCGAGTGGGCGGAGGGCTCCCGCCTCATCCTCATCACGGCTCACCGCCGCGAGAACCTGGGCGAGCCCATGCACCGCATGTTTCGCGCCATCCGCCGCGTGATGGAGGAGCACCCAGACACCAAGGCGATCTACCCCATCCACATGAACCCGCTCGTCCGAAAGGCGGCGCACGAGGAGCTCGACGGCTTCGACAGGCTCCACATCATCGACCCTCTCGAGGTTCTCGACTTCCACAACTTCATGGCCGGCAGCCACCTCATCCTCACCGACTCGGGTGGCATCCAGGAGGAGGCGCCGAGCCTGGGAAAGCCGGTCCTCGTCATGCGAGACACCACCGAGCGTCCCGAGGGCGTAGAAGCCGGCACTCTGAAACTCGTGGGCACCGAGGAGGACGTCATCTACCGCGAGTTCAGCCGTTTGCTCAGCGATAAGACCGAGTATGAGGCAATGAGCCATGCTTCGAACCCCTACGGGGATGGGCATGCGAGCGAGCAAATTGTGGATGTGCTGGCAGGTTAGCAACATGAATGAATGCTTCAAACTATATAAAGCTGCCCACGCCTGCACCAAGGGCCCGAAGTTCGTCCGTCCGTTGGCGGGAGTTTTCAGACATCTGTCGCAGTTTCTCTTTGCTTGCCATATCGGAAGCCAAGCCGAGATAGGCGATGGTTGCTTGTTCCAGCACAACGGTGTGGGATGCGTCATCTCCGAGAAAGCCGTGATTGGAAAGAACTGCGAGTTCTATCAGCATGTTACTGTTGGAACGCTCCGGGGGGGTTCCTATCATTGAGGATGACGTCTCAATCGGCGCCAACGCGGTATTGCTTGGAAATATCGTAATCCACAAAGGAGCGAAGATTGGCGCAGGAGCCGTCGTTCTTTGTGATGTTCCTGAAAGTGCTACTGCCGTTGGCGTACCTGCAAGAATCATCATGACTAGTGAAATGTGATTAATTTTAAGGAATTATATATGGCTTGTTGCGATGAAATAGAAGTAGTTTCTACTGATCTTGTCTCAATCGTATTGCCCGTTTTTAATACTGCGGATTATCTTTCGACTTGCATAGAAAGTCTATTATGCCAGACCTATCCGAACATCGAAATTGTGATTGTTGACGATGGGTCAAGTGATGGTTCTTCTGATATTTGCGATCATTACTCAATTAGTAATGAAAATATCAGTGTCTATCACATTGAGAATCACGGCCTCTCATATGCAAGAAACCTTGGGATTGGTGCCTCAAAGGGGTCGTATATAACTTTTATCGATAGCGATGATGTTGTTCCGGCTTACTACATTGACTATCTAATGAAAGGATTGGCAAACGGGTCGGCCGACTTATCATGCGTTCAACTGCAGGAGATTGAAAACCAAAGCGCTATCAGCTCATTACCATGTGAATTAGATTTACCTGCATTTGAAATTGTGAATACCAAAACAGCTTTGTCGAAACTACTTCGTAACGTAGATATCTGCGAGTCTGCGTGTGGAAAAGTTGCAAAAGCTTCTTTTTGGAAGCAACATAAGTTTCCCGTTGGGCGGGTTTACGAGGATTTAGCAACTTGCGCAGGGATTATCAATGACGCTGATTCCATTGCGTTTTCCCCTGGGAAGATTTATGGCCAAGTTTATCGCGTTGGATCTCTTTCTAGAAAAGGCAAAATTAGTAATAAGCAATATTCCGATTGGAGTTATGCACTGAATCGTTCGATGAATACTATTAAAAATAGTAAACATTATGACGAGCTCGAAGATGAAATTGAATGCTTCATGATGTTAAACAGTGTTCGATTGATTCGTCTCTTTAACGATATTAATAAACCTGACGAGAATAGTCTCTCTATCAGGAACGAAGCCAGGGACTATGTCACTCTTCATTTGAGGACAATCAGAAAAAATGCCTTGGCTTCTCGCTCCTTACTTTTAAAGTCTTATATGAGTTCAAAAGCACCCTGGGCATATTCCGTAGCATTTTCAGCATATCAGCGCGTTAAGTTGATGAGGCGTAAGAAATGACGCGTCTCAATTACGAACATAACGGGTCGAAAAAATTAGACAGCAAGATGAGCTTGCTTTCATATAGGGTTAGTGACTTTATACTATTCAACATTTTCTTTCTGCTTGCCTTTCAGAATGCATTTCAAAAGCTCTTTGGAGGGGCATTTGCATATATCGACGAGTTTTCAGCCCTTCTTCTTTGTTGCTGGGCGGTCTTCAGTATGCATGGGCACAAAACTCGTTATTGTATGATTTCACGCTATTTGCTGTTGATTAACAGCCTTCTTCTTCTGTTGGGATTGTGCGGTAACTTATTGTATAAGTTACAGCCTGCTTATCAGGCGATTGCAATCGATGCCTTTGCCTGTTCGAAGTTCATTATTTCTTTGATTTCTTCCGTAGTGATTCTGCAAAAGCGATCAGTGATTGAACTTGCATCTAGCTTTGCAAAATTTATCCTCCCATTACTACTAATCTTATATTTTCTTAATCAATTTATTGATCTTGGCCTGTCATCTGGCGAGCGATTAGGGTATTCATTCTTATTCGGCCATCCGACGAATTTTGCCGCAACTGTTGTCTGTCTGATTAGCATTCTTCTACTTGATGTTAAATCCAATAGGTTATTTATCGTCTGTGGACTGCTTGTTCTCTGCGCTACGGGACGCTTCAAGGCCATCGGATTTGCTTTCATCATTGCTGCTGCAGTTTTCTTGTATTCGAATAAGAAAAAGATTCCCCTCTCTTTCATTCTTCTAGCGGGATGTGGAGCATTGTTTCTTGTTTACGATCAGATATCGCTTTATTTTTTTGACTCCACTACGGCACGAAGCGTTCTTCTGTCAACGTCCTTTGACGTTGCAAACATGCATTGGCCACTAGGCAGCGGTCTTGCTACTTACGGTTCTAATGCATCTGCTGATTATTATTCGTCATTCTATTATTCCTTAGGGTTCCCAAGCGTTTATGGCCTTGGTCCCATGAATCACGATTATTTAGTTGACAGTTTTTGGCCTGCTGTTATTGGCCAATGTGGCTATATTGGCCTGTTGCTGGTTGCCATCATATTTGTACTTCTATTTTCAATGTCCCGCAAAGCCGTAGATCATGGTGTCCCTCTCTGGGCTAGCTTTGCGATTCCCATCTACCTTCTAATAGCAAGCACATCTGAGGCAAGTATTTTTTCTTCATATTCAGTTTTACTTGCTATGACTTTTGCGTTGTTGACTGCAGACTCAAACCCATTTCATGTGGGGGAATCAGATGAATAAAAAACACGGTACTTTTTTTAAGAATACTGCCTGGCAATATGGCCTTCAAATAATCAAATACTTGTTTCCCTTAATTACACTGCCTTACTTGACACGCGTGCTGGAACCCGAAGGTTATGCATTCTATGCTTACGTGATATCTTTCATGTCCTTCGCGCAGGTTTTTGTTGATTTTGGATTTAACCTTTCGGGTACCAAGCGAATCGCGAAGGCACGATCAATAAAAGAGGAAAACCACGTTATAGGAGCAGTAACCGAAGCGAGACTCCTTCTTTGCATCGTTGCAGGCGTGGCTGTAATGGTTACTGCATCTTTCCTGCCGCTTACACAAAATAGGTTGCCCTATGTCTTTCTGGCATTCACAGCGGTATGCGGAAAGGGGCTAGTTCCCGATTTCCTTTTTCAGGGGCATGAGAATATGGGGCCGATCACCACACGTTTCTTTGCCTCGAAAAGCATATCGACTATCTTTACGTTCGTACTTGTACATTCAATTAACGACATCATGTGGGTGCCAGTGCTCGATATAGTCTCGAACGGCGTTGCACTTGCATGGTCGTTTGCGGCCGCGAAGCGGAGCTTTGGCACTACCATCGAGCTCGCGCCGCTAAGCGAATCACTTGCTGAACTTAGAACTTCGGGTTTATATTGCTTTTCGAACATGGCCGCAAGCGTTTTCTCGGGTTTTACGACGCTGCTTATCGGCGCAGTCGTGACCGATGCGGCCCAGGTCGCCTATTGGTCTTTGTCTATGACGGCAGTCACCGCGGTTCAGGCGCTCTATGAGCCTATCATCAACAGCCTATACCCTCATATGGTAAATACAGGAGACTATTGCTTTGCCCGAAAACTAAGTATTTTGGCATTGCCAGCCGTCTTAATCGGCACAGTTGCTTTCTGTTTACTTTCTAAATCTATCATGCTTGTTTTAGGCGGCGAACAATACCTAGAAGGCTCTTGGGTGCTCGTGTGGGCGAGTCCGTTACTTGTATTTAGCTTCTTTGGCATGCTATTTGGCTGGCCAGTCCTCGGGGCAGTAGGTAAAGTCGCTGAGGTCACAAAGTCCACCGTAATAAGTGCCTTATTCTGCATCGTTACGCTTCTGATTGCCTCGTTTACTGGTATGACGGACCTCCATGTGATTTGCGCCATTCGATGTGCCACGGAGGCTTTACTGTGCGGAATTAGGTTTTATCACGCACTTCCCGTGCTGCATTAAAAGGAGTCCTGCAATGGATAAGTTAATGGATGAAGAGCGGACATATCTAACGCTTGACGAGGTGCATGAAGAGCTACTGAATTTGCTTCTGCGTTTTGATGCTTTTTGCAAGGAACATAATCTTCGTTATTCGCTAGATTCGGGAACGCTTTTGGGGGCAGTTCGTCATAAGGGTTTTATTCCATGGGACGACGATATTGATTTGAATATGCCTAGGCCTGATTACGATAGATTGTTAAAAATTGCAAATTATCTGCCAACTGATTTGTGCGTTATAAACGCCTCCAATAGCAACTTTACTGGAGGGTTTACGAAGCTATGCACTTCTAATATTCGAGCTCAGGAGCCTTCTTATGACGGGGTAATGGAAGAAATGCTTTGGATCGATATCTTCCCAACTGATGGCGTCCCTGAAAACTCAGAACTATTTAGAAAGTCAAAAAAACGCATTCAGAGAGCATTGAAGCGCAACGAGTGGGCAAATATAAACCTCAATTACGAACGAGGGGCGCGTAAAGTAATCAAGACAATTTTTGGCTGGCTCTTCAGGTTCCAAAATCCTAAAAGTCGTTTGTTAAAGCTCATTGATGAGACCATTGCATGTCCTGGATATGAGTCTGCCAAGCGGGTTGGATGCTTTTTTGGCGCAGAAAATGGACTCTGGACACTACCTAAAAGCGCATATGAAAAGACCGTATATCTGGAATTTGAGGGGCATATGCTGCCTTGTATGAGTTGCTGGGACGAATTTCTTACTGACCTCTACGGGGACTATATGAAACTTCCTTCCGAGAACGATAGGCAAACTCACTGTCTTAAGGCGTGGCGCGCCTGAGCTCCGAAGTCCAGATTTTTGACCCATGAAAGGATTATTCTATGATTAACTTCGCGGTAGGTCCTGTACCCTCTTCCGAAAACGTAAGAGCAATTGGTTCCCTAGATACTCCTTATTTCCGCACGCCGGAATTTTCACATACCATGCTCCAAAACGAGCAGCTTCTTTGCAACCTAGCCCACGCACCCGAGGGGTCACGTGCGATCTTCCCAACTTGCTCGGGCACCGGGGCGATGGAAGCCGCTATCATGGGGCTTCTTGATCCCATCAACGACAAGGCAATTGTTGTTGATGGCGGCAGTTTCGGTCACAGGTTCCGTTCTATGCTTGAGCTACACGGCATTGACAACGTCCCAATCGAGCTTGTACCTGGCACTCCACTTACCGAAGCTGACCTCGAGTCTATCAACGTTGGGGACTGTACCGCTTTCCTCGTAAACCTGGGCGAGACCTCACAAGGTGTGCTCTATGACGCTTGCCTCATAGGGCGATTTTGTCGTGAACACGATCTGTTTCTAATCGTAGACGGCATCAGCTCTTTCTTGGCCGATCCATTCGACATGGAAAGCATGGGGGCTGATGTGCTTATTACCGATGCCCAAAAAGCCTTAGCCTGTCCTCCGGGCGTGGCGCCTATGGTCCTCTCACCTGATGCTGTTAAAAGAGCGAATTCTCTTACGCAGCCGTGCATGTATTTAAATCTTTGTGACATGTTAAAGAATCAAGAGCGTGGGCAGACTCCGTTCACCCCTGCAGTGACAACGCTATTGCAAATTCACGAGAGGCTAGCCGCCCTAGATGCCGCCGGTGGCGCTAAAGCTGAAGTTGCTCGATGTGCCGACGTGGCCAATGACTTCCGCAATAGGATCTTCTCGGCCGGTCTACCTTTTCAAATGCGCCTAGCTTCTCCCTCAAATGCCGTGACCTATATCGAAAGCCCTTACGTGAGTGCCAAGGCACTGTTCGCCTTCCTTAAAGATGAGTACGGCATCTGGCTGTGTCCCAACGGCGGGGAAAAGGCTGACACCTCGTTCAGAGTAGGGCACATCGGCAATCATCCGCTCTCTGATAATGTGCTTTTAGTTGCAGCACTCGTCGATGCTTGCGGACGTTTGGAGTCTAAGCACGACAAGGAAGCCAATAAATGATGAAGGTCATCACCTATGGTACCTACGACCATCTCCATCGTGGACATGTGCGTCTACTGGAGCGCGCAAAGGCTTTGGGCGACTACCTAATCGTAGGTGTCACTTCTGATGATTTCGACAAGCAGCGTGGCAAGATTAACGTGCAGCAGCCTCTCGAGGAGCGCATTGCTGCAGTAAGAGCCACGGGTATTGCCGACAAGATAATTGTCGAAGAGTATGAGGGTCAAAAAATTGATGATATCAAGCGCTATGGCGTGGATATTTTCACTGTAGGCTCTGACTGGGTAGGGCATTTCGATTATCTAAACGAGTACTGTAAGGTTGAATACCTTGAACGTACCCGCGGTGTATCATCCACAGAAATTCGCAGCACTAAAAAACAGCGTTGCGGCTTGGTTGGATATACTGACTACATGAACCGCGTGTATGCAGAATGCGGTTTAGTTAACGGCCTTGATGTCGTTGCGATATGCACGAAAGATAGAAGCTCGCTAAGCAAGAACTCGTTAAGCGCTCCGCTGATTACAGATAATTTCAACGAATTGCTAGACGCCGTGGATTTGGTCTATATCCACTCGCATCCAGATTGCCATTATGAACAAGTAAAGAAGGCGCTTGAGGCAGGCAAGCATGTTATGTGTGAAGCTCCGCTCGCCAAAAGCGCAGCAGAATGCGATGAGCTATTTTCCTTAGCTGACGAGCGAGACTTAGTGCTAATGGACTCCCTCCGAACCGCGTATTCAACGGCATACGCACGAATGTTATTGCTTGTAGCGGGCGGTCGTATCGGCGACGTCGTATCTGTTGACGCGACTTGCACCAACCTCAATACGAACCGCCCGCCGTATTCATTAAGCCATGAAACAGCTTGGAGCAGCATGGCCGCATGGGGACCGACGGCACTGCTGCCGATATTTCAAATATTGGGTTCTAGCCCCGAGACTGTGCAGTTTTCCTCCTTATGTGATCTGAAAGATAAAGCCTTCGACAATTTTTCCAGAATCAGTGTTGAGTTCCAAGGGGCCGTTGGTAGTGCAAAAGTAGGTGCAGGTGCAAAGTCTGAAGGAAGCCTTGTAGTCTCTGGCACCAAAGGCTATGTATACGTTCCTGCTCCTTGGTGGAAAACGGACTACTTTGAAATTCGCTACGAAAATTCATCTGACAACCGTCGTTATTTCTACCAATTGGATGGAGAGGGAATTCGATTTGAGTGGGTTTCTTTCCTAAGAATGATTGAGGCGGTGAGCGAAGGTACTGATGGTGAAGAGGCACTTCGCCGTGAAGGCGGTATTGAAAGAGATATAACACGTGCAATCTGTGAAGTAATCGGTTCCTTTGAGCGAGGCGATCACGTTAGATACATGGAGGTTCATAAATGAAGAAAATTCTTCTATTAGGCGGTCCCGTTTTCCAAAAACCTGTAATTCAGCGCGCAAAGTCTATGGGGCTTTACGTTGGCGTGGCTGACATCAGTCAGGATGCTCCCGCAGCATCACTCGCTGATGAGTTTTTTCAGGGTTCCATTAGAGATTATGATGCCATGCTCGCGATTGCTCGTGAGTTTAAACCGGATGCCATTGCCAGCGGAGCATGCGATACCTCGGTTGTCACTGTTGCTCGTCTTTGTGAGGAGCTAGGGTTGCCAGGCAATTCAGTAGATGCCGCTCTTAATTCTACCGACAAATTTAGGATGATAAATTGCTTTGCTCAAGAGGGGGTTCCTCATCCTGCCTTCGCCGTAGCCAAGGTGAGTGAGCTTGAAACTTTTGTTCCTCCTTTCTCCTATCCTGTCATAACAAAACCTACTGACAGCGCTGGAGGCAGGGGAGTGAATCTGGTTTCATCACCGGAGGAACTCCCCGCAGCACTTCAGACTGCATCCAAAGCAGGCATCTCGGGCGATGTGCTTGTAGAAGAATGTATGACCGGCCCTGAAGTCAGCGTGGAAATTATCGTTTCTGGCGGTATCCCTCATGTACTGCAGGTTACCGATAAGTTAACTTCCGGCGCTCCGAATTTCTTTGAAATTGGCCATATTCAACCCACAAGTTTAAGTTGCGAACAGCGTCGGGCAATTTCGGATGTTGCTTCATCAGCCGTACTAGCCGTTGGTCTCAAAAATAGCGCCGCGCATGCAGAAGTGATGCTAACTTCCGAAGGTCCTAAGATGGTTGAGCTTGGAGCTCGACTTGGTGGCGACTGGATTACCTCGCATCTTATCTGGAACTCTGTGTCGGGCATCGACATGGTTGAGACCATGATTAAGCTGGCATTGGGAGAAGAGTTCAATGAGCTCAGCTACAGTGATAGCGGTAAATTCGTAGCAACTAAATTCCTTCCTGCTCGCGAGGGCGTACTTCAGGAATTAAACGGTATTGAAACTGCAAGAGATTCCGAAGGCGTTATTCATGTTGAAGTTCACGGTATCGTTGGAAAACGGTACGGAAAAGCAGTGGATGATTCTGCTCGCTTTGCTTCCGTTGTTGCCAGCGGCAACACGAAAGAAGAAGCGTTAACCAACTGCGACCGTGCTCTTAGGTTAATTGAAGTTCAAATGGGATAAGAACTATTCGCTAACTCTATATGCTGGTTTTTTTGAGGCCGGATTGCTTTGTTTACTAGTAACAAAGCAATCCGGCCTTATTTGTACAGGCTCCTAATCCGAGGGTCCTTTGCTGCTTTTGAAGCAAGCAATCTATTAACCCTTTTATTTCTCCTTTTTGGAGAACCTTTCGCATAGTCCCACTATATGGATACTGAATCAGAGAATCCTGAATACAGAACGATAATTGTAGTATTGCCAATTGATTTTAGTGGCGGAGGAGACAATGGACCTAACGAATCTACCTGAGTACCTGAGTACATCTCAGCGATTGTGGCAATCATCGCATTGCTCATTTCTTGTTACCAGGCTCGTCTCAGTAATAAACAGTCTCTATTTAATCGACGTTTAAATATTTGGATAACCGTCGATAAACTCATGAGCGTTTACGTAAAAAACGCGAAGGATTTGGAACATGATGACGAACCACAAATGGATATCGACCTGCAATTTGCTTTGCTAACTAACACCACGTACTTGCAATCAATTTCAACCTCAATAAATCATGTGTTAGATGCCGACCCTCAACTTAATTTGCATTTAAAGCTTGATGAAATGAGAACGCTCGCTATGGAGGCGAGATTTTGCTTCAAAGGAAAGAGTGGAGAGGCAATTGCCGAATTCATAGAAGCTTATCAATCCCTTTTGTTTTCAATGTATCAGTATCAGATTCTATTGAATAAGATGCTCCAGAATGCAAGGGAATATCAATGGACGCTTGAACAGGCTTCTGAAAAGTTACATGAGCCCGATCAACGGAGAGAGCTCTTCGAGAAAGAAAATGCCCTTGCCGCTTCATACAAGACTCTGTGTCAGCAAAACAAGCGGGATAGGATTCAGCGTCAAATAAAGCTAACAGGCCCTATATGGCGCTGAGTAAATTGATGATTTGCGTGATGAGTGGTAGCTGTTAGCGTCGGAATAATTTAGCTGTATTCCGTTTCTACCAAGAGTCTAAGCAAGCTATCTTGTGACGCAGCCTGAAGGCTCGGTGGGATCGTGCACCGGACCCGGCCTCGTCCCTGCAGGGGAACAGCAGCGCTTAGGCCGCCTCATCGGACATCCCTCGATGTCCTCCCAGGAGACGCCCCGCTCCCTCGCGGCCTCCAGAACGTCCTGGACGCTGCGCTTCGAGACGTGGGCGGTGCGGGCGATCGCGTTTTGCGACAGCCCGTTCACCGACCTAAGCCTCAGTACCTCCCTGGCCCTGATCCTTCTCGCCATGTGGAGCCTTCTCGTTCTCTGGACTGCATGGCAGCCTGAGCGTAACGGGGTGTGCGGGAACACGTTTAATGGCGGTGCCGAACGGCAATATTTGCCCGGGTGGACGGCGGTGCCGGTTCGCAATACAGGTGGTGCCGAAAGGACCTAGGGCTCGGCGGACAAGCATGCAGGAGGGGTTTCCGGCTTTTCATGTCCTGTTCACAGCGTCCTGCTTTAGTTTTTCTGATGTTGCCAAGGCTTATCCGGTTTCGAGCTTTTGTCCGATAAATCTCTTGCTGTTCGTCCAGATCCATTGATTTGACAATCGTTTGGGCTTTGTAGCACGGCATCCTTCGAGTGTAACCAGAACTGTTTTTCCTTGGAAGGCGAATCTATGCTGACATTGATGCCCCTTCGCACGACTGACGGACTTGATAAAAGGGGCCCTGGCATAGGTAAAAAGTGACTCGCGAAAGACGAGGCTCGCCGTAAACTGATGTGGGAATTGATATAGAAATATTGAAAAATAAATACAGCATTCAGGATTTCAACGCGACAATCGAAGGCGGGTTCAGCAGCAAGCCAAAGGATGTCGTATAATTGATTGTTCTCGCCGATTGGATTAAGCGCTCTTATTGGCAGGTCAAGAACTGCCTGCGTGACGATGTCTCGAAGGGATTTGAGTTCTCAGATCTCGCAAGGCTTGAGCTTTGTCTGGACTTCCTTGAGGCTATTTGCTCTTTCGTGGTCGCGCACTCGGAAAGAACGAACGAACACTCTAAGTACGGATTCGACGGCGGACGGATTTGTGTGGATGTCCGCACCAAGTCAATCATGGATGGCTTTCCTAAGGCGAAGCTCTATCACCTATACATAGAGGGTATCGTAGAGACCGAAAGCGCTCGGGACGATGATGTCGTCCTGGTAACATACTCGGAAGATTCGAACGAGGACGGCGGACCCCATTTCCAAAGGTTTTGCTTTGACATTGGGGGTGTTCGAGATGTCGCCCAGCTCTACATTGACGCCCTTTACGAGCTCGATCGTTACGTATCGAGATTGAGGAAGAAGGACTTCGAGTGAGGCGTTCGCCGTAATCTTGTGGTCGCTCTCGTCGAGGCTTATCCGGTTTTTGATTTTCGCCCGATGAATTATCATGCCGCTCACGCGGATTTACCGATTCGGCGATTGGCGAGGGGCTATCAAGGCGTCGCTTTGGGTATTGTTTATTAAATAAGGATGACAGCACGATTTCGAGGATGTTCGCGGGAGTAACGAGGGGATTTTATAACTCTCTTCTATAGCCTTTGCATCAGATTTAGTATCGATTGGTAAATTCTGATTCGTGCAATCAGTGAGGATGAATAGAGGTGCTTGTGGTCAAGAACTTCTTTGTCACTTGCGGAGTATGTGGATGTGTGCATCGTGTGCGCGTTCAGGCTGGATTTATTAATGACTATCCGGTTAGATACTTGTGTCCGCAGTGCCGGAACCGCATCGACGGAGCGGTTCACCTTGACCCGAGCTGCGCTTTGATTGATTTTAATCTCGATCCTGGCACGGTTGCCTCCATGGGTGGAAATTTAGATTGCGCCCGAGTTATGGTGGAGTTATCTGGTGAGCTTCCGTCATATAAAATATCTATGGAACATTGTGCCTGTATGACAAGCCCCTTTATCAGAGCCTCTGGGCTGATTCCGTTTGATGAACTCAGCGAGTACGTGAGCGATGTGGTTTATTGTCTTCATTATTACCGCGAAGACTGGCCTACCCTGAGGACCGCTCTTCAACTGTATTGCGATGGGCATGATGATTATGCGGATAAGGTTCTTTCGGAATTCGAATGGAAGCTGCTCGGCGAGGACAATCGACACTATCCCTTGCTGAACCGAATCGCGAGGATGTCTTGGCTCGGTCTCCCCATGATTGCAGGAAGCGACGCGCATGAGCGCGCAGTTGAATGTAAAAAACTCTTTTCGGGTCTAGAGACAGGGGCGCTTCTTAGCCTGGCAGGTTACTACCTCAAAACCGATATGACTGCCAAGTCGCTGCTTGCTGAAATCAACGAAGTTCTGGATTCCGTAGCCGAATCATATCCGGTTCTCCTCAACGGTTTTACCTTTCTTATGGCGGGAGACGCCTATGACTTGGAAAAGTACGGTACGTTCTGCTGCACTCCTAGTGATATTGAGAAGGTTTATTGTCGAGAATATGAGCTTATTGGCAGTCTGCTTGTTCTGTTTATCGGGCTCGACAACATCGAACGTAACGGGGCGTTCGATGTCATGCCCAAAGGCGTAGACCTAGGTGCAAAGTCGTTCGACAAACTTTCTGTAGCCCCTAAGGCAAAGCGATTCAACGCTGTTGGTACGGGCTCATTTACTGGCCTTATCAAGCAGTGTTGGAATCCGGTTCTGCGCAATGCATTTAGTCATAATCGGACGGATTTCGACTGCACGACTCAAGTCATTCGCACTTTGCGTGAGGATGGGACCAACGATTCTCGAGGCAACACCTATTTGCTTGAAATGGTTCGCGATTGCATTTTGATGGCTCGGGAAATTATGGTAATTCGTGATGTCATATTCCATTTCATTGGAAGAGGCCTGTGGTGACGATTGGGCTTAACGCTGATGTGCATGCACGGCGTAAATCGTGGTGCACATGTGCGTCAATCATCGTGCTGGGGGTGTGAAAGCGATATGCCAGCGACGGTTATCTCTGGCCATCTCCGCGTTTGCGCTCGCAAGGCAAGGATTAAGGTGTGCCGCCTAAATGGGCATTGGCGCGTCGACGATCGCATCTATAAGTTTTGATGAACAGTGATATGGACTCATTGTTATAGCTAGGAGCCAAACATGGAAGCACCCGCCGTTCTCTATCATTATGCAAGCCTAGATACGCTGGCCTTGATTCTGCATAATCGAACTATCAGGTTCAGCCGGTTAGATAAGGTTGATGACCCACAAGAACAGCGTTCAGCAGACTCTCAAAATCTTGGAAAAATGAAGCTCGTCAGTTGTTGGACCTCTTCTGATGAGGAGAGCATCCCCATGTGGCGCGAGTATGCTGGAGCTGAATGTGGAGTAAGAATCCAAATGAAGAGTCATCCGTTTAAGCGGTACTCTGTGTCTACCGAAAGCCTAAGTAAGCTATCTAGTGACGCAGTTTTGAATACTCCTGGTGGCAAGTTTGATGGACTTCAATTGCCGCTCGAAGACTTTTGGGATAAAAAATATCATTTTAAAGAAATGGCCCGAAGCGTTGAGATGCTTCATGAAGTCCAGTATACGAACGATAAGTCGCTTCTGTTTCCAAAGTTGATCCGTAACCGCGAAAACGGCTGGATAGAAGCCGATTTAAACACACTTGGGATTCACAAAGCTACTGCCTGGTCATACCAAAACGAATGGCGATATGTTTTGACGGCAGTTCCTGTGGGCATCGCCTCTGTAATCAAGGGTGATGTTGAAGCAGTTAAGAGGGCCACTGAGGTCATACTTGATAAATGCGATCCCGAAATTCCTTCCTTTTACGATTTGATTATCTCAGACGAAGCTTTTTCTTCGATGAAGATCGTCGCTTCCCCAAAGATGACGCCGGGGAACCGATTAATTTTGGATGCGTTGGTGCAGAAATACGCACCGGGCATTGAGGTTACAGAGAGCGCGATTGAGCTTTCTTAAATAGACGGTAACGTGAAGCCGGAAGTCCCCATGTGTTGCCCCTGCGACTTCATAATGGGGAAGATGATGCTCTTCTATTCCAAAGTTCAAAAGGTTAAATCGTACCCTCAGATTGCTCTAGAAGTACTTAGTAATGGTGATTATCGGCAATATGGGAGGGGCCTATGAGCAGCTGCTGATGCATCCCATCGTATTAAAACCAATCTGTTACTTCTTGGGGTACAAAAATGAGCAGGCTACATGAGGAAAATTGGCAAACTAGATGAATGCGAAAAGGCTAAGATGGAATCAGCATTTAATTTCGTCTGTGGAAGAGTTCGCTTGCTAAAACAAATTATTCATATAGTTACATGGTCGCTTGTAAAAAAGTCTTTTAAATGGTCGTTTGCAATCATTGGTGCAATTTCGACGATTATGGGAGTTGCGGGCGTGTCTCTCATCGACCTGCTTCCGAAAGATTCGGGATGCCCGTTTAGGCTCTTTGTGCTCGTCATCCTATTTGTCTTACTGGCCTTCTTCGCAGCGATCGTCACATACCATCACAATAAAGACGGAGTCCATTTGGTTATTAACGGAATGGACGTAGACATTGTGGTCGACGACCTTTTTTGTACTGAGGGCGTTAAGGTCATTCCGTTCAATGAATATTTCGACATTAAGGTTGACGACAGGGTAATTTCAAAAAATTCCCTTAACGGCATTTTTATTGAGAAGCATGCCGACCGGAACGCTCTCAAGCAGGCTGTCGAAGAAAGGCAACCGAGTTTGCTGAAACCCTATAAGGCTGGGGATGGCCGAATTTGCTATCCTCTCGGCACTATTAAGGATTGCGACGGATTCGCCATGCTCGCCTTCACCCATATGGATGAAGTGAATCGTGCTTATCTTCGTCGTGGTCAGTATGAGGAATGCTTGCTCAATATGTGGGACGAGCTCGATCGGATGTATGCAGGCAGGCGAATCGTACTTCCGTTGTTGGGGTCTGGAATAACAAGGTTCGAAAACGGAAAACCCTCAGAGGATGATCTTCTTCGTTGCATGCTTTGCACCCTGAGGGCTTCGAAGCATCATTTTAAGGAAGGCGTTGTTGTCGTGTTAACGAAGAAGACCGCTGCATGCATGAGGTTATTCGAGGTTAACGGTTATGCAGAGGCCTGGAACAATAGGATTGGAGAGAAAGATGGTTTATAGGACAAGAACCTACATCGCCGCAGACTGGGACGGTGATCGAGATGCGGTCGAGCAGCTGCATAAATGGAACGACAGCAATTATTGGAGGCTTTCGTTCCCGGACGCTCACGACCTACAGCAGTCGCGCGACTCCAGTTTGCCATGCAGCATAAAGAGCTCTCTGAAAAAGAGAATGGATGGATCCAAACGATTTGTACTTATCGTTGGGGATGCGACCGACACAGTAACTAAAGGAAGCTGCCAGTACTGTGGGAGCTATGATTCGGGAACTTCGAGCTGCGATCGCTTGCATAGCATCGACTATCGTAGCTACATTAAGTACGAATGCGATAAAGCCGTTGAGGCCGGCATTGACATTGTTGTTCTGTACAACTCCGCGCGCGTCACTAGGTCGAAATGCCCTTTAAAAGTTAGATTCGAAGGAAATCATGTTCCTATGAAATGCTGGAAAGATGGTGTACTCAAATGGGATTACGACGCTGTCAAAAAAGCACTCCAGTAAAGACTTTCCACGTGCAGTGCTGAATGATGGGGCAAGAGGCCTTACCGGAAAGTCTGTTTAAATCCATCCAAATTGTCATGAAACACGCGAAAAAGGGCGTGCTCTTGGTGGCCTACGCGATTATGTTAGGCATAATCTCCTTTCACCGACTGGCAAAACGATTTACGCCTAATTTCCGGGTTCGTTTACAGGTAATTCGTTTGCCACTCGCCCGATCTCGCTAAACTAATAACTGCTGCTACCAGGGCATTTTCTGGTGCACATTCTATTGGCTCCTGCGAAGATCGGAGCGGGTATGTTTGCTGCCGAGTCCTACACCAGCCGTCATTACATTGCGATTGTTACCATGGCCTGCCTATGCGTTTTGCTAGGCGGGCCTTCTTATGCCGCGGGCGCGGAGAGCCTCATCATCGCGGGCGCGACGTACTACGAGCCGGGCGTGTCCGGCCCCGGCTGGGCCTGGACCGATGCCGACCACCTGGAGCTTAACGGCTTTTCTGGCGAGGCCATCGGCGCTGATGGCGACCTGGTGGTGACCCTGACCGGACAAAACTCCGTGACGGAGTCGCATGCGCCCGATGCGGACATCACGCTGTGCGGCATGGAGGTGTGGGGCAACCTGACGCTTCGCGGCACCGGGACCCTGACGGCGACGGGCTCGCAGTGCGGTATCCACGTGTCACAGGCGCTCGTGGTGGACGGCTGCACCGTCGACGCGCGGGCGGACGGGGCCGATATTACGGACGAGGCGGTGGCCGGCGTGATCGCAGGCAATATGGCCGTGCGCGGCGGCGGGCGCGTCGTTGCCGTGTTGATGTTCACTAAGAAGTGGTCCGAGTGATCACTGGGAAATAAGCACCGTGAGCACGAAAAATTGAGCAGTTTAAGCAAGAGGGCCGCGCCCCGGGGACCGGGGGCGCGGCCCTCGCCGTATGGTTTCCCCGGGCG
>DBFOME010000010.1:0-97059 GCA_048430645.1 Collinsella sp. | reverse complement strand
CCTCGGTTACCGAAGTCCTGTTTGAGCCGTTGCCCATGAGCTTTGCAACGTAGGATTCCAGCCCAGTACCCGTGCTCTCAGTCTTTTTTGGCACAGATTCTCCCTTCATAGTCCACAGGACTCAATACTTTAGCACACACATTGACGTCTATACCCAAAAAGAAGACTGGATATAGGCGAGAATACGCTGGTTGACCACAACATCTAGGCTTGTTCGGTGCCCGCGGCCTCCAGGCCGATCAAACGGAACGGGTCCGCCACGCCGCCGATCGACTTTTGCAGTTCGCGTTGACGTTGCGAATCCTGCGCGGCCTGCACGGTCAGCGCGCGACGGGCCTCATCATCGAGTGAACGGTCCTGGCGCAGCTTGGCCTGTGCGGCACGCATGCGACGCTTGATGGTGTAGAGCTCAAGCGTATCAAGCATAAACACGATGTTCGTCTCGGTGGGGTGCTTGCTCGTCGCGGAGATGCGCCCGGCACTCACAAGCGTTGCCGCATCGGGACACACTGAGCGCGCCGCATCCATGCAGGCTGCAGGATCGGTTCCCGGCGGCGTTGCCAGAACGGCCCATGCAATGGACTCGTGACGCGGGTCAACCCACTCGATGGAGCAGATGCGGTCGGCATACGTGCGGAACAGGTCGGGGTAGCTCGTGAGCATCGTCAACAGCTCGCGCTCCCCTGCCAAGGACTTGCGTTCAAGATCGGTAAGAACCATCGGCGCCGCCGCAGCCGGTGCGCCCGAACCGTCAGCCACAGGCACAGCGCCCATACCATCAGGCACATCGATCGGCGGCAGGTCGTCGACGACCTCCACGGGCGCGGCGCCGTAGGCATCGAGCGGGACGTAGTCGTACGGCTCTTCTTCGACCGGCGCGGACACCGGCGGCGTCGCGCCCGATGCCCAAGCACCGCGACCGGCATCGCGAGAACCCGACGCCCGACCGCCCGCGCTACCGGACCGCTCAGTCTGTGCCCGTTGGCGCTCATAGTTCTGCTCACGACGTCGTTCCGCATCCTCGCGCTTGGCGACATCGCGAAACACACGACCCGAGCTCGCGCGCACCGTCTCCAGATCCAAACCCAGCAGATCGGCAATCTGGATAAAGTACGTGTCGATCATATAGCTGTTGCGCAACGGATAGATAAGCGTCAGCGCATCTTCCAGCGCCTTAGCGCGACCGCCCGGCGTGGTGATGTCACTCGACTCCTGCAGCGAACGGTAGACAAAGTCCATAAGCGGCTCGGCAGCGTCGATGCGCGTCTGCAGTGCCTCGCCACCATGTGCGGTGATGAACTCCATGGGGTCGTTGCCGTCGGGGAGCACCACGCAGCGCAGGTCCATGGAATCCTGCTCGATAAACTGAATCGCGCGACGGGCGGCCTTCTGGCCCGCTGCATCGCCGTCGAACATATACACGATGCGCTTGGCAAAGCGAGTGAGCGTCTTGACGTGGTGCTCCGTGAGGGCGGTGCCCAGCGTGGCAACAACGTTTTTAATCCCCGCCTCCCAGCAGGCGATGCAATCGGTATAGCCCTCTACCACGATGGCGGTATTCTGCGCGACGATAAACTCCTTGGCCCAATTAAAGCCGTAGAGGTTTCGCTTTTTATGAAACACGCTCGTCTCGGCGGTGTTGAGATACTTAGGCTGGCCGTCGCCCATAATGCGACCGCCAAAGGCAATGTTGTGACCCTGCTCGTCAAAGATGGGGAACATCACGCGGTCGTAAAAGCGGTCGGCAAGCTGCCCGCGCCCGCGACTCACGGCAACGTTGGCGTCGATCATCTCCTGCGGGGTAAAACCCGCCTGGGACAGGTGCGACACCAGCGCGTTACGGCCCGGTGCAAAGCCCAGGCAGTAGCGGCGGCAGACGTCGCCGCCCATGCCGCGGCTGGCAAAGTACTCGCGCGGACGGCCGTCCTTACCGCGCATGAGCATGGTGTGGTAGAACTGGGCGGTCTCGGCGCACAGATCGTAGATGCGGGCACGCTTGGTGCCGCGCTCGCGGCGATCTCCGGTGTCATGCAGCTCAATACCCGCGCGATCGGCCAAGTAACGGATTGACTCGGGAAAGCTCAGGTTCTCGCGCTTCATGATATACGTGAAAACGTCGCCACCCTCGCCGCAACCAAAGCAATGCCACACCTGCGTGGCGGGGATAATGTGGAAGGACGGCGTCTTCTCGCCATGGAAGGGGCAGCATCCCCAAAACTCATGGCCGCGAGGCTTGAGCTCGACCGTTTCCTGCACGATGGCAACCAGGTCAGACGCAGCGCGTACCTGGTCTTTTTCCTCATCGCTAATCACGGATGCTCACCCCCTGATCGCCCAAGTTGTGATGAATATCCTCGATATTACCCTCGACGGTCGCGATCAACTCATCCAGCGAATCGAACACACGCGAGGGACGCAGCCAGCGCGTAAACGCCAGCGAAACGGAAGCGCTGTACAGGTCGCCCGTATAACCAATTAAATTAGCCTCGAGATGCGCAGATGCCGCATCGTCAGCATACGTTGGCGGCAGGCCGACGTTCACAGCAGCGGGCCACGCGGTGTCATCGACCAGCACCAGACCCTCATACACGCCATCGGCTGGCACCTGAATGCCGTCGGGAACCTGCAAGTTTGCCGTGGGAAAGCCCATGCCAGAACCCTCGTGACGGCCGCGAATAACACCGCCACGCACCATATACGGACGGCCGAGTAACCCAGCAGCAAGCTCCACATGGCCCTGTCCCAGCTCATGACGAATGCGGGTGGCGCAAATGGCCTCACCGCCCTCGCAAAGCAGGTCGTGACCATACACGTCAACGCCGTGCTCGGAACCCCAGGAGCGCATCTCGGCAACACCAGAAGCACCGCCACGACCCAGCCTAAAGTCACTGCCAACGCGAATCGATCGAATGTCGACCAGACGCGACACCAGCGAGAGAAAATCAACATGGTCAAGCGCCGCAACCTCAGGCGTAAAGGGAACGGCCACCACCGCATCGACCCCAGTTTGAGCCAGGGCATGCAGACGGTCGGCCGTCGTCATCAATTTTTGAGCGGGCGAAGGGCTCACCACGACGTCCGGGTCGGGATCGAAGGTAACTACGACCGCCTTGCAGCCATGGGCACGGGCATCACGGACAAGCGCCGCAATGAGCTCCTGGTGTCCACGGTGAACGCCGTCGAACACGCCGATGGCAATCGATGCGGCACCCAGGTGCTCACACTTATCAAACACATCGGCAGTAACGATGCGAGCCTCGTCCGACTCGCCCGCGAAAAAGATACGCGCGAGCTCGCGAACGGACAACATCATCGAACACCGCCGATTGCCTGCGGAAACACGTGCTCCATGACAAAGCGGCCGCCCTCAATGCGGGCGAGCGCCTTGAGTCCCCCATCGAGCACCAACGCAAACGGCGCCTTCGAGGCATCGAAATCGGCAAGCGCACGCTCAACGGGAATGCGTCGGCCGCAGAGCAGGTCGTCGGCAAGATTGCCCGGCAAGTCAACACGTGTGGCGCCCAGGGCCGCAATGGGATCCAGGGCAAAGCCAGCCGCGGACTCGGGAGAAAGCTCCTCGACCGCATGACAAGCGCCAATGGAAACAACACCGGAGGCCGTGCGGCGCAGCGCGGAAATGCGCGCGGCGCTCTCGCAGGCGCGGCCCAAGTCGCGAGCGAGCGCACGGATATAGGTGCCCTTGCTTACCGAAAACGCCACGGTCCACACACACGTATCACCCTCGCCGCCCACGGCGATCAGGTCGGCGGCATAGACCTCGACGGGGCGCGGAGGTAGGTCCACCGCATTGCCCTCGCGAGCAGACTTGTAGGCGCGAACGCCATTGACCGAGATAGCCGAAAACGCCGGCGGCACCTGCATCTGCGGACCCAGCATGGCGGCCAAGCGCTCACGCGCATAGGCAGGATCGCGGAGCTCGTCGGCAACAGCCACCGTGCGGACCGCCTCGCCCTCCGCATCATCGGTATTGGTCTCGGAGCCAAACGAAATGTCGGCGACGTAGTTTTTCTTATTGAGCGTGAGCATACCCAGCAAACGGGTGGCCTGACCCACGCCCACAACCATGACACCCGATGCCATGGGGTCGAGCGTACCGGCATGGCCGACGCGCCGCTCATGGAGAGCGCGTCGGCATTGCGAGACCACGTCATGGGACGTGCAGCCCACCGGCTTATCGACGGCGAGCAGCATATTCAATTGAGAAGGCGTACGACGAGCCATGTACCATCCAATAAGTTAGAGCTCGACGGTCACCGAAGCGGGATCCTCCCCCACCAGCTCGGCCAGCATGGGAAGTGCCACGGCGAGCGTCTCGCGAATCGTTCCGTTGTTGGTAAAACCGGCGGCGGCATGATGCCCGCCACCGCCAAAGTTGGCAGCGATCTCGGACACATCGAGGTCACCCTTGGAGCGCAGGTTGCCGCGCACCTTGGTATCGCCGTCAATGCCCTTTAAGAAAAGACAGACCTCGACGCCCATCACCGAACGTACCACATCGACCAGACCGTCACATTCATCCGAGGTGACGCCGCAGGCCTCAAGGTCGCTCTGGAAGGCATAGCTATACGCCACGCGCCCGTGCGCGACCGTCTTAATACGGCCCATGACAATGGACTTGAGGTGCAAAAACTCGACGCGCATGCTCTGATAGACCTCGAGAGCAACACGAGCCGGATCGGCACCATGTGCTACCAGGCGCGAAGCAGCGTGGAACGCGGCAGCATCGGCGTTCTGGTACTGAAAACGACCGGTGTCGGTCACCAAGCCGCACAGCAAGCAAGTCGCAACGCCATCACGGGCGACGATGCCGCAATTATCCAAGAAACGGTCGATGATCATGGCGCAGGCCGCGGCATCGACACGCCTCAGGCTCAGCTCGGTAAACTCCTCGCGCGCCGGATGGTGGTCGAAGCACACCACATGCTTGGAGCGGCGAAGTACCTCGGCCGAGTTGTTGAGGCGCTCGACGACCGGCACATCCACCGAGATAAACAGGTCCGGATTGCCGGTGTACGCAGATGCGGGCACCAAGCGATCGGCGCCCTCCATAAAGCGGTAGATGCGCGGCACCGGGTCATCGTCTGCCAGCAGCAGCGCAATGTCCTTGTTGGGGAAAAACTTCATAAGCGATAAGCCAAGGCCCAGCACGGAGCCCAGGGCGTCACCATCGGGAGACGTATGTCCCGAAATCGCAATGGAGGACGCACCCTCGATGAGCTCGAGGATGCGTCGCGTAATATCTGCAGACTCGCCAGCGGCGAGATCAGCGGAATTAGTCATCTAAAGCTGCCTCCTGGGCGGCATCCGCTATGGGGTAGCCGTCCTCGTCCTTTTCGATCGCCAGCGTGGCCGGAACGTTTTCCAGCGCACGCGTGATGCGCTCGGCCTCATCGGTCGAGCGATCGATGCGAAAATCGAGCTCGGGCGTGACACGCCAATCGAGCGAGCGGGCCAGCAGGCTGCGAATGCGGCCCTTGGCGCTGGCGAGCGCCTCCATGACCTCGTCGTAGCGGCTCGCATCGCACGACACGTACACGCGCGCGAACGAACGGTCCACCGCGACCTCGACCGCAGTCAGGGTGACCAGGTCGAGGCGCGGATCGGAAACCTCAAAGAGCAGGATATAACCGAGCTTCTCGCGAAGCTGCTCGCCCAGTCGGCGGGTTGCCTGCGTTTGCTTCATAGCGCTACCCCCTACTCGGTACGGGCAACCTGGTCGATGCGGTAACCCTCGATCTGATCGCCGGGCTTGATGTCCTGGAAGTTCTCCAGGCCAATGCCGCCCTCGGAACCGCTCTTAAGGCTCTTGGCCTCATCCTTGTAGTGGCGCATCGAGGCGATCTTGCCGTTGAAGACCACGATGCCGTCGCGCACCAGGCGCACGGAATCGGTCGCGGCGATCTCGCCCTCTTCGACGCGGACACCGGCGGCGATGCCGACTTTGGGCACCTTGAAGGTGTCCAGGACGGTCGCGGTACCCGTGGAGACCTCGACCTCGGTAGGCTTGAGCATGCCGATACGGGCAGCGTCGAGCTCCTCGAGGCACTTGTAGATAACGTCGTAGCAACGGATCTCGACGCCCTCGCGCTCGGCAGCTGAGCGGGCCTTGCCGTCGGGACGCACGCCAAAGCCGATGATGATGGCATTGGAGGCGTCTGCCAGGACGACGTCGGTCTCGTTGATGGCACCGACCGCGGAGTGGATCGTGTTGATGCGCACCTCGGACTGATCCATCTTGTCGAGCGAGTCCTGAAGGGCCTCGATAGAACCCTGGACGTCGGCCTTGATGATCAGGTTGAGCTCCTTGACCTCGGCGTCGGCGATGGTCTCGAAGAGGTTCTCGAGCGTGACGTGCTTCACGCGGCTCTGCTCCTCGATACGGGCCTTGAGCGAACGCTCATCAGCCAGGGCGCGAGCCTCGCGCTCGTCCTCGAAAACACGGAACTCGTCGCCGGCGTTGGGCACGGACTGCAGGCCCAGGATCTCGACGGCGTCGGAGGGACCGGCCTCGGTGACGGCGTTGCCCTTGGGGTCGAGCATGGCGCGGACGCGGCCGTAGGTAAGGCCGGCGACCAGCGTATCGCCCACGTGCAGGGTACCGCGGGTCACGAGCACCGTGGCAACCGAACCGCGGCCCTTGTCGAGCTTGGCCTCGAGGACGTTACCGGAGGCAAAGGTGTCGGGGTTGGCCTTGAGCTCGAGCACGTCGGCCTGGAGCAGCACGGTCTCGAGCAGGTCGTCGATACCGATCTTCTGCTTGGCCGAAATGTTGACGAACATGTTCTGTCCGCCCCACTCCTCGGGGATGATGCCGTACTCGGTGAGCTCCTGGCGCACGCGGTCGGGGTTGGCGCCCGGCTTATCGATCTTGTTGACGGCGACGACGATGGGTACGCCGGCGGCCTTGGCGTGGTTGATCGACTCGATGGTCTGAGGCATGACGCCGTCGTCGGCAGCCACGATCAGAATGACGATGTCGGTCACCTTGGCGCCGCGAGCACGCATGGCCGTAAAGGTCGCGTGACCGGGGGTATCGATGAAGGTGATCTTGCGGTCGTTGATCATGACCTGCGAAGCGCCGATAGCCTGCGTAATGCCGCCCGCCTCGCCGGCAGCGACGCCGGTGTGACGGATGGCGTCGAGCAGCGACGTCTTGCCGTGGTCGACGTGACCCATGACGGTGACGACCGGGGCGCGCGGCTTAAGGTCGGCGGGATCGTCGTAGAACGAGAAGGTGTTCTCCTCCTCGGGGGTGATGATCTTGATCTGACGGCCCAGGTCGTCGGCAACCAGCTCGACGAGGTCGTCGGACATGGACTGCGTCATGGTGAGCGGCGTGCCCAGCAGGAACAGGCGTTTGATGATGTCGTTGGCCGGAACGTCGAGCGCCTCGGCGAGCTCCTGGACCGTAACGCCCTGGGAGACCTTGATGGCATCGAGCTCCTCGGGGTTCACGCCCTGGGCCAATGCCTCCTCTATCTTGCGCTCCTCCTGAGCCTTTGCAGCCTCGCGCTCGCGCTTCTCCTTGCGCTTCTTACGACGACCGGTGGACTCGCGAGAAGCCTCCTCGACGGCGGCACGAGCCTCCTCGAGCACCTTCTCGCGGCTGTACTCCTCGGCCTCGCGAGCCATGCGGCTGTAGTGGTCCTCTTCGTTGTTGTGGCCACCCTTGCGCTTTTTGCCCTTGCCCTGCTTATCGGGGTTGGGGAAGTCCATGCCGGCAGCGACATTGTTGCTGGCGTTGGTGCGATGGCTATGCGGACGGCTCTCAGAGGCGTTGCGCTCGGAATTGTTATCGGAGGCATTGCGGTCATTACGACGACCACCACGACGATCGTTATTGCCGCGACGGTTACCGCGCTCGGCGGCGCGCTCGGCCTTGGCCTTGTTCTCGGCGTCCTTCTTCTCCTTGAGCACGGTCTCCTGCGCGGCGATCTGGTCGAGCAGCGAGCGGAAACGCGACCCGGAGTCAGAAGCGGGGACGGCGCGACGCTGGGCCTCGCGGGCAGCCTCTTCCTTTTCGCGGGCAAGGCGCTCCTGCTCGGCCTTCTTCTTGGCCTCGGCCTCGGCGCGGGCGGCCTCCTCGGCAGCCTGGGCAGCGGCGAACTGGCGGCGCTCCTCCTCGCGTGCCTTCTCGGCAGCGATGCGCTCGCGCTCGGCCTCGGCGGCACGCGCGGCCTCCTCGGCGGCGGCAGCCTGCTCCTCGGCCTGCTTGGCGGCCTCGACTTCCTGGGCGCGGGCCTCGATCACCGGGGCGAGCTGCTTGCGGACCATGGCGACGTAGGCGTCCTCCAGGGCGGAGGAAGCGGACTTAGCGGGAATCTTCATATCGGCGAGATGACCCATCAGTTCCTTGGAGGTCATGCCGAACTCTTTGGCCAGGGTGGACACACGGACTTTTGCCATATGACTTCACCTACCCTTTCTGGCACCTTGGTGCCTAAAGACTGAACGAGCGTGGGAGATGCGCCGAAACCTGTCCGGCGCGACCGCGCGCTAGATCAGGTCCTCCGCATCATCGAAGGCGTCGGTGTCGTGGACACCGCAGAAACGGGAGCCGGGACGGGCCTGGTTGCGGCACTGGATGCCGTCCTCGGACACGAACTCGCAGCGACGGACGTCGTCCTCCTCGTCACCGATCAGGTCGGCGGCGGGCTCCTCATGAACGGGGACGTTCTTGAGGATGTCGGCGGCAAGGGTCTCGGACTTGATATCGATGTGCCAGCCGGTCAGGCGAGCGGCGAGGCGGGCGTTCTGGCCCTCCTTGCCAATGGCGAGGGACAGCTGGTCGTCGGGCACGATGACGCCGGCGTAGGCCTTCTCCTCGTCGATGAGGACGCGGGTGACCTTGGCAGGCGACAGAGCATTGGCGACATAGACGGCCGGGTCGGCATCCCACAGGATGACGTCGACGCGCTCGCCGCGAAGCTCGCCCACGACGGCGCGAACGCGGCTGCCCTTGGGGCCGACGCAGGCGCCAACGGGATCCAGGCGGTCGTCGAGCGAATGGACGGCGACCTTGGAACGCTGGCCGGGCTCGCGGGCGATCGACTTGATCTGGACGGTGCCCTCATAGATCTCGGGCACCTCCTGCTCAAACAGACGACGCATGAGCTCGGGGTGGGTACGGGAGATGACGATCGGCGGACGGCTATGCTCGCCGCGGACCGGCTGCAGGTTGGAATTGGGGTCGCGGACGTCGATGATCACGGCCTTGATGTGCTGGTTGTGCAGGTAGCGCTCGCCCATCGGACGCTCGTTGCGCTCATTCTCGTAGCGGCGCTGGTCAAAGTGCGGCAGCTCGGCCTCGACGCCGTCACGGATCTTGACGATGGTGAAGTCGGGCGTGGATTGCAGCACGGTACCGCTGATGAGGTCACCGATGCGGCCGGAGAACTCCTCATAGATCTGCTCGCGGGCGGAGTTGCGAACGATGGCGTTGATCTCGGCCTTGGCGTGCTGGGCGGCGATGCGGCTCGTGTTCTTGGGGGTAACGTCGATCTCCTCGAACTCGGTGAAGTTGCCCTCCTCGTCCATGGAATCGTCGATCGGCTCCAGGCGGTAGACGTAAATCTTACCGGTGGTGCGGTCGATGGTCACCTTAGCGCCCCAGTCAAGATGCAAAATCTCGGCATAGCTCTTGGCGAGCGACTGCTCCAGGCGGTCGATCAGATAGAGCTGGTCGATGTGCTTATCCTGGCAAAGCTCCATCAGGGCGGACATCATGTCGGATGCTGCCATCTTATTTTCCTTCCTTCGCGGGCTTGAAGTCATAGGTGGGCTTCAACTTGCACTTTTTAACATCAGAGAAATCGAGGGTGACGGACTCGCCGTCCTCGAGCTCGAGAGTCACGTTCGTATCGGTCGCGGCGGCAATCTTGCCGGTGTACTTACGACGGCCCTCGGTGGCGATGGAGGTGAGCTCACAATCCTCGCCCACAAAGCGGGCAAAGTCGCGCGGGCGGCGCAGCGGGCGCGCCATACCCGGGCTCGACACCTCGAGCGTATAGCTCGAAGAGATGGGATCGAGCTCCTCAATCACGTCGCCGACCCACTTGGTGTTGGCCGTGACGTCGTTGAGCGACAGGCTCTGACCCTCGGCACCCTCGATACGCACGCGCACGCAGGGGGCCTTGGTGGCACCCACGAGCTCAACGTCGACGATGTCGACATCGTGCTGGGGGGCGACGGCCTCGAGCGCGTCGATGATCGCCTGCTCGGTCTTGGTCTTGACCATTGCGGCACCTCCATCCATACAAAAAAGAAGCGGGGCCGAAACCCCACTTCTTTCAATTACAACTTCATTTGCAAGCAAACTATACCAATAGCTGCAGAAACGTGCAAGCACAGTACGAATCTGCAGGTCAGCGTGCGCACAGCTTCTCCACAAGAATAGGACAATTGACCGAAGGCACCTAGGCAGGTACATGCAAAACGAGGGACGACCCAACCGGATCGCCCCTCGTCTTTTATGCGTCAGCTAAGCGCGTAGCGCTTACTTGACCACCAAGTTGACCAGCTTGCCGGGCACGCAGATGGCCTTGACGACCGTCTTGCCCTCGAGCCACTTGGCGACAGCAGTCTCGGCGGCAGCCTGCATTTCCTCGTTGGAGGCATCGCGGGGTACGTCGACGCGGCCGCGGACCTTGCCGAGCACCTGGACCACGATCTGCACCGTGTCCTCGATGGACTCGGCCAGGTCGAACTCGGGCCAGGCGGCGGTGTAGGCGTTGCCCTCGCAGCCGAGCGCCTCGTGCCACAGCTCGTCGGCCCAGAACGGGCAGATGGGGGCAAGGACGCTCACGATATCCTTGGCCACGCCGTAGCACAGAGCCTTGTCGCGGTCAGCGCCCTCAGTGGCGTTGAGGTAGGCGCTCGCCGCGTTGACGAGCTCCATGACAGCCGAGATGGCGGTATTGAACTGGCCGCGGTCGAAGTCCTCGGTGCATTTGGCGATGGTACGGTGACGCTCGCGATAGAGCTTCATCGCGACCTCGTCGAGCGCGGACTTGTCGAAGGCCACGTTGGCGTCGCCGGACTGGACGAGCTGCCACACGATACGCCAAGCGCGCTTGATGAAGCGGTTGGCGCCCTCGACGGCCTTGGGATCCCAGTCGAAGTCCTTCTCGGGCGGGGCGATAAACAGGATCGCCAGACGCATGGTGTCGGCACCGTAGGGCTCGATAACCGAGCTCGGGGGTACGACGTTGCCCTTGGACTTGGACATGGTATCGCCGTTCTCGTCCTTGACCATGCCCTGGCACAGCAGGTTGGTGAAGGGCTCGTCCACGCTCAGCAGACCCAGGTCGCGCAGGGCCTTGGTAAAGAAGCGGCTGTAGAGCAGGTGCAGAATGGCGTGCTCGATACCGCCGATGTAGTTATCGACGGGCATCCAACGGTCGGCGGCCTCGCGGGAGAAGGGCAGCTCGGTATTGTGCGGATCGGTATAGCGCAGGTAATACCAGCTGGAACAGGTGAAGGTGTCCATGGTATCGGTCTCGCGCTTGGCCGGGCGGCCGCAGACCGGGCAGGTGGTCTCGTAGAACTCCTTGCACTCGGCGAGGGTCTCGCCGGCGCCCAGATCCAGGTTCTCGGGCAGCGTTACCGGCAGCTGATCCTCGGGCACGGGCACGATGCCGCAGTGCTCGCAGTGGATGGCCGGGATGGGGTTGCCCCAATAGCGCTGACGGGAAATGAGCCAGTCGCGCAGACGGAACTCGACCTTGCGACGACCGCAGCCCATGGCCTCGAGGTCGGCCACGATCGCAGCCTCGCCCTCGGAGTGCTTACCGCCGCGCATGCCGGTGTACTTGCCGGACTGGACGAGCGTGCCCTCGGCAGCGTGGGCGCAATCCCAGTCGACGGTCTCGGCATGGAAGGTATCGATGGTCTCACCGGTGGCCTCGACGGCAGCGCGATCGTCATCGTCCAGGATGATCGGCACGATCGGCAGGTCGTACTTGCGGGCAAACTCAAAGTCGCGCTGGTCACCACAGGGAACGGCCATGACGGCGCCGGTTCCATAGTCGGCAACGACATAATCGGCAACCCACACGGGGACCTTCTCGCCGTTGACGGGGTTTACCACGTAGCGGCCGGTAAAGGCACCGTGCTTCTCGAGGGTGCCCTGGGCACGCTCGACGGCAGAGATATGCTTGGAGTCCTCGACGATCTTGGTGACGGCCTCCTCATACTCCGTGCCCTCGACGAGCTCGTGCAGACGAGCGTACTCGGGAGCCAGGACAAAAAAGGAGACGCCAAAGAGGGTGTCGGCACGCGTGGTAAAGACGGTGATCTTGCCCTCGTCGCCCTCAATGGGCTCGCCATCCTGGTCGCACAGGGTAAAGTCGACCTCGGCACCCTCGGAGCGACCGATCCAGTTGGCCTGCATCTGCTTGACGCGCTCGGGCCAGCCGGGGAGCTTCTCCAGGTCGTCGAGCAGCTCCTGGGAGTACTCGGTGATCTTGAAGTACCACTGCTCAAGGTCGCGCTTCTCGGGCTCGGTGCCGCAGCGCCAGCACTTGCCCTCGGTGACCTGCTCGTTGGCCAGAACGGTCTTGCAGTTAGGACACCAGTTGACCGGGTTCTTTTTGCGGTAGACCAGGCCCTTTTCCCACAGCTTCTCAAAGATCCACTGACCCCAGCGGTAGTAGTCGGGGCTGCAGGTCTTGACCATGCGATCCAGATCGTAGGAGAAGCCCATGCGCTTCATCGTGGCGAGCGCCTGGTCCATATTCTTATACGTCCAGGCGGCAGCCTGCGTATTGTGCTTGATGGCGGCGTTCTCGGCAGGCAGGCCAAAGGCGTCAAAGCCGATGGGATGCAGCACGTCAAAGCCGCGCATGCGGGCCTGACGGGCCATGGCATCGCCGATGGTATAGTTGCGCGCGTGGCCCATGTGCAGGTCGCCCGACGGATACGGGAACATCTCGAGCACATACTTTTTAGGCTTGCTGTCGTCGGTGTCGACGGCAAAGAGGTTGGAATCCTCCCAGGCCTTCATCCACTTGGACTCAATGGCCTGCGCGTCGTAGGCAGGGATCTCGTCCTTATGATCTGTGCAATCGCACATATCAGCTCCTTTAATCTTAGCTGGGGTCGGGTGGCTTGGCTTTATTTGCTACTGCGGACAGTCCTGCGCAAGACGAAGAGCACATTAAGTGCTCTTCTTTGCGTGCGGAACTTGTAGCGAACAAAGCCAAGCCACCCGACCCTAAGGTTAACTTGACTGATGATAGCAAATACGACAAGCGAGATGCCTGCGACTTGCGGGCATCTCGCTTTATCTAAATAACGTGGTTGAAACTCAACCTTTATGTGAGGCTCTTACCTTATCGATAAGATACGGACTGCTGAGAATCCTTCACGACTACATCGTGGGCGCCGCCTTCGACGATCGAGGTCGAGCTGACCAGCGTTAGGCGTGCCTTTTCCTGGAGCTCGGGGATCGAGAGGGCGCCGCAGTTGCACATCGTTGACTTGACCTTGTAGAGCGTGCCGCCCACGCCGTCCTTGAGGGAACCGGCGTAGGGAACGTAGGAGTCGACGCCCTCGACGAAGCTAAGCTTCGCGGCGCCGCCCAGGTCGTAGCGCTGCCAGTTGCGAGCACGCGCAGAACCCTCGCCCCAGTACTCCTTCATGTACTGACCGTTCACGTTGACGCGCTCGGTCGGGCTCTCGTCAAAGCGGGCGAAGTAACGACCCAGCATCATAAAGTCTGCACCCATGGCCAGGGCGAGCGTCATGTGGTAGTCGTAGACGATACCGCCGTCGGAGCACACGGGCACGTAGACGCCGGTCTCCTCGTAGTACTCGTCGCGAGCGCGGCAGACGTCGATCAGCGCGGTGGCCTGGCCACGGCCGATACCCTTGGTCTCGCGGGTAATGCAGATGGAACCGCCGCCGATACCGACCTTGATGAAGTCGGCACCGCAGTCGGCAAGGAAGCGGAAGCCCTCGGCGTCGACGACGTTGCCGGCACCGACCTTGACGTCCTCGCCGTAGTTGGCGCGGATCCACTCGATGGTGCGCTTCTGCCACTCGCTGAAGCCCTCGGAAGAGTCGATGCACAGGACATCGGCACCGGCCTCGATGAGCAGCGGCACGCGCTCGGCATAGTCGCGGGTGTTGATACCGGCACCAACCATGTAGCGCTTGTCGTTATCGAGCAGCTCGTTGGGGTTGGTCTTGTGGCTGTCGTAGTCCTTGCGGAAGACAATGCCCATGAGGTGATCGTTGTCGTCAACGATGGGCAGGGCGTTGAGCTTGTTGTCCCAGATGACGTCGTTGGCAACCTTGAGGCTGATGTTCTTGTCACCCACGATGAGCTGCTCACGCGGGGTCATGAACTCGGAGACCTTCGTCTGGTGGTCATCGCGACTGGGGCGATAGTCACGGCTGGTGACGATGCCCAGGAGCTTACCCTTGGGAGTGCCGTCGTCGGTGACCGGCATGGTGGAGTGACCGGTCTTCTCCTTGAGCTCGATGACCTGCTCCATGGTCATGTCGGGGGTCAGCGTGGAATCGGACTGAACGAAGCCGGCCTTGTGATCCTTGACGGCCTTGACCATAGCGGCCTCGGACTCGGCACTCTGAGAACCGTAAATGAAGGACAGGCCACCCTCGGTAGCGAGCGCGACACCCATATCGACGCCCGAGACGGACTGCATGATGGCGGAAACCATGGGGATGTTCAGGGTGATTGCCGGCTTCTCACCGCGCTTAAAGCGGGTTAGCGGCGTCTTAAGAGAGACGTTGTTGGGGATGCACTGCGAGGACGAGTAACCAGGGACCAGCAGATACTCCGAAAACGTGTGGGACTCACCGGGAAAGAACGTAGCCATGTTTCTCCTTTTTCCATGCGACCGGTCGGCTGCAGGCCTCGTAGGACCCAGCCCAACCTTGGGCGCCCAATACTGGGGAAGTATCTTAACGCACTTTGACTGCTACAATGCATGATTTAAGAAGAGCACACGAGGGTTTGACGCAGGCTTTGCGTTTGCCCAGCAAACACTTTAGCGGGAAGACGTGGAGCACATGGAGTACAAGACGACGGCAAAGTTGGTCATTCAAGCGTGCGACAAAGATCTGCCGGGCGTGTTCGGCCACGGCTGCGTCTTACTGCTGCAGGGCATCGCCCGCGAGCACTCGCTCAACCGCGCCGCCAAGAGCATGGGCATGGCGTACTCCAAGGCCTGGCGCATTGTGAACGAGGCCGAAGGACAGCTGGGCTGCAAGCTCATCGAGCGCGACGGAGCCCGCGGATCCACCCTCACCCCCGCCGGCGAGCGAGCCATAGCGGCCTACGAGGAGCTGCAGACCGACATCAACCAAGTAATTGCCGCAAAGGCCAACGACCTCATCGCCAGCATAAAAGAATAGCCAATTTAGGACGGGGCCTTATAGCCACACAACCCCTTCTTATAAGTTGCGGTGAAATAGGGACTGTTTATGCGGTTAAAGCCGTAAATCAATCCATATTTCACCGCAACTTATGGAGTCGAGGATGATTTAGCTAGTTGCGGAGGGCATTATCTAGGGTGGCGGCCACGATCAAGGGGTCATCGGTGCCGGCGAAGAGGCGGATGGTGCTCCCCTGCTTGCCGCGTGGGGCCGAGAGGCGCGTTATTGGGCCGCCTGCGGGTGAAGTGCGGAATTCATCCGGCAAAGCGTCGAACAGCTCGCCTGCGCTACGCTCGATAAGGTCAAACTCAACTGCCGGGCCAAAGCCATGCTCGAGGATTCCCGTTGCAACAGCATGGTCGGGATGCGAGCTCAGACCGGGATAGCGCACGTCACGCACCATCTCATTCGCAGCCAAGTACTCGGCCAGCGCACGGGCGCGGTCGAAGTGTGCCTGCATGCGGGCATCGAGCGAGTTCAGCCCGTGCTCAAGCACGTCAGCCTCCTCGACAGACAGATCGAGTGCCGGCGCATCACAACCCACTAACAACGCATGTACGCACTCAGCCGCGGCATCCACACGATGGCGCTTGAGCTGCGAGCGCGCAACCGAAGCGGCAACCAACTTGCGCGGAGTCTTACCGGCGCACACGCGGTCGAGTGCCTCAAGCGACAGCGCAGCACCCAGCCGCAGCGGATCGCAGCCAAAAGCCGACGCCACGGTGTTGTCCACAACCAGCAGCGCATGAGCCTCACGCGCTGCGCAGCCTAACGTACGAAGATCGGGTACGCGCAGACCAAACCCACCGATGGAGTTGACAAACCACCACAGGTGCGACCCCTCAGCATCAAGCGAAGCATCAAAACCCTTGGACGCTGCAGCAAACGCATCAGCAGACGATGAGCCCACCAGCGCGACATCGCAACCATCAAAGCCGCGCGCAAACGCATCGGCAAAGTCATCGGCAAACGCAACCAGACGATCGCCGGGACGTACAACCCCCAACAGAGACAGCGCCGCCGGCACATGCAGGGCCGCAACAAGACGCGCCTCACGCGCGCCAGTCCTTGCGGCCCGGGCCTCTTCTAGCTGCTGTACGCCCATACGGCAACCTCCCTTCATTTACAAAAACCCACGATGCGGATGTTTCCCGCATCGTGGGTAACGGCTGCAGTATAGCGCCGATATGCGACGAATCGCCTAGATGATGAGCGTATGATAGGTCACGCTCGCACCCAGAGCGTCAACGGTCACGCCATAGGACTCGGGATAGATGCGCGTCGAAAACACGAGAGAGCCATCGTTCACAAACACCTCGACCGAAGAGACATCGCCAACAATGCGCACGTTGCGCACCTCGTCGACGGGCTCCCAGCGCACGGTACGACCGCAGCCGGCAGAAGCGCGACCCTCATCGGTAAATCGCATCTCAAAGCGCGAGGGCAGTTCGCCCTCGGCGGGCACAAACGCCAGCTTCAGCTCGCCATCAACGATTGCGGTAAATGCGCCGTCGACACCGTCGACAACAACGTCAAAGCAGGTGTCGCCGGCAACCTCCAACGAACCCTCCCCCATACGCACCGAGGCATAATGGTGCTCGATCTCGCGCACCGGCTGCTGCAGCACCACGCCGCCGGCACCGGCTGTAAGCTCACGCGGCACTGTCATGCAGTGCTGCCAGCCGCACGCCACGGTGGGCGCATTGTCATAGGTCGGCTCATCGGGCATGCCCATCCAGCCAATCAGAATGTGGCGACCATCCTCGGCCGTGAACTCCTGCGGAGCATAGAAGTCAAAACCGGCGTCCCACAGGCGGAACTCGCCCAGCTCATACTCGCCATCGCCATCTGTAATGTCGCCCGTTACAGGCATGTAGCCAGCAGCGTATACGTTGCCGCGGTCCCAACGACCGCCCTCGAGCCCCTGGGGCGAGAAGGACAGCCACTTCGCCGGTACGCCGTCATCGGCCTCAAGCTCAAGGTATCCCGGGCACTCCCACATAAAGCCAAAACGCTCGGGCGTAGACACGCGGCTCTCGAGCTCCCAGTTCAGCATATCGGGCGAGCCATACACCAGGATCTCGCCTACATCGCGCCCGGCGCCCTCACCGTGCATCGCGCAAAAACGACTCTCGACATGCGGCCCATCCACGCGGCGACGCGCGCCCAGCACCATGTGATAACGCCCGTCCGCGTCACGCCACACCTTGGGGTCGCGCACATGGCAGGTCAAATCCTCGGGATAATCCTCGGACGCCAGCACCACGCGCTTTTGGCTGAACTCCCGACCGGCAAGGCCATCAACGCTCTCGACATAAACAGTATCGGCGCGGCGGCCGGTATTGACGTAGTCGTACGTGCCGTCTGCATCGGAGAGTTTAACGTTGCCTGTGTACAGTACGCGAATGCGGCCGTCCTCGGCAAGCGCGGAGCCCGAATACACGCCATGGCAATCGAACGGCTCGTCGGGCAGCAGCGGGGCGCCAACGTAGTCCCACGTCATAAGATCGCGGCTTGTGGCATGGCCCCACATCTTGACGCCACCCTCGACATCAAACGGCGCATACTGAAAATAGGCATGGAACACGCCGCCCGCTTGGCAAAGACCATTGGGGTCGTTGAGCCAGCCCGCCGGCGGCATAATATGGAAGCGCTGGCCATATGCGCCATGACCGCACTCAGAGGCGGCGGTGTCAACAGCGGCAACCAGCTTTGCAAGGTCGCGGCCAAGTGCATTAGACATATCAAAGTCCTAACGGATCGAAAGTAACAAGGCGCCAGAGATCGACACCAGATACGGGAAACGCCCGCGAGCATACAACCCGCGGGCGCCCCTCAATCAAAAGCTCTTAGGCCTGCTCGGAAGCCTTGGGCTCGTCCTTGTACAGGACAAACGAGACGGCAAAGGAAACCAGCGCGGCGACCGCAAACATGATCGCGTACTGCACGGGCTGGGCCAGGCACAGCAGGATACCGAAGATGCCGGTAACGCCGGTGCCGGAAGCAGCAAGCGAGGTGAGTGCGCAGACCAGGGCACCGCAACCGCCGCCGATGCAGCCGGCGATGAAGGGCTTAAAGAAGCGCAGGTTCACACCAAAGATGGCAGGCTCGGTAATACCCATGAAGGCGGACAGGGCCGAAGGAAGTGCCAGGCCCTTGATCTTGGCATCGCGGGTCTTAAAGGCAACGGCGAGCGCGGCGCCACCCTGGGCGATGTTGGCTGCACTGGCGATGGGCAGCCAATAGGTCACGCCGTACTGGGCGAGCTGGCCCAGGTCGATGGCGGTGTACATCTGGTGGATACCGGTAACGACCGTGGGGGCATAGAACAGGCCGACGATAAAGGAACCGATGCCAAAGGGCAGGGTGAGCAGGGCCTGGATCAGACCGAGGATGGCGTTCTCGGCCCAGACAAAGACGGGACCGACGGCAACGAGCGTTACGAGCACGGTCACGAACACGGAGACGAGCGGGGTCACAAAGAGGTCGAACATCTCGGGGACAACCTTGTGGAGACGCTTCTCCAAGAAAGCGAGGATGGCGCAGGCGATGACGATGGGGATAACGTGGCCTTGATAACCGACCCACTCAAAGCTGTACAAACCGGGGATGACGTTGACCATGGTCTGCACGCCCTCGGAGGCAACCGTGTAGGCGCTCTGCAGCGAGGAGTTGATGAATGCACCGCCAACGACGGCACCCAGGTACGGGTTGGCGCCAAAGGCCTTAGCCGCGGAGTAACCGATTAGGATCTGCAGAATGCCAAAAGACGTGCCCGAGACCAGGTCGGCGATCTTATAAATAAAGTTATTGGTGTCGAGCGCGATAAAGCCGTTGGAGGCCATAAAGTTGAGGGCGCTCATAATACCCAGCAGCAGGCCCGAAGCCACGATGGCGGGGATGATGGGGACAAAGACGTCACCGAGCACCTTAATGGCACGCATAAAGATGTTCTGCTGCTGCGCCGCGGCCTCCTTGACCTCGGCCTTGGTGGCAGCCACGACGCCGCTAAGCGCGATGAACTCTTCGTAGACCTTGTTGACGGTGCCGGTACCAAAAATAATCTGGAGCTGGCCCTGGGCCTCAAAGACGCCCTTGGCGCCGTCGACGTTCTCGATGGCCTCCTTGTTGACCTTGGAATTATCGGCAATCACCAAGCGCAGACGCGTGGCGCAATGCGCGGCAGAGACGACGTTGTCGGCGCCACCGATATTGTCGAGCACCTCTTGGGCTGATTTGCGGTAGTCCATGACTTCCCTTTCCTCCAACGGGCGCATGTGCACCCGGCCATCTTTGACACATACACTGTAATCGTTTTCAGTTTGATATGACTGTAATCGTTTTCATAGTAGGGTGAACGGTAGGAAAAAGCCGGCGAAAGGTAGTTTTGAAGCAAAAACAAGGGTCTCAGAGGCAGGCAGACGTGCCCAAGGCCTAGACATTCATAAGCTGATGGCCGAGCTTGAGCGTCTTGAGACCGCTCTCCCCCTCCTCGCCGTCGAGCGCGTTGAGCAACATATTGGTCGCCTCGACGCCGCTGGTCAGGTAGCCGTAATGCACGGTGGGAATGCCGCCCGTCAGCGCGCGCAAAAATGCGTTGTCGCCGAAGCCGCTCACGCGGTGCATGCCCTCGCCCATGCCGCGAACCTCATCGATGGCACGCAGCGCGCCCGCCGCCATGGTGTCGGTCGCGCAGGCGATAAACGAAACATCGGGAGCGACGGAAAGCAGTTCACGCGCCGCACCATAGCCCGAGTCGAGCGTAAACGAGCCCAGGCGAATCAAGGCGGCATCGAGCGGGTTACCCGCGGCGCGCAGGCCGGCCTCAAAACCGCGACGGCGGTCATAACCGGCCGCGCGGTCCTCATCGGTAACTCCAATATAGGCGATTTTGCCGTCCACGCGACCCGCAAGCGCATGGCCCAGCTCAAAGGCAGCCTCGTAATCGTCGTGATAGACGCACGCCGTGCCCTCAACATTCTGGCCGATCAGTACGATGGGCACGCGGCACGACTCAATCGCCCGACGGTGCTCGTCGGTGATCATGGTTGCCACCAGCACAATGCCATCGACCGGGTGGTTTTGGAATAAATCGAGGTATTCGAGCTCGCGATCGGCCGCGTTGTCGGTATTGGCAAGCAGCATCTGGTAGCCACGGCGACCGAGCACCTGGCCAATGCCAGCGGTAATGCGGCTCACGGATTCCGAGTTGATCTTAGGCACGATGACGCCGATGAGCTTGGTGGAGCCGGTGCGCAGCGCGCGAGCCTGACTGGACCGCACGTATCCGGTCAACTCAATCGCCTGCTTAATGCGATTGGCCTTATCGGCCGAGATATATCCACCGTTAAGATACCGCGAGACCGCGGCGCTCGAAACGCCCGCCAACTCGGCGACATCCTTCATCTTTACCACGCGCGCCACCCCTGTCATTGAAATCGCTTTCACCATGATACCCGTGAAGACGGCATGCGAACCAAATCGGCCCACTCAGGTCGAGCAAACGTCAGCGAGCGGGCAGCTGCCGTGGCGAGGTGCCGCGAAAGAGGAGCGAAGCGTACTTTATGTACGCGAGCGACGGTTTGAATGGCAGATCGCCCGGCAGATGCCCGCGCAGCGTCGAGCGGTCCGGCGTTTGTTAAAACGCCGGAACATAGTTAGCCGTGGTACTCGCCGTTGTACTGGATGAGCGTGAGGTCTTCAACGCCATCGAGCGCGCGAATGGCGTCGGCATAGGGCATGTCAACACCGTCCGAGAACACCTCGACGGCCATTTCCACCTTGTCGCCGCGCATCGTCTTGGACTTGACGGTGAACTTGGTGCGCCCAAACGCGCGCACGATATCGTCGCCGGTGGTCTGACCCGTGTAGTGGATGACCATCATGTACACGCGCGCCTTGTCCTGATGGCTCGCAAAGCCGGCAATCATCACCACAATCACTACTGCCGTAAGCCCCACGAGCGCATACATGCCGGCGCCCGCCGTAATGCCCGTGGTAATGGCCCAAAACAGATACAGCAGGTCGAGCGGGTCCTTGACCGCCGTACGATAGCGGACAATAGACAGAGCACCGACCATACCGAGCGAGATGACCACGTTCGTCGAGATCGCGAGCGTGACCATGCAGGTGAGCACGCACATGCCCACGAGCGTCACGGCAAAGCTGCGCGAATACACCACGCCGGTAAAAAAGCGCTTGTACACGTAATAGATCAGGATGCCCATGGCGAGCGCCACAAGCAGCGACAGGCCAATCTTGGCAGGGTCGACCTGGCCAAACGCCTCCAAGACGGAGTTCTTAAAAAAGTCCCTGGTGCTCATGGTCTAAATATCCCCTCGGTTCTCAAAATCCGATTCCCAGTAGTTAAAGCCGCGCAAGTAGGCGGTCTTTTCGTAACACAGGCAGTACTTGGAGACCGCCGTGAGCTCGGCCGCGCCCGGCGGCACCATATCGCGCACCAGCTGCGGGCAAAACTCCGTAAATTTGACCTCCATCACCAGCTTGCCGGGCTCCAGAACCGGCAGTGCGGGCAGGGTCGCGTCAAAGATATCGAAGCTTCCCACCGCGGCACGCACGTTCATGTCAAACGTAATGCGCACGGTGCCCTCATCCATCACCCACGGCTCGCGCTCGTAGTCCACGATGGTCCGCGGGCGCATCATGTTGCAGATGCACTCGATGTAGAACTCGCGACAGAGCGGATAGGGGCTCCTCAGCAAAAAGCCGTAGTCGCCGGCCAGAATCTGCTCAAACTCGCCGCGCGTGAGCGGCGCGTCCTCCTTGTAGATCCAGCTGCCGTACTTCTTTTTGCGCTCGAGCTTAATCACCTTGTCGCTGCCGTTATAGATGCGCACGCGATACTTTTTGCGCATGAGAATGCCGGCGTCTTTTTCCTCGTAGGCCGAGTTGCAGTAGTCGTCAAAATACAGGCTGCGAATAGTGTAACCGCCCGCCCGCGCATGCTTGTCCAGCTTAAACACCGACGCCATGCGACAGGCAAGCGCAGCGTGCTCGCCCTCGTTAATGAGATATTTGAGCTCGTGGCGGTAACGCTCCTGCGTGGTACGCACAGGCGGGGCCGCCAAGTGCTCAAGCAGCGCGCTAGCCCTCCTCATACGTGTCCTCCACGACCTTACCGCCGTCTTGCACGTAAAAACACCTCATGCCGTAGTGCTTGCCGTCGTCGGTCACATAGTAGTCAAACGCATCTTGCGTATAGCCGTCGGAGTTGTTGGCACGCACGCGCACAAAATACTGTCCGGCATCGGGCGCATCGCAGGTCACCTCGGGAAGCAGCACGTCCTCGGCCTTAAAGACCACGTCGCTTATGGCATAGTCACGCGCAAGCTCCACGGTGTAGCGAATGTCGCGCGCCTCAAAGTCGTAGGACGCATCCCAGTTAATGCGCAGCTTACCGTTATCGATCTGCGGCACGCCGATGTAGAACGGCATGGGCTTTTTAAAACTATCGCGAAAGCTCTTATAGTTCTCCTCGATCTCGGAAGGAATCGCCGCGGCAATCTGCTCGTATTGGTCCTTGGTGACAGGCAGATTATCGATATCGGGCGAAGCAAAGACCAGCGATTCAGTAACCTCGCGGTAGTGCTTGACCATCTTGCTCAGGCGTGCCTCGGTCATATACGAGCGCAGGTCCTTGACGGCACGGTCGAGTTCGCTGCGGAACGACTTGCTGCGCAACGCACGGTTAAACAGCACGTTGCCCCAGTAGTTGCTCACGCCGCGCTCCCAGCTCGCGTAGTCCGAAAACCCGGTAAGAGAAAGCTCCAGCTTGCGCAGCATGCCGTCGTTATCCCAATCTAAAAAGTACCAGGAATTTGAGTTGAGAGGACTGTACAGATAGCAGTTACGGTTCTGCGTATCGCAGTTGCCCGTCAAGATCTGAAACGCCAGCCAATAGACCAGATTCTCGGTATCAAAGTAGGTATCGAGCACATCATCGATCTTGTGCGATTCATCGTTGAGCGCATCGAGCATCTCGATGAGCTTGGTGTGGTCCGAATCGCCCTTAACCTCGAGCATGCCCTCAAAGTTTGCCTGGTTGTAGTCGGGATCATCGGCAAGCTTAATAGTGTCCTCGTAGCGATGGAAATCAAAGCTGTTCACCTTGTACAGGTGTCCGCTCTTATCCAGGCCATGTGCCTTAAGCACCGTCTTGTTGAGCTGCTCCACCTGCGTAAACAGGCCGTAGTCCTCAAAGGTATCGTTGGACTTTTCGGTCTGGTCGCACACCCACAGATGCACAAACTGCGTGCGCAGGCCCATCATCTGGGGAATCCCGCGGATAAGGTCGTAGGCCATCTTGTTGCGAAAACGCATACCCTCGCCCATGTGCTTGTTGAGCGCAATCGCGCGCTGTTGGCGCCAGGTACCCTTGCCCTTTTTGAGCTCCACCTTGTAATTCTTTTGCGAGTTATTGCTCGATGTCTGACCGCGCACCTGCACGGTGGCATTGGGCGCTTCCTCGCCATAGCCAACCTCGCCGGCCACCGGGCCGTCTTCGTCGCCCGGCTGCAGCAGGCCCATAACCTGATAGCGCGTCACACCCATGTCGGCATAGTCATACACCGAGTACGTATTGATCTCGGCCCAGCTGTGGTCGGTGTTCTCGGACCTGTTACCGCGCGAGACGGTCAGGTACATGGTCACAATGCCCGAGTCATCGTAGACCTCGTAGAGCTCGTCCTTGTCGCGCAGGTGCTTGGCCTCATTCGAGGCCTCAGCCTTTTTAATCTTGTCCTGCTTTTTGACCTTTTTGGTCGAGGAGTCTTCCTGCACCGAGCAGCCCGAAAGCAACAGCGCACCGGCAGCCGCCTCAAACAGGCGACGACGAGACATCATCCTATCGGTCATCAGAACCTCCCCAATGCTTGCGATACACGCGAACTACCGCGCGCTCAAACGCGCCGTGCGGCACGCCCATATGTCGGCCTTCCTCATAGCGCTGTTCGGCACGGTCGAGCAAGCGGCCCAGCTGTGTAAAGCGACCCGTCTTGTCGGTCGCCACAATGGGCTGCTGGCTCAGGATACGATACGGCAAGTTGGCGGTATAGGTATCGAGCCGCAGCAGCGCCACGATAAAAAACACCGCCGCACCCAACAAAAAGCCAAAGCCGTAAAACTGCTGCGGCAATAGCAACGAAACGGCAGTCGCCAGCCCGGCCACACCGGCAAACAGGCCCGAAGCCAGCACGGCCCCCTTATAGTCGGTAAAGTACAGCAAGATAAGCATCACCGTATTGCCCACGGCATACAGGCCATAGCCCACGCACAGCGTGCGAAAATACCCGTGCATAAGGTTGTTAAAGCCCAACGGTAGGGCCGACAGCACCGTGGTCTCGAGCGAAATGACCGCCGCGGTCACAAACAGCTGCTTGAGCGCACAAAAGCGCAGTTCGCTGTTGAGCGTGGAGAGCATCTCCTCCTCTGCCACCACAATATCGCCTACCACGCCGCCGTCATTGAACAGGCTGTAGTAGTCGCGGTAGCGCGGATAGAAGTTGACCTCGACCGAGACCACAAAGTTGACGGTCGTGACCAGGATCGTCAAAAACGCAATGAGCGCCGGCACATCGTAGTAGGGCGCACCATAAAACAAGCCCTTGACCTGCACGCCAATGGGACCGGCCCAAATAATCACCAGGTGCGCAAAGAGTCCCAGATTGGTTAACAGACCCGTGAGCGCCAGCGGCATAAACTGATCGAGCCACCGCAAAAAGGGCCAGGGGCTGCGGTCGCTCTGAGGAAAATACCGGTACAGCAGCACCACGTCCCAGGCGAGCATGACGCCGTAGCCCAGAGCAATTGACGCCAACAGACCCTCGACCGGCGGCAGTCCCAGCGCCAGCGCGGCCAGGGCGCACAGGCACGCCACGCCAATGGCAGCCGCAAAGCTGCACAGAATGCCGCGGTAGTCCTTGATGGCCGTGAGGTAACTCATGCCGTTCCAGTTGACGATCATAATGTTGAACAGCCACAGGCACAGCAGCCCCTGCAGCAGCGTGGCACCCGAGAACAGCAAAAAGACGCCGTAGAGCACCGTGCCCGCAACGAGCATGATGGTATTAGATCCCCAAAACGAAGGCAGGATCTCATCCTCGCGCTCGGCAAACAACATATCGGCCAAAAAGCGCGTGACCGGCATAGAGAAAAAGCTCGTGAGCAAAAGTGAGGCCAGCAGTGTGTAGGTCACCATGCACACCAGCAGATCCTGGTTGGCACGGCCCACACCCCACAGACCGCACAGCACCAAGATACCCACCTGGAGCAGCACGCCCAACAGCATGGGACCCGTGCACACAATGCCGGCGTAGCCGTAAGCACGCATCGTGGCAAACAGGCCCTTGCGCCTAAACAGGCGCTTGAGCTCAAAACCAATTCCGGCCATCGGCTACTCCCCCTCTCTGGGCAGGTTAAACGAACACGCCGTCTCGTCGTACAGCGCGCGATAGTTGGCGAGCATCTGCTCGTGCAAAAAGTACGTGGCAACGCGACGCTGCCCGCGCTCCCCCATCTCAATGCGACGGGCGCGGCTCACACACATGCGCTCCATGGCATCGGCCAAGCCCTTGCGATACATGGGCGGCGTCACAAAACCCGCGACGCCAAAGTCGTCGCCCGGAGCGCCTTCGAGCGGCTCACGGCAGCAGCCCACCTCGGTCGTCACGCAGGGACGACGCGCTGCAAGCGACTCCAGCACGCTAAGCGGCTGGCCCTCGGAGATGCTCGTCAAAATGGTAAAGTCGAGCTTTTCCATGTACTCGACCACGTTGACGCGACCGGTAAAGATCAGGTCGCGCACGCCCAGGGTATCGACCAGCGCGTGGCACTCGGCGCCGTACTCTTCGTCGTCCACGCCGCCCATGATGTGCAGGCGCACCTTGGGCAGGCGCTCGTGCAACTCAAAGAAGGCATAGATCATGGTCTTGACGTCCTTGATGGGCGCCAGGCGCACCACAGCGCCAATGTCCACCCAGCCGTCATCGGGCTTTAAGGGAATGTCCTTAAAGCGGTTGAACTGGATGCCGTTGGGGATGACCAGGCATTTGTCCGCATCGCAGCCCATATCGATCTGCGTCTTGCGGGCGTTATGGAACAAACTCGTCACGCGGAAGGCGCGGCGGTAGATCTCCTCCGAAAGCAGGTAGAAAAAGCGGATCCAGCGGTCCTTAAACGACGGCACCACCCAATCGGCGCGAATGATCTCTTCCTCGCGCTCGCGGGTATAGATCCCATGTTCGGTCAGCAGCACCGGCGCATGGCGAACGCTTGAGCCCAGGCAGGCGAGCAGGCCACCGTAGCCGGTCGAGATGGCGTGGTACACATCGGCCACCGGCACCTCGCTGCCCAACAGGTAGAGCACGGGAAGCAACATGGAGCGCATGGTGTGGAATGCGTCGGCAAAAGGCGTGTAGGGGTACTCGGCAAGGCACACGTCGCGGAAGATATCCATAAACGTGCGGCTCTGCAAAAACGAGAGCGGATGTACGCGACGGCGCTGGAAGATATCGAACAGCACGTCCCAGTCCGGATTGGAGAGCGACACCAGGCGGCGTAGCGCCTCGCGCTCGCGGTCGTTAAAACTGGCTTCGTGTTGCTCGCCCGAAAGCCGCAGGGCATCGTCCAGGAACACCTCGTGCACCTCGACCACGTTGCTGGGCAGCTCGTAGACAAATTTGCCGCGGTCGGCAGCATGCGCGCCAATCACCCACAGCACGAACTCGTGCTCGGGCATGGCCTGGATAAAGCCATGCATCCAGGTAGATACGCCGCCGTGCACATAGGGGTAGCAACCCTCGAGTACCAAGCAGATTCTCATCTGTCGCCACCCTCCTTGCGCTCGATCGTCAGGGTATTATCATTTGCCTTGAGCAGATACAGATTGCCCGTAAGGTGCGTCAGTTCGCCACCCGTCACCGCACCCGGCTCGCCATTATTGGCGCGGAACATGAGCCACGCCTCGTCGTGGAAATTGCCAAGGCTGAGCGTCCAGGCATCCGCACTGGTATCCACGCTCACCGTAACCGACGAAAAGCGCTGAATGGCGCCCGAGCATTCCGAGCCGGTCTGGCGGCGCAGGTCGGGCGCAGACTTGGTAAGCCAGTCCAGGTAGTCGGTCAGGCCGCCCTTGTAGACTTCCCAGCCCTCCTTGGCGCCGCGATCGGGATCGAGCAGGTCGTCCGGGTGCATAAAGTGCGTACTCACGTAGTGCATGTTGAGCTCGGACACGGCAGCCAGGCGCATATAGGAATCGTCGACCATGCCGCCCGAGACAATACGCGGCTGCTCCACAATACCATCGCTCGCCACGCCAAACTCCTGCACGTACGGCAGGTCGGTACCGTCCTCAAAGTACGTACTAGCAATAGTCTTAATGCGCGGAACGTCGGTGCCGATAAGCTTACGCGCGCGGGCCGAAAGGATATTCGACGGTGGCACGTAGACCGAGCCGTGCGCGTTGGGCAGCACCTCGTCCTGGAAGGCTATAAGCTCGTTGAGCGAAGCGACGAGCGTTTCCTTGTTTTTCCACGTCTTGTAGACGTACAACGTACCATAGTCGGTGTCCCAGAGCGCAAGCGGCTGATGGTTGTAGCCGTGAAAGCCCAGCTCTCCGCCCATCTGCAGCAGCATGCCGCCAAAGTAGCGGAACTGCGTGGTATCGGCCTGGCGCGCGGGCTCGGTCTGGTTGACCGCGTCCTCGTAGTTTTCGATCATCACGCCGGTATAGCGAATGCCGTATTTTTGCGCGAGCTTTTGCAGATCGGGCCACCAGACCTTGGCATAAAAATCGGCGACGGAAAGCCCGTAGTCGCGCTTGATGTAGGTGCCGTCGCCCGAGGGCACAGGGCTAGGAAAGTCGTCCAAATAGAACACGGCGCTGTTGATGACCGGATAGGCCGTGGCATCACCCAGCAAGCTTATGGCCGAAGCATAGAACCCACGCATGACCTTGTCGTAGATGCCAATGTTGCACACCACGGTGTGACCACTGCCGCAATCGTTAGACCAAATGAGCGGCGTGCCCGCGTCACCGGTCTTTGCCCATACGTGCGCCGTATCGCGCAATGAAACCGAGAGCGAAGAATCGAAGGGATCCGAGAACTCGTAGCGCTCTCCTCCGCCCAACATAAAGTCCTCGCTCGGAACGATACTTTCGGCTTTCGCATAGTCAAATCCGGCCGATTCGATCCCAAGCTTGGAAGCAATAGCCTGCAGGTAGTTCGAGTTATCTGGCGTCATGCCCAGCATGAGTGAGCCGCCCGCACCCACCCAACTCATCAGATCGGTCAGATGCGTACCCAGTCCGTCAAGCGAGGGCATAAGCACAATCACGCGATCGAAGGAGGTCAGCGAGGGAATGGCATCCGCGCCATCCAGGGCAAGGTCAACGTCGCGGTGCGCGATCTTCATGTCGAGCAGGATCTGGTCGAACTGCTCCTTTACGTCCTCGACGCCAGCTTGATCGGAATCGGAAATAACCAGGCACGTGGGCTTTTGGCCAAAGATTGCCGAGGAGGCCGGCACCGCATCGTTGGCGGCAAGCATCCCCAGCTTATGCTGACCCGCACTGTACTGCACGCCGGCACGCTCCACCAGCAGCACGGCGGCCATGGCAATAAAGACCGTCCACACCACGAGGAGTCCCATCCAACGAAAGCGGCCTGCACGGTCGCGGATATGGTGCACCACGCTCATCTGGCCTCCTCCCCGTCGCGCCAAAACGCCATCTTTTCGCGGTTGTCGGCGCTCAAATACACATGTTGCTTGTCAATCGCATCGATCACACGGTGAACCTCGTCACCGTCGCGGCGCATCACGGCCAGGCGCAGGCAAAGCATCCAAACCTCCTGCTCCTCGGGCACGTCGAGCACCAGCTGGTCGATCACGGCCTGCGCCTCGTCGATCTGTCCGACATCGGCCAGCGCCGTCGCATATCGAATGCGCAGCTCAAGGGCGTCCTCGCGCTCGCAGCGACGCGCAAGCAGGCGCGCGTACTGTTGGCGCTGAATCTGAGCCACGCGCCCCTCGGCCAAGCCCGAGCCCAAGTATTCACCAAGAAAATCACAATATTCGTTGAGGTTTTTCGCGCTCGGGTCCGTCTTAAAGGCATGCTCCAGCTGCTGCAGTTTAAGGTCGGACTCCTTGGAGATCTGCGCCACCGCCGTCGCGGCATAGTGCGCCACCTCAACGTCGTCGTTAAGCTTAGCCGCCTGCAGCTGCGCCAGGTACGCGTCGGGCTCCTCGGTGAGCATGGAGAGCATTAGTCGGCGCCGGTATGCCGGGTCGTTGACGATGAGCGCCTCCTCGAGCGGCACTACGCCTGCATCGGCGTCACGGTCGTGCACCAGGATGCTGCGATGTAGGTCGTCGTTGAAGCGCAGCGACTCCAGCGCAGACTCTTTCAGCCCCTCGCCAAACACCGCGCTGCGGGCCGATAGCAGAACCACCAGCAACGGGCCCCACAGCGGCACCAGCACTATCACAGCCAACATGTGCCCGCGCACCGGCAGCAGGCCCAGCTTCATGAGCGTCCACAGCATCAGGCAAACCAGCGCATGAATCAGCAGCAAGACAGCAGCAACGACAAGCGAGATCAAGCGGCACCCCCCTCACCGTCACCGGTGTAAGAGATGTGTTGCAACAGCGCCACGATGTCCTCGCCATCGACGGGCTCCACCGCAATCTGCTTTGCGCTCAGGCGCTCGCGGATAATGGGCAGATCGCACGCCTTTGCCTGGCGCATAAGCAGGTAGAGCACGTCGCCGTCGACCAAGCCCGCCGCGTCGCTCTCGCGGATTGCCGACCCGATTGCGCCCACCAGCTCGCCGACAGGCTCCATGCCCGGTACCACGCGCAGGAGCAAAAAACTCCCCATCTTGCTATCTGCGAGCGCCTGCTCCGCCGCGAGCTCTTGGCCAAAGGCAGCCTGCTTGAGCACGCAAGTGCCGTCAACGCAGCGTTTATCCTGCGCCACCGCCTCATAGTCAAAGGCACGGCCCAGCGCGCTTTCGACCAGCCCGCACAAGATGCGGAACAGGTTTTGATAATAGAGAGTCATTTGGTTGTCGGCCGCACGACGCACAAAGATCAACACGGCGGGTGCCCCGTCGCGCTCGATCGTGTATCCAAACATGGGAAGCCCCGGCGTCAGCTCGCGGTTCACCCACAGGTTCGAACGGCCCCCGTCGCCCAAAAGAGGTGCAAGCTGCTCAAGCGTGAGCGAGCGTGCGGCATCTTCGGCAATCGCGGGACTTGCTGCCACCAGGCGTGCAAATGCCCCGCCCGAAACATGGTAGATCGCCACCGAATCGTTCTCGAGGATCTCGCCCAGAAGCTCGCAGCACTTGCGATAGATGTCGCGAGGGTTGAGTACGTCGAGCTCCTGCGTCACGGCAAAGATCTTGCCAAAGCTGTCGTGGCGACCCACGATCTGGCGCCTGTACGCGCGCTTGTCCTCAATCGCGTCGTGGTAGAGCTGCGTAAGGAACGTATTGCGGTTGCGCACGAGCTCGTTTTGATCGCGCTCCGCCCTAATGGCTTCGCTGTTGCGCAGCTGCACATAGCCGCACACGGCACCCACCACAAAGTACGCAATAAACGGTAGCCAGTTGGACGGCTCGTAGAACAGACCCTGGAAGGTATAGCCGTACTGAGTAAAGTAGCTGGCTGCCAAACCCACCGACGCCAGCAACGCCGCAACCAGGCCAAAGTCCAAGCCATACAGCGTGCCGATCAGCACCACGTAGAGCAGGCGATAATCGAGCACGTTGAGCTGGACCGATTGTGAGAACAGATGCTCCAGTACCTCGAACAGAACCCAGGCAACGCCCGTCTCTAGGCATTTAATAGGCAGCGTGCGCATCTGGATGCGGTCGATGGCGGCACGCAGCGGGTTGACCTTCTTTGCGCGGCCAACATCCCAACGCGCTTGAATGGTCGAAAGATCGCGCAGCAAGTCGTAGCGCTGAAACCAGCCATAGCGAACGCGAACGGTCTCGCTGACGGGCAGGGCATAGCCGGCAGAATCGCCATAGGCAACTGAGAGCCCAGGGAACAGCGCCTTGAGGGCCTCGCCCACCTCACCAGACGTGCGATGGAAGGTATCGGCAACGTCGAGCGTCTCAAAGGAGGCGTCCCAGCTGTCAAAGATGCGGCGTACCAGCACCGCGAGCTCCTCGGCACACAGCAGGGGAAACGCCGCGTCCTCCGCGCCCTGCAAAGCGACCGATCCGGTTAAGCAAGAATCGAACAGCGGCACAAAAAACGGATCATCCAGCGCGGCGGAGGCAGTGTACAGGAAGGGCGCGCGCAGAATCTTTGCCTGAACGCCTTCGCGCACAGCGTAGTAGCGGCAGAGGTCGTTGGCCGCGCGGGCGATAATTCCCTTGCCCGTTCGCCCCACGGCGCCGGAGGCACCCTCGGCACTCGCGGGCCCCGCTACAAACAGCAGCTGGACCCGGCGACTCATGCACGAACGAAAGACCGAGCGCAGCAGCTCGATATCGCCCACGGTATCGGTATGCGGGGTAAGGAAATTAGACAGGTAGACTACGCGGTCGAACTCGTAGGCCTGCTCCAAGTGCTGGAGGAGGTCTTTCCACGAAGCATGAGGCGACGACTCATCGTGGCGCGCTTCCGCGGCAGCGACGACCTTAACGTGGTCCCCGGGGAACGCCTTGGCGCAAAAGTCATCGTCAACATATGCGGTGTTGCCAACAACTAGCACTTCCATGGCGCATTCCTCCCCTAAAATACACTTTTGTCCTAGTCAAACATGCGTATTTTACGCTGTCAACGCGAGCTAGAACGCCTTTAAGGCTGTTTTAAGAACTTTTTTAGAGGATGTGGGGACATCGAGAGTGCTAAATGAGCGCCCAATCCGGAAGTGCGGTGAAAAACCGAGACCTGTCGACCAGACCCCAGTTTTGGGCATCCGCGACCTGCGGTTTTGTTGGCAAAAATCGGTGTGTGCTCGGCAAGTTTCGATTTTTCCCCGCACTTCCGGAGATAAGTGGCGAAGGGGACTCTTTAGAACAAACGAATACCCAAACCCCTCTTAATCGCCTTGTTCATAACGTCGTTAAGTCGCTTAGGCCAATTCGCAATAAAGAAAAGGCAGGTGCAGCATGCGCAAAATGAATCATTGTTCAGACGTTCGATCTCATTGAGCAGAAGTTCAGAATGATTGATGCCCGCCACGGTCGCAGCTAAGTCAGCCAGAGACTCGTTTGCAATTGGCATCATCTGCTCATTAGTTAGCCAAAGCGACCTCAGGGCATGGACGGCAATAATGCAGGCAAATGTAAAACCATCAATACGCCCAATATCCGCAAGCGAATCTCCCCTCCTGGCAACCCAGTCCTTGTAAGATCGCTTGCCAAAAATCACATCTGAAGGAACAAGGGCGTCATCCAGAGAGAGACACTTCAAGGGATCAAAATCACGATATGCTTCAACCGATGGATAGCTCAGATATAGCTGACCCATATCAGTGCTATCGCAGTAATAGTCTTGCATTAGCTCAAGCCGTTTAAAATCGAGCCGATTGTCCTGAGGATCTAAGTCAAATATGAGCAAGGTGTCTGTAAAACTGGATTCGAGAAGCTGAGCCGCATCATCTTTATCCGAAAGAAGCTCAGCGACAAAGGGCTTAAGATCAATGGACTCGAAATCGCAACCGTATTCTTGAAAGAGCTTATCAAGAAAGTCATGAACATTGATCTCGACGGGAACAATTTGATGATCATCCGCGAGGCTAAAAGATTCAAATAAACGCCCCATCAGCTGAGGCTCGCGTTTAGCGCCTTCAACAATGAGCAGGACGTTCTTTTCAGACGCACCGTTCATGGCTACTCAAACTCTCCGGCTCGGAGGAGCTTCTCGATATTGTTGCCGAGCCTCAACTCACGATCGGTGGAATCGGCCAAGGTTCGAATACCCTCTTTTGCAGAAATTTGATAAACGCAGTCGGGCCTCATTACGCCATTCTTAACAAGCGAAGTGTTGTGGGTGGAGCACAAAATCTGACAAGAGGCCTTGGAACCAAAGAACTTCAAAAGGCTCTCAGCCATCTCAAAGTGGCAAAAAGCGTCAAACTCATCTATGAACAAAAAACTGGCCGAGTCGTTTAGCTCAAGCTCAGAGAACAACATAACCAGGGTTCTTGTACCGCTAGAACATGCCTCGACAAACGGGACGCATCGCATGGGATGATTGAAATATAGAACAGGCGAGCCGTCGGACTCTTTAATAACGATCAGGGACTCATCGACTCCAAAATTGCGAATAAATGATTCAAATTCCGCAACTTTGTTCTCGCGTATGATTTTGTCGATTACCTTTTTTGTTTCAACCCCTTTTAATCGAAAGCTGTCCATGCGAATCAGCCTCATGTGCGAGACAAATCGGCGTAATTCAGCCAAGACACCTAAAACATTAGTTGGAAGACTGCTCGTTATATAAGAAAGAAGGCTCAACGAAGCGTCGAAGAATTCAAAATTAATGTCAGCAGCACCGATTCGTTCAAGGTGGTTCTCTTCGAAAACGCCGCGTGCGTTATTGAAATCGAAAATTCGTTCCCCATCAATCGATAGGGTCTCGTGAAGCCAAGTAGTCGGAGAAGTCTTCTCATAGCAGTAATTGATTTCGCGACCGTCAAATTCAAAGACATAGGTGAACTGTGCCGTACCTCGCCCGCAATCAGCATTCAAAAACAGACGATCATCCTGGTCAGAATAATCGAATGCCTCTGGAAAGCCGAACGTAATGTCAAATAAAGCTGAACCGAAATTTGATTTACCAGACGCATTTCTGCCGATCAAAAGTGCGGTTTTCACGGTTCCGTTTTTAACGTTATTTTCTGCAAACTGGTAATCACGAGAAGCTGCAAAATTAAATGAAACCGGAGCCGAAAAATTCCTATAGCCATCAACAGTAAAACGCTTAAGCATGAGAGTCTCCTATCTCTTGCCGTAATTATATTACGGCAAGAGATAGGAGACCTGCATCAATTACGCCACTACGGGAAAAGTCATGTGAGCAGAGTCCATGCGAACCATGAATACCCGCTACGAAAGCCGCTGGAAAACAACCCTTAAACGCAAAAACCGCCTTTAGGCGGTTTCCACGGACCAAGCCGGACGTACCGTCGCAAGGCCTCATCACGGTTGGAACTGTAAGGAAAAGCCCAGTCCCAGTCAATCCTTTACCGACAAACCGTAGCGAATTAAGGCTGAGCAACAACGCATCAGTAAAGTTACATGCCGGCAGAAAAACACCCGCAATTTCGCCTTTTTCCAGCTGGGATGTAAGTTTTGACAGGCCGAATCTTACATGCAAACAAAAAAGAGGGCCGACGCATCAACCCTCTTAAGGTGTCGCCCGAAGGCTTCCACCGCAATTGACTTTATTCTAGTTGATATCCTTAGCTTGTCTACGGGCGCGTCTTTCAGCGGAGACCCCCAAGTCGAGATGCCATAAACATAGGGGATGCCCCCCCCTTGGGAAGGAACCCCCTTACAAAACTTTGGCCTTAACAAGCAGGCTGCTGTTTTTCACGGAGCTTTGTAGCCGTTTACGACCGCATAATAACTCTCACGCCTCAGGCAATCTGTCGTAGAAGCATCAGTCGCCACCCCACGGCCCTCTAGGAGTTCAATTAGTTGAGCAAAAGTCTAAAGTTCTTTTGCCAAAGCAAGCTCCTAAAATCAAAGGGCCGTTGCCGGAAGCCTCCGAACAACGACCCTTCTTTGTCATCGCCTCACTTAGAGTCCACGACGACTGTATCACTGTCGGTATAGTACCCTAAATTCATCGCTAATGCAGTGCATACGGGAATTACATTAAGCGTTCGGTGCGCGATGTAATGTCTGTAGTTATTTCTGCTCTTTAGCAATCGTGATTTGCTTATCAATACGCTCAATGGCATCAATTAGATGCGTCAAAATAGGTTTGAGCTCCCCTTCTGGCAGAGAGCAAATATGGTCACAAAAAGCTTGCTTTTGAAATTCGGAGATCACCTTTTTATCGCCATAATCTCCAAAGGTTTGCTTTTCCTGATAAAAAACCGACGTATCGAAATCGTCATCCAGCACTAGGGCATTTTCGATTCCCTTCTTAAAATGCTTTCTGGAGTCGTAAGTTTTCATTTTCGTTCGCAACACATTGTTGCTTAAACACTCATTAATCTTTTGATCGCAATCGAACAGGAAAGCAGTGAAGACCGAAGGAGGATTTGCATCCAAATAAGCGGCTGCTTTATTAAGCGATGGTGCGCCCGTGAATTCACATGATCCATCAGAGCTCTTCTTTCCTATCCATTTAAATCGCAAGTGGTTATTAATATGGGCAAAAGAAAGTGCTTTATTGAAATACTGCTCATCGGTAGGCCCCTCTAGATAAACAGTGGGGGCTTCGTTCGCAAACCAAGAAACCGAAAAAGCATCCTTCACCGCTTGAACCGTACCAGGACCGTAAAACTCTGGATTAGCCTGTGCGACCACATCGCCAGATCCATTCCTGGCCAATACAATTACTTTGTCGTTGTATCTTTTTTCATCATGAATAATAAAGGGCGAGTGGGTTACGCAAAAGATTTGAGAAGTTTGGTTCCCGTCTTCGTCCTGAAACAACGATTTATAAAAGTGAAGAATCTTCTCCTGCCATGAAGGATGAAGGCTAATTTCAGGCTCGTCAATAAATACAAACGAACCTCTGAGCGCATGCGAGTCCTTCAGCATAAAGCACCCACGATAGACAATCTGCTTTTCACCAGAACTCAGTTGATCAACACGGACGTCATGGCCATTCTTTTTAAAGAGAATTTCTTTATGGCCGTTGCGATTATCAACACGGTCGTAATTCAAGTCGTCAAACATCAGATCAAAAGCTTTGGTGAACCTAGGCATCCTTTGAGGGACTTGAAGTCGCGAGAGCCCAGTTTCCATATTGTTCCTAGCAACCCTAGCGACATCAGCATCATCAAGAGCCTGAATATCAATAATAAGTTGATTAATTTCAGTGGGCAGATCACTTGACGAGCGAATACTCTCAACAGATTCATCAATATTACGACTTGTTACACTAGTTATTTGATCAGACTTAAAATTAATATCGACATCAGAAAAGATAGCGGAAGTGGGAAAAATCTCGGCAAATTCATCCGAACCCACCCAATTATCGAGGCCTAAGCCATCTTTGACATAGAGATAGTCGTGCCCCTTAATATCCTTGGCATAAAACTCGTATGTTCGTATTTTGGAGTCAAAGTCTACTTCGATCGAATCAACATAACATGGCATATCGTGATACTTATGTGCCATGATTTGATAGAGCAGCTCGACTAAGCTGCTTTTACCAATGCCGTTATTTCCAGCGATGATGACAGTATCAACGGCTTTATTTGAGGAGTCGGTAAAGTCCAACTCCAGATTACCTAATACCGGATGATTCGATAACTTCAACTTTCGAACTCGGATCATGAGAACCCCACTTCAAACTGCTTTTATAGCAGTTTACTAAACCCACGGTGCCAAATGATCGGCAATGCCGCGCAACCGTTTCGCAATATTCAACAGTGCCCAATTTAACAAACACCGCATCCCACCAAGACGCCAGTGCCCAACCCGTTCTAGTCAAAGAACAGCTTGGGCACACTCCATGAAACCACAGCGAGAGCCGGGGCCAGACCTCGCTCCAATAGCGAACACGCTCCATACCGCCACAAATCACCCCTCCCCGTCCATGGCCGTCCAGCTTACGGGTTCAATGCCCGGAAGAGACGAAAACAAGAGGGGCAGGCAACCTGATAGTTCCCGTAATTTGTCCTGCGCTGCATCGAAGCAGAGACATATACCGCTTTGCGGGCGCGAGTGACACCGACGTACAGCAGGTCCATTTCCTCAATAAGCCCGTCTGGCTTTTTCTTCACATCCACAATCCGGCATCCACGCGGAGAACGCGAGCACATACCAGCACTTTCGCACCGAGAGCAAATCGCTCCAGGCCAATCGGAACGCGTATCGCCCGGAATGAAAACAATATCCCACTCGAGCCCTTTAGCGGAGTGAATGGCCATCATCGAGATATCCGAATCAAGAAAATCGGAGAAAAGCCGCAGGGAGCCCTCGGAAAAGACGCTAACGAAATAGTCGAAGCGCTCCGACGGCCCCATGGCGAAACAGCTTATCGCAAGGTGCTTCCGCAACGCCCCAAGAAACATGACATAGGACCACCCCTACTCGAATCTTCTGGAGCCATGTGACAGTGTTAGCGCCGGGCGATTTTAGCCGCTAATAGTCAAACTATTTTGACCAATCCCGGTCACCGAATAATGGCCACCGTGCCTCCCCGCCGCCACTACGCTGGTGGTGCCAACACGCCGGCGTTAGGAGGACCATTGAGGTGAACGAGAGACACGATGACCTACAGGAGATTATAGACGCGGCGCTCCGGGAGATGGCCGCGGAGGAGGGCGACGGGTTCGACCCGCAGGCATGCAACCTCGCGGAGTTCTGCAGGAGGACGGGGCTCACCCGCTCCCGTGCGAGGACGGTCAGGGCACACGGGTTCAGGGCCCTGCCCCACGGGAACAGCGGGAGGTGGGCCGCGCCGGGCGTGCTTGCCGGCCACACCGGCCTGGTGGACGACCTCCTGCGGAAGGGCGTCACCAACTCGCAGGTGATATTCGAGCGGCTGCTCGGCCAGGGCTACGCCGGCGGCCTCACCACGGTGAAGACCTATATCGCCGCGCACCGGGACCTCGTGCCCGCGAAGAGGCGGCAGGCGGCCCCGCAGGGCTGCCGCGGGCAGCGCTTCAGGACGGCGCCCGGAGAGGCCTACCAGATGGACTGGGGCTTCGTCGCGGTCGAGCGCCCCGGCGGCGAGCGGGCGCGGATCGCCTGCTTCGCCATGGTCTGCCACCATTGCGGGAGCGCCCACGTCGAGTTCTTCCCGAACGCGCGCCAGGAGAACCTCCTCATCGGGATGCTGCACGCGTTCTCGGCGCTGGGCGTGCCCGCGACCGTGCTTACCGACAACATGAAGAGCGTGGTCGTCCGCCGCGATGTCGACGGCCGGCCCGTCTGGCAGGCCGACTACGCCGAGTTCATGGGCGTCGTCGGCTTCCGCACCAGGTTGTGCAGGCCGCGCCACCCCTATACGAAGGGCAAGGTGGAGAGGCTCGTCCGCTTCGTGAAGGGGAACTTCCTCGCGGGAAGGTCCTTCACCGACCTTGACGCCCTCAACCGGGAGGCCGCCCTCTGGTGCGCCGAGCAGGGAGGCCGCTGGCGGCGCGCGGCGGCATGCGTCCCGATGCGCGAGCACGAGGCGGCGTGCTCGACGAACACCAGGCCGCTCGAGGTCACGGCCGAGGTCGAGCGGTACCTGTGCCCGCGCCGGAAGATCTCCTTCGACGGCTTCGTGAGCTTCGAGGGGCACCGCTACGGCGTGCCCTACTGGTACGTCCGCCGCGAGTGCAGGGTGAGCCGGGAGGGGCGCGTGGTGCACATATACAGCGACGACCTCTCCCGCGAGCTCGTCGCCCACGCTGTCGGCGCCGGCGCCGACAGCTGGTGCGAGGGCCAGTGGGAGACATCGCCGGCGCAGCCCGAGGAGCTGCCGACCCAGCCGGTCGGGACCGTGGTCGAGCAGATCGCCCCGTCCCGTGCGAAGCCCGGTTTCGAGAGGTTCGACTTCGGGAGGGCCGAATGATGGCGGGCGCGGGGGCGAGCCCCTACGAGCTCGCGAGCGACGCCGCGTCGAGGCTCGGGATCGCCGTCGGGGCGGAGGAGCTCGCGACCCTCGCCTCGGACCTCGACCTCGGCGACGGGGAGATGGCCGCCGTGGCCGCCACCTTCTCCTACCTTGCGGAGAAGAGGAGGCTCGCCTCCATCGAGACGCTGCTGAGGCTGAGCAGGCTGCCCAGGCGCGAGCCCAAGACCTTCGAGGGCTTCGACTTCTCCAGGATCCAGGGCCGGGACGCGGCCGCGCTGGGCAAGCTCCCGTCGCTGGCCGACCTCTACGCGCACCGCAACGTCGCCTTCGTCGGGCCCGGCGGCATAGGGAAGACGCACCTCGCGCAGGCCTACGGGCGCGAGTGCTGCATGCGGGGGCTCAAGACCTACTACATCAAGGCGACCGAGCTCAGGGACAGGTTCCAGAAGGCCGTCCAGCGGGGAAACACCTCGCGGGTCGTCTCCTCGCTCGTCAAGCCGTCGTGCCTCATCGTGGACGAGGTGGGGAGATGCGTCTACGACAGGCCGTGCACCGACCTGTTCTTCGATGTCGTCGACAGGCGCTACGAGAAGGAGGGGCCGAACGCGATGGTCCTTACGAGTAACATCGCCCCGAGCGGGTGGGATGAGTTCTTCACGGGCGACGACACGCTCCTCTGCGCCCTCGACAGGCTGTTCGACAAGGCGTCGGTGTTCGTGATACCGGGCCCGAGCTACCGCGGCAGGGGGCTCGACACCTACTCGGTGGAGGCCGTCCCCCAGGCGGTGAAGGTGAGGGGGATCCAGCCCGAGGGGATGTAGGGAAGCGATAGGAAAGTCATAGATGCGGGCGTGTTGGCTAAAATGGGTCGGCCGGGATTGGTCAATCTCGGCCGACTATATTTGGCTAAATTATTCCGACGCTAACAACAGTAAAGATACATGCAAGAAGAAAATCACTCGCTTTTATGCCAGTTTCCAATTCAGATGCTGGTTTTGACAGGGCATTTCTTACATCAGAATCACTTGATTGGATGCCAGCGCAACGGTGGTCTTCAGGTGGCGTTACAAAACTTTAGCAGCATGTCTAAATCATATTGTCGATAACCTTTGTTTGCCCACGGCAAAGAGTACAAGCGGCAACGTCACATAGTCATGGCCGTTCCATAAAGCAAAAGGTGCTGGGGCTTTCAAAGCCCCAGCACCTAACCGGCCGGCCCCGACAAAATCAGACACATTTTCGTCTACCAGCGCGCTGGGCGTCTCCTCGACGGTCTTTCTCACCAGATTCTATATGTCCTTGCGCAGCGACTCCTCGTCGACTTATACGATGTTCGCAGACACGACCCGTATCCCTTCGTCAATGATTTGTTGTTTAGCCGCTAGAAATCATATGACGGGGCGCGGGCCGTGTTCGCCATGCGGATGTCAGTTTGCGAAAGAAATTACGTGTCACCATGCAAAGGCACATGCTTCAATTAGGCTCTTTGCCCAACCATTCTATTTTTCCACCAATCAAGACCGCTGTGTATAGCCTGCACATATCCAAGCCCGGTACGTTTTAAAACATATTGTGGCCAATGCCAATTGTTGTAGCAGAGCTGTGGAATTGCCTGGCCAACTACAAGACCCCAAGCTCCCCAGCTAAAGGCGCCACATAAAACGCAACTTACGCAGATTCCAGCAGCAGTTGATACCAAATACGCTTTGAAGTACGGAATCTCGTTCATGCTAACAATAATGTTGCAAAACAGAGAGTGCTGATTAAGCAGGAAGTAATAGAGGGCAATACCCAGGAACAAAACTGGATCGCAAATGAAATCATGCTTGAAAAGCGTGAGTATCGGCAGGCATGCCGTTACAAGAACTGTAGCGACAATATACATGCATACATAGCAGGAAATTCCGCGTTCGACCACCGCCTTCTGAGTCTGCTTGTCATCCCTGACATAGGCAGACTGGAAGGTGGGAAAGCATGAACGTAAATAGGCGCTTGAAATCTGGTGGATCGCCGTCGCGAACTGCAACATGACGGAATACGTACCAGTTTGTTCAAGCCCTAGGAAAGCCGAGCAAAGCAGCGATGTTGCCTGCGTGGCGCCATACCAGGCTAGAGATACGACACCATCACGCCACGCCACAAACGAAACCGTCTTTAGAACGTCAAGCATTTCGTCCTTAGCAACAGCTGCGGCATCGGATTTAATCCCCTCTTCGACGTCATGATGGCTCCGAAATGTCCTAATCGCAAATAACCTCAGCAAAGTGCTGTAGGCCAAGAAGCCGAGTGCGGCAGCGAGAAGGCTCAAGCCACAAAACAGAAGGACCGCCGTAATAGCAAGCTGCCCAATCCTGGCAAGCGTTTTAGCCCTGTTCTCACCGGCAACGTCTCCAAGCCCACGGAGAAACGTGAGACAGTAAAGAAAATACAAGTTAGTGAAAATGGAAACGACAAACACAATCCATGCAGGCAACGAACCCTCAATTAAAAAAGAATCGGTGACATAAGAAACGTAAAAAGTTCCCAACGTTGCCGCAACAAATAACGCGATGAGACCCAAGACAGCGTATATCGTTTTAGACGTATCAAGAACGACGCGCATCAAGTGCCAGTCAACTTCTCCATCAACAGAAGAATAGTCGCAGCCTTGTTTGGTCAGTTTCTTTGCCCCGCTCAGGCAATAAAGAATGTTGCGGGACAAGGTAGAAGTAAAACCGAATTCAAGCAGCTGCGCAAAACCCGAAATGGCTACGAACACGTACCAGAGACCGATTTGAGCACTCGATAAAAAAGATAGGAGTAGCGGCAAGAGCAAAAAGTTACTGCCCATAGACGCGATCGTGCCGACATAATTCCAAATCACATCTCTTTTGGAGACGGTCACTTTCTTGCTTTCGGCCATTTACCCTAATACCTCCGCACAGTAATTTCGTAGCGTCTCGGCCGTTTTGGTCCAGCTACATTCATCAAAATCGATGGAATCAAACAGCCGCTTGGAGTTAGGAGCTCGAAGCAATCCCTCGATCTTATCGGCAACCTCGATCGGGTCCTCGCAGTTTTTCACGACATCGGATCCCTGAATCGACATCACTTCGGCAATTCCGCAGTTAGTCGAAAGAAGGAGCGAACATCCGGCCTCAATCGCATCAAGGGCAGAGAGACCAAAGGGCTCATGCCTAGAATTCATAACGAATACCGAGCACTCTCGAAGCTCGTTCACAAACTGATCGGAGGCAACTTGGCCCCTATATTCACCGTCAGCCGAGGTCATGAGATTATCTAAGGAAGAGTTATCGGAGTACCGTCGCCCGTACACCCTTAAAGAGCAATCGACACCACGATCTCTGAGAATCGAGACGGCCTTCGCGACTATTTCGTTGGCCTTAATTGGACGGGTGCCCCCGCTAACAGCAACGATATTTTCACGTTGGCCTTCGAAGCCGCATTGTTTAAACCTTTTGACCCCAAGGCAAACGTGCTTAACCTTATCGGAGCATTCAGGCAGCTGTTTCTTAACAAAGTTCTCCTGGAGGAAAGAATTCGCAACGATCAAATCCGCAGTACGCAAATGCTTAATGATTGCCTTGACAGTTCTATCGCTATATCCGAGACCGTTGATCTCATTCTCAAAAGGGACGTACCCATGATTAAAGCAAATGACAGGTTTACCAAAGGCAGAAAGCACCCGATGCGCAATGATATCCGTCCAACCAGCGCCGCAAGAGACAATCACATCGCTCTTAAGACCCTCAGAAATAGCCTCATATAACTTGGAGATTTTACTTTTTGAATATAGCGGCCGTATCGAATCGCAAGAAGGCCAATATTCCACTAATGACTTGTGTACATTTGAAGGTCCAGTATTGCCTGTGACCTCACCAATTAGAAGAATCTTCATTGAATGCTTCCTTTAATGTAATGCAAGGGGTTGGAATCAGGTGCTAATGAGACCTTAATTCCGTACCCCCCCCCGCGCTTGAGCAAACCAATGCGAATTAGCAAACGTTTAAGCGATTGTTTGAAATACCTTTTGGGCAAAGACCTTCTTACCGCATCGGTAATTGATCTACCGCATGAAAGGTCCTCGAAGAATCGCGCTCGCGCAGATGGCTTCTCGGAGGGACTCCTCAACTGACCGTTATTCTTAATGGCGGTCTCGATATCAACCGTCATTAACTCAGCACCAGCAAGGTCTATCAGTCGCTGTCCTTTTTGATTCTGGATTAAAACCAGGGAGACACCCCGACGCATTTCTTCGGTAAGATTCGTCCCCCAGGAATCGCCTAATGTAACATCAGAAACTCTTTCAATGCTTGCATACCTGCAGTGATAACAGTTTTCCGTATAGTCCAGCCCCGCCAAGAAAGCTACTGTATACCCATCCAAAACACCGGGCAAATCAATCGTTCGCTCGTTCTCCCTTAGCTGAAAGCTGCCTTTAGAACGAAACTCAATCGACTCAAGCTGATTCATGTCAATCCCATTCTCACTCAGGAATTGACGGAGAATCGCAGGCGAAGGAGTACCGTGGCAAATCAAATCAACCGTATATAAATTCGAAAGAAGCTTGTTGCCGACAAAGTTTTTAAGAGAGGCCACCTGGCAAGGCAATCCTACAAATAAGACTTCTTTACCCTCAACCAGCAATTTTTTTATACGAGCGTAAGAGCCAATTGGATTGCTTTTAACGTACTTAGATCCTTTATATTTAACGGCATCCGCAATCGAGCTAGAAAACTCAAACCCAAACTGACCGTCCCGGAAACAGCAAGAGCAAACTACTCCTTCGGCAGAAATAAACCCTCGGATAATCGCGGCCGCCAAGCCGCCCGATGAGGAGGTTCCCCTGCTCTCCGAGTTAGAATCCCATCCTTGCAACCATTTACTAGGTTTAGAGCCTTGAGGCGGATTGCATTGTTGACATACAGCTGTGCACCTACCGCAATCAATGCATTTGCTTTGATCGATACTGGGGGTATAGTACTCGAGCCTTTCAAGAACAGCGATTGCATCTTTAGGACAGGCATCGACACATGCCATGCAGCCCGCACACATTTTGTCTTCGCAGATACTTTGCATTCATCTATTCCTTCAACGCGCGATCAAGCCAGGAGAGGCTGCGGTTGCGCTCCCCATCAAGAACCTCGCCAACATGCTGCCAATCGATATCGTCGTCCCAAGCATTGCCTTGGAACGTGTCCCAGGCCCTATTCTCTAGGCCAAAGAGTCTAAGAACAGATTTATTTCGCGCGGCATTAGCCTTTGGAAAGATCTCAACAAATGGGGTGCCGAGATTGATACAAAAAGCAGTGCCGTGGAATGAATCCGTGTATACGCAAGATGCATCCCTAAACAGCGCAAGGAAATCCTCCAGGGGCGGAAGAACGACCTGTTTTCCTACCCTTCTCCTAAACGTAGGGCAAACACTTACAATCTCAAGATTGGAGCCAGCGGTCTTATCTTTAACGTACTGCAGCATATCTGAATCAGGATGGAGGTTATAGACGAGGGCGTAGGGCTTTTCAACGGGAGCCTTTTTACTGGCAATCTTGTTCCACTCGGAGCGATTGAGAAGCAGGGTCGGATCCAAAACCTGCTCAGCTTTGAGACCGTAGCTCTCAACGATATCCTTACCTGAATCCTCGCGGACGGAAATGGCATCGTAGCGCTTGAGCCAGTTACCAATTTGCGACTCATACCCCTTTACAACGCCACCACGTCCAAAACTAGCGGCGTAGGATACGACCTTCTTTCCCTCGACCTTAGAAAGCCCGTCCCAAAAGAATACCGGATCTAGAGAGCCATCGCCAAGTTCGTTCCAGACCTGATCGCTGCCAGTCAAATAGATATCTGTGTTAGGCAGCAAGGCGTCGATACTTGTTTCATCACAATGCGGAGAAAGAGTCAGATACTGCTCTCTCATGCTCTTAAAACGCTTCTCACCTGCACTGTACAGCAAACGCCAAACCGTGTTCCTATAGATGCGATGAGGCAGAGACCTACCTTCTGAATAACGCTTCACAAGAGAATCAAGGGTCTCAGCGCATCTCCGATAGTCAACAACAACAGGATCGTACCCCAAGTTTTTAACAACTTCTTGCGTAGCATAAGCCTGGAGGACAGACCCGTAGTTGAGAACGTTATGACGAGTAATAATTGAAACTTTTTTCATTCTGATACCTTTTCTAGATAATGGACTAATTCATAGGGGGTTGTCGTTTCTGATATCTTTTTATCCACTCACTTAGGAACAGAGACGAGATGGCTAAAAACCAAGTCGTTGGAGTAAAGAGAGATGAGGTGAGCTTTCCAACAAGCGGCATGGAGAATATGCCCGAAGAAAGATAGGTATACGAAATCATCGAAATAGACAGCGGGGACCCACCATGAAGCATGCGAGCATGCTCATAGAGGTTTGAATAAAAAAGACCAGTTAAGAGGCTAAATAGCGCAGTACCGCCAAAACCGAAATCGTGATACCACAATCGAAATACCGTGTATACATTACCGAGATCGATTGAACCCCAAGAACGAAACTCATGGTTACCGGATGAAACTAAATTAGTAAAGCCAAAATTTCGTCCAAAAGAAGAATATAGTGCTACGAAAGTCTCCGAGCCAAAGTACTTGCTTGCAACACCAGGATTTTGAAGAAATTTATCAAATAAAACAAATGAATAGCCAATGTAGCTGCAAATATAATCCAATGGTCCAAGAGTAACTTCTCGTCCAACAAACCAAGAGGCAACCCAAAATAAGAAACAGGCAAAAACAAGAGCGAATACAATTTTGATAAACTTCCCAAGGGTTATTCTTATCGTCCACCCACTGTTAATCGATAGTAAAATCCATATGCAGCAAACGCATGAACAGACAAAAACAATGGCACCTAGCCTTACGCCATTCAATAATTGACAAATTGCATAAAACGCAGCGGGGAGAAGCATGAGAGCATCTTTGATGCTAAATCCATCGCAAATAATATTGTTAAAACCAATAATTAGATATACAAACGAAAAAATGGTAAGCAATTTAAAGCATATATTGGATAAAGACGAAAGCCCGACTGAAGGATCATCGCCGCTATAAGCAGATGCAGTTCGGTAAGAATTCATTAAAGAATTCCAGTCCCCAGCAACAGGACCCGAAACAGCTGATCGAACATCTTTCAAAAACAAAACGGCAGTAACGACCCCAAGGACAACAGCCAATAGAACAAGAGATGTCGGAACTTGAATCCTTACAAGAGTCGTCGATTCAACACTAGCATTAAGTTTGCTTCGCTGCACTTTCATCTGTCTAAAATAAAGCAAGAAAAATAGCGATGCGACATCAAAGACGGTAACAAAGAAGCAAATAAGTAATCCTCCATGGAGGGAGACTTCAGTACCGAAGACAAGGCAGTTATACAATTCAGCGAGTGAGCAAATAAAGAAAGAGGCGTTACAAATTGATGCTGGATTCATCCAATCACTTTTTGATAGCTCTTGAGAGATTGCAAGCAGCAAAAGAAAATATAACGTCATTAATGATAGAACTAACATTGTTTAAGCTACTTTCAAGTTAGTTATTGCATTAATCCAGATAAGCGACAGGCAGAACAAAATACGGAAAAAATTCTTCTTCCGCAGCAGGCAAAAAATGCTGCCAAGCGTTCTCTTTTTCTAGCTTCGAAATCCTTCAGAACAGGCAAACGAAATGTAGATAAGTTATTCCAAAGGTCATCGCGGTCTTTAAGGTCGCTTTCAGAGACCCCAGCCATCGGAATCTGTGCGTAAACCATCCTACAAACAGAAAAGCAGCGCGAAGCGGCGGCTTTACTTAGGTCCGGATACCAATTACAAATATCCTGGTAGAGCCGATCGGCAATTATCAATGCAGACTCGCCTTTAATGTGTCGATATTCTTGCCTGATAATGCTGTTACTTCTCATGCGATATGCATACAACTCACGGCAATCGACAACGGCAACGGAATCAACCTTGTGAATAATCTTATAGACGCTAGCGAGATCCTCGTAATACAGCCCCTTAGGGAACGGGTCAATGCCCAGTGGCGCCTTTGCGTAAAGGCGCCACTGGGCACCGGTGTCCAGCGTCTGATATAACATCAGACGCTGGACATCGGGCGAAGGCAGTGCCTTCGCAGGCGCCACGGGGTCAAGAGACTCCACCAAAGGGCAAGCATCACCATCATTGAACGGCTTGCCAAATGGAACAGCAGATATCTGACATCCCGTATCGCGGCAGGCGTTAAAAAGAACCTCGATAAAAACAGGAGAAATGTAGTCGTCGCTATCAACGAAGGAAATCCAGTCGCCCTGAGCAATACGCAGCCCTGCATTACGAGCGTCGGAAAGACCGCCATTTTCCTTATGCAAAACGGTGGTACGGTCGTCGCTTGCAGCAAGAACATCACAAAGCTCGCCAGAACCATCAGTCGAGCCGTCATCGACAAGAATAATCTCGATGTTACGATAGCTTTGACGGCAAATGCTATCAAAGCACTCCCGCAGATAAGGCTTAACGTTATATACCGGCACAATCACCGATACCAAGTTACTGTTTGCCATCTAATTCCTTGAGTAGAGATCTAGATATTTATAAGTCAGTCGCTCGCCTTGCAACTCAATGTTGTAATCGGCGAATTGCCCACTTGAGATAGACAATCGACCCTCATACGAGTACGGCAAGAGTGAATCGATTTCATCGGCCCACACGGCAGGACTATCAATCGGCAAGAATTTGCATTCCCCCGTTACGTCCACTTCGCGCGTAATCGCATCACTCAGCAGGCACGGTAAGCCAGACACCTGTGCCTCGACGCCGACGAGGCACAGGCCTTCGTAAAGGCTTGGCAGAACGAACGCATCAAACGCCTGGTACAAGCGATTGACATCGCTTCTCTGCCCCAGAAACTTAACGCGATCAGTAAGACCGCGTTCGTCCACCAAGGCCTTTACGGAGGCCCCGGCTTCGCCGGTACCGACAAGCAGCAGGACAGCATCGTCGCGGCGCTTTGCGACCTCAGCAAAAACGTCAATCAAAAACGCATGGTTCTTCTGGGCAGTAAAGCGCCCCACATGTCCAATGGCAAACTGGTTGCCGACGAGGCCCAGGTCGGCTCGCGCTTGCGCACGAGCCTCCGCATTGAAGCGAAAGCGATCCAAATCGATTGCGTTGTATACGACCTCGAAGTGCGCAGCTTTACCGAAAAGCCATTCACCGGCAAATTGACTACATGCAAATCGGTGTGTTGGATATCGATTCGATTGCGTTTTCAGCACGGCCTTCAGGGCATTCTTGGCATACTCCCCCTTACCGCTCGTAGAGTGACTATGGGCAATCCGCACAGAAACACCCGCCTTCTTCGCAGCACGAAGAGGAAAGACCGAAAGCGCGTTGATGTGACTGTGGACAATCTTCCAGCCCTCTTGCTTAAAGAGACGCTGAAGCTCTCGCTGGTATTCAGCTATATGCTGATAGGGCGGTATCTCAAAGACCCTGCCACCGAGCGATTCGATCTCGTCACGGGGAACAAGCGTCGAATCGGAATCAACAAGAAAGTCAAACTGCACTTTACTGCGATCGATGTGACGATAGTAATTCATAACGACAGCTTCGACGCCGCCGCCAACCATCTTGCCAACAACCTGAGCCACCCTAACCGGTTCAGTCATTTAGCAAGCACCTCCACCGGTAAAGACCTCAACGACCGTGAGGAGAACAATCTTCAAGTCCGTGATGAGGCCGCGCTTGGCGATGTACTCCAAATCACGGCGGACCATCCCGTCAAAGTCGGTATCGTTGCGGTCGCTCACCTGCCACCAGCCGGTGATGCCAGGCTTCACTGCCAGGCGCTGCAGGTCGTAGTCGGTGTACTCCGCAACCTCATTCGGCAGCGGCGGGCGCGGGCCCACGACGGACATCTGCCCCAGGAACACGTTGAGGAACTGCGGGAACTCGTCGATGGAGTGCTTGCGGATGAACTTGCCGATTTTCGTTACGCGCGGGTCGTCCCTCATCTTGAACATGGCACCGGCGATCTCGTTTTGCTCCTTGAGCTCGGCGAGGCGCTCATCGGCGTCCTTGTACATGGATCGGAACTTCCACATGCGGAAGGTTGACAGGGTGCCGTCGTGGCAGGTCTGGCCCACGCGAATCTGGCTGTAGAACGGGTTGCCCTCGCTCTCCAGGCGGATGGCAGCGGCCAGAACCAGGCTGGGTACGGCGATGACGGCCAGCACGCAGCCGCTGAACACAATGTCGAAGGTGCGTTTCACGACGCGGTAGGCCAGGCGCGAGCGATCCCAGTCCATGATGGATTGCATGGCCTTGTAGCGACCGGCGCCCTCACGTCGATCCATGGCCTGAGCAATCAGCGCCGCCCCCGCGGGCGCATTGCTCTCTGTTGCTTCTTTAGCAGTCACAGTCAAACTTACGTCCCCGTTCCCCAGGGATCCCCCAATCGGTAAATTCAAAAATGCGAACGAATAGCTGGTGCAACGTCTCCCTTACGTTTTGCTGGGAACGTCGAGCGGTAGCAGCTCCCTAAATGCGGAGTTACCTTCGCCCACGTCTACCAGGCACCAGCGCTTATGACGGTCGATCTTCTTAACGCGAGCCTCTTGCCCCACCAAGGGACCCTGATCTATGTGCAACACGCCGTCTTCTATGCGCGCAACGCTGTTGCGCACCACGCCGTCGTCGTCCAGCACACTGCGGTACCAGTCCTGCGCATCGTCCGGCATGGGCATATACGCCCGCTCCCTACTGCCGGCGATTCGACAGCCAAAGCTCAACTGAGCCAAAGCCCTATCGAGCGCGGCAGCATCGTGCGTGGCGACAAAGAAATATTCCTTGTACATGGGTTTGGTTTGAAGCGACCAGGCGCCGTCCCGCTTAAACCAGAACTCCTTTTGCATCACAAAAGCGTCCTGCATCAGCTCGTGCGGGATAATGCAGCGGACCTTTTCGCAGGTCTCGCGCTCTTTTCCCTGGGGGGTGTGGACCAGATACCAGCGGACGCGGCCATGCTGGCTGTTGGTGGTGACGCCGTTAAATGCGCCTGGCAGCTGCTCTTGGCGCCGTGCCGTCTGTTCCATGTTCTCGCCCCCTCTTTTAGCTTTGCGATGCACGCAAATGCAGGGGCGTTTAGAACAGGCTTCTCGCTCGCAGCTAGGCGCAGTCGCAAAAGTACAGGTTTTTATAGAGGGGTATGGAGATGTACCTACTAGCAGTACATTTTGCGTAATCTGGGCAAACGCTGATTAATTGCTCGTATAATGTCGTCTGTCGAAAGATACAAAAACCTGTACCTTTTTGTGCAACAAAAAAAGCCGCTCAACCAGCGGCTTTTCTTATTTCGGCATGAAAAAGGCGACCGCCCTATGCGGACGGTCGCCTTTGTTAATTGTTGTGAAGCTTGCCTTAGGCGCGAGTCTTGATCTCCTCGGTCACCTTCGCAACAAACTCGTCGAGGCTCATCTGAACGGTCTCGTTGGAGCGATCGCGGACGGAGATGTTGCCGGCCTCGACCTCCTTCTCGCCCAGGATGAGCATGTAGGGCACGCGGTCGATGCTGCGAGCCTCGCGGATCTTGTAGCCGATCTTCTCGTCGCGGTCGTCGCAGACCACGCGAATGCCGGCCTCCTCCAGCTTGGCGCATACCTCGTGAGCGTAGTCGCGGCTCTTCTCAGAGACGGGAAGCGCCTTGACCTGCACGGGAGCCAGCCAGGTGGGGAACTTGCCCGCAAAGTGCTCGATCAGAATACCGATGAAGCGCTCGATGGAGCCAAAGCATACGCGATGCAGCATGATGGGGCGCTTCTTGGTGCCGTCGGCGTCCACGTACTCCAGATCAAAGTTGAGCGGCATCTGGAAGTCGAGCTGCACGGTACCGCACTGCCAGGTACGACCGAGCGAATCCTCCAGGTGGAAGTCGATCTTGGGGCCGTAGAAGGCGCCGTCGCCCTCGTTGACCTCGTAGTCCATGCCCAGCTGCTCAAGAGCGGTGCGCAGGCCCTCCTCGGCGCGAGCCCAGTCCTCGTCCGAGCCCATGGAGTCCTCGGGGCGGGTGGAAAGCTCAACGTGATACTTAAAGCCAAACTTCTGGTACACGGAGTCGATGAGGTTGACCACGCCCACGATCTCGTCGGTCAGCTGGTCGGGGCGCACAAACAGGTGGGCGTCGTCCTGGTTAAAGCAACGCACGCGGAACAGGCCGTGCAGGGCGCCGCGCAGCTCGTGGCGGTGCACCAGGCCAATCTCGCCGGCGCGGATGGGCAGCTCGCGATAGGAGTGCGGCTTGGAGGCGTACACTAGCACGCCGCCCGGGCAGTTCATGGGCTTAATGCAGTACTCTTCGTCGTCGATGACGGTGGAGTACATGTTGTCCTTGTAGTGGTCCCAGTGGCCTGAGGTCTTCCACAGCTGCTTGTTCATGATGAGCGGCGTGGAGATCTCCACGTAGCCGGCCTTGTGGTGAATCTCGCGCCAGTAGTCCAGCAGCGTGTTCTTAAGGATCATGCCGTTAGGCAGGAAGAACGGGAAGCCGGGGGCCTCGTCGCGCATCATAAAGAGGTCCATCTCGCGGCCGATCTTGCGGTGGTCGCGCTTCTTGGCCTCCTCCAGCATGTGCATATGCTCGTCGAGCTCTTCCTTGGTGGCAAAGGCGACGCCGTTGATGCGGGTGAGCATCTTGTTGTCCTTGTCGCCCTTCCAGTAGGCGCCCGAGACGCCGGTGAGCTTAAAGGCCTTCAGAGCCTTGGTGTAGCAGATGTGGGGGCCGACGCACATGTCGATGTAGTCGCCCTGCTGGTAGAAGGTGATGCGAGCGTCGTCGTCCAGGTCGCCGATGTGCTCGACCTTGTACTTCTCGCCGCGCTCCTCCATAAGGGCGATGGCCTCGGCGCGGGGCTTCTCGTACACGGTGAACTTGAGGTTCTCCTTGACGATCTTCTTCATCTCGGCCTCGATCGCGGGGAAGTCGTCCTCGCTGATCTTAACGCCCTCGGGCAGGTCGACGTCGTAGTAGAAGCCGTTGTCGGTCGCGGGGCCGTAGGCAAAGTCGGCCTCGGGATAGAGGCGCTTGATGGCCTGCGCCATGATGTGCGCGGCGGAGTGGCGGATGACGTGCGTGACCTCGTCCTGCGGGAGCTCGGCCACCGAACCGTCATTGTAGAGTGCCTTCATGGGTATGTTTTCTCCTCTCGGATGCCTGATGCAAGTGCGTGCGATGCGCTCGGCGTTTTTGACTTGCATCATTATAGGCAGGTTGCCTTGGTATACAAGCGCCCGCCGCACCTTAATGGCACGGCGGGCGATTTTCTACGCATGCTTCATCGTGTGGGGTGGGGTGTGGGGCGCGCGTGGCTTGCGGCGTGCCCGTGGCTTGCGGCCGGCCCGGCGATGGATGCGTTACTGGATGCGAGTTCGGCAGTAGGGGCAAACTTTCCAGTGCGCATCGAGCGGGCGATGGCAGCTGGGGCAGACATTGCGAACCTGGGTATCGCACACCGGGCAGACGACGAAGTCCTTCTCGATGGGCGCGCCGCACTGCGGGCAGGTGCCATACTGGGCAAGCTGGCGCTCGCGCAGAGCCATGTCCAGCTCCTGCTCTTCGCGGTCGGACGCGTAGGAGTGCGGGCGCAGGACCAGGTAGGCAATGAGGCCTACAAACGGGATGAGGGCGATGATGCCCCATGCCACGTAGGCGCTGGCGCCGCGGCGACGAGCGTCGATGAACACATAGACGACCGACAGCACATACAGGGCGATGACAAAGCCAACGAAGGCATAGACGACGCCCATAAGCTGCGGCGACATGAGCTCGGAGATGTACTTGGACATTACGGGTACCTTTCGGAATATTAACAGTACGGTCAAGTTTACCACGGGGTTTGTTTATATGGGACCACGGCTAGGGGCGGGGCTGGCGCGGACACAAACATCTCAATCTGTAACAGGTAACGGCGACGACCGCGATGTTTGGTGGGAAGATCTCGCGGTCTAACGTGGCCAGCATCCGTGCTGGGCCGGCCCGCGCCTGCCGTTGGCGGGTGTTGCGGGGCTGTTCGCCGCATTGCCGCCGCGCCGAGGGCACGCAGACCGTAGGATGGTCTTATTGACAGCCTGTCAACTTGTCTTGGAGGCACCGTGGCAGAAACGTTTGATATCGCGATTGTCGGCGCGGGCATCACCGGATGCGCCATCGCGCGTCAGCTCGCGAGATTTGACCTTACCATTTGCGTGATCGAGGCGGCCAACGACATCGCGCTGGGCGCCTCGAAGGCCAACGGTGGCCTGGTGCACGCTGGCTACGATCCGGCGCCGGGCACGGTAAAGGCGCAGGTCAACGCTCGTGGTTGCGAGTTGTACGGTGCGTGGGCGCAGGAGCTGGGCTTTCTGTTCTGCCGCACCGGGTCGATGGTGCTGGGCTTTAACGACGAGGACCGCACGCATCTGGAGCAGCTGCAGTGCAACGGCCATATCAACGGCGTGCCCGAGCTGTCGATCGTCGGACCCGACCGCATCCACGAATTAGAGCCGTGCGCCAGTGCCGATGCAACGTGCGCGTTGTGGTGCCCCTCGACTGGGTTTGTCGACCCGTTTGAGGTTGCCATCGCCGCGCTGGAGAACGCCGTGGCCAACGGGGTGACGTTTATGCGCTCCGCATCGGTGGAAGCGATCGAGGTAGCTCCCGGCGCTGGCGACGGGAGCGGTGACGGGACCGCTCGCTTTACGCTGGTGACACCGACCGGTGATGTGCGTTGCCGCTATTTGATTAATGCCGCGGGCAACGGCGCCGCAAACATCTCGCATATGGCGGGCGCCGAGGAGTTCCAGATGGTCTGGCGCCAGGGCAACATCGTGGTGCTGGACAAGGAGCCACGTGCGCTCATGCCGCTCTACCCCGTTCCCACGCCGGTTTCCAAGGGCGTCATCGTTACAGGCACCGTCCACGGCAACACGGTGATCACCGCGACCGCCGCCGTGCGCGATCCGGGCGACACGCAGACCTACGCCGGCGACGTTAACGCGCTGCTGACCGGCGCGCGCAAGCTGGTGCCCGATCTGGATACGCGCCGCGTGGTGCGCGCATTTGCCGGCGGGCGTCCGGTCATTCAGGGAACGAACGACTTCTTTATTGGGCAGTCGGCCGTGGTGCCGGGACTGTTCCAGGCGGCAGGCATTCAGTCGCCGGGCGTGGCGAGCGCGCCGGCCATTGCCGAGCGCATGGAGCAGGTTATGCGCGACGCGGGTGTGGTTTTGCGCGAACGGGATGACTGGAACCCAATTCGCCGCGCGCCGGACGACTTTGACCGCGCACCACTGGCGCGCAAGGAGGAGCTGATCGAGTCCGATCCCGCGTGGGGGCAGATTGTCTGCCGCTGCGAGACGGTGCCCGAAGCCGAGATCGTGGCCGCGATCCGACGCCAGCCGGGCGCGGTTTCGGTCGAGGGCGTCAAGCGCCGCTGCCGTGCCGGTATGGGCCGGTGTCAGAGCGGCTTTTGCCAGAGCCGCGTGGTGGCGATTCTGACGCGCGAGTTGGGCTGCAACCCTAGCGAGGTATTACTGGAGGACGCCGGCTCCTGGTTGGTCGAGGGACCTTTGAAGGGGGTGCGCTAGGATGGAGGAGTTCAAATCGAGTGCGATTGATTGCGGCGTCGTAGAAGCCGTACAAACGCAAGCCTTCGACGTGGTCGTTATCGGCGGCGGGCCTGCAGGCATGGCGGCCGCGCTGGCCGCGCATAAGGCCGGCGCACGCGTGGCCAGCGCGGAGCGCGAGCAGCACCTGGGCGGCATCCTCCGCCAGTGCATCCACCCCGGCTTTGGCCTGTCGCACTTTAAACAGGAACTCACCGGTCCCGAATACGCACAGCGCTTTATCGACCAGGTGCGCGCAACCGACATTACGCTGTTCCTGGACTGCATGGTGATTGGGATTGATTCGGGCGAGCCTACGGAAGACGCCGCGGTCCATACCGTCACGCTCATGAGCCCCGCCAGCATGCTACGGCTCACCGGGCGCGCGGTCATCCTTGCCATGGGTTGTCGCGAGCGCACGCGCAGCGAGATCAAGATTCCCGGCAGTCGTCCCGCCGGCGTGTTTACGGCCGGCCTGGCGCAGCGATACATCAATATCGAAAACCTCAAACCCGGCTCGCGTGCCGTCATCTTGGGCTCAGGCGACATCGGGCTTATCATGGCGCGCCGCTGCACGCTCGAGGGGATTTCGGTCGAGGGCGTGTACGAGCTCATGCCGTACGCTAACGGCCTGCGCCGCAATGTGAAGAACTGCCTGAACGACTTTGGCATTCCGCTGCACCTGTCCACCACCGTCACACGCGTGATCGGGCACGACCGCGTGGAAGCCGTCGAGGTAAGCCAAGTCGACGAGCGCCTGGCGCCCATTCCGGGGACCGAGCGCATCGTTCCGTGCGACACACTGCTGCTTTCGGTGGGCTTGATTCCCGAGAACGAGCTTTCGGTTGCCGCTGGCGTAGAGCTTGACCCGCGAACGCGCGGCGCCGTGGTGGACCAGAGCCTGCAAACGGGCGTGCCGGGCATCTTTGCCTGCGGCAACGTGCTGCACGTGCACGACCTGGCCGACAACGTAACGACCGAGTCCGAGAGGGCTGGCGCAGCTGCGGCGGCGTACGCGCTGGGGACCGGCGCGGGCACCGTTCCGGACTGGGAGCTCACGGTCTCCCCTGCCGGCATCGCGGGCTACGCGCTGCCGGGACGCATTACGACTGTGACACTCACCAGACTCAACTTCCGTGTGCGCCGACCGGTCGATGCCGCCCGCGTGCGTATTCTAGCAGGCGACGAGGAACTACTTACAGGCAAGGTCCGCCCGTTTAAACCGAGCGTCATGGAGAGCCTCCCGCTGCCGCCAAAGGTGATTCAGCGCGCACTCGACCTAGGTGCTAGCGAAATTGTCCTGTCCGTCGATCCCATCGAGGAGGCGTAAGACCATGAGCATAAACGCGATCGAAACGTTGCAGTTCAACTGCACAACCTGCCCATCTGAGTGCCTCCTGACCGTAGAGGTAGAGCGTGACGAAGACGGCGCCGTGGTAGAAGTGCGCTCCGTAACCGGCAACAACTGCCCGCGCGGCGATAAGTTCGCACATCAGGAGCTCACCTGCCCCATGCGCGTGCTCACCACCACCGTGGCCGTCTCCGGCGGCGACGAAGCCCTGCTCCCCGTGCGCACATCCGAAGCCATCCCGCTGACCCTCCACGCCCAAGCCATGGACCTCATCCGAGGCCTAATCGTCAAAGCCCCCATCCGCATGGGCGACGTCGTCCTCCCCGACCTCCTCAACACCAACATCAACCTAATCGCCAGCATGGACATCGACCCAGCCTAAGCAGCTCATTTAGAACGGGGCTTTTAGTTACGCTGCCATCCATCCCACCCCTCCTCAATTGCGGTGAAATAGTTCCTGATTTCCGCCAAAACCCCGGCATCCAGGAACTATTCCACCGCAACTATCCTTGGGATCGGTATTCAGCTTGTGCCTACTTTAGTGCCATTTCAAAACTATGCCGGATTACGGGGCCGATTCGGAGACCCCCATCCATACCGGCCATTTTCAATTTTTGACAAGCCATCTATATGCGGTTTTAATTTCGCGATTTTTGCCATGGTCAAGTAATACAGGTCCAGCCCCGTAATCCGCCATACTTTTGAAACCAGCCCATTTGGGACGGGCCTCTTATGGCTACTTTTACCTATTAGCCCGCAAGTTTGACGCAGCTAAAATAGCCCCGTCCCAAATTGACTACCCTGGCATTGGGGATACCATGGTGGCAACCAAGCGAAAGGATGTTTCATGGCACATGTCGATGACCAGCGCGTGGCGCGCGTGCTCGATGCGCTCGAGGCTCAGCACCCCGGTGCGCAGTTGCTCATAAATGACCCGTGGTCGATCTACTATCTGACCGGTTTTTATGCCGATATGTTCGAGCGTTTTTGCGGCGCGCTGCTCGCACGCGGTAGCGAGCCCGTGACCCTGGTCAACGCGCTGCATCAGCTGCCCGAGTATGACAATGCGCGCGTTGCCTACCACACCGATACCGACGTCGTGGCCGACGCCATCGCTCGCGAGGTCGATCCGAACAAACCGCTCGGCATCGACACCGTCATGCGTTCCGGCTTTTTGATGCCACTCATGGAGCGCCACGCAGCCAGCGAGTTTTTCCTGGGCGACTTTGCCGTCACCGCCGCGCGCACCCACAAGGATGACGCCGAACAGGAGCTCATGCGCGCGTCCTCGGCCGCTAACGACGCCGTGATGGCCGACGCTATCAAGCTCGTTCACGAGGGCGTGACGGAACGCGAAATTGCCGACCAGATGCTCAGCCTGTATCGCAAGCACGGCTGCGAGGGCTTTAGCTTTCCGCCCATCGTGAGCTTTGGTGCTAACGCCGGCGACCCGCACCACGAGCCCGACGACACCGTGCTCAAGCGCGGCGACGTGGTGCTGTTCGACATTGGCGGGCGTCGTCGCAACTACTGCTCGGACATGACGCGCACGTTCTTTTGGGGCGATCCGGACGAGGAGACGGCGCGCATCTACGACATCGTGCGCCGCGCCAACGAGGCCGCCGAGGCACTCATCGCACCGGGTGTGCGCATGTGCGACCTGGACCGCGCCGCGCGCGATGTGATTGAAGACGCGGGCTATGGGCGGTACTTTACGCATCGCCTGGGCCACTCGATCGGTCTTCAGGACCATGAGCCGGGCGACGTCTCGCTGGTCAACGAACAGGTTATCGAGCCAGGCATGACGTTCTCCATCGAGCCGGGCATCTACCTCCCCGGCCGCACCGGCGTCCGCATCGAGGACTTGGCCCTAGTTACCGAGTCCGGCGTCGAGATTCTCAACGCATACCCCCACGATCCCGTCCGCCTAGACTAGCCAATGTGACAAAGGGACAGCCCCTTTGTCACATTGCGATTACGTCGCGCCACGAAAACGAGCTATCTACTACGTTTAACCCGCATGGGTCGACCATGCGGGTCTTTTTTGAAAAATGGCAGGCCCTCTACCTGCAGTTTTGATTTCGCAATTCTCGGTATGGTCGAGGGTTGCCGGTAAAACGTAGTAAATAGGCCCATTTCGTGGCAAGCGAGTCAACTCGGGGCACAGGGCAGCTAAAAAAGCCCCGTCCCAAATTGACTGCTTTTGAGTTGCGGTGATATACGGACTGTTTGGGCCTCCTGGCTTGTAAAACAGTCCCTATTTCACCGCAACTGATGAGGGGATGGGTTAGCGCAACAGGCCGGCTACTTCGCCGGCTAGGGTGATGGTACCGGCAGCTACGAAAGGCTCGTCTGCGGCATCGAAGGCAGCGAGGGCCTCGGACACACTCGGATATACGCCCGTGAGCTTATCGGCGTCCACCAGGGCGGCGAGCTCCTCTGCCGGCAAGGCGCGATCGGAATCGGTCTGGGTCACGACCACGCGCGGGAAGGCCGGAATCAGCACGTCAACGATACCCGCCACGTCCTTGTCTGCCAGCGCGGCGCACAGCAACGTTGGGCGATTCTCTACGCACGGGTCGATCTCGTCCAGTGCGCTCACAAAGTTCTCGCAGCTCTGGGGGTTATGACAGGCATCGATCAGCTTGAGTGGATCGGTCCCCAGCACGTCAAAACGACCCGGCGTGGGGCAACCCATAAGCGAGGCGTCGAGCGCATCGTGGTCGAGCTCGCGGCCCAGATAGCCCTCGCAAAGCATAATCGCGCACGCGGCATTCTGCGGCTGATAGGCCGGCTTGACCATGCTCGACGTATAGATCGCGCGCGGCGTGGTGCAGCTAAACTCAACCGTGTCGCCCACATGCACCGGCACCTTAGTCGTAGCGTGGCCTACCACGAGCGGCACGATGCCGCACGCGCGGCAACGGGCATCCATCACGCGCTGAACACTCGCCTCGTGCGTGCCCTCACCCAGCACAACCAGGCGTCCGGGCTTAATGACCGCAGCCTTCTCCCCCGCAATGGCCTCGAGCGTGTCGCCCAAAATACGTGTGTGATCGAGCCCAATGCCCGTAATGGCAACGGCGACGGGATCGGTCGCACTCGTGGCGTCCCAACGCCCGCCCATGCCAACCTCAAGCACGGCAACATCCACCGCAGCCTCGGCAAACACCACCAATGCGGCAGCCGTCAGCAGGTCAAAGGGCGTGATGGAATAGGCACGCTCCCCCACCGCCACACGACGGGCATTCACTCGACGCCCCGCCTCAACAGCGGCAGAAACGGCGCGGGCAAACGCCTCATCGCTCACCACGCGCCCATCAACCTCCATGCGCTCGGGATAGCGCACCAGCTGCGGCGACGTATAAAGCGCGGTTTTGAGCCCCTCGCCACGAAGAATGGCGGCCGAAAAACGCGTGGTCGAAGTCTTGCCATTGGTACCGGCGACCTGAATGCAATCAAAATACTCGTCCGGACGCCCCAACTCATCAAGCATATCGACAACCGTCTCGAGCAGAGGCCCAGCATCCCCAGAAATCCGCCCCGTATCAGCAGCAAGCCCCACAACCTCATCAAACGAAAGCAACTCAAACGAGAACGGAACGACATACGACCCAGAACGCTTAGCCATAACTCAAAGTCCCCCATAACAGAAAAAGAGGCCCACCAAAAAGAATGAGCCCCTCACGTTGACAATATCAGCCTTTACCCGATTGCAGCGAGAACAAGGCCACAACCCAGTGGCCCTAACACACCAGATGCAAACAACCACGTAAGCGAACTAGGAGCGGCCCGACGCTTTGCTCGCCGCAAGTTCCGCACGCAAAGGACAGCACTTAATGTGCTGTCCGTCTTGCGCAGGACTGTCCGCAGCGGAGAGCAAAGCGTCGGGACGCGTCCCCCAGTACCGCCTACGAGAAGTCAGCAACCTGAGCAGTCAGCGCCGCCAGAATCTCCTTGAGCTCAGCTGCACGGTCCCTCTTCTTCTGCACCACCGCGGGCGCGGCCTTGGCCACAAAGCCCTCGTTGGCGAGCGTCTTCTCGCAACCGGCGAGCTCCTTCTGAGCCGCGGCGATCTCCTTCTCAAGACGCGCCTTCTCGGCCGAAAGGTCAACCTTGCCCTCGAGCACCACAAAGACCTCGACGCCGCTGTCGACCACGGCGATGCTCGCGGCCGGCTTCTCAACGTCGGTACCCATGACCAGCGAGGCGGTGTTGGCCAGCGGCTCGATGGTCGAGCGCAGGCTCTCGAGCTTCTCGATGTCCTCGGCACCGGCGCGCACGACCACGTCGAGCTCGGCCTTGGGGCTCAAGCGGTAACGCGAACGCGTGGCGCGGGCGGCGGAAACGACGGCGCGGCACAGCTCAAACGCGCGCTCGGCGTCCTCGTCAACATGCTTAGCGTAGTCGGCGGGCTCGGGCCACTTGGCGATCATGAGCGCCTCGGCGCGGTTCACGTTGCCCTCGGCGTCCAGATCGAGCACACTCGCCGGCATGTTGTCCCAGATCTCCTCGGTGACAAACGGCATGAGCGGGTGCATCAGGCGAATGGAGGTGTCGAGCACAAAGATCAGGTTGCGCTGGGCCTGCAGACGGCCCTCGCCCTTCAGGCGGGCCTTGGTGACCTCGACGTACCAGTCGCAGACCTCGTTCCAGAAGAACTGCTGCACGCCGCGGGCCATGTCGCCAAAGGTGTAGTTCTCAATACCCTCGGTGACCATCTTGACGGCCTTTGCCAGGCGGCTGAACATCCAGGCGTCGGCCGGCGTCTCCACGACGGGCTCGCCGGGCGTGTAGCCCTCCATGTTCATGAGCAGGAAGCGGCTTGCGTTCCAGATCTTGGTCACAAACGACTTGGCCTGGTCGGTACGCGGGCTGTCGATAAGCTTCTTGGTCTTCTTATCGATGTTCGCGTCGAACTTGACGTCCTGGTTGTTGGTGCACAGCGTAAGCAGGTTGTAGCGCATGGCGTCGGCGCCGTACATACCAATGAGGTCCATGGGGTCAACGCCGTTGCCCTTGGACTTGGACATGCGGCTGCCGTCCTTAGCCAGGATCGTCGGGTAGATGACGACGTCCTTAAACGGCACCTCGTCCAGGAAGTACAGCGAGCTCATGACCATGCGCGCGACCCACAGCGCGATGATGTCGCGTGCGGTGACGAGCGCCGTCGTGGGATGATGGCCCTCGAGCAGCTCTGGCTTTTGCGGCCAGCCCTGCGTGGCGAAGGTCCACAGCTGCGAGCTGAACCAGGTGTCCAGCACGTTCTCGTCCTGATGCACGTGATGGCCGCCGCACTTGGGGCACACGTCGGTGTCCTCGGTAAGAGCGTCCTCCCAGCCGCAGTCCTCGCAGTAGAAAACGGGGATGCGGTGGCCCCACCACAGCTGGCGGCTAATGCACCAGTCCTTGAGGTTCTCCATCCAGGTGGTGTAGGTCTGCGTCCAGCGCGCGGGGTGGAAGGTGACCTTGCCGGAGTTAACGGCGTCGAGCGCCGGCCCCTTGAGCTTGTCGACGGCCACAAACCACTGCTCGGACAGCCACGGCTCAAGCGCGGCGTCGCAACGGTAGCAGTGCATGACGGAGTGATCGAGGTCCTCGACGTGATCGAGCAGGTCATGCTCCTCAAACCACTTAATGACGGCCTCGCGGCATTCCTCGCGGGTCATGCCGGTGAACTCGCCGTAGCCCTCGACAACTACCGCGTGCTCGTCAAAGATGTTGATCTGCGGCAGGTCGTGAGCCTGACCCATGGCGTAGTCGTTGGGGTCGTGGGCCGGAGTAACCTTAACGAAGCCGGAACCGAAGTTGGCGTCGACATGCCAATCCTCAAAGATGGGGATCTCACGGTCGACGATGGGAAGCTTGACGGTCTTACCCACAAAGGCGGCCTTCTCGGGGTCCTTCGGGGAAACGGCAACACCCGTGTCGCCGAGCATGGTCTCGGGGCGCGTAGTGGCGACGACGATGTAGTCCTGGCCGTTGACCGGCTCGGTAAGCGGATAGCGCAGGTGCCACAGATGGCCCTTCTCGTCCTTGTACTCGGCCTCGTCGTCCGAGATGGCGGTGGTGCAGTTGGGGCACCAGTTGACGATGCGCTTGCCGCGGTAGATCAGACCGTCGTGGTACCAGTCGCAGAAGACCTTGCGCACGGCCTGCGCGTAGTCCTCGTCCATGGTAAAGCGCTCGTTGTCGAAGTCGACGGAGCAGCCCATGCGCTTGATCTGCTCGACAATGATGCCGCCGTACTCGTGGGTCCAGTCCCAGCAGGCGTCGACAAACTTGTCGCGACCGATCTCCAGGCGGCTGATGCCCTCGCTCTTGAGCTTCTTGTCGACCTTAGTCTGCGTAGCGATACCGGCATGGTCGGTGCCGAGCACCCAGCGCGTGGACTTACCGCGCATGCGAGCCATACGAATGATGGCGTCCTGGATGGAGTCGTCGGTGGCGTGGCCCATGTGGAGCTTGCCGGTCACGTTGGGAGGCGGAATGGTGACGGTGCAGTCGCCCACGCCCTCACGGCGCTTGTAGTAGCCGCCGTCGAGCCACTTCTGCAGGATCGCCGGCTCGTTGGTCGACGGATCGTAGTTCTTGGGCATCTCTTCCATATATCTCTCCCTTGCCCATCGGGGAGGAATGTAGGCCCGATTTTCGCTCGGTCAAGTCCTGGCTCGCACGAAGACCACATTAAGTGGTCTTCGGCTCGTGCGGAATCTACGAAAATCGGGCCTACATTCCTCCCCTTAGGTATCGATTACTTCAGTCTGAATGGACTTTGCTGAGACTTTAAACAAACACACAGAATAACACAGGTAGTTGGGGTTATTGCGTATATATAAAATAGCCTCCGACCGCGGGTGGTCGGAGGCTATTTGCAAACACGTTTTAGGCTGGTTTAGCCGTAGATGCGTTGGGGCTGTTCTTCGCCCTTTACGGAGGCTTCGGTCACAACGACCTTGGAAACGCCCTCCTCACTGGGCAGGTCGAACATTGTCTGCTGCAACACGTCCTCGCAGATGGAGCGCAGGCCGCGGGCGCCGGTCTTGCGGGCGAGCGCCATGCGGGCGATCTCGTGCAGGGCGGCGTCCTCAAACTCAAGATCGACGTCCTCGAGCTGGAACATCTTGCGGTACTGACGCACCACGGCGTTCTTGGGCTCGGTCAGGATCGACACCAGGTCGTCCTCGTCGAGCGCCTGCGTCTGGGTGACGACGGGCGTACGTCCCACAAACTCGGGGATCATGCCAAAGGCGTTGAGGTCCTGCGGGAGCACCTGGCGCAGCAGATCGTTCTCGTCGACCGAGGTGGGGCCGGCGATCTCGGAGTTAAAGCCCACGCCCTTGTTGCCCACGCGATCGGCGATGATCTTGTCCAGACCCACAAAGGCACCACCGCAGATGAACAGGATGTTGGTCGTGTCGATCTGCAGCAGCTCCTGCTGGGGATGCTTGCGGCCGCCGGTGGGCGGAACGCTTGCCACCGTGCCCTCAAGAATCTTAAGCAGCGCCTGCTGAACGCCCTCGCCCGAAACGTCGCGGGTAATAGAAAGGTTCTCGGCCTTGCGGGCGATCTTATCGATCTCGTCCACGTAGATAATGCCAACCTGCGCGCGCTCAATATCGCCATCGGCAGCGTTGATGAGCTTGAGCAGGATGTTCTCAACATCCTCGCCCACGTAACCGGCCTCGGTGAGCGCGGTGGCGTCGGCGATGGCAAACGGCACCTCGAGGATGCGCGCGAGCGTCTGGGCGAGCAGCGTCTTACCGGTACCGGTGGGACCGAGCAGCAAAATGTTGGACTTGGCGAGCTCTACCTCGTCCATATCATCGTCGAGCTGCGAATCCAAGCCGTCATCAAAGGCCGAAAGCGCGGCACCGCCCTCGATCACGCGGCGGTAATGGTTGTACACGGCAACCGACATGGCGCGCTTGGCGTCCTCCTGGCCCATGACATAGGCCGAAAGCTCGTCATAGATCTCGTGCGGCGTCGGCACGTGCGTAATGACCTGACGGGCATCATCCTCGAGCTCAAAGCCCTCGGCCTCGGGGTCCACGGCGGGCTGAGATGCAGCCTGACCGTGGTCGTTGAGGAAGCCCGGCAGCTTGCCGTTGCGGGCAGCGTCCATAAAGTCCGAAGCCAGCGACTCCTCCAGGATCTCGGAGCAGGCGGCGACGCACTCGTCGCAGATAAAGATGTTGGTCGGACCCTTCACCAGGCGGCGAACCTGCCCCTGCTCTTTTCCGCAGAAGGAGCAGCGGATGGGGTTGCCGTTCTCGTCGAAGTTGTCCTGCATGTTACCGGCCATCCTAGGCGTCCTTCGCGGCAAGGTCGCGCGAGGTAACGATACGGTCGATCAGGCCGTAGTCGAGGGCCTCGGCAGGCGTGAGGTAGTTGTCGCGCTCGGTATCGGACTGGACCTTCTCGATGGGCTGGCCCGAGGCGTCGGACAGGATCTGGTTGAGCTCGCGGCGGGTCTTCTTGATCTCCTCGGCCACAATCTCGATCTCGGTCTGCTGGCCCTGGGCACCGCCGCTGGGCTGGTGAATCATGACCTTGGAGTGCGGCAGGCAGAAGCGCTTGCCCTTGGCGCCGGCCGAAAGCAGCACGGCGGCCATAGACGCGGCCATACCAACGCAGATGGTGGAGACCTGCGGCTTAATGAAGTTCATGGTGTCAAGAATCGCCAGGCCGGAGTAAACCTCGCCGCCGGGCGAATTGATGTAGAGCGAGATATCCTTCTCGGCATCCTGGCTCTCAAGATGCAGCAGCTGGGCAACGACCAGGTTGGCGCTGACGGAGTTGATCTCCTCGCCCAAGAAGATGATGCGGTCGTTGAGCAGGCGCGAATAGATATCGTAGCTGCGCTCGCCGCGCGGCGTCTGCTCGATAACGTATGGCACGAGGGCGGAATCGAACTTAGCGATCATACGCATCTCCATTTCTCTCTTGCGGACCAAATTGGTTCTAGATAAACGTACGGTGCCCGCATGCTATGCATTGGCTGGCACCGTACGAAGCAACCGGATAACCGGTGTATAACTTTACCCCATCACGGGCGCACCCATGCGCTCGCGGGCAAGGTGGCGAGAATTACTCGGCGTCCTTGGCGGTCTCGTCGACCTCGGTCACCTTGGCGTTCTCGACCAGGTGGTCGACAGCCTTGGAGCGACGGATGGACTCACGGACGGCAGGCATGCGGCCATCGGCGATGAACTCGGCCTTGGAAGCCTCGACGTCCTTGACGCCAGCCTTCTCGAACTCGGCGTTGATGTCGTCCTCGGTGACCTCGATCTTGAGCTCGCGGGCGAGGGCGTCGAGAGCCAGGGACTCACGCGCAACGTCGTTGGCCTGCTTGTGCAAGTCGCCGATGAACTGCTCCATGGTCAGGCCGGAAGCGGGCAGCCAGGTGTCCAGCGTCATGCCGCGGGCAGCGAGGTTGGACAGGAAGTTCTGGCCAAGCTCCTCAAAGACGGACTGCTCGTAGTCAGCATCCATCTCGTCGAGCTGCAGGCGCTCGGCGAGAGCGGAGACGCAACGGTTCTCCTTCTCGGCCGGGAGGCGGGAAGCCTTGTCCTGTTCGATCTCGATCTTGATGGCGTCGCGCATGGCGTCGATGCTGTCGAAGCCAAAGTCGGACTTGACGAGCTCGTCGGTGAGCTCGGGGGTGTTGCGGACCTTGATACCCTTGACGGTGACCTCGACGGTGTGGGTCTCGGCCTCCTCGCCCTCCTCGACCTCGTCGGTCCAGGTGACGGTCTTGACGTCGTCAACGTTGGCGCCGATCAGGGCCTCGTTGAACTCCTTGGGGTTGCTGTCGCTACCGGCGATGAGCATGCGGCCCTCGGCAGCGAAGTTGTCGGCGTTCTCGACGGCCTTAAGGTCGACGGTGACGTAGTCCTCGGCCTCGACGGCGCGACCCTCGACGTCCTCGAAGGTGGCGCGGTAGTTGAGGAGCATCTCGACCTGGTTGTTGATCTCGGATTCGGTGACCTCCGCAGGGGGCATCTCGATCTCGACGGCGTCGAAGGAGGAGAGCTCAGCGGCGGGACGCAGGGAGAACTCGACGGTGTAGGTGTAGTCCTCGTGATCCTTGGCGAGGTCGAGGTCCTTGTAGTCACCATTCTTGGTGGGGACGATGTCCAGTTCGTTGAGGACGGCGGGCTCGTTGGCGGCGATCAGGTCGTTGGTGGCCTGAGCGAGGGTAGCCTCGGCGCCAAGAGCAGAGTCGATGACCGGACGGGGAGCCTTACCGGCGCGGAAGCCCGGGAAGCGGTACTTCTTGGCGGTGTCCTTGTAGGCCTTCTTGATCGCGGCGTCGACGTCGGCGGCCGGGATGGTGACCGTAGCGGTGAGCTTGGCGTCCTTGACGTCAGAAGCGGTGATGTTCAACACGTTCCTCCTCATACTGCCCAGCTTATCTGAGGTGCTGGTACCTTTATGCAACAAGCGTCGCGAGGGCATAAGCCGACGCGGGTGCGTTGGTGCGGGCGAAAGGACTCGAACCTTCACGGGAATCCCACCAGAACCTAAATCTGGCGCGTCTACCAATTCCGCCACGCCCGCATGAGCGCACAGATTAGGAATGATAGCAGATACGAGCGACAAGCGCACGCACACCTTTTACAGGCTCACGACCTCACCACGAGTGCAAATGGCGGGGCGAGTTGCCCCACCCCGCCAATTACGACTTGTTCGCTGACCCGCTACTCCCCCAGCAGGGCCTTCTCGGGCGTGATGGGCAGCGAGCGCACCTGGTGGCCGGTGGCGTGCGCGACGGCCGAGGCCACGGCGGCGAGCGGCGTGTTGATGACGACCTCGCCGATCGACTTGGCGCCAAACGGGCCCGTCGGCTCGTAGCTCGGCTCAAAGGCCACGCGAATGCTGCCGATATCCAGGCGCGTGGGCAGCTTGTAGCTCATAAAGTTGCCGGTGCGCAGGCGGCCGCGGTCGTCGTGCTCGACGATCTCGTAGAGCGCGTGGCCGATACCCTGGGCAATGCCGCCCTCGGCCTGGACGCGCGCGAGCGCCTCGTTGATCACGGTGCCGCAGTCCACAGCCGCCGCATAGTCCACCACGGTTACCTTGCCGGTGGCCTTATCGACCTCGACCTCGGCAATGCCGGCCATAAACGGCGGAGGCGAAACGGGCAGGCAGGCAGAGGCATGCGAGGTGAGCGCGTCACCGCCCGCGATGTTCTTGACGCACAGGTTGGCAAAGTCGCGCAGCGTGAGGTAGCGGTTCTGCTCGCGCGCGGCACGCTCGTCGGACAGGCGCACGTACTGGCCATCGAAGACCACGTCGGCAGCGTCCACGTCCCACATCTGGGCAGCCTTGGCGCAGATCTTCTCGCGCAGCTCCGTCGCGGCGTTCTTGGCTGCCAGACCCGTCACGTACGTGCCCGAGCTCGCGTACGAGCCGGCATCGAACGGCGACACGTCGGTGTCCACGCCGCGCACCACGATCAGCGAGCTCTCCACGCCCAGCTCCTCGGCGGCAATCTGCGCCAGAATCGTATCGACGCCCATGCCGTTATCGGTGGCACCGGTACCGATGGTAATGAAGCCGTCCTCTTCCAGGCGCATGTCGATGCCGGCGATGTCCACGTTGGAAATGCCCGAGCCCTGCATGGTGAGCGCACAGCCCAGGGCGCGCACGCGGTCGCCCAGGTCGACGGCTAGCGGCTTGTCGCGCCAACCGATCATGTCCATCGCGCGCAGCAGGCAGCGGTCGAGCGCGCAGGCGTTGAGCTTCTCGTTGTAGTACTGCGGCATAATCTCGCCCTCGCGCACGATGTTCTTAAGGCGCAGGTCGGCGGGATCCATGTGCAGCATGTCGGCAAGCTCGTTGACGGCGCTCTCAACGGCAAACTGGCCCTGGGTGGCACCGTAGCCGCGATACGCACCGCCGCGGTTGGTATTGGTGTAGACGGCGTCCCAGCTAAAGCGGCTCGCCTTCACATGGTTGTAGATGGGCAGGCTCTTGTGGCCCGAAAGGCCGATCGTCGTGGTGGCGTGCTCGCCGTACGCGCCGGCGTTGGACAGTGTATGTAGATCGATGGCCGTGATGGTGCCGTCGTTCATGGCGCCCAGCTTGACGGTCATCTGCATCTGGTGGCGCGAATTGCCCGCGGTGATGGTCTCCTCGCGGGTGTAGCAGCAGTAGCTCGGACGGCCGGTCTGCTGCGTCACAAACGCAACGAAGATCTCGCAGCAGCCCGTCTGCTTGGAGCCAAAGCCGCCGCCGATGCGCGGCTTAATGACCTGCACCTGCGACTGCGGGATATCGAGCGACTGCGCGACCATGCGGCGCACGTGGAAGGGCACCTGCGTGGAGGTGGTCACCGAGATTCGCCCGAACGCGTCGGTCGTCGCGAAGGCGCGGAAGGTCTCCATGGGCGCGGTCTGCGTGGCCTGGCTGGTGTAGGTGCGCTCAAAGACGATATCGCTCTGGGCGAAGGCCTCGTCAAGGTCGCCAAAGTCGCTCGTGCCGCTGCACACCAGGTTGCGAGCAACGTCGCCGCCCTGCGGGAACATAAAGGTCACGTCGCCCTCGGGGTGGACCACGATGTCGTTATCGAGCGCCTGGGTAAAGTCGAGCAGCGGCTCGAGCACCTCATAGTCGACCTTGATGAGCTTGAGCGCCTTGTCGGCAGCCTCCTCGGTCTCGGCGGCGACGATCGCCACCTCCTCGTTTTGGTAACGGACGAGGTTCTCGAGAATCAGGCGGTCGTAGGGACTCGGCTGCGGATAGCTCTGACCGGCGATGGTAAAGCGGCGCTTGGGCACGTCCTCGTAGGTGTAGACGCCCACGACGCCGGGTACCTTCAGTGCGCGCGACGTATCGATGGAGCGGATCTTGGCGCGGGCATAGGGGCTGCGCTTGAGCTTGACGATCAGGGCGCCGGCGGGCACCATGTCGCCCGTGTAGACGGGACGACCCTCGAGCAGAGCCTTCGAATCCTTCTTGGGCTGCTTGTGAGTGATCTGCTTGTACGCGACACCATCGGAGCTGGTGTTATTGACCGGCAGCTCGGGCATCTCGAAACCCACCTGCACGCCGGACTCGTTGAGGAAGCGAACGATGGCGCGCAGCTGGCTCTCGTAGCCGCTGCAACGGCAGAGGTTGCCGGCAAGCTGGCGCGAGAGTTCCTCGCGCGTGGCGACGAGGCTTGGGTCCTCCTTGGCGGCGCGGGCAAGCGCCAGCACGTTCATGATGAGGCCGGGGGCGCAAAAACCGCACTGCTCGGCGCCTTCGGCAGCCATCGCGCGGGCCAGTGCCTCGGATTCGGCCTTAAGGCCCTCGAGCGTGGTGATGGTATGGCCCTCAACACGGGCGGCGGGAACCGAGCAGCTCAGCACCGGATCGCCGTCGAGCCACACCGTGCACAGACCGCAGTTGGTGGTCTCGCAGGCGCAGCGCACCGACGCGCAGCCCTGCTCGCGCAGCAGCGCAAAGAGCATGGTATCGGGGGCAATCTGAACCTTGACCTTGCGGCCGTTGAGTGTAAAGGAAAGATCGATGAGTTTGGCAGCCATTAGCGCACCTCGCTAGAATCGACGCCGGGCACGCGGCGGCAGGAATACTCGTCCGTGGCAAACTTAGGAATCTGCACGCCCTCGAGCTCGTGGGCAAGCGCGGCCGAAAGCTCAATGCCGGCGGCGCGGCGCACAGCCTGAATCGCCAGCGGGGCCGAGATGCGACGGCGGTAGCCGGCCGAGCCCCACAGGTTGGTGCCGTAGCTCAGGGCACGCACGGATGCGGCCAGGGTGCGAAGCTCGTCCTCGGAAGGCTGCTCGCCGGTAAGGCCGCACGCCTCGCCCTGCAGCAGGGTCGCACGCAGCGGGCGGGCGCCCACGGTGACATGCCAGCTGTTGTCCCACCAGGCGGCGGTGACGTTCAGCGAGGGGAAGTCGGTCGCGGCCTTGCGCACGGCCTCGTAGCTCGCACGGTAATCATGCTTGACGACCACGACGTGCTCGATAACATCGCGCACGTAGCCCATGTCCACGAACTCGGCGAGCGGCACGCGACCGGCGCCCGTCAGCTCAACATAGGAATCGAGCGCGAGGAAGGCGGAGAGAACGTCCGAGAAGCCAAAGCGGCCGTAGATGCTGCCGCCAACCGTGGCGGTATTGCGCAGCTGCACGCCCACGATGTCGTGGACGGCGAACTCAAAGACATGGTTGACAAGCGCGTTGAGCCCGGCATGACGCTCGAGCTGGCGCAGGGTGCACATGGCACCGATGCGAAACTCGGTCTCGGTCTCCTCGATCTGATCGAGTCCGCAGGCCGAAAGGTCAATCGCCGTCGCCACACGACGCGAACCCAGGCGCATCCAGATGCCGCCGCCCACAATCTTGTTGTTGCGGTTCTTCTGCAAGAGCTCATAGGCTTCGGCCGCGTTTCCAACACGGACGTAGGTACCGAACTTGAGCACGTTCTCCCCCATCTCTCCACTTGTCCAGTACCTTTAAGTGTACCAAACGAGGGGGCACAGCTCGTGTCGGGACAAAATGAACCGTTTTCCTCCGTCGCGTGCGGATCAAAAAGGCTCCCAGCCAAGATGACTGGGAGCCTTCTGCGATGCTATATCGAACGAAGATTTAGCAGACGCCCTGGGCGAGCATGGCGTCGGCGACCTTCAGGAAGCCGGCGATGTTGGCGCCCATGACGAAGTTGCCCTCCTCGCCGTACTCCTTGGCGGTGTCGTCCACGTTGTGGAACATGCCGCGCATGAGCTGCTCGAGCTTGCCGTCAACCTCCTCGAAGGTCCAGGACAGGTGCTCAGCGTTCTGGCTCATCTCCAGGCCGGACACGAGCACGCCGCCGGCGTTGGCAGCCTTACCGGGCATAAAGGCGACGCCGTTCTCCTGGAAGTAGGTCGTGGCCTCGATGGTCGTGGGCATGTTCGCGCCCTCGCCGACCACCTTGCAGCCGTTGGCGACGAGCGCTTGGGCGTCCTCGAGCAGCAGCGTGTTCTCGCGAGCGCAGGGCAGCGCGATGTCGCAGGGCAGCTGCCACACGCCGCGGCCGTCACCCTCGTGCCACGTGGCATTGGGCTTCTCGTCGACGTACATAGCGAGCGTGACACCCTTGTCGTGGCCGGAGCGCTTCTTGTTGTAGACATGCTCGAGCACGGTGTAGTCGATGCCGTCGGGATCCTCGACCCAGCCATGGGTGTCGGAGCAGGCCAGCACCTTGCCGCCGAGCTGAGCGACCTTCTGGACCGCGTAAATGGCGACGTTACCGGAGCCGTGAACGACGACGTTCTTGCCCTCGAAGGAGTCGCCGCGGCTCTTGAGGTACTCGTCCACAAAGTAGACCAGACCGTAACCGGTGGCCTCGGTACGGGCGAGCGAGCCGCCAAAGGAAAGACCCTTGCCGGTAAGGACGCCGGTCCACTCGTTGGTCAGGCGCTTGTACTGACCGAACAGGTAGGCAACCTCGCGGCCGCCAACGCCCAGGTCGCCGGCGGGAACGTCGGTGTTGGGGCCAATGTGGCGATAGAGCTCGGTCATGAAGGACTGGCAGAAGTGCATGATCTCGTTGTTGGACTTGCCCTTGGGGTCAAAGTCGGAACCGCCCTTGCCGCCGCCCATGGGAAGGGTGGTCAGGCTGTTCTTGAGGATCTGCTCCAGGCCCAGGAACTTGAGCATGCCCAGGGTGACCGTCGGGTTAAAGCGCAGGCCGCCCTTGTAGGGTCCAATGGCAGAGTTGAACTCGACGCGGTAGCCGCGGTTGACCTGGACCTTGCCCTGGTCGTCGACCCAGGGGACACGGAACATAACGATGCGCTCGGGCTCAACGAGGCGCTCAAGCAGGGCGGCCTCCTCGTACTCGGGATGGGCGTCGAGCGCCGGCTGGATGGTGCCGAGAATCTCGGTCGCGGCCTGGATGAACTCAGGCTGCTCGGGATAGCGGGCCTTAAGCTCGTCGAGAACTTTCTGCGTGTAGCTCATGCTTCCTCCAATTGATGGAAAAGAAAGGTGTCGTTCGAGGCGCCCCATGCGCCGCGAGCTTTATCGAGTATGGATAATATCGCACTGTTGCAGCAAAGTTTCGCATAAGCCGACGAGCAGATGTTTCGTTTTGATTACGATGCAGGTAGAAGCGTTTTTGAGTGCCCGACGCACAAATCGCGTGTTTCGAAGCTGTTTCGTCCACGTGTTCCAAACCACCACATTGGGCGCCTTTGTGGTGGTGTTTGTGGTTAGAGGACGAGCTGATGGTAGTCGGCGGGGGTTATGCGGCCTTCGGTGGCAGCACGGAAGACGGCGAGCGCATCGCCCGAGAACGGCATGGCCCAGCACAGGCCGCAACCTGCGGTAATGGAGCCGGGCAAAGGCATAATGCGCCCGGGCACACCGGCATCCAGGCACAGCTGCTCGCATTCCATCACATCGAAGGTGCTGTCAAACGATACGATAATCTTGCGCTCGTGGTCGAGGGCATCACCGGACGGGCCTTCGCGGTGTGCCTCGCGATACGCCGCGGCGGCCGCTTCCTCTTCCTCAGTATGTCCACAGCCACCGCAGCCGCAGGTACAGGGCTCGGAACCATCGCAAGTGCAAGGCTCTCCCGTGTCGGGACAAATATCGTGAGACATGGCAACTCCAATCGTCTAGGCGAGTAACTCGGCCGCCGTAAACTCCTCGGGCGTATTGACGTTTTCGAAGCAGAGCGTAGAGCCTGCGACCTTAACGATCTGCGGCTCATCCATATAACCAGCCTGAACGCGATTGATCAGGCAGCGAATGCGCTGGCGGTCGCAGGCGAGCAGCTCTTGAGCAACCGGCGCACACGCGTCACGGCGCCAGACGGCGCAAAGCGGCTCAATCCCCCGCTCCTCGCGCGGCACGCACACGTCGAGCGCCTCGGCCTCAACACGATCGGTAAGCGCGCCGATGAGTTCCGGCGAGACAAACGGCATATCGCAGGCGACGATCGCCACGAGCGGCAATCGGGCCGCAGCCAGCGAGCTCGCGATGCCGCGCATGGCACCGGCGGGACCGTCGACGTCCATCACCACGCGGGGTCGCAGGCCATCAAACATAAGCTCCTCAAGGTAGGCAAGCTCGCAAGGGCGCGAAGTCGTCACGACCAACTCGCCGGCAACTGGCGCCAGCCGACCCAGCACGCGCTCGATGAGCGGCTCGCCGCAAAACGACATCCGCGCCTTATCGCAGCCCATGCGCGACGACAACCCGCCCGCCTGGACGACACAAGAAAGATCGGCCCGTCTTACGGTAGTCATACGGCAAACCACCCCCATCGGCATGCTCAAAACCCAGCACACGAAGCCAAATGCCGTCGCCGATAAAGCCGGCGGCACGGCAAACCCATGCAAAAACAAAACAGCGCCTTTGCGGCACGCAGCAAGACCGCGAGCACAAAAGCGCTGGTAGCGTATGGCGGGAACGTATGTGAATCGAACACATCCAAGACGTTTTGCACGCCTCGCAACGGTTTTGAGGACCGCGGAGCCCACCGGAGCCCATCCGTTCCCAAGTGCGGAGGTATTTTACCAAACCGAGCAGTCAATCTAGCGCAGGGACCTCAGGCCGCCGGCCTCCTTGTCGAGCACCGTAAAGCGCACGGCATCCAGGTGCTCCAAAATGCTGATGGCACGTTTGCGCGACACGCCCAGGGCCTCGCGCAGCACGCTCGTGGTGGCAGCGCCGCCGGCTGCCTCAATGGCGGCGGCAACAAGCTCGCGCGCATGGGCCTCGGCGGCGGCAGACAAGGCAACGTCGCGCTCGACCTTAACGATCGAGCGGTTGAGCGAAAGCTCGCGCAGGGCTCGCGTCATGGTGTCACGATCGAGCTGCAGTTGCTCACCCACCTCGGGCAACGTCGGCGCATCGAGGCCAGCTTCGTCCAGCAAGGAAACGATCCGCTCGCAAGCCTCTCGCACCACGCGTGCCGCCGCGGCGGCCGAATGCGGATCGAATACCTCGGCGCCCTCGGCGGCGCACACGCCACGCGAGCGGCCCTCGGCAATCAGAGCCGCGGCAACGCCTTCATCAGCGGCAGGCCACGCAGCATGGGCAACGGCGCCGGGCGTAAAGCCCGTCTCCTTGGGAGCCGCCGCGTGCATGGCGGTCAGGGTCGCCGCCAGTGCATCCATCGCAGCGTCGAGCGCGGAAGAATCTGCATACAGCGAGCCATCCGCGCCAGCAAGCGCGCAAGCAGCGCCCTGCGCCACCAATCCGCGCAGTGCGGCGTCGACCTCGCCGGCACCAAGATCCAAAGCCTCGGCAACATCAGCCGTCGTAACCGGCAGCGTCTGCAGCGCCAGCCAAGCGCCCACACCGCCCGCGATATCGCCGGACTCGATCGCCGCATACAGCGCACGCTCCCCTTCGGCAAGCTCGCGCGAGCGACGGCAGCGCGAAAGCAGCACGCGCCCGCCGCCAATAAGCATCACGGGCGAATAGGACAGCACCACGGCATGGTCCCCGGCGCGCAGCGGCAGCGAGTTTTCCAAGCGCACCTGAACGATACGGGTTTCACCCACTGCCATGGGGGCCTCACCCTCCATGAACATGATGCGACCGACGACTTCGGCCGTACCCGCCATCACGTGCACACGCGCGCCCGACTCGAGCACGCGCGGCTTGGCTCCCTCGCGGCCCAAATACGTAAACGTCATCATAAAGCGCATCGTCTGGCCAAAGCGACCCGCCACGCCGAGCATCTCACCGCGATCGAGCGAGGAGACGGCATCGCCCACCAAGTTGAGCGCCACACGCTGACCGGGCAGCGCTCGTAGCGTATCGCCATGCACTTGAATCCCGCGCACGCGACAGACCGTACGCGACGGCAGCGCGACGAGCTCATCGCCCACCGCGACGGGCGCATCGTGCAACGTTCCCGTCACCACAGTACCGGCGCCCTTGATCGTAAAGCAGCGGTCGATGGGCAGACGCGATGCGGCATCGGTGAGCTCGGCACGGGCACGGCAGGCATCCCAGCAAGCGGCAACCTGCTCGTCAAGCGCAGCCAGCAGGTCATCGATCCCCGCACCGGTCTTGGACGACACGGGCACCATCGGCGCGCCCGCAAACACAGTACCCGACAAAAAGTCATCGACATCGAGAGCGGCAAGCTCGGTCATCTCGGCGTCGGCCAGGTCGCACATCGTCAGCGCGACCACCATATGCGTAACGCCCAGCAGCTCCAGCACATGCACGTGCTCGCGGGTCTGCGGCATCACGCCCTCGACAGCCGAAACCACCAGCACGGCCACGTCGATACCCGTGGCACCCTGCACCATGGCGCGCAAGTAATGCGCGTGGCCCGGCACGTCGACCAGGCCAACGATCTTGCCACTCGGCAGCACCAGCTCGCCAAAGCCCAGCTCCACGGTCATACCGCGACGGCGCTCAACCTCCAGACGATCGGGATTCTTGCCAGTCAGTGCCTCGATCAGTGCCGACTTACCGTGATCGACGTGGCCCGCCGTGCCAACGATAACGGGGCATTCCACCAACGCTTCGGCCTCACTCATCGGCGCACCGCCTTGGCAACGCATGCGGCAAGCGTCGACGCCGCCGTCTCGATATCGCGGTCGCCCACGAGCGTGCGCACGTCAAACAGAATGCGGTCGTGCGAGGCGCGCGTAACGACCGGCGTGTCGAAGTCTTGGACGAGCGAGCGCTTGAGCGCATCGACGGACAGGCGCCCGTCGACCGGGCAGACGGCCACGCACATCGTAGGAAGCTCCACGGTGGGCAGCGAGCCGCCACCGGGGGTCGACGATTCCTCGACGATTTCCACCTGCACGGCACACGGGCAGCCAGCCTTATCGAGGCCCGCCACCATCAGATCGCGCAACTTGCGTGCACGGCGCTCCAGATGAGCTTGCGGAAGCGTGAGCATGTTGAGAACCGGCACCTCGCGATGGGCCACATCCGCCCCGTCCATGTAAATGCGTAGTGTGGCCTCGAGCGCCGCCAGCGCGAGCTTGCCCGGGCGCAGGGCACGCATGAGCGGATGCGACCCGCAGGCCTGGACCAGATCGCGACGGCCCATGATAATGCCCGCTTGTGCGGCACCGAGCAGCTTATCGCCCGAGCACGACACGATATCGAGCCCCGCCGCGACCGAAGCCGGCGTGGTTTCTTCGCCGCCGCGCACCAAGATGTCGTCGGGCAACAGCGCGCCCGAGCCTTGGTCTTCATAGAACAGCAGGCCGTGCTTATGGGCCAGCGCGGCGAGCTCCCTTGAGCTCACTTCCTCGTGGAAACCCTCGATGCGATAGTTGGAAGGATGGACCTTGAGGATCATCGCCGTATCGGGCGTAATGGCGCGCTCGTAGTCGCTCAAATGCGTACGGTTGGTGGCCCCGACCTCAACGAGCTTGGCACCCGAGGCCTCCATGACATCGGGGATACGGAAGCTGCCGCCTATCTCGACAAGCTCACCGCGGCTGACGATGACCTCTTTGCCCGCGGCATGAGTCGCCAGCACCAGCAGCACCGCGGCGGCGTTGTTGTTGACCACGAGCGCGTCATCGGCACCGGTGAGTGAGCGGATCAGCTGCGCGGCATGTTCCTTGCGCGACCCGCGCGAGCAGGTGTCCACGCTGTACTCGAGCGTGCTGTAACCGCGTGCGACTTCGGCCACGGCCTTGGCGGCCGACTCCGCGAGCGGGGCTCGACCCAGGTTGGTATGGATAACCACACCCGTGGCGTTGACGGCGGGACGCAGGCTCGGCAGCGCGGAGCGATGCGCACGCCACTCGATCGCCGAGGCCAGGTCGCGCTTAGAGCGCGGGGCGGCACCGGCGCGAATCGCAGCGCGCTCCTCGTCGAGCTCGGCCGTGACGGCGGCATGCACCACCGCGTCGCAGGTTTCCCCCGCTGCCTTCACTACCGGCCACTCGGCAAGCAGCTCGTTGACGGAAGGGATGGCGCGCAGGCGGGCGCGCACCTCATCGGACATGTTCTGGCTATCGCTCATGTGCAGCCTTTCAAAAACCAAGGGCAGGTCAGTCGGCCGTTCGTCAAAACCAGCCGAATCAATCTGTTGAATCAATCAGTCGTTATTATCCTCGTGCTCTGCGATCTTTTCCACGCGAACGGCGTTTTCCTGAGTAAGCGCGGCACCCGTCAACGGGTCCCAGCGCAGCGGTGTGTGGTCGAGCGGCCCGACGCCCAGGGCCTGAGCGCCACCGGCATCGGCGCCAAACGAACGCCCACCGGGGGCGGCCGAGGTGAAGATGCACGCCGGATGCAGATACGGCGTCGTCTCCACGCGCACGCGGTCGCGGCCCATATCGCTCACGAGTTCGACGATCTCGCCGTCGGCGATGCCCATATGCGCAGCAGCATCGGCATTCATCTGCACGGCATCCAGGTCCGACCCAGCCTCGGCGGCACCTTGGACTGCAAGCCTTCGCGAGGTGTGCGACTCAAAGGGACGGTTGCCGCTAATAAGGCGAAACATCCCCGGGCCAGGCTCCACCATGGGAGCGATCCAGTCGGGTACACGACCCAGGCCGGCACGCTCCCATACGTCACTTGCCAGCGCAATTTTGCCGCCGGCAAGCGGAATCATCGGCTCACCCGTGCGCGTCGGCAGCGCCACGCCCGTATCGGCCCAACCGCGCTCCTTGAGCTCGTCCAGATCGATTCCATAAGGCGCCACCTGGGCAGCCGCCAGATCATCAGACGTAAACTGGAAGTACTCGCACACGCCACACGCCTGTGCCAGACCGGCAAAAATCTCCCGACCGGGACGCGTGTCGTCATGCTGCACAGGCAGCACGGCGTTGCGGTAGAACACGCGCGCATCGTTGGCGCCCACGACCGTGCCCACACCGCGGTCAGCCTCCAGATACGTCACGTCGGGCAGCACGAAGTCAGAAGCGCGCGCTGTCTCGGACCAGCGAATATCAATCGTCACGAGCAAGTCGAGCTGTTCCAGAATCGATAGCCACGCCCCGGCGTTGCCATAGCCCGCACCGGGGTTACTGGCATAGACGATGAGCCCACGCAAATCGCCGGCAAGAATCGACTGACCGACGGTCGTGCACAGGCCGCGCACCGGATCGACCAGTGGATAGCGCTCGGACCCCAGCTTGGGCCCGCGCGGCACCGGCGGCGTCGCAAAGCGCGTGGGATCGAGGTCGCCCAACACAAGCGGCGTGGGTGGATTGAGCGCGCCGCCCGCATGCCCGATGCAGCCCAGCAGCACATCGACCAAGCAGATAGCGCGCGCGGTCTGGGTACTATTGGCATACGCGATACCGATGCCACCATGAAAGCCCGCATCCACCACGGCGGCAGGCGCGGCGGCAGCGAGATCGCGCGCCGTGGCGACAATCTCCGCGGCCGGCACGTCGCACATCGACTCGGCCCACTCGGGCGTCCAAGCATGGGCCGCCTGCGCCAGCTCGTCAAAACCCGTGGTATAGCGGTCCACGAACTCGTGGTCGTACAGGCCCTCGGCAATCAACACGTGGACAATACCCAACAGCAGCGCCAAGTCGCAGCCCGGGCGCACACGGAGCCAGCGATCGGCAATAGCAGCCGAACCGCTGCGCCGGGGGTCAACCACGATGATCTTCGCCCCGCGCCGGCGCGCATCGTTGAGCGCGTCAACGGCCCCCATCGTCGACGAATCGACAATGGAACGCCCCAGGTACATGATGCAGTCGGTATGCGCAAGGTCGGAGGCGGGGCTATAGCCCAGGCTGTGCTCCCAACCGGTAAGTCTGCTTACCTCGCAGGCGCCATCGGCACCGTACACGTTGGGCGAGCCCAGCGCATGCATAAAACGATACGCCCAGTAGCGGTCGAACGAGGGCACACCAAGTGTCATGCCCAGCGCACGGGGCCCGCGCTCGTCAACAATTCCCAAAAGACGCTCGGCAATCTGAGCAAACGCCTCGTCCCAGGTAATCGCATCAAACCCCGAGCCATCCCGGCGGCGTCGCATGGGGTGCAAAATCCGGTCGCGCTCGTCAAACGGCATTGCCAGGCGATGGCGCCCGCGGGCGCACAGGGCACGCGCCGCGCACGGATGTCCCGGCACCGGCAACTCGGCCACCACGCGACCGTCCTCAACGCGTGCCGCAAAGGCGCAATCGGCATAGCATCCCCCGCATGTCGTCACCACGGAGCGACCGTCATGCATAGCTCTCGATGCCATCTCGATTATTCCTTCCAGCTCAGGGGTTCATGCCCCGCCGCACCACAGCCCTGCCACCAGCTGCCGCGACGCAAAGCCCGCTGCATCTACCGCAGCAAGACACGAAGAGCCTCCCAAAAGGCAAACGCCCCTCGGGAGGCCCGTACGTCATTCCAGCTTATTACGCCTCGGACTTCTTGGCGTAGATAAACCAGTAGCCGAGCGCGACCAGAACCGCGCCGCCCACGATGTTGCCCAGCGTGGCGGCGGACAGGTTAAACGCAATGCCCGCGGCGTTGAGCGCATCGGCGCCGGCGACGTCGGCGCCATAGCCGCACGTGTGCATCACAGCGCCCATAGGCAAAAAGTACATGTTGGCGACGCAGTGCTCAAAACCGCAGGCCACAAAGGCGGCGATGGGCAGTAGAATGCCCACAACCTTATCGACCACGGTCTTGCCGGCGGTACCGATCCACACGGCCAGGCACACAAAGATGTTGCACAGGATGCCGCGGAAGAAGATCGTCACCCAGTCGACCGTCACCTTGCCGGCGGCGACGCTCACCATGGAATTGGCAACCGCCTCGCCGTTGAGCTTGTAAATGCCGGCCATGTACACCAAAAAGACGATGAACAGGGCACCGGCAAAGTTACCAAGCCACACGACGAGCCATGCCTTGAGCATCTGAGCCAGGGTGATCTTTTTGCTCTTGAGCGCGCAGACCATAAGCGAGTTGCCGGTGAACAGCTCGGCGCCGCACACCAGCACGAGCACCAGGCCCAGGCAAAAGCACAGGCCGCCCACGACGCGCTGGGCGCCCCAGCCCAGCGTGCTATCGCTCAAGAACACGGTAAAGAACAGGCCGCCGAAGGCAATAAACGCACCGGCGAACATTGCCAGCAGAAAGGCCTTTGCGACCGGCAGGTTGGCCTTGGTCACGCCGGCGGCCTCAGTCTTGGCCTCGATCGCGGCGGGCGCCAGGCAATCGGGAGCGGGGTACTCCACCTTGGAATCTGCCATGTCAATCACTTCTTTCCTAATCAGCAGGGACAAGCGCTCCTATTGCTCTTGCCCCAAGCGGACAAAGTGGGAAAAGTCGTTGGCGGCCACGGCGTCGTACACGGCGTCGACGGCCTCAAAGACCTCCGGGGACATGGGGTTATAGAACTCCGTATCGCCCGGCTGAATCCCTATGAAGACGATATCTTCGCACGATTGCTCAATCTCTTCGATCAGAATCGACAAAGGAAGCGAATGCGTGGTAAACATCGACTTGCGGGCCACATCACGTTTGTCGAGCAGGCGGATGGCGCCGACGGGCAGCGCCATATCGGCGGCATCGACCAAGACCAGACGCGGCGGACGCTCGCGCTTGACCTCGATGATGTCGTCCTCGGGCGTCTGACCGCCATCGATGGTGTACCAGCCGGCAAGCGGCGCGTCCTCCATCTTTTTGGAGAGCACGGGGCCGGCAGCATCGTCGGCACGCAGCACGCTTCCCGCCGTGAGCACGATACCCGCAAACGGGGCGCCGTTCACACGACCATCCACAACGCGACCCATTACTGCAACCTTCCCGTCAGATACACACCCGAAACATCGCGCACGCGTTCCACCAGATCGCGAAACTTCATTAAGAACGCGACCTGCTGGGCATGCAGGCCAAAGTCGTCGTCGAACACCGAGATGCCGGCCTTGGCCGACCCGCGAAAACCGCGCTCGTCGAGCAGCGCATCGCAGGCCTCGAGCAGCGACGGCACCGCCGCCTTGTCGAGCTGGCACTCACCAAAGGAGCGGATGGCCTCGAACTTGGTTTTGGCCTCCCCCTCCGGCAGCGCGTCGACGAGCGAATAAAACACATCCACCGGCACCGACAGGCGCGGCTCAAAGCAGTCGAGCACGCCGGTGTGGTGGCCCACGGCGAGCGTGTAGTACAGCACGTCGCAGGCCTCCTGGGGAACGTCTTCCTCGGTCTCCACAAACTTACGCGTGAGCTCATAGAAGACCACCTGGTCGGGCGCATGGCCCAGGCAGGGGTCGGCGACGCCCTCGGCGGCCTCGTCACTTGCGCGCGAGGCATCGCCAAAGGAGCCGCCGAGCATGCCAGGGCCCGCAAAGTAACCAGAGCGGTCCGTGAGCTCCATCTAGCGACCTCCGGCCAGCACCAGATCCTGCAGCGCCGAGTACACCTCGACGCGGCGCGGATCGTCCTGCTTGTCGATGAGCAGCGCCATGGCACCGCGGATATCGCCCTTGGGCGCGCCCTCGAGCGTATTCATAAACTCGTTGGCCAGGTCGCGGCCGTAACGGTAGCCGCTCATGGCGCGAGCCTCGCGCTCGATGGCAACGCGCAGCTTGTACGGCACGCCGGGGTGCAGGATATCGGCCTGCTCGCCGGCGGCCTCCACCGTGGTCTCGGCATGGAGCTTTTGGTCCAGCAGACCGAGCGCCATGGCAAAGCCGTAGACGGTCTGCGCGGGGCTGGGCGGGCAGCCGGGGATGTAGACATCGACCGGCAGAATCTTGTCCGTGCCACCCCAGACGCAGTAGTTGTCGTAGAAGATGCCACCGGTGCAGCCGCACGCGCCATAGGACACCACGATCTTGGGATCGGGTGCGGCCTCAAAGGCGCGCAGGGCCGGCATGCGCATGGCACGCGTCACGGCGCCGGTGTACAGAAGCACGTCGGCGTGGCGGGGCGACGGGACGACCTTAATACCAAAACGCTCGACGTCAAAGACGGGCGTGATGGAACCGAAGATCTCGATCTCGCAGCCGTTGCAGCCGCCGCAGTCAACACGGTAGACGTACACCGAGCGCTTGATCTTCTTAAGAAGGGTCGCCTTGGCCTTCTCGATGCTCTCGTCGAGCTCGATCTTGGTCGGGCGGTACTGAAGCCGCTCGGGCAAAAGCGTGGGTTCGGCCATGGTTACTCCTCCTTCGTATCAAAATCCATGATGATGCCCTCGACCGGTGCAGGACCGGCGGGAATCTCGGGCGCATCGGGGTTGAGCTCGCGGTCGATATACTCCGGGTTCACGCCGTGGCCGCCCAGATACTCCATGCCGGGGCCCTGGGGCTCACCGGACGCAAGCGTCTCGTTGGCAGCCATGCCGTGCGCGTTGCCGGTCTTTACGGCCGAAGCGGCGCGTAGGGCGTCGAGCTCGCGCTTGCACTCCTGGCACATACCGACGGTACGGGCGGCCTGCTCGGCCTCCATGCCGCCGGCCTTTTGCAGCAGGCGCTTAGCGTAGTCGATCTCCTTGTGCGGGGCAAACGGCTTGCCGCAACGCGAGCAGTGCTCGAGCGTATAGACGCTCTTGCTGGTGAGGTCGTCCTTACTCATGACGGCCAGCTCAAACTCCTCGGTGAGCTTGATGGCCTCCATGGGGCAGGCTTCCTCACAGCGGCCGCAGAAGATGCAGCGGCCGTAGTCGATCGACCAGGTGATGGTATCGGCCGAAAGGTCGGTGTCCATGCGAATGGCATCGGCCGGGCACGCCACGCCGCAGGCACCGCAGGCGATGCAGAGCTCGGCGTTGTGCTCGGGCTTGCCGCGCATGTCCTTGTTGGTGGGGAACGGCGCAAACGGGTACTTGACCGTCGCGTCGCCGGCCTTGGCGTTAACCTTCCAAAGCTTCAGCATATTAGAGCGCCTCCTCATCGAGCGGAGCGGCCATGGTGCCCTCGCCCGCAAGCGGCGACTTGTCGCGCCAGACGTTCTCGAACTGCTCCTTGTCGAGCACGTGGTCGCGCTTGGCGGCGACATCGGTCACCGTCACGCGGTCGGTGCAGGAGTAGCACGGGTCAAGCGAGCCGACGATCAGCGCCGCGTCGCCCACGGTGTTGCCGCGGAACATGTAGCGCAGGACCGGCCAGTTGCTGTACGTGGCCGCCTTGGCGCGCCAGCGGTAGCACTTCTGGTTGTTGCCGAGCATGGCCCAGTGCACGTCCTCGCCGCGCGGAGCCTCGGTGGCGCCGATGGCGTACTTGTGCGGGGTGTACTCCCAATCCGTGGTAAGGATGGGGCCCGACGGGCAGTTCTCGAGCATGGTCTCGATCATGTCGATCGAATCGTAGACCTCCTGGATGCGGACGGCGGTACGGCCGAAGGCATCGCAGGTGTCGGCCGTAGCGGCGTGCATCTTTTGGACGTCCGGATCGGCGTAGCCGTCGAAGGGATGGTCGAAGCGCACGTCGCGGGCATAGCCCGAGCCACGCATGAGCGGGCCGACCGGCGAGAAGTCGCGTGCGATCTTGCGGTCCAGAATGCCGATACCGCTCGTACGCTCAATAAAGTTGGGCGTGGAGAGCAAGACGTCGACGAGCTCCTGGACCTCGGAGCGCAGCTGGTGGATGGTCGTGAGCGTGGAGAGCTTCTGCTCGGCCAAGATGTCGCGACGCACGCCACCGATCACATTGAGGCCATAGGTCTTGCGGTGGCCGCTGAGTTTCTCGGCCAGGTCCATGGACTTCTCGCGAACGCGGAAGAACTGCTGGAAGCCGGAATCGAAGCCGGTGTAGTGCGATGCGAGGCCAATGTTGAGCAGGTGCGAGTGCAGGCGCTCGACCTCGAGCATGATGGCGCGGATGTACTGCGCGCGCGGCGGGACGTGAATGCCCTGGGCGCGCTCGACAGCCTCGGCGTAGGCCACCGAGTGAGCGCAGCCGCAGATACCGCAGATACGGTCGGCAAGGAACGTCACGGCGTCATAGTTCAGGCGCGTCTCGGCGACCTTCTCCATACCGCGATGCACGTAGAACAGGCGGTAGTCGGCATCGACGATCGTCTCGCCCTCCACGAACAGGCGGAAGTGGCCGGGCTCGTCGGAGGTGATGTGCAGCGGTCCCATGGGGACGAGCGTGGTCTCCTTGCCCTTGGTGTCGGCCAGGAATTCGTAGTTTTCCATGTCGCTCGCGGGGGCGGGGCGGAAACGGTAATCCATCGAATCCTTGCGCAGCGGGTACAGGCCGCTGGGCCAGTCATCGGGCAGCACCAGGCGGCGACGATCGGGCAGACCCTCGGGGATCAGGCCGAACATATCGCGCAGCTCGCGCTCGCCCCACACGCAGGCGGGGACAAACGGCGTCACGGACGGGAACGTCATCTTGGCGGGATCGACCTCGGTGCGCACGGTCACCCAGCCGGGGTCCTCCCCCTCCATGGAGATGACGTAGTACACGGCGTAACGGCCGCACAGGCTGCGCTCATCGTTGCCGATGATCACGGGAATCCAGCCGTAGCGCTCGTAATACAGGTAGTGGACGGCCTCGGGCAGCTTGTCCTGCTTGACGGTAATCGTCAGCTGGTCCTCGCACTGCCACTCAACCTTCTCGATAGCGCCCGGCACTGCGGCGCGCAGGGCCTCGACGTGGCTTTCGCAACGACGGGCATACACCTTGTTCTCAGTTTCAATCATTCGTTACTCCACCTCGCTCTGAGCGGTCTCGGTACCGAACACAGCGCGGTACATCGGCGTCGCGTGAAGCTCCTCGGTGCTCTGCTCGAGCACGATGCCGGTCGCGGTCTCCACACCGTGCACGAGGGGCAGCGGGGTGGCGATGCCAAACCACAAGATCATGACAGCCAGGATGATTTCGGGGATAAGCATGAGCGCCGGGGCCTCATGCTTGCCCATGCCCTGGGGCGCATGGCCGAATACCGACTTGAGTGCGATGCGGGTGAGCGCGGAGATGGCCACGGTAAGACCGAGGGCGACCACGACGACCAGCCACATGGGACCGGCGGTAACACCGGCGACAAAAGTCAGGAACTCGGAGATGAACATGCCAAAGGGCGGGAAGGCACCAAGACCGAGCAGCGCCAGGACGGCGAGCGCGGCGGTTGCGGGAGCAACCTCGACGACACCCTGGATCTTGGCCAGGCTACGCGTGCCAAAGGCGTGCTGGATGTTGCCGGACACGCAGAAGGCAAGCGTCTTGGTAAAACCGTGGAACACGCAGTGCAGCAGGGCTGCGGCGATACCCAGTGGGCCACCGATACCCAGGCACAGGGCGATAACGCCCACGTTCTCCACAGACGAGTACGCAAAGCGGCGCTTGAGGTCGTCCTGGCGAAACATCGAAAGTGCCGCCACCAAAATGGACAGCGTGCCGACGATCAACAGCAGAAGTTGCGGATACTCGGCGCCCACGGCCTGGATGGTAAAGCCGTAGAAGCGCATGATCACAAGCATGGCGCACTTAAGCAGCACGCCAGAGAGCAGGGCCGAGACAGGGCTCGGGGCCTGGGAGTGGGCATCGGGCAGCCAAGTGTGCATGGGGAACAGGCCGGCCTTGGTGCCAAAGCCGATCACGATAAACGCAAAGGCGAGGCGCATGAGCGTCGGATCGAACTGGTCGGCATACGGCAGCACGCACGACAGGAATGCAGCCTCGTGGGCGTTGGGAATCACGTCGGCGGCGTTGGCGTAGATGAGCAGCGTACCGAATAGGCCAAAGGCCACGCCGGCGGTGCAGACCATCGCATACTTCCAAGAAGCCTCGAGGGCCGTCTTGTTCTTGTAGATACCCACGAGGAACACGGTGGAAAGCGTGGTTGCCTCCACGGCGGCCCACGTGAGGATCATGTTGTTGGACAGGCACGCGAGCAGCATGGTGAACACAAACAGGCTAAACAGCGCAAAATACTGCTTGGCGCGCTCGGCGGGCATGGAGCCCTCCTCGATATCGGCCTTTACATAGGGCAGCGAGAACAGCCCGGTAAGAAAACCGATAAAGCCGATGAGCAGCACAAAGATGGCGCCCAGCGAATCGAGGTGGAACCACAGGCCAAGAGCGCTCGCGGTGTCGCCGCTCATAAGGACGTCGCCGGCCGTCACAATCGACAGCACCAGGACGGCTGCGACGGAGACCAGGTTGAGACCGGCAAACACGTTATAGGACGTGTTCTTGGGCAAAAACGCCATGACCAGCGAGAACACCAAAGGAGTCGCGAGCAGGGCGAGAATCAACGTTTCCATGGACTACCCCCTCAGCTCGGACAGGTCGCGCGCACCGAGCGAGTGGGAGTCGTCCCAAATGCGACGCACGACGATGGACATGATGATGACGGCAAAGATGGCGTCGGTGGCGATACCGATCTCGATGATCTCGGGAGCGGTGGGGGCCAAAAGCGCGAGCGTCACATGGCTGCCGTTTTCCATAAGGCAGTATCCAAAGATCTGCTTCATGATGTTGCGCTGCGAAATGATGCAGGTGAGGCCCACAAAGAAGTGAGCGAAGCTAATAGCGAGCGCAGGCGTTGCGACCTCGGCCGTGGGCAGGCTGATCTGCGTCACGACTGCAAAGCAAATCGCGACCTCCACGGCGATGATGCAGATGGCCCACGCGGGCTTAAGGCCGGCCTTGAGTGATGCGTCGCTCGGCTCGCCCATCTTCTTGTATGCGCGGTTGAGGATATAAGGGACCAGGACGACCTTGGTGATAAAGGCAGATCCGGCCCACATAAGCAGCTCCTGCGCACCGGTGGTGGCACCGAGCGTAGCGAGCAGCCCCACGAGCACCAGCGACTGCACCGCATACCAGTTGATGGCATGTTTGATGTTCTTGGAGACGACCACCATGGTGGACGTGACGATCAGAAGGCCGCCAAGGATGTTGACGATCGAATAACCCATGTCGTTCTACCTCCTAACCGATCCAGCTGGCCGAAAGCGGGCCGCTGACGATGACCATGATGATGAGCACGATGAACACGAACGCCATCGCACGGGGAAGCGGGGCTCCCGCAGCGACCTCTTCGCTCGGCTCGCCGGGCAGGCAATAGCCCATCCACTTGAGGAACCAGGCGAAGGTGGCGACGGTCTCGGCGACCATGATGCACACGAGCACCAGGATCGCGACGTTGCCGGCACCTACAGAAAAGCCGCCGGCGATGATCTGGAACTTCGAGAAGAACGTGTTCATGGGCGGCACGCCGGCAATAGCGAGTGCCGCGACACCGAAGCCCACGCCCGAGATCGGGTACTTCTTTACGATGCCGCGAAGCTTGGGCAGCATACGCGTGCCGAGCGTAAAGGAGAACGAACCGGCGATCAGGAAGAACAGCGTCTTGGCGAAAGCGTGGTTAAAGATGTGGCAGACGGCGCCATCGAAGGCCAGCTGGCTGCCAAAGACCGAAAGGCCCAGACCAAAGAACACATAGGAGAGCTGGGCGATCGTGGAGAAGGCCAGCAGACGCTTCATGTCCTTTTGCGGCAGGTACATAAGGAAGCCAAAGAGCATGGTGACCATGGCGTCGATAATGGCGACCCAACCCACGATCTCGGGGATCTCGCCGGCAGAGACGAGTGCACGCGCGAACACGCACACGCCGACCTTAACCATCGAGGCGCCATGCAGGTAGGCCGAAACAGGCGTCGGCGCCTCCATGGCCGAAGGCAGCCACATGTACATGGGAACCTGTGCGGACTTGGCCCAGGCCGCAAACAGCACGAGCAAAAGGACGATAGCCTTGAGCTTGGCGTCGAGGCCGGCAATCGCGGTAATGGCGAAGGTACCGGTATGGGCAAACACGATGGCGGCGCCCAGATACAGGCCGAGCGCACCGATATGCGTAATGATCAGAGCCTTCATGCCGGCCTTCTTGGCCGTAGGCGTCATGTAGTAGCTAATGAGGCCCCAAGAGCACGCACCCGTGATCTCAAAGAACACGAGCTGGCCCAAAAGGGTCGAGCTGTACACGAGACCGGCCATGGCGCCGATGAAGGTCGCGAGGTACGCGTAGAAGCGACGACGCGGTGCGTCGGGATGCTCACGGTTATTCTCGCTCATATAGGGAATCGAATAGATCACGACAAGCAGGCCGATACCCACAAAGGCGGGCGCGAGCAGCGTGCTCATGCGATCGAAGGTGAATCCCATGACGAGGGTCTGCCCAAACGAGATCAGGGGGACCTGCGTGTCGGGCATGCCGGCGCCAGCGAAATTCCCGGCGAGGGCGATGGTGCAGACCGTCGAGACGGCGGCACCCAAAACGCTGAACCACTTGGCGTACGGACGGGGGAACAGGGCGACGAGCACCGAGGCCACCATCGGGGCCGCGATAGCGACCAAGCCGAGAAGGGACAGACTGACTGCAAATGACATTGTTTCTCCCTTCTCCTACACGCCGACGACCACGAAGACAAACGCCAGAACGGCGATGCCAACGACAGCCCAGGTCTGATTGCCAAGCACCTTAAAGCGCGAACGCGAGCAGGAGTTCTCGATCACGCCGCATACGACAAAGTCGATCAGGCACTTCACCAGGAAGATGACTGCGCCCAGAACGGCGGCGGCGCCCACGGTCGCGGGCTCGCCCCAGGGGACGAAGATCGCGCAGAACCAAGCGACGACCAGGACCTGTTTCATGGACATGGCAAGCTTGGCCATGGCGAGCGACGGGCCCGAAAGCTCGGCGAGCGGACCTTCCTGGAGCTCCTGCTCGGCCTCGGCCTGATCAAACGGCAGCTTGCCGAGTTCCATGTAGCAGGCAATCGCAAAGGCGATGCCGGCGAGGATCACGGCGACCGGCGCGTCGATGGCGCCCGTCATGATGTGCTGACCCATGGTGGCGATGTCGGTGGAGCCGCACACCAGGGCGGCGGCAAACAGCGCCAGCAGCATGGACGGCTCGATGAGCACGCTCATGAGCAGCTCGCGGACGCCGCCGATACCGGCGTAGGCGTTGGACGAATCCACACCGCAGAGGGCGAAGAAGAAGCGGGCGAGCGCCAGGCTGTACATGATGGTGATGGCGTCACCAAAGACCGGGATGGGGCTTTGCGCCGTAAAGAGCGGCAGGCCCATCGCGAGCATAAAGGCGACGGCGAAGAACAGCGGCGGCATGATGCGCAGCGCAAAGCTCGCGTCCTCGCTCTGGGACTCGGGGCGCGCAAAGAGCTTGGCCAGGTCGCGGTAGTCCTGCATGATGCTGGGGCCGCGACGGTTGTGCATCTTGGCGCGGATCACGCGGCCGAGACCGGAGAAGAACGGCGCGACGGCCATAACGACCACGCCCTGCAGAACGGCAAGTACGATGTTGTTCATGCTCTCCCCTCCTTAACCCATTTGCACGGCGAGCACGAGGAACACCACGAGTGCCGCGACGATGTAGCAGATATAGATGCTGTAGTTGCCGCCCTCGAGCTTAGTCGCGAGGTCGGCGAGCTTCTCGACACCCTTATGCGGGGCATCGACGAGAACCTTGTCGGGTACGGGCTCCACAGCCTCGGCCACACCGGTCAGCTTCTGGAAGAAGTGCGCGATGGACCAGCAGACGGCCGTGCAGCGGTCGCGCAGCGTGTAGAGCGGCTGCATAAACCAGGACACCTCGGAGGCAAAGGTCGTGGCCACGACGGGCATATGCTCGTTGGGAGCATAGCCACATGCCCACGGCTGGGACTTCTGCACCTTGCCGACGGTCTTGAGCTTGCGATAACCGCAGGCAAGGCCGACGAGCACCACGAGCGCAATGGCGATTGCGGGCGTGGAGGTGGCAGCGCCGGAGTATTGGTTCAAGAGCTCCATGCCCTCGGCGGCAAACACGCCACCGTACGGATGTAGCACAGACGCGGCGACATCGACCAGCACGGGCGCGATCACGGGAGCGCCAATGCCCAGCACGACGCAGATGGCCGCGAGCAGGCCCTGCGCAAACACCATGGGGGCGGGAACCTCCTTGGCATTGGCCGCGGCCTCGGAGCGGGGCGCGGAGGCAAAGGAGACGCCATAGGCCTTGACGAAGCACGTGACAGCCAGCGCGCCGGTAATGGCAAGCGCGACGGCAGCGAACACGGCCACGATCATGACGGCCTTGTCGCCCTGCATGGCGGCGTTAAACAGCGACTGGTAGGTAAACCACTCGGATACAAAGCCGTTGAAGGGCGGGATGGCCGAGATGGCAAGCGCGCCAATAAGGAAGCAGATGGCCGTTGCCGGCATACGACGGAACAGGCCGCCCATCTTCTCCATATTTCGTGTACCCGTGGAGTACAGCAGCGCGCCGGCGCCCAAGAACAGCTCGCCCTTAAACATCGCGTGGTTAAACGTGTGGTAGAGAGCGGCCATCAGGGCCAGGACGGCGATGCCGACAGAGTTGAGCGCCATGGCGGCCATGGAGGCGCCGACGCCGAGCAGAATGATGCCGATGTTCTCGACGGAGTGATAGGCCAGCAGGCGCTTGATGTCATGCTCCTGCAGGGCGAAGGCCACGCCGAGGACCGACGAGATCGCACCGAAGACCATGACCATAAGGCCCCACCAGACCTGAACGCCCGAGGCGGAGAGCAGGTCGAGACCCACCTTAAGGATACCGAAGATACCGATCTTGATCATGCCGCCGGACATGAGGGCCGACACGTTGGACGGCGCCTCGGGATGTGCCTTGGGCAGCCAGCCGTGCAGCGGGATGATACCGGCCTTGGCGCCAAAGCCAAAGAAGGCGAGCACGAAGCACACGGATGCGACCGCGGGGCTAAACTGCGTGGCGCGGAAATCCGCAAAGGCAAACGAGCCGCCGGCGAAGTTGGTCATGGTGAGGAAGCTCGCCATGATGAGCACAAAGCCCACGTGCGCGATCACAAAGTAGAGCCAACCGCCATGGATGGAGTTCTCGTTCTCCTCGATCACGACCAGGAAGTACGAGGTCAGCGACATGAGCTCAAAGGCGACCAGGAACCAAAACACGTTGTCGGCGGTGATGACGAGCATCATGGACGCCACGAAGGTGTTAAAGAAGAAGCCGGCGCGGCCCTTTTTGCCCGGGTACTCATCAAAGTAGTTGAGACCGTAGATCGAGCCGGCAAACGCGAGCACCGAGATGAGCGCCACGAACAGGCCGGACAGCTGGTTGAGCAGCAGCTGGAAATGGGCAAACGGGAAGAACACGATGGCGTCGACCGACGTGACATCGCCCAGCACGGCCTGGATACCGGCCACAAACGAAAGCACCGCGGCGACGGCGCCGATTAGGCAGCCGGCGGACTTGGCGGCGTTATCGGCCTTGATCAGCAGAACCGAGGCGAGCGCACCGATGCACGAGACGGCAAGCGATGCGATAAACAGCGTCATGCTATCCATTGTTTACGCTCCCTTCTGCTTTCTCGGAGAGGCCCTGGGCCACAGCGGTAACGTCGACGACCGGACCGTTTTCAATCGAGCGCAGGCGCTTGGCCTCGTCGAGCTCGCGATCGGCCGCGCCGCCCATGACAGTCAGCGCCTTGGTGGGGCACGCCGCCACACAATGCGGGCCGTCCGGATCGAAGGCGCACAGGTCGCACTTGACAGCGCAGGTGTACTGGCCGGGAGCCCACGTAAGCAGGCTGCTCAGGGACTTAGGATACGAAGGCGTCGGGTCGCACATGCCTGCGACACCGGCGATAGACGTGCCATCGGGATGGATGGCTCCGAAGGGGCACGCGATGGCGCACAGCCTGCACCCGATGCACTCCTGCTCCTTGACGTGGATGCGATCGCCATCGTGCTCGATGGCATTCACCGGGCAAACCTCGGCGCAGGGGGCACCCTCGCAATGGTGGCAGGCAAGGGCGGCCGAAATGCCGCCGGTCTTCACGAGCGCCAGGCGCGGCGTATCCTGAAGACCCTGCATCCGGTGGGCGTCGGCACAGGCGGACTGGCATGTTCCGCAGCCGATGCACCTCTCCGGGTTGATGTCGATGAAGCGGTTCATCCCCACTTCCTTTCAAAATAACGGGCCGGGCTCCCGAACGTACGGGACGCCCGGCCCAAATAGCCAACGAGAACGGGACTACACGATTTGATTCACGTGCGTCTCGTCGTCGAACTTGGCGGCGCCGGGCTCAACGTCCTGGGGAGCGGCGGCGTCCACCAGAGCCTGCTTGAGCTCGGTGTACTGACGCTCGACCTCGCCCTCGGCCCAGACCTGGTCGGCGATAGCGTCGACCTGGCAGGCGGAGAACTTGTCCTCGGGCGTATGCGAGACCGGGTCGACCTTGTGAATGGTCAGCTCGTTGCACTTGCCGATCCACCACTGGTAGGTCATATAGACCGTGCCCTTATTGATGCGGTCGCTCACGTCGGCGCGGCTGTATACCTGGCCGCGGCGGCTGTGGATCGAGACGATGTCGCCGTTCTTGATGCCGCGCGCCTGGGCGTCCGCGGGATTCATGCGGACAAAGCCGGGCTCGTCGGCAAGCAGCGCCAGCGTCTTGCAGTTGCCGGTCATCGAGCGGCAGCTGTAGTGGCCGACCTCGCGGACGGTGCACAGGATGAGCGGGTACTCATCGTCGGGAAGCTCAGAGGGCGCCTCCCAGTCGTGCGCCATCAGGTTGGCGCGGCCGTCCTTGGTGGTGAACTTGCCACCAGCGAACATGTCGGGCGTACCGTGGTCGTTCACATCGGTGCTCTTGACCGGCCACTGGGCGTAACCGCCCTCGGGAGCCATCTTCTCGTAGGTCGCGCCCACAAAGTTGGGGCACAGGCTAATGCACTCGTTCCAGATCTGCTCGGTGTTGTCATAGTGCATGGGATAGCCCATGCGCGTGGACAGGTCCGCGAAGATCTCCCAGTCGTGACGGCACTCGCCCTTGGGCGGAACGGCTGCGTCAAAGTGCTGGAAGCTACGGTCGGATGCAGTAAAGACACCCTCGTGCTCGCCCCAAGAGGTGGCAGGCAGGATGACGTCGGCGAGCATGGTCGTCTGCGTCATAAAGATGTCCTGGCAAATGAACAGGTCCAGCTCGGAGAGCGTCTTGCGCATACCGGCCGAATCGGGCTCGGTCTGCACCGGGTCCTCGCCGTAGTTGTAGAAGCAGTGCACCTTGCCCTCGTCGACCAGGTGGCCCAGGTCGGTGAGCTTGTAGCCCTCCTCGAGCGGGAGCTTTTCCTCGGGCACGCCCCAAGCCTTGGCAAACTTGGCGCGCACTGCCGGGTCGGTGACCTTCTGGTAGCCAGGGTACAGGTTGGGCAGCATGCCCATATCGCAGGAGCCCTGGACGTTATTCTGGCCACGCACGGGCGCGAGACCGGAATTGGGTTTGCCGATCTGGCCGGCAACGCAGGCGATGGAGGCGATGGTGTGCACCGTCTTCAGGTTCTGCTTCTGCTGGCATACGCCCATGCCCCAGCCAATGATGGCAGAGGGCTTCGCCGTGGCGTACATCTCGGCAGCTTGGTGGATCAGCGCGGGCTCGACACCCGTGATGTCCTGTACAGATTCGGGAGTGTAGTTCTTGATGGTCTCCCACCATTCGTCAAAGCCGTTCGTGTGCTCGGCGACGAATTCCTTGTCGTAGAGGCCATCGTTGACCAAGCAGTTGGCAAAGGCGTTGAGGAACGCGACGTTGCAACCGTTCTTGATCGGAAGGTAGAGATCGGCGATACGCGCGGTTTCGATATGGCGCGGGTCGGCGACGATGATCTTGCAACCCTTTTCTTTGGCTCGCACGATACGCCTTGCGACGATGGGGTGCGAATCGGCAGGGTTATAGCCGAAGAGGAAAATGCAGCCCGCATCCTCCATACCGGGGATGGAGCATGACATGCAACCTGAACCAACCGTGTCCATCAGACCGAGGACAGTAGGGCCGTGTCAAGTACGGGCGCAGTTGTCCACGCTGTGGGTGCCAATGCACGCACGCGTAAACTTCTGCATGACGTAGTTCGCCTCATTGCCGCCGCCTCGCGAAGAGCCGGTGGTCATGACAGCGTTAGGACCATATTCGTCAATTATGGCCTGCATCTTAGATGCGGTGAAATCCAGTGCCTCGTCCCAGCTTACGCGCTCAAGATCCGCGCCCTTAGTGCGGCGGATCATCGGGTGCAGTACGCGAGGAGTCAAGATCTTGGTGTCGTTGATGAAGTCGTAGCCGCTCATGCCCTTAAGGCACAGCTCGCTCTGGTTGGTGATGCCGTTGAGCGGTTCGGTACCCACGACCTGGCCGTTTTGGACCAAGAGGTTAAACTGGCAACCGGCGCCGCAGTACGGGCAAATCACTTTATGCTTCTCCATGACACCCTCCTTCCTTTCTCTGCTACCGAATACTCGGTACTTATTTGACAATCATTGGGCCTGTCGCCCCGACGCTTACGCCTCGTTTTCGATGGTGGCGCGGGCACGCTCGGCAGTCAGTTCTGCCAGGCGCTCATCGTCTACCAGGGTGAGACCCTTGGTCGGGCACGCCTCGGCACACGCCGGACCGCCGGGACGGTCCACGCACAGGTCGCACTTAAGCACGAAGCTCTTAGTCTGCGAACCCACGCGAACGTCGCCCATCAAGACGGGGACCTGCGTGGTCGCCACGCTCACGGCGCCAAAGGGGCATGCCATGACGCAGCTCTTGCAGCCGATGCAGTTGTCCTCGTTGACGCCGATGCGATGGTTCTTTGGATCAAAGAACAAGGCGCCCGTAGGACAGGCCTTCGCGCACGGGGCATCCTCGCAGTGATGGCAAGCCACCGGTGCGGAGATCTCGTACGTACGCGTCACGCGCAGGCGCGGCGCGGCGATGTTACCGGGGATGTCGTGCGCCTCGATACACGCCGCCATGCAGGTTTGACACCCAATGCAGCGCGAAGAATCGGCTACGACTCGCTTATTACCCATGTTGTTCACTCCCTCCTGAATCCCTTGTCGGAGAGACCCTGTCGACATTGACCCAAGCCGCCCGTGGCCTGGCATCGACGTATCGAATGCATGCGGCGAAACATGCACTCGGTAGAGTTTCTCTAACGATATACAGGTTAAATATACGCAGTTGCAGGGGGCAAACTTGAGCATAGGCCCTGCAATACGAGTGTATTGCAGGGGTTTGGGCTGGTTGAGATTATTCTCTGGAAGCTATAATGGCGAGTGTATTACACGCGTACGCCAAGAAAGATTTCACGCTCATTTCTGAAGGATGTAGTACGTTTGTAATATCGTTTACACTCAATTACTCTAGTGCAATAAAGTAGTGGTTGTAAGATTGGCTATTATTAGCCGTTGCTGTATATGACTATTCATATTGCACGCTCATTAAGGGAGGCCAGTGATGTCATCGACTCAAAAACGAGCCATCCTGCAGGTGCGCATTCGCGAGGAAGACAAGCAACATGCCGAGCGTCTCTACGACGCCATGGGCACATCGCTCGCCGAGGCTGTCCGTCTTTTTGTCGCGCAGAGCATTTTGATGCGCAAGCTTCCCTTTCAGCCGGTCGCCGTGCGCTCAAAGGACGGCACCGCCGCCTATGGATCGCTCAAAGCATATGGGACCCCAATCGCCGCTCCGAGGAGCGTAACGCCTGGATTGAGTACCTTGCTACAGAAAGCGACGATTCGATTTTGGGTCCCGAGGAAGTAGATATCCATGAGTAGCACCATCATCGACGAGACCGTCATCCTACGCTACCTGCTTGACGACGACGAGGTCCTGTCACCGCGCGCCGCCAAGGTCATCGCCACGCGCACCGCTCGCGTCTACCCCGAGATCATCACGCGCGTCGCCGTTACGCTGCGTGACGTCTACAAGGTCCCGCGTGTGGAGATTGCGACGGCCATGACCAAGCTGCTCGATGACGTCATGGTCGACGAGCCCACCGTTGTCTCCCTTGCCGTCAAACTCTTTGGCAAGACCCATATGGACTTTACCGACTGCCTCCTCGCCGCCCGAACCGCCATCTACAACGATGATGTCGTGAGCTTTGGCAAGCCCATCATCCAAGGCATGATCGATTACCGCCACAAGCGCCAAACCGCAGCCGAAGCCCGCAGCCGAAGCACCGACTCCACCATCGACAAGCTCCGCCACCGCCCCCGCAGCTAAACCTATCCTTTCTAAGTCGCGGTGAACTAGTTCCTGGATTAGGCTTATTCGCACTTTTCAGAAATTAATTCACCGCAACTTCAAGGTTGGCCATCCAAAACCGACAGCCTTGAACCGCAAATTCTACTGTTCGCCACGAAATGGGCCTATCTACTACGTTTAACCGATTACCTTCGACCATACCGAAATCCGAAATATCAAAACCGCTGGTAGACGGCTTGCCGATTTTACAAAAATGCTGCGATGGTCGACCCCTGCGGGCCAAACGTAGTAGATGGGCCGCTTTCGTGGCTCAGCATCAGACCAGTCATTTTGGAACAGGGCTTTTTGACCACATTTGCCAGCCGATTGCTAGAGTAAATCAAAAAAGCCCTTCCCAAATTAGCCGCCCCGGCCTTCAATGGGTTCGCAAAAGCCAAACGACAGTCCATATTTCACCACAACTTAGTCGGGGCGCGGGGCGGATTCGATTCCCGTCACCCCGTACACTAACGAAAATGGCTCTGGTCCCAAAAGAAACCAGAGCCATTCATCTATCTTATGGAGCGGGCGACGGGAAGTCCAAGGGTTTGCTTCGCAAACCCTTGTTTCGCTGCGGGCCATTGGCCCTTGCGTGCTGCGCTGGAAAATGCTCACGCATTTTCTCAGCTTCGCACCCTGCCGGGTTCGATTCCCGTCGCCCGACACGCTTATGAAAACGGCTCTGGCACCAAATAAAGCCAAAGCCGTTAAAACTATCCTATGGAGCGGGCGACGGGAATCGAACCCGCGTCATCAGCTTGGAAGGCTGGGGTTCTACCATTGAACTACGCCCGCAAGATATGGTCGGGACGACAGGATTTGAACCTGCGACATCCTGCTCCCAAAGCAGGCGCGCTACCAAACTGCGCCACGTCCCGAAGGTGTTGAGCAGCTAAGGTCTAAACCTTGCGTGTCCCAAAGCGAAGGAAATTATAGGGGAGACTCCCCGCCTGTGCAAGC
>DBFOME010000009.1:0-13554 GCA_048430645.1 Collinsella sp. | reverse complement strand
TTCGCCGCAGACTTGTAGCCGTGGCCTCGCTCGAAGAGCCCGATCGCCGCCTTCCTGGCCTCGATGTCGTGCTTCACCCTCAAGTCGACACGCATAAAAAGCCTCCCATTTCTCGTGTCCAAGAAATGGGAGGCAGTTCACTGCAGGGACGCATCGTTTTTGAGCCGGAATTTGCCTCCAATGCAGCGGTTGAGGGTCTAGACTCCTTCTCTCACCTGTGGCTGCTGTGGCGCTTTGAAAACGGAACGCCCGGCGGCACGGCTAAGGACATAGCTACCGATGCCAAGACGCAGGACAGGCCCGGCACCAATGCCAAGTGGTCGAAAACTGTGCGCCCGCCGCGTCTGGGTGGAGCCGAGCGCGTGGGCGTGTTTGCCACGCGCAGTCCGTTTCGCCCTAATCCCATCGGGCTTACCTGCGTCAAGCTCGATCGTGTCGAGCTCACCGACGATGGCCCCATCATCCATGTGCTGGGGGCCGATCTGCGCGACGGCACGCCCATCTACGACATTAAGCCCTACATTCCATTTGCCGACTGTCACCCGGATGCGACGGGCGGCTGGATTGAAGACGCGCCGTGGCAAGAGCTCGACGTAGAGTTTCCGCATGCGCTGCAGGATATGGTCTCGCCCGCAAAGCTCCCTGGCTTGGTCGAGGTTCTTCGCCAAGATCCGCGCCGCGCGGGCAGCAAGCACGAGCCAAACCGCGTTTACCATTTGGCTTACGCCGGGCTCGACATATCGTTTACGGTCGACGGAGCCGGGTTGACGGTAACCGCCATCAACGACGCTCAAGACTAATCTGCCATCCGCCCGTATCCGTCAAAATCAACAGCAAACCCCATGCCAAAACCGCCCACGCTGGTGGACAATAACGCCTACCAAAACAATCAACTTTGCACGGGAGTTCAGCATGAAATACGACTTTAGCTCGCTTATCGACCGCCACGGCATGGACTCCATCGCCGTTGACTCCTGGGGCGAGATCCCCGGCATGGCTCCGAACGCACCCGACGAGGGCTTCGACCGCATTCCCATGTGGGTGGCCGACTTGAATTTTGCCACGGTGCCCACGGTTCAGGAGTACATCATCAAGCGCGCTCAGCACCCCATGTTTGGCTACTTCAATCCGCGTCCCGAGTACTTCGATCGCATCATCGAATGGCAGAGGCGCCGCAATGGCGTTGAGGGCTTGGCACCGGAGCATATCGGCTACGAAAACGGCGTGCTGGGCGGTGTCGTGTCGACGTTGCGCGCGTATGTCCAGCCGGGCGATGCGGTGCTGGTCCATAGCCCCACCTACATCGGCTTTACCAAATCCATCGAAGCCGCGGGCTATCGTATTGTCCACAGCCCGCTTAAGCTCGACGATCAAGGCGTGTGGCGTATGGACTTTGAGGACATGGAGCGCAAGCTCGCCCAAAACCACATCCATGCCGCGGTGTTCTGCTCGCCGCACAATCCCTGCGGCCGCGTATGGGAGCGCGACGAGATCGAGCACGCCATGGACATCTATCGCCAGCACGATTGCGTGGTGATCTCGGACGAGATTTGGTCCGATATCATCCTGCCGGGGCACAAGCATATCCCGACGCAGTCGGTGAGCGAGGATGCCCGCATGCGTACGGTTGCCCTCTACGCGCCCAGCAAGACGTTCAACCTGGCGGGCCTGGTCGGCAGCTACCACATTGTCTACAACGAGACGCTGCGTGACCGCATGTGCGCCGTGTCCGACAAGACTCACTACAACGAGATGAATGTCCTCTCCATGCATGCGCTTATCGGTGCCTATCAGCCGCAGGGCTACGAGTGGGTGGACGAGCTCAACCAGGTGCTTGCCGGCAATATCGAGTACTTCTGCACGTATGCAGAAAAGCACTGGAAGGGCGTCGCGTTTTCACGTCCGCAGGGCACGTACATGGTGTTTCTGGACTGCACCGAGTGGTGCCGCGAGCATGGCCGCGATATTCAGTGGTTGCTCGACGAGGGGGCGCGCGTGGGCGTGGGGTATCAGGACGGCCGCCCGTTCCACGGGCCCTGCCACATTCGCGTGAATCTGGCGCTGCCGCTTTCGCGCGTGAGGGAAGCGTGCGACCGCCTGGACCGCTACGTTTTTAATGCACGGTAAGCGTGCACTGCATGTGGGGCCTTCTGCCAAGTTGGCTAGAAGGCCCCGTGTGGTAAGGCATCTGTAACCATTGGGCGCAGACCTGCTGAGAGGCTTACTTTTCCTGAATCTGCTTGCCGCAGAGATGCTCAATCGTAATCTCGTAGAGCTGGACGCCCTTAATGTCCTTGGCGATTTCCTCTTCGACTTCCTCGGCAGAAGGGTAGTACTTAAGGGCGAGCTGGCGGACTTTGTCTTCGATAAACGCGGGAGTGTCGTTCGCCAGGCGACAGCGGCCAAAGACCACGGTACTCATAACGTAGGGAGCCCAGTCACCGTCCTTGTGCCACTCGTTGCCGTAAACGGTAAAGCAGACCTTGTCATCGCGCTTGAGTGCGTCGACCTTGTGGCCGGCTTTGGCGCCATGGAAATAAATCTTGTCGTGTTCGGTGTCAAAGAAGTAGTTGACGGGAATGGCGTACGGGTAGCCATCGTCGCCGTTGACGGCAAAGACGCCGCGCTTGCAGGTAGCGAGCAGTTCGCGCGCTTCCTCGTCAGTGATGGCGCGTTTCTTTCGACGTAAGGGCCTAAACATCGTTGGCTTCCTTTCTGGTCGTGCGTGGTGGTTGAGCACAAACTATAGCGAAACGGATCCGTTTTTCTTGATGCGGGCGAGTATGTTTTTGAGCTTGTTAAAGTCGAGCGGTTTGGACAGATGGGCGTTCATGCCGGCGTCGTGTGCCGCCTTGGCGTCCTCGGCAAAGGCATTGGCGGTGAGCGCGATGATGGGGATATCGGCTGCATCGACCTTCTCGCTCAGGCGAATCGCGCGGGTTGCCTCGTAACCGTCCATGTCCGGCATCATAATGTCCATCAGGATCGCATCGAAGCTGCCGGCGGGATGAGACAGGTACAGATCGACGACTTCGTTGCCGTTGACGGCGCGGGTGACCACGACGCCCTCGGATTCTAGCAGCGTCTGTGCAATCTCGGCATTCAATTCGTTGTCTTCGGCGAGCAGCACGTTCATGTCGGCGAGCGAGCAGTCGAGCGCCCTCTCGACCGTATTCGCCCGCGCCCGGGGGTTCTTGTCGATATCGAGCGGAATTTCCACGTAGAACGTGGTGCCCACATGGAGTTCGCTGGTGACTTCGATGGTGCCGCCCATCAGTTCAATAAGCGACTTGACGATTGGCATGCCCATGCCGGCTCCTTGGAACTTGCTGCGCGCATCGTCACCTTCTTGGGCAAACGGCTCATAGATATGCTTTAAAAACTCGGGAGCCATGCCAATGCCGGTATCCGAAACGCTAAAGCAAAAGAGCGCGCGTCCGTTATCGAGTGGCTTGGTCTTTGAACTAAAGGTGACGGAGCCGCCGTGCTTGTTGTACTTAATGCTGTTGTCTAACAGGTTGATCATGATCTGTCGGATATGGGTGGGACTGCCGATCATGTATGGCCCCGTGGCGTACGGCAGACTATTGTCCTGCATTGTGATGCCGTTACTGGACGCGCGGAGCTTGCACAGCACCAGCGTATCGTCACAGAGCTCTTTGAGGTTAAAAGGCGCATGTTCCAGTGTTAGCTTGCGGTCTTCGATTTTGCCCATCTCGAGGATGTCGTTGATCAGCGAGAGCAGGTGATTGGCGGCAACGCGCGCCTTGGCACGGCTCTCGCGGGCGACTTGCATATCGCCTTCCTTCAATTCCTCAATTTCGATAAGGCCTAGGATGCCGTTGAGCGGCGTGCGGATGTCGTGGCTCATGCGCGTGAGGAATGCCGTCTTAGCGGTGTTGGCAGCATCGGCTTTTTTGCGCTCGGTTCGAGCGCGCACGAGCGCCCAGATGAGCAGGACGATGCCGACCGACAACATACCGATGAGGGTAGCTGCAATGGCGGTGCGGTTGCGGTAAAGGAATTGAAGCGTGTTGGATTCCTGGGCCGTGTACGACGTGGAGGAGAAATTGCTTGCGGAGAGCGATTCTCCGGCATTGATGATGCCCTTGTTGATGATTCCCAACAGCTCGGGTTTTCCGCGCGAAATCCAGCACGAGAGCTCACAGGTGTCAGGGAGCTCGGTCGTCTCGCAGTCCTCGAGATCGTAACGGTCACCGATGGTTTTTGCGCGTGAACTGGGAGCGACGATGCAGTGCGCCGTTCCCTTCCTGAGGGCGTCGAACGCTTCATCGTCGGATTGGTATTCGGTTACGGTCGCTGTGGGGAACAGACTTTCAAGTGCATTTTTGTTGACAAACGACGATTTGGTACAGGCGATGTTCTGAAGGTCTTTGTTCAGGTTGCTGCCGGTGTGGATGGCGGTGAGGGATATGGTCCCCAACGATATCGACTGCACAACGCCTGTTTGCTCGGCAAACCAGTAATCTCGGTATACCGGCAGCGCAACGTCTACGCTTCCCTTTGACAGGGCCTTTGACATCATCTTGTAGCTATCAAAGGCGACGGTTTTGACCGTAATGCCAAATTTATCGTGTAGCGTCGTCGCAAGCGATGCGAGCGAGCCTTCCATTTCGCCGTTTTCGTCTTCGTTGCAGTAGGGGAGTTTGCCCGTAATGTAGCCGAGCGTGATGGTGTTGTTGTTTGCTTTGAGCCAGGAACATTCGGGGCCGTTGAGCGATGATGAACCGCTGTTTTGGGCCGAGTAGTTAGATTTGACTTCGTCGATATAGCGTGGGTTGACGCGGGCGATTGCCGACATGGCGGCATTGATGTCGTCCATCAGGTCGGGGCGGCTTTTGGGGACGGCAAAATAGTAGTCGCTCGAACCAATGTAGAACATGGGGGAGGCGCTGGGCGACGAGGTCGTGTCGTTCATGATGATGGCATCGACCTCGTTGTTTGCGAGTGCGTCAAAGAGGGCACCGCCAGTGTCGATTTCTTTATAGGTGCAGGTAATGCCTTCGTTGGCGAGCCACTGCTGGCCAACGAAGGTTTGCATAACGTCGGGGTTGCAGCCGATGGTAAGGCCTTGGAGCGCTTGGGGGTCACCCTTGGCCAGATCGTCGCGATCGGGCTTGGCGTAGATGTAGTAGCGCTCGGTGCCCTCGGGGTTCGAGGAAAAGAGCAGCTTTTGGGCGCGTTCCTCGGAGTAGGAGATGTTGGGCATGAGGTCGATCTCGCCCGCCTCGAGCATGTCCATAAGCTCGGCGAAGGTGCCGGAGACGTATTCGTACCGCCAGCCGGGTGTGTAGTACGAGAGGGTCTGGAGGTACTCGTAACCCCATCCCGAGAGACGCTCGCCGGGGGTGCCGTCCTGGAAGCCCTCGTTGTTGACAAGCCAACCAACGCGGACCGTTTTGACCTGCTGATCGGTATTGGCGGCATAGGCGGGGGCGGGTATGATGGTGCTCAGTACGGCGAGCACGGCAAGCGCGACGGCCAAGGTGCGATATATAACTGAACGAAGGACAGCGGAAACTCTCACATGCAATCCTAACGAATCGAGACATTACCGCATAAGGATACCAGCTCAGCCTGCCCAGTCGGCAGCTGCACCGCCAAACGGTCCCGCCCGGCAGTTGGGGACAGTCCCTTTCTGCCGGCACAAAAGGAACGTCCCTAACTGCCGGTTGTGGGACAATACCGAGCGAATGTGATTGGGCGTCTGGGAAAAGGGGTCGCGATGAACAGGTTGAGGACGCTTGCCGATGTGCTGCGACAGGCTGGCTTTGCACGCATCACGGGCCTGTTTCTTATCTTTTACCTGCTGTGCTCGACGGCTGTCTGGCTGTCCGAGCCTACGACCCTCACCTTTGGTGATGGCCTGTGGTTTAGCTTTGAGACGGTCTCGACGATCGGCTTTGGCGATATCCCGGCAGAAACGCCGGTTGCCCGCGGCATTACCGTCATCCTAAGCGTCATCAGTATCTTCTATATCGCCATGCTTACGGGCGTGGCGGTGAACTACTGCAATACGCTCATCAAGCTGCGCCAAAAGGACACCATGGCGCACTTTATGGACGATCTTGAGCATTTGGAGGAGCTCGATCGTGACGAGCTCGCCGACCTGTCGCGCCACGTGCGCGAATATCGCCGCCGCCAACGCTAGAACGGGCGCCGCGCGTCACGATTGGGGGACTGAATATGAATATCACCGTGTATCTGGGTGCCAGCGTTGGTAACGACCCAGCGTTTCTGCCCGCGCTGCAGGAGCTGGGCAACTGGATCGGCTCCAACGGACACGCGCTGGTATACGGCGGGTCCAAGTCGGGCCTGATGGGTGCGCTCGCCGATAGCGTGCTCGAGGCAGGTGGACATGTGACGGGTGTTGAGCCGAGCTTTTTTATCGAGGCCGAGTTTCAGCATGACGGTATCGACGACCTTATCGTGACAAGCGATATGGCCGAGCGCAAGGCCAAGATGATTGAGCTCGGCGATGCGTTCATCGCCTTTCCCGGTGGGACGGGCACGCTCGAGGAGATTGCCGAGGTCATGTCCGCGGTGTCGTTGGGGCATCTCGATGCGCCGTGCATTTTGTACAACCTGAACGGTTACTACAACGACCTCAAGGCGCTGCTCGGGCACATGATTGATAAGGGGCTTTCGAGCCTGAAGCGCCAGCACGGCATCTACTTTGCCGACGATTTGCGCGAGATTGCCTCGATTATCAACGGATAAGCCTTGAGCCTGCCCCACTATGGCTCCCAATGGTGCCGTTTGCGGCGCAGACGGTTGGCTTGTCTGGGCCACACTCGCTCTACAATAAAACGTATCTATGTCGACTTTGACCGCGGGAGGACCCGATGGATAACCTTGCCAAACCCACAAACCGCGCGCTGTTTTTAGTTAGCGTTGCCGTGACCGGTGCGTTCGCAGGTGTCGCGGTCTGGCTGTTCTTTTTCGCGATGGAGCACGGTATCGACTATCTATGGACTGAGATTCCACACGCGCTGGGCGTCGCTTCGCCCGAGCTTGCCAGCGGCCCGTTTGGCTTTCTGCCATACCCGTTTTTCGTCTGCCTGCTGGGCGGCCTGCTGATCGGTCTGTACGAAAAGACGACGGGCACCAAGACCGATGACCTCAACCAGGTGATGGCCAAGGTAAAGCGCGATGGACGCTACCCGTACGACAATCTGGGCAAGCTTTCGCTCGCGGCATTGCTGCCGCTGCTGTTTGGCGGCAGCATTGGACCGGAGGCCGGCCTGACCGGCGTCATCGCGGGTCTGTGCAGCTGGGTCGGCGATCGCATGCGTCGCTTTGGCGCCGAGTTTAGGGAGCTCACGCTGCTGGGCACCCAGGCTGCCCTGACGGCACTCTTTACCGCGCCCGTCTTTGGCTTTGTGGCGCCGCTTGCCGGAAGTGCTGACGGCCAGGGCGAAGACGCCGACGATGAGTCCGCGTCCGGCGAGATCACCATCAAGCTGCCCAAGGCGAAAAAGACGGTGGTCTACGGCATTGCGATTGCCGGCGGTCTGGGCACCTACCTGCTGCTCGGCCAGCTTGTGGGCGGCGGCATGGGCATGCCGAGGTTCGAGGCTGCCGTGGTGGGCAACCTGGAGCTTACCTGGCTCATTCCTCTGTCGCTGATCGGAACGATCTGCGGCTGGCTGTACTTTGTCTCTGAGCACGCGAGCGAAGCGCTTGCCCATGCAATAGGGGCGCGCCCTGTCGTCAAAGCCATGCTGGCCGGTCTGGCGCTCGCCATCTGCGGCACGGTCCTGCCCTACACCATGTTTGCCGGCGAGACCCAGGCCGACGTGCTCATGGAGACCTACCTGACCATTCCCGCCGGTGTGCTCATCGCGACCGGTCTTGTTAAGGCTATGCTGACCCCCGCCCTCATCAACCTTGGTTGGCGTGGCGGCCACTTCTTCCCGGTTATCTTCTCGGGTGTGAGCCTGGGCTACGGCCTTGCTATTCTCACCGGCGCCGATCCGGTCTTTTGCGTCGCCGTCTGCACGGCATCGACGATGGGTGCGGTCATGCGCCAGCCGGTCATGGTCGTGGGCCTGCTGCTCATGTGTTTCCCACTCAAAGGTATCGTCTGCATGATCATCGCGGCTGTCATCGCCGCCGGTATCCCGCTACCCAAGCCGCTGCGCAAGTAGCACGGTGGCGCACGCCAGGGACATGCCGTTTGCCACGGATTTGCGGGGAGGGGCGGCGATCGCGCCCTTCGTGGATTGAGACTCGCGTGACTACAGATCGCGTGCTCGATAGACCTTGGTGCTGACGGTGCAGCTGATTGCACATAGCGCGAGGGCCAGTACGGCAATTCCTGCGCACAGACCGCCAAGGACGGCAGGATCGGGATTCGCTCCGGCAATCGACATGAGCCAGTTGCTAATGGGGTTGGAAGAGCTCAGCATTGCCATGGTACCGCAGCCCATCAGGGCAAACAGGCCGACGGAAAGGCGCAGCGCCTCCATGTGTCCAAATCGAAAGAACAGCGGCTGTGCTAAAAACACCATCATGAGGGAGATGAGCATCGATGCTGCCGAGGCGATTGCGATTTCAAAGACGGTCTGTCCCGTCGAGGGAATGCCCGTGGGATCGAAGAACGGAAGGGCGATGATGTTCAAAAGCACGGCGGCGCATGCCATGACGGCCGAGAAAGCAATAATGCACAGGTAGCGTGCGCAGATGATGTCTTTGCGCGAGAACGGCAGCGTTGCCCGATAGCGCTCCCAGCCGTTTTGGTTATCGTAGCCAGCCAGTGAGTTCATGATTATGATGGGCGACATGGCGCTGACCGCGCAGGCGCCGGGGCTCATACCGGAATCGCCGTCCGATGCGTTGGCAAGGGTCAGCACGACGAAGATGAACAGGCCGACGCCCGCAATGCTCGGGATGAGCGTGCGAGCGATGGCGAGCTCGGACATAAAGGCGCGTTTCATTTCGAAGCCCCTTTCAGCGTGAGGCGAAGATAGTCGTCAATGGTTGCCCGATCGCAGGGAATCTCGGGAAAGGCCTCGAGCGTTTCGCGACGGTTGGGCACGAGCACGTCCACGCTATAGGCGTGGTGGGCGGCACGGGCACCTTCGACGCAAGCCATAAGCTCGGCGGCCTGCGCTTGGGTGCAGTGGGCGATGCCGGCTCGGTCGGTAATGTCCTCGCGCGGCAGGTCAAACACAATCGAGCCGTTATCGATGCAGATGACGCGGTCGGCGGCGCGATCGAGGTCGGACGTAATGTGGCTCGATAGCAGCACGCTGTGCTGGCCGTCGGCGACAAAAGCAAGCAGCTCATCGAGCAGTTCCTCGCGCGCCATGGGATCGAGGCCCGCGGTGGCTTCGTCCAAAAGGAGTAGCTTGGCATTATGGCTGAGTGCACAGGCAAGCTGCAGTTTCATGCCCATGCCGCGGGAGAGGTCCTTGACTTTTGTCTTGGGATCGAGGCCAAATCGGTTGATGAATCCGGCGAACGTTTCGCGGTCCCACGTGGGGTACGCCGGGCCTACGAGCGACTCGATCTGGCCCACCTTGAGCGTGGAGGGGAAGGGGCACGTGTCCAGGACAAGACCGACGCGGGAGCGTAGATGGCGTTGCGACTCACCGGGTGCGTCGGCGCCACAGCGCTGCCCAAACAGGTACACTTCGCCGGCATCGAGCTTGATAAGCCCGAGCGCGGCGCGAATGGTCGTTGTCTTGCCGGCACCGTTAGCGCCCACAAAGCCAACAATCTGGCCGGGCTCCACGGCGAGCGTGACATCACGCAGCGAAAAACGGTCGCTCACGCGGCGTGAGATACCTTTGAGTTCTAACAAGTTTTGCATGGTATAGCCTTTCTTGCAGATGGCTACTGCATGGTTTCGGGGGCTACCAGGTCGAGCATCTCGTGCAGTTTGTCGCGCGTGACGCCCAGGGCTTCGGCTTGTTCTGCCGCCTGCGTAAGCAGCTCTTCGATATGGCAGAGCTGGTTTTCACGCAAGAGTTCTTTGTTGCCGTCGGCAACAAAGCAGCCCTTGCCCTGCACGGTACAGATAAACCCGAGCTGCTCCAGATCGGCGTAGGCGCGCTTGGTGGTGATGACGCTCACGCCCAGGTCGCTCGCGAGTGCGCGGATGCTGGGGAGTTTGGCTCCCGCGGCGAGCGTGCCCGAAAGGATTTGAACTTTGACTTGCGAGGTTATCTGCTCGTAGATGGGCTTGTCGCTCGAATTGGATAGGATGATGTCCACAGCGGCTCCTTAGCTGTTGGGCTACACGTGTATATAACCGGTAAGCACAGTATATATACACTATGCACAGTTATGCAAGAGGTAAATACGGATTGGGCCGGCTACCCAGGCCCCAACTGATGAATTTGTCCTGATAGGTGCCCTAGAGCGAGATTTCGCGGCTACAATAGTGCGGTTACAACGACGTAATGCACTCAATGCAAGAAAGGATCCGCATGGCAAGCCTGTCGGATGAAATCTCGTCGCGCCGCACATTCGCGATCATCAGCCACCCGGACGCCGGTAAGACCACGCTTACCGAGAAACTGCTGCTCTATACCGGTAGCATTCAGACCGCCGGCTCGGTCAAGGGCAAGAGCTCGGCCAAGCATGCCGTCTCGGACTGGATGGACATCGAGAAGGAGCGCGGTATCTCCGTTACCTCCTCGGTGCTGCAGTTCACCTACAACGGTGCCTGTGTCAACATCCTCGATACCCCCGGCCACCAGGACTTCTCGGAGGATACCTACCGTACCCTTATGGCCGCCGACGCCGCTGTCATGGTCATCGACGGCGCTAAGGGCGTCGAGGCTCAGACCAAGAAGCTCTTTAAGGTCTGCACGCTGCGTCACATTCCCATCTTCACCTTTGTGAACAAGCTCGACCACGAGGCTCGCGATCCGTTTGAGCTCATGGAAGAGATCGAGAATGTTCTGGGCATCAACACCTATCCCATGAACTGGCCGATCGGCAGCGGCCGCAATTTCCGCGGTGTGTTCGATCGTCAGACCCGTCGCGTCATTGCCTTTGAGGGCGACGGTCATGCCAACGCCACCAAGAAGGTCGCCGAGGTCGAGGCCGAGCTGGGCGATCCTTCCATGGATGAGCTCATCGGCGAGGAAAACCATAAGAACCTGATGGACGACATCGAGCTGCTCGACGGCGCCGGCGACGAGCTCGACTTGGATGCCGTGGCCTGCGGCAAGCTGAGCCCGGCGTTCTTTGGCTCGGCACTTACCAACTTTGGCGTGGAGCCCTTCCTCAAGGAGTTCCTGCGTCTGGCCCCGACGCCGCGCGCCTATACCGATACGCTCACCAGCGAGCCGGTCGATCCCTGCCGCGACGACTTTAGCGGCTTTGTGTTTAAGATCCAGGCCAACATGGACAAGAACCACCGCGACCGCATCGCTTTTGTGCGCATTTGCTCGGGCAAATTCGAGCGCGGCATGGATGCCTTCCACATGCAGGGCAACCGCAAACTCAAGCTTGCCACGGGTACCTCGATGATGGCCGATGATCGCGCCATCGTGGACGAGGCGTACGCGGGCGATATCGTAGGCCTGTTCGACCCGGGTATCTTTAGCATCGGCGACACCGTGTGCTCCGGCAAGCGCCACGTGCAGTATCCGCAGATCCCGACGTTTGCCCCCGAGATGTTCGCTCGCATTACGCAGGTCGACACACTCAAGCGCAAGCAGTTCGTCAAGGGTATGGAGGAGCTTGCCCAGGAGGGCGCCATCCAGATCTTCCGCGAGCTGGGTGCCGGCATGGAGAGCGTCATTGTGGGCGTGGTTGGCGTGCTGCAGTTTGAGGTACTCGAGCGCCGCCTCAAGGCCGAGTACCGTGTTGAGGTTCGTCGCCAGCCGCTGCCCTATACGGACATTCGCTGGATCCAGAACGACCCCGACACCATCGATATCCCGGGCCTTTCGCTCACGCGCGACACGCTGCGCGTCGAGGACATGCGCGGCGGTAAGCTGCTGCTGTTCACGAGCCCGTGGAACGTGGATTGGGCAACTGACCACAACCCCGATCTTATCCTGTCGGAGTTTGGCAACGCAGCCTTTTAACGCACCAGTGCGGTGGCCCTGCGGGGCCGCCGCGCCGATTGCTTGCCTGATGCCGCGTGAGCGGCTATCATACCCACCGTCGTCTCAAGACTGGGGCGTCCGAGCAGTTCGGGTCCGATATCCTGCTCGTTAAACCTAAAACCAAAGGAGTACATAATGATCAAGAAGGTCATGGAGGACTACAAGGTCCTGTTGCGGAGCATTCCCGCGGCAACGGTTTCGCTGTTTTTCGTGAGCGTTATCATGATGAACCTGCTGGCCAACAAAGAGCTTATCAGCCTGCCGTATCTGGCGCTCGACTGCGGCTTTGTGGTGAGCTGGGTTTCGTTTTTGTGCCAGGACATGATCTGCAAGCGCTTTGGCGCCAAGGCATCCATCAAAATCTCTATCCTCGCGCTGCTGGTCAACCTGGCCGTGAGCCTGTGCTTTTGGGCATGCTCGCTCACGCCCGGCATGTGGGGCGCCTACTACGACACGGGCATGATCGAGGTCAACACTGCCCTTAACGCCACCATTGGCGGCACCTGGTACGTGGTGCTGGGCTCTTCGCTGGCAATGCTCGTTTCTGCTGTGGTTAATTCCACGCTCAACCAGTCGCTCGGTCGTATGCTCAAAAAGAATAATTTTGCGAGCTTCGCCTTCCGTTCCTATGTGTCTACGGGTGTTGGCCAGTTTATCGACAACCTGGTCTTTGCCATTGTGGTGAGCCACACGTTCTTTGGTTGGACCTGGGTGCAGGTCCTTATGTGCTCGCTGACGGGTGCCATCGCCGAGCTGCTGTGTGAGGTCTTCCTAAGCCCCGTTGGCTACAAGGTCGTGCGCGGCTGGGAGCGCGAGAATGTGGGTTCCGAGTACCTCGAGCGCCACGCAACCGCCTAAGGAGCAAGTATGCGGGTTTTGATCACGGGTGCTTCGGGCGGTATCGGAGCCGCATGCGTGCAGCGCTTTTTGGACGAGGGCCACGAGGTCGTGGGCTTTGATCTGCTGCCGGCGGCGATCGAACACGAGCGCTACCGCCATCTGATTGTTGATGTCCGCGAGCCGGGCTCGTTTCCAGGCGACCTTGAGCCCCAGGTGATCGTGAACGTTGCCGGCACGCAGGACTCGGCCGATGACATTGCCGCCAACCTGTGTGGCACCATCAACGTGACCGAGCGCTACGCCTTTGTGGGGGAGGGGCTTGCCGCCAAGCCGGCGCCGGCTATCAAATCCGTGGTCAATGTGGGGTCGGCGAGTGGGCATACGGGATCGGAGTTTCCCGCCTATGCCGCCAGCAAAGGCGGCGTTATCGCCTACACCAAGAACCTTGCAAACCGCCTGGCACCGCAGGCCATCGCCAACAGTGTGGACCCGGGCGGCGTTATCACGCCGCTCAACCGTTGCGTGATGGAAGACGAACACCTGTGGAACCAGATTATGGAGCTCACGCCGCTTAAACGCTGGGCCACCGCCCAAGAGATCGCCGAGTGGATCTACTTTGTGG
>DBFOME010000008.1:0-33527 GCA_048430645.1 Collinsella sp. | reverse complement strand
TCCTCGTCAGCGACGGTAGCGACGTCCTGGAGCTCCAGAACGCCAGCGGGGCAGGAGTCGACGCAAACGCCACAAGCGATGCACTCGTCGGCATCAATTACGGGATGAGCCATGGTAGTTTCCTCTCTGTTGACCGACGCTACAGGCGATGCGCGCCGGTTTGATTCGGGCAAAAACATACCACGGGAGCGACCGTTTGCAATACCCTCTGGCCGGCATCTTCATACCGTTCGCCGAGTATGCCAAGGTTTACTAAAAAACGCGCAGGTGGGGCCGTTGAGCTGCATAAATGTTAGCTAAAGGTGACTTGAAATATAGGGCGATTGAGCGTGCTTGCGGAAACCGCATCCCATTATTTTGTCGAAAAACGGGTTGCAGTTTCCGGTTAGGCCCGCTAGCGGAAAATGCGAGCCGGTATCAGCTCTCAAAACGGGATACGGTTTCCGGTTGAGCCTTCAGACGGAAACTGCGACCCGGAATCCACACTCAAACCGGGATGAGCTTTCCGCAAGACGGCCCCCAGGCACCCCCGGACGCAAACCTCAGCCATCTCTACATAGATCTCGATAGATTTGCCGAGAACTCAAACAGTGCGTCTACCTGCGCATTTAAGAACCTAAACTCTCAGCAATAAGAAATCTTATATGAATTGACTTAGATTTTGTATATTCCGGCCCATAAGGGGATACACTACATCCTGAAAGACAAGCCGAAGCGCCGCGCGACAGATCGTCGAGGCGGCGCGAACGCAAAAGAGAGAGGGAATTTCTAATGAGTAAGATTCTTGGTATCGACCTTGGTACTACTAACTCCGCAATGGCCGTTCTCGAGGGCGGTTCTCCGACCATTATCGTGAACGCCGAGGGCGACCGCACCACCCCGTCCGTCGTGGGCTTCCGTGCCGACGGCGACCGCGTCGTGGGTAAGGCCGCTAAGAACCAGGCTGTCACCAACCCCAAGAACACCGTGTTCTCCATCAAGCGCTTCATGGGCCGCAAGTACTCCGAGTGCACCTCCGAGATCAAGACCGTGCCGTATGAGGTCAAGGAGGGCCAGGGTGGCCGTGCCGTCGTCGACATCGAGGGCAAGGATTACACCGCTGAGCAGGTGAGCGCCATGACGCTCGCCAAGATGAAGGCCGACGCCGAGAAGTATCTGGGCGAGACCGTTACCGACGCCGTCATCACCGTCCCGGCCTACTTCAACGACGCCCAGCGTCAGGCCACCAAGGACGCCGGTAAGATCGCCGGCCTCAACGTCAAGCGTATCGTCAACGAGCCGACCGCTGCTGCTCTTGCCTATGGCCTGGACAAGCAGGGCACCGACCAGCGCATCCTGGTCTTCGACCTGGGCGGCGGCACCTTCGACGTCTCCATCCTCGACCTCGCCGACGGCGTGTTTGAGGTTCTGTCCACCTCGGGCGACAACCACCTGGGCGGCGACGACTGGGATCAGCGCGTCATCGACTGGATGGCCGATAAGTTCCAGCAGGAGAACGGTGTCGACCTGCGTCAGGATCCCATGGCCCTGCAGCGTCTGAAGGAGGCCGCCGAGAACGCCAAGAAGGAGCTCTCCGCCGCCCAGCAGACCACCATCAACCTGCCGTTCATTACCATGAACCAGTCCGGCCCGCTGCACCTCAATTACACGCTGACCCGCGCCGAGTTCGAGAAGATCACCCGCGACCTGCTCGAGCGCTGCAAGCAGCCTGTCACCAACGCCCTGCGCGACGCCAAGCTTAAGCTCTCCGATCTGACCGAGGTCATCCTCGTCGGCGGCTCCACCCGTATGCCCGCTGTCCAGGAGCTCGTCAAGACCATGACCGGCAAGCAGCCCAACATGTCCGTGAACCCCGACGAGGTCGTTGCCGACGGTGCTGCCGTCCAGGGCGGCGTGCTCACCGGCGACGTCGAGGGCATCCTGCTGCTCGACGTTACCCCGCTGTCGCTGGGCGTCGAGACCATGGGCGGCATCATGACCAAGATGATCGACCGCAACACCACGATCCCGACCTCCAAGACCGAGGTCTACTCCACCGCTGCCGACAACCAGACCAGCGTCGAGATCAACGTGCTCCAGGGCGAGCGCGAGCTTGCCCGCGACAACAAGTCGCTCGGTAAGTTCCAGCTGACCGGCATTCCGGCTGCCCGCCGCGGCGTGCCGCAGATCGAGGTCACCTTCGACATCGACGCCAACGGTATCGTCAAGGTCTCCGCTAAGGACAAGGGCACCGGCAAGGAGCAGCAGATCACCATCTCCGGCTCCACTGCTCTGTCCGACGACGAAGTCGATCGTATGGTCAAGGACGCCGAGGCTCATGCCGAGGAGGACAAGAAGCAGAAGGAAGAGGTCGAGGTCCGCAACCAGACCGACAGCCTGTGCTACTCCACCGAGCAGACCCTCAACGAGCTGGGCGACAAGGTTTCCGCTGACGTGAAGTCCAAGGCCGAGGCCGCTATCGCCGACGCCAAGAAGGCGCTCGAGGGCTCTGACGTCGAGGCCATCAAGGCCGCCGGCGAGTCCCTGCAGTCCGTGGCCTATGAGCTGGCCCAGGTTGTCTACGCCGACGCTCAGCAGCAGACCGACGGTGCCGCCGGCGCCCAGCCTGCCGACGATGACGTCGTCGATGCCGACTACGAGGTTGTGGACGACGAGGACAAGTAATCATGTCCGCCCGTAAAGCTCGCACGGAGGCGGCTGCCGCTGGCGCCGCCCCCGTTGACTCTGAGGAGAAGGACGTGAAGATTCCCGTAGAGGCCGTCGACGATACCGAGGCCAACGAGGCCGCGGCCGCCGAGGCTGCCGAGAACCAGGTAGAGGATTCCAACAAGGAGGCGACGATGACCGAGGACGAGATGGTGGAAGCTGCTATCCGCGCCGGTGAGGAAGCCGCCGACAACGACTTTAAGCTCAAGTTCGAGCAGGCCCAAAAGGAGCTCGCCGACGTGCGCAGCGAGCTCGATGCTGCGGCAGAGGCTCAGAAGGCCGCAGAGGACAAGGCAAAGGACGCCACCGAGCGCACCGCCCGTCTGCAGGCCGACTGGGAGAACTTCCGTCGCCGCACCGCCAATGAGCGTATCGCCGAGCGCGAGCGCGCGACCGAGAAGCTTGTCACCGCGCTGTTGCCGGTGATCGACGATATCGAGCGCGCGATTGACCATGCCCGCAGTCAAGAGCTTTCCGACGACTTTAAGCAGTTCGTCGATGGCGTTGACGCGGTACATGCCAAGCTGCTCGACGTGTTCGCGCACGAGGGCGTTGAGCCAATCGACCCCAAGGGCGAGGCGTTCGATCCGCTCGAGCACCAGGCCGTGGGTCGCGTCGAGGACGCGTCGCAGTACGACGAGACCGTCAACGATGTGTACCAGAAGGGCTACCGCATGGCGGATCGCATCCTGCGTTCCGCGATGGTGACGGTGACCTACGGTGGCGAGAAGCGCCCCGCACCGGAGCCCGAAGCGGCGCCCGAGGATGCTACGGCCGATACGGCCGAGAGCACCGAGGAGTAATTGAGAAGGGCCCCGGGGCAACACCCGGGGCCCTTTCTGGCCTAGTGCCATATGAAAGCATGAACCGTCGTCTGCATGGGCGGCGGACGTAACAGGAGAGGAGCTACGATGGCTGCAGGCAAAACCTTCTATGACATCCTGGGCGTATCCAAGAGCGCCTCCGACAAAGAGATCAAGAGCGCGTTTCGCAAGCTCGCGCAAAAATATCACCCCGATGCCGGCGGCGACGAGGCCAAGTTTAAGGAGATCAGCGAGGCCTATGAGACGCTTTCGGACGAGAAGAAGCGCAAAGAGTACGACCAGATGCTCATGTTTGGCGGTATGCCGGGCGCGGGCGGCGCGTATGGCGGCGGCTACGGTGCCGGCGCGGGTGCCAGCGGCTGGGGCGACATCTTCGACAGCATCTTTAGCGGCAACGGCGCCTGGGGCAGCGATTGGGGCTCGGGCTTTGCCGGGGCTGCGGGCGCTGCCGGTGCCGGCGCTGGCCGCAGCCGTGCTCGCAAGGGCGGCGACCTGTCGCTGACCGTCGATGTGACGGCCGAGGACGCGTTTCGCGGTGTGACGCACAAGGTCACCTATCGCATTCCCTCGACAGGTGAGCAGCAGACCATTACGGTCTCGGTGCCTGCGGGTGCGGTCGACGGCGGCAAGCTGCGCTACAAGCGTCGCGGCGAGTATGGCGTTGCGGGTGGCGAGCGCGGCGACCTGGTCGTGACCACGCATGTGGAGGAGCACCCGCTGTTTAAGCGCAAAGGTGCCGACGTGACCATGGAGGTACCGGTCTCGGTCTACGAGGCGGCGCTCGGCTGCACGGTGGACGTGCCGACGCCCGGCGGTGCGACGGTTCGTCTGAAGGTGCCCGCGGGTACCCAGACGGGCAAGAAGTTCCGCTTTAAGGAAATGGGGGCGCCCGACGTTAAGCACCGTGGCCGCACAGGCGCGCTGCTCGTCGAGATCAAGGTGCAGGTCCCCACGAACCTATCCGATGACGAGCGCGATGCCATGACCAAGCTGCGCGAGACCGACACACGCGACTATCGCGAGAAGGTCAACCGTTACAAGGCGACGTACTAGGGCGGTCGCGGCGCACGCCCGCGCCCACGGGCTTATGATGGACGATAACGAGACGGAAAGGGGTCAGGTAGCATGGCCGAGGACAATAGGAACAAACCGCTGTACATGATCAGCGTGGCGGCCGAGCTGACCGGCATGCACCCGCAGACTCTGCGCGTCTACGAGTCCAAAGGCTTGGTGAATCCCCAGCGCTCGGGCGGCAACACGCGTCTGTATTCGCGTGCCGATATCGAGCGCCTGGAGCTCATCAACCAACTGACCGACGAGGGCATCAACCTCGCCGGCGTGGTGCGCATCCTCGATATGAAGGAGCGTGCCGAGGAGCGCGAACGCGAGAACGAGAAGCTCCGCGCCCGCGTACGCCAGCTCGAGGACGAGCTGCACGAGTACAAGATGCAAAAGAAGATCACCGCCCTGGCCCCGCGCGACGGCTCAGTTAACCCCGAGCAAGTCATGCGCAAGCTGCTGGGCGCCGGCGGGGATTTGTAGTTACGCGGTTTTACCAAACCGCGTAACGGGCCGACGCTGCTCGACGTCCAGAGCGACAATTTGTCATTCAAAAGGCAAGGCATGACCAGAAGGTCTATGCCTTGCCTTTTTCATGCCAACTTGTTCGCTCTGGACGTCGCTCGCTGTCCGTCCTCTACCTGCGGCGTTGCCTTGCTCCGGATACGGCAGGGTAGTCATTGGGGACGTTCTTAAATGACTAGTCAAAGGGGACATTCTTGCGGCATTTGGCACTTGGGGACGTTCCTTTTGTGCCGGCACTTTGGGACACTCCTTGTTAGGAGAGTGATGCAAGGGGCTCGTCCTTTACTTTACCGAGATAAAGTGAACGTGCAGATTCGCAACCCACTCGCAACTGTTCTATGGCACGATATTGAATGAATGTATGCTATGCGCCCGAGCCTTTCGGGCAGAGTGGGAGACAGTATGGTCAAGCTGTACGAGGACGGCATCTACCTGCGCGGCGGCAGCGAGGTTGTGCCTGCGGCCGAGGCTGCCGAGCGCGGTATTACGCAGACGCCCGAGGATGCCAAGCGTGGCACCATCGCGTATTCGATCCTCCAGGCACACAATACGTCCGGAGATCCCGAGGCGCTCAAGATCCGCTTCGACGCCATGGCGAGCCACGACATCACCTTTGTCGGCATCATCCAAACGGCGCGTGCCTCGGGCATGGAGCAGTTCCCGCTGCCCTACGTGCTCACCAACTGCCATAACTCGCTGTGCGCCGTGGGCGGCACCATCAACGAGGACGACCATGTCTTTGGCCTTTCCGCTGCTAAGAAGTACGGCGGCATCTTCGTTCCGCCCCATATTGCGGTCATCCACTCCTTTATGCGTGAGAACTTCGCCGGCTGCGGCAAGATGATCTTGGGCTCCGACTCGCACACCCGCTACGGCGCCCTGGGCACCATGGCCGTGGGCGAGGGCGGCGGCGAGCTGGCAAAGCAGCTGCTGCGCGACACCTACGATGTCGCCTATCCCGGCGTCGTCGCCATCTACCTCACGGGCGCTCCGCGCCCCGGCGTCGGCCCGCACGATGTGGCGCTCGCCATCATCCGCGCCGTCTTTGCCAAGGGCTACGTCAAGAACAAGGTCATGGAGTTCGTGGGCCCCGGCATCGCGAGCATGACGACTGACTATCGCAACGGCGTCGACGTCATGACCACCGAGACCACCTGCCTTTCCTCCATCTGGGCCACCGACGAGGACACACACGCGTTTTTGGCCATGCACGGCCGCGGCGACGACTACCGCGAGCTCAAGCCCGCCGATGTCGCCTACTACGACGGCTGCGTCGAGGTCGATCTGTCGAGCATCAAGCCCATGATCGCGTTGCCGTTCCATCCTTCTAACGGCTTTGAGATCGACGAGCTCAACGAGAACCTCGAGGACATCCTGCATGAGGTGGAGCTCGAGGCCGCCAAGATCGGCGAGGGCAAGACGCACTTTAGTCTGCTCGACAAGATCGTCGACGGCAAGCTGCACGTGCAGCAGGGCGTTATCGCCGGCTGCTCGGGCGGCAACTACGACTCCGTGGTCCAGGCTGCTCGCGTGCTCAAGGGCGCTAACACCGGCTGCGGCGAGTTCTCGCTGTCGGTCTATCCCACGAGCCAGCCCGTGGCACTCGAGCTTACACGCCGCGGCTACATCTACGACCTTATGGAGGCCGGCGCGATTGTGCGCACGGCATTCTGCGGCCCGTGCTTCGGCGCCGGCGACACGCCTGCCAACAACGGCCTTTCGATCCGCCACACCACGCGCAACTTCCCCAATCGCGAGGGTTCCAAGCCGGGCAACGGTCAGCTGAGCGCCGTGGCCCTGATGGACGCCCGCTCCATTGCGGCGACGGCTGCCAACGGCGGCGTCCTGACGCCGGCGACCGACCTGCCCGAGGAGATTTGGGACGAGGCCTGCGAGTACACCTTTGACGACGCGCCGTACAAGAAGCGCGTGTACTGGGGCTTTGGCAAGGCTGAGCCGGCCGACGAGCTGGTCGAGGGCCCCAACATCAAGCCGTGGCCCGCGATGGAGCCTCTCGGCGACGACATCCTGCTCAAGGTGTGCTCCAAGATCATGGACCCGGTCACTACGACCGACGAGCTCATTCCCTCGGGCGAGACGAGCTCCTTCCGCTCCAACCCGCTGGGTCTGGCCGAGTTTACGCTCAGCCGTCGCGACCCTGCCTACGTGGGCCGCTCCAAGGAGGTCGACGCGGTGGAAAAGCGCCGCGTTGCCGGCGAGGCAGCGGGCGACCTGGTGGCACTCGATGCCGAGCTTGCCAGCGTGTTTGAGGCGCTGGTCGGCGCGGGTGTCGCGGCCGATGCCAAGGCGACTGAGTACGGCTCCATGCTCTATGCCAAGAAGCCCGGTGACGGTTCCGCCCGCGAGCAGGCCGCGAGCTGTCAGCGCGTGATCGGCGGTCTGGCCAACATCGTCCACGAGTACGCCACCAAGCGCTATCGCTCCAACGTGATGAACTGGGGTATGGTGCCCTTCCAGATGGAGGCCGAGCCCAGCTTTGAGGTGGGCGACTATGTCTTTGTGCCGGGTATCCGTGCCGCGCTCGACGGTGACCTAAAGGACATCGCCGCCTACGTGGTGCGCGCCGACGGTGCGGTCGAGCAGATTGAGCTCTACATTGCCGATATGACGGCAGAGGAGCGTGCCATCGTCAAGGCCGGCTGCCTGATCAACTACAACAAGTTCAAGGCCGCTGCCGAGTAACGCACTTAATTGTCCGCCCGGGGCTTACCCTTTCCCGCCCGCTCACGCGCTTCGCGAGGGTCGCGTTCGGGAAAGGGTAAGCCCCGGGCTACATTTCTGCGTTCTCGTTGGGTCTTGAGGGACGCTAATAAATAGACTTGCTTGATGCCGCCTCTGTTATCGGGGCGGCTTCTTTTGTCGAAAACCACCATGAAGGGGTAGGCGCCTTTGCGGTGGTTCCGTTTGTCTCGACCTGTAACATCTGGGCCCCTATTTGACGAGCGGTTGTTACAGATTGAGACAAACGATCGCCGCCGATCATTTCATCTCAATCTGTAACATCTAGGATCGAAAAGGGCCGCTAGATGTTACAGATCGAGACAGTGGAACATCGGAGCCGAAACCACCACAAAGGTGCCTGCCCGGCGGGTCCTTATTTCGATGGGGTCCAGGTTATTTCATCGTCAAATAGCCAAGTGCGTGCCGAGCCACTGTTGCGCGCTGTCTGCGGATCGGGCTCGCAGGTTTGTTCGTAGGCATCCTCGGTACACCGATCCATAAAATCGACGACTGCCGTCTGGTCGCCCTCCATGACGTAGATTACGTCGCCATCCGAGATATAGACCCCCGGTCCTTCATTGTCCACGCAGCCGGGGTCGTATGAGACGTTGCACAATTTGCTCCCGTTTGCCGCATCGAGCTCAAGGGTCGAATAATACCCGCCAACCATTTGGCCGTTCTTGGCTCGATATGTTGCGGCGCCGTACCACCGCTTAAACGTCTTGCCTTTGAGTAAACTGGTTGCCTTACCGATAAGCTGCTCATCTTGGGTATAGCGCGTGGCTCCAAGTTCGATTCGGGGATAGTTACTGACCCCAAGCGCTGCGGGCGTACCGTCGAAATCGACGGTGATCGAATCGGGTTTGACGATATCGGTGAGGATTTCGATGGGGTAGCTTACGGTTTCAACCGCCGCCTGCGTTGCCGAGGCAGGGAGAAATGCGAGATAGATAATTCCTACGCCGACTGCGGTAATCGCAAACGCTAAGACGAGCAGGCCGATATAGGTGGAGCGTTTCACGGCGGGTACCTCGCAAACAGTATGCATTCATTAAGATAAGTGATACCAGCTTACGACAATATTCAAAAGAAAGCGATCGGTCGAAATGACGGGGCGAAAAGGCCCTATTGGGCTTCGATTTGACCTCTAATAGGAATATTTGCCCCACTCATTCTGGGCGAGAGGTCAATAATTCAGTTCACGAGTCTTGAGCGATACTATTCTCACTAAACTCACTATTTTCACAGTAAGCACTATAAATACGATAGGGAGGACGACGAGAACGTTGTGACGTGCGATAGCTAAGCCGTTTAAGCCGGACTCTGACCTTGAATCTCCGCCTCTATCTGTGCGAACGGGCTATTGTCGGTTCTCGATTCCATCGCTGCGTTTTCGTTGGGTCTTGAGGGACGCTAATAAATAGGCTTGCTTGATGCCGCCTCTGTTATCGGGGCGGCTTCTTTTTGTCGAAAACCGCCACAAAGGGGACAGGCACCTTTGTGGCGGTGGGGACGAGCTCGATGTTGTTGTGATCGTTGAGCGGCATGTTAATGGGCACCTCTACAGAATTTCATCTGGGCTGGCGGGTTTGGTTGTTTTGGGGATGCCGAGTTTGGATGACGCGAAATCGTCAACATTGTCCTTAATTCCGTCTTTGGTGTAGACAGTGACCATATAGGTGCTGTGTCCGAATTCGCCCTTGTCGCGTGTTGCCCAGGCATCCCAGTAGGCGGCCCCGTTTCGCCCTTTGATTTTTCCGACACGGCGGAGTTCTGTTCGCTTTAATTTCTGGTTGCTATAGATGGCTCGACCGGCTTCCGCGGTGAGCCCGCACTGTCCAAGCAGCTTGTCGAGGACTTGGTTCATGTGGCGCTCATCGGTGTTTGGTGCGTAGTCGTAGGCGAGGGTGATGGAGTCAAGGGGCTGGTCGTCGATCAGATAATTCATTGTCTGAGGTTCGAGGCAGAAATAAGGAGAGCATCCGTCGACCTTGCCGAGCAACGGTAACTTGGACTGCCAACTTCCGGTGGGAATTGCATATTCGTAGAACACGCCACGGCAGACAAAGGAGAGCGAGGTGGCACGCGAGCCGGCGTCGATCATCCCGCAAAGATCGAAGGGCGAGGCGATACCAAAAGAAAAGGGCGTGATGACGATAAGGAAGAGCATCACGATGGGTATGGCGAGAATGGCGATGACGTTGCGACCGGTGGAATGAGACGGCTTCATATGCGCTCCTCGAGACAAAGAGCTGTTGAGGATAGGCAGAAATGGATATGTTCAGAGAACAATTCAAGTTTAATCTCATGGCGTGAGATGGTCGACCGTTAGCGTCGAAAACCACCACAAAGGTGCCTGTCCCCTTTGTGGTGGTGGGGAGCGCGCGGCTTCTTTTGGTGATAGTGTTAGCCGGCGGTATCATTAGGACAAATGGCGCGGGTTTGCATTGTGAGGTGCTTTGCTGTGAGAAGTCCTGCCCGTATTGGATTGATTGTCTTGGCGCTTGCGATCGCTGTGGTTGGCGCGGGCGCTGTCGGTATGGCATTTCTACCTGCTGCGGTGACGGAGCCGGTGGTCAAGCCTGTGACTCAATCTGTCGAACTTCTGACCGGCGACGACAAGCCTGAGACCATTACCGTTGATTTTGATGAGCAACCGGCTGCGCTGGGCATTAGTAATTATCCACGCATTCAGCTTGGGGCTATGCGCTATACCACGGATTCTGGTCTGATCGACAGGGCGTCCGAGCTGCTCAAGGGCAAAATCTTTAAGCGCTGGTATGGATATGCGTCCTATCGGGCAAAAGCGAACGACATGGTTGGCGGATGCCACTCTTCCATCGAGCTGGACACTGCAAACGGCGCAAAGTTATGTGATGTCTCGTACGATCCGGGCTACGAGGACAATGAGGGTCCGGGCATCTACATCATGGACGGCGATGTCGCCTATGTCATGGAGGGCGACCAGACCGAGCTCAACGATTTTATGGGCCAGTGTATCCAAGATGCCTATAAACAGACCTGCTTGCCTGACCCGCAGGCTGCACGCGATAGTGGGTCTGCCCGTACATGGCTGTTCGAGGATGAGATGCCCTGGACCGTCGAATCGGGAAGTACGGGTCCGGCGAAGGAGTAGAGACCGCGACCACCACAAAGGTGTCTGTCCCCTTTGTGGTGGTTTGCATGTCGTGGGAACACTCAGAAAATCTTATATATAGAGACTTAGATTTATGTATAAGATCGCACAAAGCTGGCAACAATACTTCTCGAACAACGTGAAGCCGCCCCGTAGGGCGGCCGCCCCAAGAGAGGTGATTCCATGAGAATCGATAAGCTAGCAATGACGTCGCGCGAGGCGTTGCAGACCGCCATGAGCACGGCTGCCGATGCGCAGGCCGGCGCGGTGGAGCCGATTCACCTGCTGTCTGCCCTGCTCGGTGCCGGCGAGCGCAATATCTCCGTGATCATCGAGCGCATCGGCGCTGATCCGGCCCAGCTCGCACGCTCCACGCAGGATGCCGTCGACCGCGCGCCCAAGGTTTCGGGCGAGGGTCAGCAGATGGGCCTGTCCAACGAGCTCGTCCGCGTCATCGAGAAGGCCGAGAAGAAGGCCACCAAGATGGGCGACAGCTTTGTGGTGACCGAGCATCTGCTGATGGCGCTTGCCGAGGACAAGGACGAGGCGGGCCGTGTGCTGCGCGACGCCGGCGTCACCAAGGAGCGCATCGAGCAGGTCTACGAGGAGCTGCGCGGCGATGACCGCGTGACGTCCGCCGAGGACAAGACCCAGTTTGAGGCGCTGGAACAGTACGGCCGCAATATCTGCGACCTTGCCCGCGCCGGCAAGCTCGACCCGGTCATTGGCCGTACCGACGAGATCCGTCGCACCATTCAGGTCCTGTCCCGCCGCACCAAGAACAACCCCGTGCTCATCGGCGAGCCGGGTGTCGGCAAGACGGCCATCGTCGAGGGCATCGCCCAGCGTATCGTGGCCGGCGACGTGCCGAGTACCCTGCGCGACCGCGACCTTATCGAGCTCGACATGAGCGCGCTGGTCGCCGGCGCTAAGTACCGCGGCGAGTTCGAGGACCGCTTGAAGGCTGTGCTCAAGGAGGTACAGAAGTCCGAAGGCAAGGTCATCCTGTTCATCGATGAGCTCCACACCATCGTGGGCGCTGGTGCCACCGAGGGCTCCATGGACGCCGGCAACATCCTCAAGCCGGCGCTTGCCCGTGGCGACTTGCACGCGATCGGCGCGACCACGCTCGACGAGTATCGCAAGTACATCGAGAAGGACGCGGCGCTCGCCCGTCGTTTCCAGACCGTTATGGTGAGCGAGCCTACCGTCGAGGACACCATCTCGATCCTGCGTGGCCTCAAGGAGAAGTACGAGATCTTCCACGGTGTGCACATCACCGATAGCGCGCTCGTGGCCGCTGCTGACCTCTCCGATCGCTATATCGCCGACCGCTTTCTGCCCGACAAGGCCATCGACCTGGTCGATGAGGCCGCAAGCCGCCTGCGCATGGAACTCGACAGCATGCCGGTCGAGATTGACGCCACCACGCGTCAGCTCACCCAGCTGCAGATCGAGGAGCAGGCGCTCATGAAGGAGACCGACGACGCCTCCAAGGAGCGTCTGGAGGCCCTGCGCCAAGAGATCGCCGAGGTCCAAGAAAAGCTCAACGTGCAAAAGGCCGGCTGGCTCAACCAGAAGAACGCCATCGACCACGTGCAGGAGCTTAAGGGACAGCTCGACGAGGCCAGAAGCGAAGAGGAGCGCGCGACGCGCAACGGCGACCTGGGCCGTGCGTCCGAGCTGCGCTACTCCGTGATTCCGGGTCTGCAGCAGCAGATTCAGGATTCCGAGGCTGCGCTCGAGGCACAAAAGCAGAAGGACGGCGAGGGTCTCAACGAGCAGGTGACCTCCGATGAGATCGCCGAGGTCGTGAGTGCCTGGACCGGCGTGCCCGTGTCCAAGATGATGCAGGGCGAGCTCGACAAGCTGAAGGGCCTGGAGGGTGAGCTGCATAAGCGCGTCATCGGCCAGGACGAGGCCGTCTCCGCCGTCGCCGCGGCTGTGCGCCGCAGCCGTGCGGGCCTCTCCGATCCGGACAAGCCCATCGGCAGCTTCTTCTTCCTGGGCCCCACCGGCGTGGGTAAGACCGAGCTCGCCAAGGCTCTAGCCGAGTGCCTGTTCGATGACGAGCGCGCACTCGTGCGTATCGACATGTCCGAGTACATGGAGAAGTTCAGCGTCCAGCGTCTGATCGGTGCGCCCCCAGGATACGTGGGTTACGACGAGGGCGGCCAGCTCACTGAGGCCGTGCGCCGTCGTCCGTACTCCGTGATCTTGCTCGACGAGATGGAGAAGGCTCATCCTGATGTCTTCAACGTGCTGCTGCAGGTGCTCGACGACGGCCGTCTGACCGATGGCCAGGGTCGCCAGGTGTCCTTCAAGAACACGATTATCATCATGACGTCCAACGTGGGCTCCAAGGCCATCGCCGATCTGTCCGGTAAGGACGAGGAGGAGATGCGCCATCAGGTCGACGCCGCCATGGCTCAGACCTTCCGCCCCGAGTTCCTCAACCGTATCGACGATATCGTGGTGTTCCATCCGCTCGGCATGGCGCAGATCGAGAAGATTGTCGACATCCAGCTTGCCGACGTTCGCGCACGCCTGGCCAAGGAGCGCATGACGCTTGCCATCACCCCGGCGGCCAAGCAGATGCTCGCCGTGGGTGGCCTGGACCCCGTGTTCGGTGCCCGTCCGCTCAAGCGCCTGGTTCAGCGCGAGGTCGTGGATGCCATCGCCGCCGCTATCATCGACGGCACGGTGCGCGAGGGCGATCAGGTGACGGTCGATGCCGACAAGGACGGCGGCTTTACCGTCGTGTGCGACAACACGCCGGCGGCCACCTACGAGGTCCCCGACGCCGAGTAGGTTTTGGGCCATGCCTTAAAATCTACCAGCCGTCTCTAAACGCCAAGGGCGGCGGATCCAATTGGGTCCGCCGCCCTTTTTCGTGCGACAATCGATGATATTGAACGGATGCGATGCGAGGAGCTATGCAGATGAAAGACGAGATCAAGACAAGCGCGCCGGCGACCGATGCCGCACCCGCCGCACCCAAGCCTGTGCCTAAGCCGGCGCCCAAGCCGCGCGACCCCTACATCCGTGCCGAGAACGAGGACGATGACGGCTACGATCCCTACAGCGATCGCCGCCCCGAGCGCGAGCCGCTGTTCGAAGCCGACCCCTGGCGCTAGTTGCATCAAGTAGCTAATTTGGCGATGATTTCCTGGGACGGGGTAGTCAAAAAAGTCCCGTCCCAAATCGACTGTCCAGGGAGTCGCATTCGAGCTTGGTTGCCCTCTCAGCCACTCGGCATCCTTCGAGCAGTAATAGTGAAAAAACTTGCTTAAGTGTTAATCAAGTCAGACATAATCTTGATCTCTAATTAATCAAGAATCGCTATAATTTTGATTAGCTAGAGAGCAAGATTGGAGAATCATGGCATTCAACGACTTGATCGCCCAGAAAATAAAGGACTTTGAACAGCAGGGGGTTCCGCAGGTCTTTGAGCGAGACCTTGATCTAGGAAACCCACAGGAGCCAAAGCGCGACAACATCGTAAATGTGATTGTGGGGGCCCGCCGTTGTGGAAAGACGTATCGCCTGTATCAGGAGATGCGGCGGCTTCAGAGCCGGGGCGTCGAGCTTGACCGGATGCTTTACTTCAATTTTGAGGATGAGCGCTTGCGCCCGTATGAGCCATCGCTGCTGGCGGACGTGCTCGACACGTTCTATGCGCTGTATCCTGTTGCTCGAACCGAGGGCGCTTACATTTTCTTTGACGAGATCCAGGAAATTCCCGAATGGGGTGCGTTTCTGCGGCGTGTAGTCGATACGGAGAAAGCGACCGTCTATGTGACGGGATCTTCTTCTAAGATGCTGTCCTCAGAACTTAAGAGCGAGTTCAGGGGTCGTTCTCTTGTGCGAGAGCTTTTTCCGTTGAGTTTTTCGGAATACGTTCGATATAAGACGGGGAGCGTTCTCGAGTCAGATGCGACCTTTTCCCCGAGCGATGCAGCGCTGCTTCGACATCATCTGATCGGGTATCTTGAACGAGGGGGATTCATCGCGACACTTGAGCAGACGCCTGCAGACGCGATTCAGCTGCTACAGGAATATGCTTCGCGAACGGTCGCCATGGACGTCGTTGAACGTTACGACGTCAAGAACCCTCGCCTGGCATCGCTGTTCTTGACGCGGTGTATGGCATCTTCGGGACGAGAGCTGTCAGTGAACAAAGTGTACAACGAGTTCAAGAGCAGACAGATACCCGTCAGTCGTAATTCGCTCAGCGACTTACTTGAGTATTATGAGGACGCCTACCTGTTATTTTCTGTGCCGGAGTTCACGCGTTCACTGGCAAATAACATGCGGTCTGCGTCTAAGGTCTACGCTGTCGACCCTGCGATGTTTGGAGCATTCTCTCCCGCATCGGCATTGGACCAGGGCCAGAGGCTCGAGACCGCAGTGTTCAATGCGCTAAGAAGAAGGACTCCCGCGGTGAGGACCGGCTCGGTCTGCCGCCTGCTAATCAAAGAGAAGAGCAAAAGCCATGAGGTGGACTTTGTGGCTGGGGATGCGCTTCTCATGCGGGCTTATAGCCTGATTCAGGTGAGTGCGGATATGGCAAGTGAGAAAACGCGCGAGCGCGAAATCGCCGCGCTTGATGCCTCGATGGCCCAGTTTGATCTTGGCGAGTCGGCAATCGTTACCATGGATGAACAGACCGATATTCCATGCGAGCACGGTGTGGTACACGTTATGCCCGCATGGAAGTGGCTCCTTGCCTAATCATCTATGGGCCTGTGGGGTCAGGACCTCCTGGCTCCTTCATCACGGTTGGGGAGCACCTTGCTGCGCCAGGCTAGTCCTGGGCTTTGATACTCGGCAGCAGGATCTGCGCGAGGTAGTCGGTTTCGAGCTTAGTGGCACCATCGGCCTTGCCGTCTTTACCCACCAGGTCGTTCTTGATCTGGCTATACGTATAGCGGTTGCCGGTCGTCAGCTCGACAAGCTCAATGGCCGTATCCATGGGGTAGGTCGACACGGGATTCTGCGTCCGCCCGTTGATGGTCTGGGGCACCACGTACGGATAGACGGGGCCGCTGGCGTAGACGGTATAACCGTTGCCTAGATTGGCCGCACCCAAAACCGTATCGCCTTCATCGGGCGTAAAGCTCTCGCCCTCGCGCACCGCGACGAGCGTCACGAGCGGCGTATTGGCGTCGTCGCCCAGATAGATGCATAGCGTGCTTCCGTTTTGCCAAGTTGCGACCTTGCCGTACCACTCGACGGGAATATCGAGCTGGTAGAGGTCGGTTGCCTTGTGGCGAGCGTCAGCATCACGGGACGCCTGTGCCTTTTGCGCGCTCACGGCATTGACGGCGGCGTCGCGCCGCGCGGTTGCTGCCTGCTGGAGCACTTTGGCAGCCGCGGCGGAGCTCGCACCGCCCTCCTCGGCATACTTGGCGGCGGCATCGATCTGGTCGTCAGTCACCGTGTCGGCCGAAGGCACCTTGAGCTTAAAGGTGGCCTGGGCACTTAAATCCTGTCCATCGCTCTTAACGGTGACCTGCGTCTTGGTGGTCGGGACGGTATAGATGGTGCCGTCGGCCGCGATGGGGGAGGCAGCGATGGAGAGCGTGTAATCGCCGGCCAGCAGTTTGATGCCGCGGCCGTGCTCGTCAACATAGAGCGTTTCGCTCACGGAGGAGTCGTCAGAATCCTGACCGCTCACCTGTACGGGAATCTTGGAGCCAGTGGAACAGTCGAGGCCCGCGGCATGCATGCCAATCTGCACCGACATCATCGTGTGGGCATTGGCGGCGACAGCGGCAGCCTGCTCTTGCTGATATCCGTTCCAGGCAGCATAGCCTGCACCGCCGGCGACGAGCGCGACGGCCACGACACCGGCGACCATCAGATTGCGGCGCTTGGGCGACATCTTGCGATGGCGGACCTCGGCCTCGCGTGCCGAGGGAACGGACGGCAGGGGTATATCGCCCATGGCGATGGTCTCGTCCACGGCTGGTGCGGAACCCAGGCCAGGAAGCTCGCGAGTCAGCGAATCCTCGGCCGGCAAGCTGTCGAGCAAGACGGTTTCCTCGCCCGTGTCGGATTCGGGCTGGTTGCCGGCCTCGCTTTCGGTGCCTTCGTGATCTGCCTCATCCTCGGCAGGCTCAACGTCGCCTGCATCCTGATTATCGGATTGCGCCTCGGTTTCCGGCTCATCCTGCACATCAACGCCCGAATCGTCAAACGCAATCTCATCGAGTGAAATCCGGTCTAAGCTCTCCAAGGCCTCAGCGCAAGCTTCTGCATCTTGGGCCGCATCCTCTTGGCCCATCGTCTCATCATTCATACATCCCCCAAGCTCAATATCGGGACAACACTGTACCCAAAAATGGAGCCATATAAAGCGCGTGCGAAATATAAGATCCGATTTAACCTGAGCGCATCGTTCGGCCGCATCCTCGCGGCGGCAAAAGGCCCCCGGAACGCGAACGAATCACATTCCGGGGGCTCTACAATGCGTTGAGTTGCGCGGAGCCGGCTATGCTGCTTCGTGCTCAAGCGATGTCTGCGCCGGGCGCGTTACTCGGCGTGTGCGTAATCCACCTTGGCGCGGCGAGCGGTAGCCTTCTCCCAATCGCTGGTGCCCTCAAAGACGTCCTGCTTGTAGGGATTGCGGCCGAGCTTCTTGGCGCGGTAGGCGATGTAGATGATCGCGGCGACGTTGGCGATCAGTGCGGCGATCGAGACCGCGGTAGCGGCGCCGGGGTCGAGCGTGGAGTGGGTCACAAAGATGGACTCCTCCTGGAAGTAGGGGAACACCTGGGCAAACATGCACCAAATGGCCAGCGTAAAGGCGCGGTTCTGGATCCAGCCGCCCTTGTTCCAGATAAAGGCGGCGACGGTGGGCGCCAGCAGCAGCGCAAAGCCGCAGAACCAGGAGTGGGTGGGCAGGCAGTTGTAGGTGTAGCAGAAGTTCCAGATATCGTAGGCGATGATGTAGACCCAGGTCATGTCGGGCCACAGCATGTCGGTCTTGTCCTCGGAGGCGTAGACGCTCCACCAACCGGTCATGCAGAAGATGTTGATGATACCGGCGATGCCGTTGAACACGTTGTTCCAGCCGGCCAGCTGCGTGGCACCTTCGGAGGTGACCCAGGTGGACTGGCCCAGGACAAAGAAGTGATAGGCGCTCTCAAAGTCGGACACGACAGCGATCATGATGTTGATGGCGACGATCACAAACGGCCATGCGCGGAACCAATGCGCCTTGCCGATCTTGCCCCACTGGTACTTAATGGCAATGAAGCCCCAGCAACCGGCCAGCGCCGCGTATACCTTGGCGTAGTGGAACCAGCTGTTCTGGTACACATGGGTGGGGTTGGTGAGCGCCCACTCGGCGCCTTGTGAGACGCCCACGGCGATGGCGACGCAGTAGATGGTCATGGCCAGCGGAGCCACGCCAAAGATGATGGCCGCGCCCAGCTTGGTGCGGCGGCCGACCTCGTTGAGCACGATCAGGCCAATAAAGACCATGGCCCAGCCGGCCCAGTGGATAAGGGTATCGCTACCCCAAACATCGAACAGCATGCTGCTCTCCTTTCACACGCCCGCGGCCCCTCTTCTGATCGCGGGCAGTTTGGCCAAATGTCGTCAGTCCTGGGGCTTGCGCTCCGGATACTTGGCGGTATAGCCCTCGATGTGGAGTGTCGAGGCGATGATTTCCTTGACTGTCTCGTCGGGCACATCGGGGTGCGTGCGGATATACATCAACAACCCCATGATGAGGGTGTAGAACGTCTCGTAGACATGGTCGATGCGTAGCTCATGATGGGCGACAAAATCCACCACGGTGGTGTCGCAGATATATTGCGCCACACGCTGGACCACGTTGTGCAAAAAGCCGCCGTAGAGCGCGCCGCTGCTTGAGGTGAGCGTACTCGGCAGCTCGTGGCCGCTGGCGACCAGGCGCTTAAAGAGCGGGGCGACGGTGTCGAGCGCGCCCTCGATATCACCGACGGTGCGGTCGGCGTTCCACTGCTCGAGTTCGGAGATAAAGCCGTCGATCGCCTCGTCCATAACAGAGGTGACGGCGGCGTCCATGTCGGCGAAGTAATGGTAGAACAATGAACGCGTGCAGCCGGCTCGCTTGGTCACGGCCGATACCGATAGGTGGGACACGCCCAGCTCGGAGCTTACGGTGCGCACGGCATCGAGGATCTCGCGACGGCGTTCGTCGCCCGTCAGGCGCTTTGCCGCGCTATCGGATGCGGGGACGGCATCGACTACAGAGGTACCTGCTGTGTTGTTGCCCATGTTTTGCCGCCTTTCATCCTCTTTTGCCTGACCGTTCGCCTAACAGTCTTGAATATTGTTGACGGTTCGTCAATACTATTTTTGACACAATGTCAACAATGGCGGGTGAACGGCATGGGGCATGCCCGGCCTGCAAAAAAAGAGGGGCGCTGCGGCCTCGTCGGGCTGTGGCAAGAGAAGGGACAACCATGATTCTCAACGGACCGGGGATTAGCTACACCGAGCCCGACATCGGTTCGGAGTTCGTGCCGCCGCTGCCGGAGCATCCGCGCGAGGCCATCGTCAAGCTGTGCGAGCACTGCACCAACCGTCTGCTGCATCGCGACGAGCTGTTGGGCTACGAGTACTGGTCGTTTGCCGAGGCCGCGACCGACGAGCAGGCCGAAGTGCTCTGCAAGATGAAGATGCGCCGTCCCTATACGCTGCCCGAGATGGCCAAGCTCACCGGCATGCCCGAGACCCAGATCGAGAAGATGCTCGACGACATGAGCTACACGGGTCTGCTCGAGTACAACTGGGAAAACCCCGAGCGCGCCAAGCAATGGGTGTTGCCCATGCTGGTGCCGGGTTCTGCCGAGTTCCTCAACATGCGCGTGAGCCAGCTCGAGGAGCACCCGGTCTATGCCAAGTTCTTTGAGCAGGCGTCCAAGGGACCGCTGTCCAAGGCCACGCCGATGGTGCCGCCCGGAGGCGCCGGCATCGGCATGCACGTCATTCCGGTCGAGAAGGCCATCGACGCCGCGAGTACCTCGGTGCCGATCGAGCATATCGAGCATTGGCTCGACAAATACGATGGCAAATATGCCGCCAGCACCTGCAGCTGCCGCGCGAGCCGTCGCGTGATGGGTGAGGGCTGCGCCGACGACCCGGCCGATTGGTGCATCGCCGTGGGCGATATGGCCGACTACGTGGTTGAGACCGATCGTGGCCATTACGTGACCCGCGACGAGGTTTACGACATCTTGCGCCAGGCCGAGGACAACGGCTTTGTGCACCAGATCACTAATATCGACGGCGAGAACAAGATCTTCGCCATCTGCAACTGCAACGTCAACGTGTGCTACGCCCTGCGCACCTCGCAGCTGTTCAACACGCCCAACCTGTCGCGCTCGGCCTATGTCGCTAAGGTCGAGAAGGACAAGTGCGTGGCCTGCGGTCGCTGCGTCGAGGTGTGTCCGGCCGGCGCCGCCAAGCTGGGCCAGAAGCTCTGCAGCAAAAAGGCCGGCGGACAGGTGCCCGAGTATCCGCGCCAGGAGCTGCCCGATGCCACCAAGTGGGACCACACCAAGTGGTCGCCCAACTACCGCAACGACAACCGCATCGAGACGCATGAGTCCGGCACCGCTCCCTGCAAGACGGCCTGCCCCGCGCACGTTGCCGTTCAGGGCTATTTGAAGCTCGCGGCTCAGGGTCGCTATGACGAGGCGCTGGCACTCATTAAGCGCGAGAACCCGCTGCCCGCTATCTGCGGCCGTGTGTGCAACCGCCGCTGTGAGGATGCCTGCACCCGCGGCCGTGTGGACGCCGCCGTGGCCATCGACGAGGTCAAGAAGTTCATCGCCCAGCGCGATCTGGATGCCGCGACCCGCTACGTCCCGCCCGTGGTGACCCCGACGCGTGCCGGCGGCTTCGACCAGAAGATCGCCATCATCGGTGCCGGTCCGGCCGGCCTGTCCTGCGCTTTCTACCTGGCCGAGAAGGGCTACAAACCTGTCGTGTTCGAGAAGAATGAGTGCCCGGGCGGCATGCTCACCTACGGCATTCCCAGCTTTAAGCTGCAGAAGGATGTTATCGAGGCCGAGGTCGAGATCATTCGCCTGATGGGTGCCGAGTTCCGCTATGGCGTGGAAGTCGGTCGCGACGTGACGCTCGACGAGCTGCGCGCACAGGGCTTTAAGGCCTTCTACGTTGCCATTGGCTGCCAGGGCGGCCGCCTCGCCGGTATTCCGGGTGAGGATGCCGAGGACGTGGCCGTGGCCGTCGACTTTTTGCGCGAGGTCAACAGTGGCAAGATCGACGCGCTGCCCGGCCGCACCATCGTGGTGGGCGGCGGCAACGTGGCTATCGACGTCGCGCGCAACGCCTGCCGTCTGGGCTCCGAGCACGTTGAGGTGTTCTGCCTGGAGAGCGAGGCCCAGATGCCCGCCAGCGAGGAGGAGCGTCGCGAGGCCGTTGAGGACGGCGCCCACATCAGCTGCGGCTGGGGTCCCAAGGAGGTTCACCTGGACGAGACCGGTCGTGTGTGCGGTATCACCTTCAAGCGCTGCACGCGTGTCTTTGACGACGAGGGCCGTTTTGCGCCCGAGTACGACGAGAACGATCTGCGCCGTGTCGATGCCGACCGTGTCGTCATGTCGATTGGCCAGTCCATTGTGTGGGGCGACTTGCTAGCTGGCTCCAAGGTGGAGCTCGGCCGCGGCCAGGGTGCCCTTGCCGATCCTCAGACCTATCAGACCGCCGAGCCCGACATCTTTGTAGGCGGCGACGTCTACACCGGTCCGAGCTTTGCCATCGACGCCATTGCCGCCGGTCACGAGGCCGCCGTGTCCATCCATCGCTTTGTGCAGCCAGGCTCCACGCTCACCATCGGCCGCAACCAGCGCCACTACACCGCGCTCGACCGCGACGATGTCGTGATCGAGAGCTACGACAACGCGAGCCGCGAGGTTGCCCACGTGGACCGCGAGCGCGAGAAGGCCGCGCCGTTTAGCGAGTACGTCGAGACCTTTACCGAAGAGCAGGTGCGCGCCGAGACCGCCCGCTGCCTGGGTTGCGGTGCCTCGATCGTCGACCCCAACAAGTGCATCGGCTGCGGCCTGTGCACCACCAAGTGCGCGTTTGACGCTATCCATCTGGATCGCGACCGCCCCGAGTGCTCCACGATGGTCAAATACGAGCAAAAGCTCCCAAGCCTGGGCAAGTACGCGCTCAAGCGCGCCATCAAGATCAAATTCGGGAAGAAGTAAGAAACGCAACAAGCAGGAGAACGGCGCAGAGAGCGGTTGGACAGCGAGCGAGTCCCAGGCGTGGCGAGGTGCCTTGAAAGAGGAGGGCATAGGGCTTTTGCCCATGCCCGACGATTGAAAGGCAGATCGCCCGTCTGGGGCTCGCGCAGCGTCAAGCCGACCGCCGTTCGGTAGAACGGCGGAAGGAATTAAAAGTGCACGAGCTCGGAATCGTCTATCACATCATTCGCGATGTTGAGAATGTGGCGCGCGCTCATGGCGTGCGTCGCGTTTCGAGCGTCACGCTGCTGCTGGGCGAGGTCTCGGGCGTCGTTCCCGACTTGCTGCTCGACGCTTGGCGCTGGGCGGCGGATAAAAAGCCTATCACGCAGGGCGCGGAGCTTATCGTGGAGCCTGTCGAGGCCGTGACGCATTGCGAGGCGTGCGGCCGCGACTACGCGACGGTCGAGCACGGCAAGACTTGCCCCCATTGCGGCAGCGGTGAAACATACCTGCTGCAGGGCCAGGAGGTCATGATCAAACAGATCGAGACCCCCGACGAGGACCCGGCAGACGCTGCTCCTGACGGCCTCTCCGACGCCCCCGATGCCGTCGACGCCGCCAACCCTCTCCACATCGCCTAACATCTAATGTCTACATGGGCTAGAGTTCTAAACATATTTGCTTCGGTTAGTCAAGTCATGTCTGTTTAAACAAAATGGTGGCACGCAGACGCATTGGGATTCACCTAAAAGCGGTCTTAACGAACGGTGCACCTTTATATGTCTTTGAAAACAATCAGCAAATCACGTTTTAGCAGGCAATGAGCTGTAAACCAGCAACGTAACCAATTTGTAACAAACTTAGACGTTTAAACAAATAATCCAACCTTTTGCGGATTTAGCTATAATTCCACAAACCAAACAGCTATACTCCTTTCATGTAGTGTAGGAAATACGTAGACAAAAAGGAGGTTATGTGATGGTAAGTATTGTTCTTGCTAGCCACGGGGACTTGGCAGCTGGAATCAAGCAGACGGGCTCGATGGTCTTTGGCGATCAGCCGTCTGTTGCCGTGGTCTCGCTCGAGCCGAGCATGGGCCCCGACGACTTCCGTGCCAAGGTCGAGGAAGCAATCGCTTCCTTCGAAGACCAGGAGCAGGTGCTCTTCCTCGTTGATCTGTGGGGCGGCACGCCGTTCAACCAGATCAGCGGGCTCATCGAGGGCCACGATTCCTGGGCTATCGTCACCGGTGTCAACCTGCCTATGCTCATCGAGGCATATTCGCAGCGCTTTGACGCAAAGAACACTGCACATGCGATCGCAAAACATCTCGTGACTGAGGCTAAGGCTGGCGTGCGTGTCAAGCCCGAGTCTCTGGAGCCCGAGGAGAAGAAGCCGGCTGCGGCCGCCGCTGCTCCTGCAGGCGCCATCCCTCCGGGAACGGTCATCGGCGATGGGCACATCAAGATCGCCCACGTCCGTATCGACACCCGTCTGCTTCATGGTCAGGTGGCCACCACGTGGACCAAGCAGATCAACCCCAACCGCATCATCGTGGTTTCCGACGGCGTTGCTCACGATGAGCTCCGTAAGACCATGATCGAGCAGGCTGCCCCTCCGGGAGTCCATGCCAACGTCGTGCCCATCAAGAAGATGGCCGAGGTCGTCAAGGACACGCGCTTTGGTGACACCAAGGCCATGCTGCTCTTTGAGAACCCGCAGGATCTGCTCAAGGCCATCGAGGCCGGCGTCGACATCAAGGAAGTCAACATCGGTTCCATGGCTCACTCCAAGGGCAAGGTCGTCGTCACCAACGCCGTCGCTATGGGCGATGACGACGTCAAGACTCTCGAGGCCCTCAAGGCCAAGGGCGTCAAGTTCGAGGTCCGCAAGGTTCCTTCGGATGCTTCCGAGGATCTCGACGCCATGTTGAAGAAAGCTAAGGCCGAACTGGCCGCTCAAGCATAGTAAAGGAGGGTCCGATACATGTCTGCAATCACTATTCTGCTTGTTGCGATTGTCGCGTTGCTTGCCGGTATGGAAGGCATTCTGGATGAGTTCCAGTTCCATCAGCCGCTCGTGGCATGCACGCTTATCGGTCTCGTAACCGGTCACCTTCAGGAGGGCATCCTCCTGGGCGGTTCGCTCCAGATGATGGCCCTTGGCTGGGCTAACGTCGGCGCCGCCGTCGCGCCTGACGCCGCTCTGGCCTCGGTCGCTTCTTCGATCATCATGGTGCTCGCCCTCAACGGCGGCGCCACTGATTCGGCCAAGGCCGTTACCGCGGCCATCGCCGTCGCCGTCCCGCTGTCGGTCGCTGGTCTGTTCCTGACCATGATCTGCCGTACCATTGCTACCGCTATCGCTCACGCCATGGACGGTTGCGCCGAGAAGGGCGACTTCTCCGGCATCGAGCGCTGGCAGTACGCTGCCATCCTCATGCAGGGCCTTCGTATCGCCATCCCGGCAGTACTTCTGTGCATCATCCCGGCCGAGGCCGTTACCAACGCGCTTAACGCTATGCCCGACTGGCTGTCCGGCGGCATGGCTGTCGGCGGCGGCATGGTCGCTTCCGTCGGTTACGCCATGGTCATCAACATGATGGCCACCAAGGAGACCTGGCCGTTCTTCATCCTCGGCTTTGTCCTTGCTGCCATCCCTCAGCTCACGCTGATCGCCCTTGGCCTCATCGGCATCTCCCTTGCCCTCATCTACCTTGGCCTTAAGGATCTGGCCAAGCAGGGTGGCGGCATGGGCGGTGGCTCCGGCGACCCGCTCGGCGACATTCTGAACGATTACGAGTAGGAGGGGAGTGATACATATGGCAGAGAACAAGATTCAGCTCACCAAGGCTGACCGCAAGAAGGTTTGCTTCCGTCATCAGTTCCTTCAGGGCTCGTGGAACTACGAGCGTATGCAGAACGGCGGCTGGTGCTTCGCAATGATCCCTGCGATCAAGAAGCTCTACACCAGCAAGGATGACCAGATTGCCGCTCTTAAGCGCCACCTGGAGTTCTATAACACCCACCCCTATGTTTCCGCCCCCGTCATTGGCGTTACCCTCGCTCTCGAGGAGGAGCGCGCCAACGGTGCCCCGATTGACGACGTCGCCATCCAGGGCGTCAAGGTCGGTATGATGGGCCCGCTCGCCGGTGTCGGCGACCCCGCCTTCTGGTTCACCCTTCGCCCGATTCTGGGTGCTCTGGGCGCTTCCTTGGCCCTGTCCGGCAGCATCGCCGGTCCGTTACTGTTCTTCTTCGCGTGGAACATCATCCGTTACGCCTTCCTGTGGTACACGCAGGAGTTTGGCTACAAGGTCGGCTCCTCCATCGCCAAGGACCTCTCCGGCGGTCTGATGGGCAAGGTCACCGAGGGTGCTTCCATCCTGGGTATGTTCATCATCGGCGCCCTGGTCGAGCGCTGGGTGTCCATCTCCTTCACCCCGGTCGTCTCCAGGGTCACGCAGTCTGCTGGCGCCTTTATCGACTGGGCTAGCCTGCCCTCCGGTTCCGAGGGTATCAAGGAAGCGCTGACGATGTATAACTCCATCGGTGCTAACGCCCTTGATCAGGTGAAGGTCACCACGCTTCAGGCCAACCTCGATCAGCTCATCCCCGGCCTTGCCGCCGTGTGCCTGACCCTGCTGGTCTGCAAGCTCCTCAAGAAGAAGGTCAGCCCGATCGTCATCATCCTGGCTCTCTTCGCCATCGGCATCATCGGTCGCGTCTGCGGCTTCATGTAAGCACGTTTCGGCTTAAGACCGAGAATTGCTAGGCAAGGGCTTTTGAGCCATTGAAACGGACCGCACCCGGTGGGTACACTGGATGCGGTCCGATTGTTTTATTTGGAGGGCGAGGCGCGCATGGCGCAATCTCAGAACAGCACGGTCGATCTGGCAACGCCGGCAACCTGCCTGATGGGGCTTACCAGCCACGGCAACGTGATGGTGGGCAATAAGGCGTTCGAGTATTACAACGAGCGCAATCCCGAGGATTATATTCAAATCCCGTGGGATGAGGTCGACTATATTGCCGCCGAGGTTTTACGCGGCACCAAGAAGATCACGCGTTTTGCCATCTTCACCAAGGACAACGGTCACTTTACGTTTTCGACGCGCGACGACAAAGAGACGCTTCGTGCTGTCCGCAAGTACGTCGACGAGGATAAGCTCGTGCGTTCGCCCGACTTTATCGATGTGACGGCCAAGGGCGCCAAGAGCATCCCCTCCGTTATCAAAAACCTCTTCCACAAAGGTAACTAGCTCCTCATAAGTTGCGGTGAAATAGTTCCTAAATACGGCTTTAGATGCTTCAGACAGGAACTATTCCACCGCAACTTCGAAGTCTAGTCATGCGACGTATTGCGATGCAGTAAATCTGCTACACTAGTACAACATGCCTCCGTAGCTCAGGGGATAGAGCACCGCTCTCCTAAAGCGGGTGTCGTGCGTTCGAATCGCACCGGGGGCACCAGAAGAAATTGCAGGTCAGACGGTATAAATCGTCTGACCTGCTTCTGTATAGATAGGGCTAAATAGACGATAGAGGGGTGAAAAAGGGGTGAAAGAAAGTTCTATGATGAAAACAGCTCGCCTACATATTTCACTCCGATATTTCACCCAAATATCCGGTTTTCAACCCTTTCCACAGTCTGCGGGCTTATAAGAAGCCCTCCGCCTATGGGAAGCGTTGAAAACCTGGGGTGACGTTGCTGTGAGAAGGGCGAGTTTCCAACAGTCCCCGGCGTCTCCGGGTTTCGCTCGGGACCCTGCGACGCCGTGAACCGTTGAAAACTCGCCCTTCCGATCGCGGTACTGCCCTTACCCCTTAAAATTATCCGAAAGAGACGACGACGCAGGAGGTCCGGTATGCCTGCCAGCAAGAAAGAGGCAAAGGAGTTCGTAAAGCGGTGGAAGAAGCGCCTCGGCGCCATCCCCGTGGGCTCCAACAATGAGCAGCAGGACACGCAGAAGTTCTGGGTCGACTTGCTCATAAACGTCCTGGGCATCCCGTCCAACACCATAGACAGCTTCGTCGACTTTGAGCGCAAGGTGAGAGGCCGACGCATCGACGTGTTCGTCTCCGACCACAACTTCCTCTGCGAGCAGAAGTCGTGGGGCATCGACCTCGACAAGCCCGAGCCTAGGAACGGAGGCATGGAGACGCCGCTCCAGCAGGCCATGTGGTACGCGCGGCACCTGCCGTACTCCGAGCGCCCGCGCTGGGTGATGACGTGCAACTTCGGGACCTTCCGCCTCTACGACCTCGACAACGAGAGGCCCGAGGACACCGTGCAGGAGTTCTCCCTCGAAGAGCTCTCGGACAGTCTGTACCTGCTCTCATTCCTGACTTCCAACGAGACGAGCCGCCTGCACAAGGAACAGCAGCTTTCAATCGAGGCTGGGGCTTACGTCTCCAGGCTCTATGACGCTCTCGCCAAGCAGTACCATCACATCGAGGAGAAGGACGAGCGGGCCCAGGAGGAGCAGCGCTCGCTCAACGTTCTCATCACCCGAATCATCTTCTTACTTTACGCCGAGGACGCCGATCTCCTGCAATCGCATCAGGCGTTTGGCAGGTACTGCGAGGGAGACCCCGCGAAGCTCCGTCGCAAATTGGTCGATCTGTTCGAGACCATCGATACTCCCTTGGACCAGCGGGACGAGTACATGGACGAGGACCTTGCGGCCTTCCCCTACGTGAACGGTGGGCTGTTCGCCGACTCCTCCATCATCGTCCCGCAGATGACCCCGGAAATCCTTGAGGCCATCACCGACGCCTCTCGGGACTTCGACTGGCGCGAGATCTCGGGCGTCATCTTCGGTGGCGTGTTCGAGGGGACTCTGAATCCCGAGACGCGCCATGCCGGGGGCATGCACTACACGAGCGTTGAGAACATCGAGCGCTGCCTGAAGCCGCTGTTCCTCGACGAGTTGTGGGACGAGCTGCACGAGGCCGAGGGTGAGAGGACGGCGGTGAAGCGCAAACAGGCCCTGGCGAGGCTACACGACAAGGTTGCCTCCATCACCATCGGCGACCCGGCGTGCGGCTCGGGCAACTTCCTCACCGAGGCATACCGGCAGCTGCGCACCATCGAGAACCGAATCATCGAGGACGAGCTCAGCGAGGAGACCGGCAACGCGGGACAGACGTCCCTCGTCGTTGCGCAGGACAGTCCCGTCCGCGTCTCCCTGGACCAGCTGTACGGCATCGAGATAAACGACTTCGCCGTCTCGGTTGCCAAGACCGCCCTGTGGATCACCGAGGAGCAGATGCTCCGAAAGACGCAGGAGATATACGTCGGCTATGACTTCGACTTCCTGCCGCTCAGGAGCCTTAGCAACCTCCATGAGGGCAACGCCCTCAGGACCGATTGGTCCGAGGTGTTCCCCGACGACCTCACCTACCTCGTGGGCAACCCACCCTTCCTCGGGGCCCGCAACCAGTCCAAGGAGCAGAAATCTGAAATGCTTGAGGTCTTCGACGGAGCGAAGAACGCGGGCAACATCGACTACTGCGGGGCCTGGTACATGAAGGCCGCGAGGTTCACGCAGGGGAAGCGCACGCGCTGCGCCCTGGTCTCGACGAACTCCATCTGCCAGGGTGAGCAGGTCGCCAACCTCTGGAAACCCCTGCATGACATGGGCATCCATATCGATTTCGCACACAACACCTTCCGCTGGGACAACGAGGCGGCGGACAAGGCACACGTATTCTGCGTCATCGTCGGGTTCTCCCGCGAAGCGGGGAACAAGACGCTTTTCTATCATGCGACGCCCGATTCTGACGAAGACCGGATTGCCGTTCCTCGGCTCAACGCCTATCTGAAGAACGCGCCCGACGCTTTCATCTGGAACAGAAGCAAGCCTTTGTCGGACGTGCCCGCTATCGGTATCGGCTCTCAACCGATTGATGGCGGTAACTATCTGTTCACACCGGAGGAGAAGGCGGCGTTCCTTTCGAAAGAGCCCGCGGCTGAGAAGTACTTTCATAAATGGCTTGGATCGCAGGAGTTCATACGGGGTATTGAGAGATGGTGCCTGTGGTTGGGGGAGGCTTCGTGGGCCGGTCTCAAGGGCCTTCCTTGTTGTAGGGAGAGAATCGAGAACGTTAGAAACTACCGCCTGAGTAGCTCGAGGAAGCAGACCTTGAAAGCAGCCGAGAGGCCGAACCATTTCGGTACTGAAATCATTCCTAATTCGACTGCCATCATTGTCCCCAAAGTCTCGTCAGAGCGTAGAAGGTATATCCCTATGGGGTTTGTCGGGTCTGAGACGTTGTGCAGTGACTTGGTGTTTCTAATACCCAATGCGACGCTCTATCACTTTGGCGTCCTTCAGTCACAGCTCCACAACGCATGGATGCGCACGGTCGCGGGGCGGCTCAAATCCGATTACCGCTATTCCGGCGGAATCGTCTATAACAACTTCGTCTGGCCCGAGCCCAGTGAAGAGCAAAGGAACGAGGTCGAACGCTGCGCCCAGGCCGTGCTCGACGCCCGAGACGTCCAGGAGGGTGCGACACTCGCGGACATGTACGATCCCAAGAACGAGACGTTCTTCCCCGAGCTGATTGCCGCGCATAAGGCGCTCGACGCCGCCGTCGAAGCCGCCTATGGCGTCGACTTCGGTGGGGACGAGGAGAAGATCGTCGCCCATCTCTTCAACCTCTACGCCGGGAAAGTTGGTGAACTATAGTGCCCAACTCTATCTACAATCCCATATCGCTGGAGGTCGGCAACATCCTGAAGGACGTTCAGACGGGCAAGATCGGCCTGCCCGACCTGCAACGGCCTTTCGTGTGGGGCAATGAAAAGGTTCGCGATCTGCTTGATTCCATGCTTCGCGGATACCCTATCGGCTATGTGATGCTGTGGGACTCTCCGAGTGACGACGCGGGCAAGAGGTCTGCCATAGGCTCGAACCAAAAGGTGTATGCCGTTCCCAAGTCCCTTGTCATCGACGGACAGCAGAGGCTCACTGCCCTCCTGAGCTCGCTGTACGGCGTGCCCGTGCGAGACAAGAACTTCAGGGAGCGTACGGTGAAGATCGCCTACGACCCCATCGCACGCTCATTCAAGAATGCCGACGCCTCGACCGGAAGGGATTCTCGCTATGTGCCGGACGTATCCGAGGCCTTCGCGGCGAACCACGACAACAAGCTGAGCGCCTATCGCAGGGCGTTCATCAAGCGCCTTAACGAGGCAAATGCCAAAAAGGGCGAACCCGAACTCGATGATGGCGGCGAGGATGCCGTCGAGAGCGGGCTCAACGCATTGCTCGGGCTTGAGCGTTATCTTCTGCCGACACTGGAGATTTCCGAATCGGCTGACGAGGAGACCGTATCGGACATCTTCGTGCGCGTGAACTCGCAAGGGCAGGCGCTTAAGCAGGATGACTTCATCATGACCCTACTTTCGGTCTACGAACCTGCCATGAGGGAGCGCATAGAGGAGTTCTGCGCCATGAGCCATGCGCCCGCAAAGGGCACCTCGTACAACCCGCTCATGACCGTCTCGCCGACGCATATCATCCGCGCCACGGTGGGCGTGGGGTTCAAGAGGGGTCGCCTGCGTTACGCCTACCAGATTCTTCGCGGGCGAGATCTCAAGACAAAGGAAACAACGCCCGAGACGCGGGCCGAGAACTTTGCCACGTTCGGTCGCGCCCTCGATCTCGTGCTCGACTTGAACAACTGGCATGCCTTCATCAACACGCTGGCGGAGGCGGGCTATGTCTGTTCCGACCAGGTGGGGTCGGGCAATGCGCTCATGTTCTGTTATGCGTTTTACCTTATCGGGCGCTATGAGTTCGGTATGGAGCCGTTGGCTGTGCGCAGGCTCGTGCGACGCTGGTATTTCGCCGCAGCCATAACGGGGCTCTATGTGGGGTCCTTCGAATCCGAGTTCGAGCAGCAGCTTAACGACGTCTCGCGCCTTGAGACCGCCGATGAGTTCCGGGCGTACTTCGACCGTAGGCTCGCTGCCATCATGACGGACGATTATTTCTCCATCACGCTGCCCAGCTCCCTCGACGCAAACGAGGCGACAGGCCCGACCTGGTGGGGCTTCGTCGCGGCTCAGGTCGTGCTCGGTGCCAAGGCGCTGTTCAGCACGGCCCCGCTGTCCCAGCTCCTGCTCATGGGCTCGTCGGGCTCGAAGAAGGCGCTGGACAAGCACCACCTGTTCCCGGACAACTACCTGAAGTCCAGGGGCTACCTCTCGCAGCGTAGCAACAGGGGCAACTTCACCCTCGTGGACTACCAGAACAACATCTACATCTCGGACGACGCCCCGAGCGAGTACGTCAGGAAGTACCGCGACTCGCTGGGGGAGGACGAGTACCGCCGCAACTGCGAGGAGCATGCCCTGCCCATAGGGTTCGAGGACCTCGATTACGAGGAGTTCCTCGGCAGGCGCAGGCGTCTCATGGGCGAGCTGGTGAAGAGGGCGTACGAGCAGTTGTAGGCTCGCGCCATGGACCCGCCCCTGAGGGTCGAGGCGTAGCAATCGGCCTTGCGGCCGATGGGTCCCGCTTATGGGCGGGACCCCCGCGACGCGCGGCGTCGCTCTCGCTGCGGCTCCCTGGCAACGCTCCCCAGGGTCGCGTTTCGTCCGCCTCCGCTCACACCGGCCCCACCCGGCGAACGGCTGCGCTCGATGGCTTCCAGAAGTCGCCATCGCTCCGCCGTGGTCGCCGGGCGGGGCCTCTCGCGTCGGGTCGCCGAGCGCCGTCGTATGACGCTCCCCATGGGTCGCGTCTCCTCGGCGTCGGCTCAACCGTCGCTCACCTGCCCGGGCTCGCGTTGCCTCAGCAACCGGCTCGTTCCGTGCAGGCAAGATATGGATTCCGTTGCACGGAATCATCTTGCCCGCCTGCGGCGGGGCGGCGAACCGCTCCGAGGTCGCTCTCGCCGAAGGGCTAAAAGAAAAGGCCGGGACGCCTGTTGCGTCCCGGCCCCAAGAGCTCAGTCGTCGCGCCCGTTCTGATTCTCCAGCGCCTTTCTCTCAAGCTCCCAGAACGCCCGCATTGCCGTCGCTATCCCGCGCAGCGTGAAGCGGACGGTGATGCCGGTCGAGCGGTCGACGGCGAAACCGAGCCTTCCGCCGTTGACCTTCCTCACGGCCCCGAGCGACTTCGAGGGGAAGCGGTACTGGAGGCTCCCGCCCTTGGACTTGGCGAGCTCGATGCCGTCCCGTCTGAGCCGTCGCTCAAGCTCGCCCATCCGGTCAGGGCAGTCGCGCATGCGCCCGACCTCCTCGATCCGGCGGGCGACCGCGACGCGGATGCGGGCGTTCTCCGAGCGCTCGGCCTGCCCCTTTCGGGCCATGTCGCGCTCTTCCGTGCCGGGTTGCCTCGCGTGGACGCGCGAGTTGGCCTTGCCGCGCTCAAGCTGCCTGAGTCCATACCTCTCGTCCAGGGTACGGACGGTCTTCACGCGTGATGCCGCCGCCTTTCGGGCGGGGCCCTCGTCGAGCCTTCGGCCGGTTTCCAGATCACTGCGGTTGATGCCGAGGTGCACGGCGTAGCGGTCAGTGGCGTCCGCGCGGCAGCGCTCGCGGTGCAGCACCATCACGACCTCCTGGTTGGGGTAGCGCTCGGCCACGTACTCCCTCGCATAGCGCATGCACAGCTCCGGCGTCATCTTCCCGCCGTTGAGGTCGCACTCGTCTGGGAGGAACCCGAGTATCTGGTGCTGCATGTAGGTACACTTGGCACCGGCCTTGCCGGGCCTGTCGTGACCCATGGCCGCCCTCGTGTCCGCCATCTCCTGAAACCAGCGGTCATCGTCGATGATGTTCTGCGTGCCGTGGGCGAGCGCCTTGTCGCGGTCCCAGGAGAGGTAATCCCTGAGTCTCGCGAGGTGCTTCTCGCTGCAGACGCTCGTCTGCTTTATCGCCGTCATGGTCGCCTCCCTAGTCGAGCGAGAGCCCGCTGAATTTGCCGCCCGGCTTGCTCCCGTTCTTCTTCTCCGGCTCGGGCCACTTTGGGCACCAGGTCGAGGCCTCCTCGCGCATCTTCCCAGCAGCTGACTCGTCGAGGCGGCGCTGGTAGGCGCGACGGTTCTCCGCCTCGTGCTCGGGGGTCCCGAGGTCGAAGTGCTCCCTTGTGGGCGTGTTGGTGCAGTCGGTGACGGGGGAGCGGAAGACGCCGGCTCGACATGCGGGCATACCGTTGTCCGCGTGCTTCACGACGATGATCCCGTCCCGGTCCGGGGCCATGTCGCGCCACTCCCAGGGGTGTATCACGTCGTCGGCGCTCTCGCTGTAGGACGTCGAGGAGGACGTGCCTGACGCGGCCCTGCCGTTGCTCGTGCC
>DBFOME010000007.1:0-27651 GCA_048430645.1 Collinsella sp. | reverse complement strand
CCCGGAAGCTAAGCCCCATCGCGCCGAGAGTACTGCGGGGTCAGCCCGTGGGAGGCCAGGGCGCCGCTGACCGGTGGACGGCACCGAGCCGTCATCGAACTTGGAAGGGGGAGGCCTCGCGGCCTCCCCCTTTTTTGCGTTTACGGGGCGTAAATGACTCTATTACACCAGACGATCTTATCGTTTTTGGTATTGAGCCTTTATTTAAAGAAGATAAATCGAATAACAAGGGCAACTGCTATGACCGCAATGATCAAAAGCAGGATTGTCAGTCGATGCTGCTTGCGTCGTTTACTTGTCGAAACGAAGATTGATTTTCCCTGTTTTGGCGTTTCGAGATAGCGAGCCGAATGCGTCAAGGTTTGCTTTGGTCGAGGACCTCTTTGTCGATGAGTGGCGGATGCTTTCATCGGCTCATCACTAGCTGCGCTGTTTTTAGATAATGGTGCGTCTTTCAGATATACAGGGTCTCCCGAGGCGACGCCCATATGTTTACGTCCCGTTTGGGCATCCTCGAGCGTTTGATATCGATTTCTCGTCACATACTCGGGCTCCGGATCATTAATGGGCTCTTGCGAGATGTGGGGGCGATGGAACCGCGGCGGCTGCGTGGAAGTATCTTCCCCCTGCGTCGGCATAAACATTTTGTTCTGGTTTTGGTCGTCCATGATGCCCTTTAGCTCGTTACCAACAACGTGTACGCGCTCATTGTAAGCCCCTTGCTATTTGTAGCTGTGAACATACTTGTTATTTAAGCTCTGGTTCAAAGAACCTTAACCTTATTAAAACCTGAGTCAAACACACTTAGATATGCTTATAGTACTAGACTCAAAAAACTTTATAGTCGATGTATATATGAGCACTGGGTGGGCATATATAAGAGCGTCAAAAGAAGTCCCAGTCACCTAGAAGATGACTCGGCAGTCCTTAAAAGGAGTGGTAAACATGGCAAGCATGGTTCCTTATCGTTCGGTTTTTGGCGTTCGTCCTTCTGCTAGCTCGCTGTTCGATCTGTTTGATGATATGTCTGACCTTGCAAACAACTCGATTGCTTCCAAGGCGTTTCCCGTTGACGTTGAGGATAAGGGCGACGGCTATGAGGTCAAGGCTTATCTGACCGGCGTCGCCAAGGACGATATCGATGTCGAGCTTAACGAGGGTCGTCTGTCCATTAGCGTGAATGTCGAGGAAGACGAGGAGAACGAGGGCAAGAACTTCCTGCAGAAGGAGTTCAGCTCGTACAGCGCGACGCGTGGCGTGTATCTAAAGGACGCTTCGAGCGAGGGCCTCTCGGCTAAGTACGCTGACGGCATCCTGACCGTTACGGTTCCCAAGATCGTCGAGAAGAAGAACGTTACGAAGATCTCCATCGAATAACTTCGTTGGTGTTCTTCGCTATTAAAAGACAACAAAAGGGGCTGGGAAGCGATTCCCGGCCCCTTTTGCTGTTTAGGACAGTCTATTGAATGGTTGCTGGCCGATACTGGCTTGCGGGGCGTATCGAGAGTTTTCGCGATCCTTGGAGAAGGGTGGCGGAGCTGCCGAGCTCGTCATCCAGGGTTGCGGCCAGAGCTTTGGCATAGCTTTTGACGGTAAGGCTCGGACGATTGTTATCTTGGCTGATATGCATGGCAATGAGCTGTTCGGTGCGATCGGTAACAAGTTCGCGCGCGGCTTCGGCGGCTTGGCCATTGGAGAGGTGTCCCCTTGCAGACAGGATGCGCTCCTGAAGAAAGCGGGGATATTCTCCCTCGCGCAGCATGGTCGCATCGTGGTTGCTTTCGAGCGCGAGGACTCGACAATCTTTGAGGGTGTTCGTGGCTTGGCTCGATAGCTCTCCGGTGTCGGTGGCAAAGCCGATGGAATCATCGAGAGCATTGAATCGATAGCCGACTGGATTGATGACATCGTGTGATGTTGAGTAGGTTTGCACGTGGATGCCGGCAATGGAAAGGGTGTCACCGGGATCGAATTCCTCGACAGGCAGATGCGAAAGATTTTCTTTGTTCGAAAGAGTGCCCCTGCTGGCAAAGAGGGGGCCGTGCCAGTGCTTGCACCAGATATCGAGGCCCTTGATGTGATCGCTATGCTCATGAGTAATGAGAAGAGCCGAGACGTTGTCAGCCGAGAGCCCCAGTTCTGCCATGCGCTTTAATGTCTCGCGGCGAGACAGTCCGTCATCGACCATAATGAGCCCCTGCGGGCCCTCGATGAGCGCGCAGTTGCCTTTAGAGCCACTGCCGAGGATATGAAGGTGCAGACGAGACATAAGATTCCAAAGGATACAATGGGTGCGGACGAATAGAGGAGGAAGCAAATGCCTACGGTATCTCAGCATTATGGACACCATGCCGTGCCTGGGGCAGTCGATGAGACCCGGACGAGACAGCAGGCTGCTCCTGTCGTGCTCATGGTATCAGGCGGCGCGGACTCGACGGCACTGCTTCTTATGGCGTGCACATCAAAGCTGGATATCCAAGACGGACGCGGTGTTGCCCCCATCGCGCGCGAGCGACTGCACGTGCTGCATGTGAACCATCATCTGCGCGGCAAGGCGTCCGATGGCGACGAGGCCTTTGTGCGTGAGCTCTGCGCGCAATATGGTTTACCGCTGTGTGTGGAGCACGCTTATTTTGATGGGGAGTCGGGCAATATTGAGGCCGCGGCCCGCGAGGTGCGCTATGCCGCGGCGCGGAGGTATGTTCGCGAACTCTGCGCCCAGACGGGGGCGCCGCGAACGGCGGCTCGTATCTGCACCGCGCACACGTCTTCGGATCGCGCGGAAACGTTTTTGATGAACGCGATTAAGGGTTCGGGGCCCGCTGGTCTATCGAGCATTCCTCGCCGGAGGAATATCGTGGTGCGTCCCTTGCTAGACCTAACTCATGGCGAGCTTGTGGGCTATCTACAGGTACATGGTCAGCCGTGGCGTGAAGACGAGAGCAATGAGGATATCTCGTATCTGCGAAACTACGTGCGCCATCGGGTAATGCCAGTGGTGGCACAGCGTAATGCGAGCGTGTGCAAGACGATTGGCGCCGCCTGTGAGATCTTGGGTGACGAAGACGCGTTTCTATCCCAGCTGTCGGCGCAGGCGTTTCGAAGCTGCCTGCGCAAGGAGGCGGCGGGCGCGCTAGTGCTCGATGCCAGACGCCTTGCTGCGGCCGAGGTGGTAATCGCGCGGCGCATCGTGCGACTGGCGATTAAGCGCATCGATCCGGGCGCTCGTCCAGAGATGCGACATGTGGAGCGAGTCCTTTCCTGCGTTGCCGAGGGCGCCGGCTCGGTCGCGCTTCCGGCGGGGATTGACGCACGCATTGAGTTTGGCATGCTGTCGTTTAAGGCGCCGGCGGCTCGCGAGGGCCTGGTCGCGGACTGGGTTACCGTACCCGGTCGTTTGCCGTTGGGCGGGGGACGTATGCTGGTCACAGAACCGATGGCCGTTGAGCCGGGATGCGATATCGTGCGTCGCGCCCGTGAGCTTGCGGCTGCCGGGGAAGTGACAGCTTTGGTAGACGCGGCTGCCCTGGGTTTTGCCGACAGCGATAGTGAGCGGATCCTGGCGGGCTCGCGTGGCAAGATCCCTGTCGAGGCGCGATTGGCGCGCCTGTGGGTGGACGGTCCCGCACCGGGAGACGTGATGTGCCCGTTAGGGATGAGTGGCCGAAGCAAGAAAGTATCCGACTTGCTAGGCGAGGCTCGCATTCCCGTTTCCGAGCGCGCCGGCGTGCCCATGGTGAGGACGGCGCCGGGAGGTGCCGTGGTGTGGGTCGCCGGAGTTCGCGCGGACGAGCGTTTTAAGTGCACGGCCGCAACGCGCGTGGCATATCTGCTTCGTGTGGTCGATGCGGAATAGCGTCCTACGCCAGCTATTCTGTGCGGCGTTGACGGTATTCCCGCGCTGATGGTGCGCGGGCTGGAAAATATACCCCGTGCGCTGCTAGAATGTGTAGTTCGCGTCCATACGGCGGTGTGTGGGCGATTAAGCACAAGAAAGGGTTGTCATGGCTTCTCAACATCCGGATATCGAGAAGGTTCTGTTTACGCAGGAGGATATCGACGGCATCGTTTCTCGCCTGGGCGAGGAGATCACTCGCGACTACGCGGGTAAGGATCTGGTGCTGATCGCGGTTCTGCGCGGTGCCGTTGTCTTTATGGGCGACCTGATGCGCAAGATTGAGCTACCGACCAACATCGATTTCATGGCTGTTTCGAGCTATGGCGACGGTGTGAAGTCTTCGGGCATCGTGCGTATCATTAAGGATCTGGATATCGACATCCGTGGTCGCGACGTGCTGATCGTCGAGGACATTCTGGACTCGGGCCTGACCCTCAAGTACCTGATGAAGAACCTCGAGAGCCGCAAGCCCGCTTCGCTGGAGGTCGCTGCCTTCCTGTGGAAGGACGTTGAGGACCGCACCTCGGCCATCACGCCCAAGTATGTTGGAACCCATTGCCCCGATGCCTTTGTGGTGGGCTACGGCCTCGACTATGCCGAGCGCTATCGTAACCTTCCGTATCTGGGCATTTTGAAACCGGAGGTTTATTCGTAAGATGCCCGACGACCATAACGATAACAATTGCCAGACTCCCCGGGAGCCTAAGATCCCGGGGATGCCCGGAGGCAAGAAGCCCACGCGTACGGGCTGGCTGTATTTTCTTTTGGCTTGCGCGCTTCTGGGCTATGCCTTCTTTAATATGGGTTCCGGCTTTGCCAGCTCCAGCAATACCGTTAAGCTCGCGACGAGCGAGATGGTCAGCGCCATCAAGCAGGATTGCGTCGAAGATCTGACCTATACGGTTCAAGACGGAAGCGTGACGGGTCATTACTGGAAGACAAAAAAGGACAAGGGCGATACGAGCGAGCTCAAGAGCTTCTCTTCGACCTATGTCGGCTCCGATTCGCTTGCCGAGCTCATGGCGGAGCACCCCGATACCAAGTACATCGTCAACACCAACGATCCCGATTTTTGGGGCGACTTGGCGATGAGTGTGCTTCCGACGATCGCCCTTATCGCCATCATGTTCTACTTTATGCGCCAGATGATGGGCGCCAACAACAGGAACATGCAGTTTGGCAAGACCAACGCCAAGACCAACGAGGCCACACGCCCCAAGGTCAAGTTTGAAGACGTTGCCGGAGTGGACGAGGCAGTCGAGGAGCTCGAGGAGATCCGTGACTTTTTGAGCGATCCGGATCGCTATCGCAAGCTGGGCGCCAAGATCCCGCGTGGCGTGTTGCTGGTTGGCCCTCCGGGCACCGGTAAAACGCTGCTGGCCAAGGCCGTTGCCGGCGAGGCGGGTGTGCCGTTCTTTAGCATCTCGGGTTCCGACTTTGTCGAGATGTTCGTAGGTGTCGGCGCCAGCCGTGTGCGTGACCTCTTTAAGGAGGCCAAGTCCCAGGCCCCGTCGATCATCTTCATCGATGAGATCGATGCCGTGGGACGTCAGCGCGGAGCTGGCTTGGGCGGCGGTCACGACGAGCGCGAGCAGACGCTCAACCAGCTGCTGGTCGAGATGGACGGCTTTGAGGAAAGCGAGTCGGTCATCCTGATCGCCGCCACCAACCGCCCCGACATTCTGGATCCGGCGCTGCTGCGTCCCGGTCGTTTTGACCGTCAGGTTACGGTCGACCGTCCGGATGTGAAGGGCCGCGAGCAGATCTTGCGCGTGCATGCCGAGAACAAGCCGATGGACGAGGACGTTAAGTTTGAGAAGCTCGCCCAGATGACCGTTGGCTTCACTGGTGCCGATCTGGCAAATCTGCTCAACGAGTCTGCGCTGTTGGCTGCCCGCCGCCATCGTTCCGTGATCTCGATGGACGAGGTCGAGGAATCGATGGAGCGCGTGATTGCCGGACCGCAGCGCAAGGGTCGCGTGATGACCGAGGCCGAGCGCACCACGATTGCCTACCACGAGAGCGGTCACGCCCTGGTGGGTCACATCCTGGAGCACTCCGATCCGGTCCACAAGATCTCGATCGTCAGCCGCGGCCAGGCGCTGGGCTACACGCTGCAGCTTCCGCAGGAGGACCACTTCCTCAAGACCAAGAACGAGATGCTCGACGAGCTCGCCGTGTTCTTGGGCGGTCGCGTTGCCGAGGAGCTCATGTGCGATGACATCACATCGGGCGCGAGCAACGATCTGGAGCGCGCAACCAAGATGGCGCGCGAGATGGTCACGCGCCTGGGCATGAGCGAGGAGCTGGGCACGCAAGTGTTTGGCGAGGCGCAACATCAGGTGTTCCTTGGTCGCGATTACGCCGATCACCAGGATTACTCCGAGGAGACGGCGCGCTGCATCGATATCGAGGTCCAGCGCATTATGCGTGAGGCCCATCGTCGTGCGGTCGAGATTCTGGACGCCCGTCGCGATCAGCTCGATCTGATGGCGAAGGTGCTGCTTGAGCGCGAGACCGTCGAGGGCGACGCCGTGAACGCCCTGCTCGACAACGAGTGGAATGCCTACCTTGAGCGCGAGGGCGATATCCTGGCGGCCAAGGAGGAGCGCAATGCCAAGGCGGCCGGCATGCCGACCAAGAAGCGCGTGCCTCGAATGAGCGAGGAGGAGCTGGCGGCTGATGCCGCGGCCTTTGCGCAGGCGGCCATGCAGGAGGATGCCGAAGCCGCATCCGATGATGCTGACGATGACCATGCCGTCGTCGATGCCGACACCGACGCCGACAAATAGTCTTTGTGGCGAAAGCCTCCGCGGGGAAACCTGCGGAGGCTTTTTCTTTTGAGCGATATGGGGCCGTCTGTTGATTGGGGACAGACTTAAGTGAGCGTTTTCACGCATTTAAGTCTGTCCCCAATTAACATTGCTGCGGCACTTTGCTCGGCTAAAGCGTACAATAGCGCCTATGCGAAAGGGGAACAGATGATCAACGAAACTATGTATGCTCGCGGCGCGGAAAGCTCCATCATCCGTGAGATTTTTAGCTATGGCCTTGAGCGCAAGGCGCAGATCGGTGCGGAAAACGTATTCGATTTTTCGCTGGGCAATCCGAGCGTTCCGGCGCCCGCTGCTGTGGCTGAGTCGATTAAGAAGGCCCTGGAGCTGCCGAGCGACCAGCTGCACGGCTACACGCCCGCACCGGGCCTGCCGCAATGTCGTGCCGCTGTGGCCGAATCGCTCAACCGCCGCTTTGGCACGAGCTATGAGGGCAAAGACGTATTTATGACGGTGGGTGCCGCGGCTTCGCTCACCTGCACGCTCAACGCCGTTACGAACCCGGTCGACGAGGTTATTGTTATCGCCCCGTACTTTCCGGAGTATCGCGTTTGGATTGAGAAGGCCGGCTGTACGTGTGTTGAGGCGCTCGCCGATGAAGATACGTTCCAGCTGAGCGTGGACAATGTGCTCAAGGCGATCAGCGATAAGACGGCGGCCGTCATCATTGACTCTCCCAACAATCCGACCGGTGCCGTATATACATGCGACACGCTGACGCGACTGGCCAATGTTCTGCGCGAGGCCAACGCTCAGCGCGATCCCGAGAATCCGATTATGCTCATCTCGGATGAGCCGTACCGCGAGATTGTGTACGGTGCCGAGGTGCCTTGGGTGCCCTCGATCTACGAGCACACCATCGTGTGCTACTCGTATTCCAAGTCGCTGTCGCTGCCGGGCGAGCGCGTGGGGTGGATCTTGGTTCCCAACACCAATCCGCAGGCTGCCCGTCTGATGCCGGCTGTTGCGGGTGCTGCCCGTACGCTAGGTTTTGTATGCGCACCGGCACTCTTCCAGCGCGTAATCATCGATTGCATCGATGAGCCGAGCGATGTCGAGGCCTATGCGCGCAACCGCACCGCGCTTACCGACGCACTAGCGGAGTACGGCTACACCTATGTTGAGCCGGATGGTGCATTCTACCTGTGGGTGAAGGCGCTGGAACCCGATGCGAATGCGTTTTGCGAGCGTGCAAAGAAGTATGAGTTGCTTGCGGTTCCCTCGGACAGCTTTGGTATGCCGGGTTGGTTCCGCCTGGGCTATTGCGTGAGTTACGAAACGATTATCAATTCGCTACCCGCTTGGAAACAGTTGGCGGACGAGTATCGTTAAAAGTAAAGCGCTCTGCCTACAATGTTTTACGTGAAACGGGGTTTGGTGTTAAGCCAGACCCCGTTGTCATGGACGTTGTGTCTTTGGGATGGAGTGGTTTTACGACTATCGAAGGCTATGCGTACAATGAATATAAGCGACGGCCGTGCCAGATAAGGAGACCTGATGCCCTACCTGCTTTCTTGTGACATTCATACCCATACGATATTCTCTGCGCATGCATATTCGACCATTGAGGAGAATGTGTACTGGGCGGCAGAGCGTGGCCTGCAGGTGCTCGGATCTGCCGACCATCTGAGCTCTATGGTTACGGCTTGCCCCAATGACCTGCGCAGTTACCAATTCTTTATCAACCAGGATATCTGGCCGCGCATTTGGAGCGGCGTGCTGGTGCTGCGTGGTGCCGAGGCCGATATCGTTTCGCTGGACGGAAGCCTGTTTGGCGAGGACACTCCTGTCACGCTCGATATTGCCGGTGATTCGTACAGCCGTCAGCATTCGCTGTTCGATTTGGTTACGCGAAATTTGGATTATTTGGTTGCGAGCGTGCATAATCCGCAGATTGCTGAAGGCGCGACGCTGGCCCAGACGACCGAGATGTATATCAATGCCCTGGAGCACCCCAAGGTGTTCATGCTGGGTCACACGGGGCGTTCGGGCGTGCCGTTCGATATCGACGAGGTGCTGTTGGCAGCTAAGGCCAAGCACAAGATTATCGAGATCAACAACCATAGTCTTGAACACGGTGTCGACACTGAGCATTGGGCCGTATGCCGCAAGATCGCCGAGCGCTGCGCCGAGCTGGGCGTGGGCATTGGCGTGTCAACCGATGCGCACATTGGCATGGCAATTGGTAAGCTCGATTACGCTCGCAAGATGCTCGACGAGATCCACTTCCCGTTGGATCTGATCGTGACGCGCGATCGCGAGACGCTGCTGCGCGAAATGGCGGCAGCCGGCGTGTGCGATCTGCGCAAGGGGATGTAGCGGAGTTTATAAACCAAGCGAAGGGGGGCGGCCCAGGCGGGTCGCCCCCCTTTCTTGTCCCAAAAATCTACTGAGGTTGGTTAGCGGCGTTCGAGGACCGCTACGGTTTCGGTGTGGTCGGTGTGAGGGAACATGTCTACGGGCGTGATCTTGAGCAGGCGATAGCCTCCGTCGAGGAGTTGGTGCAGGTCGCGCTCTTGGGTCACGGGGTTGCAGCTGATATAAGTGATGCGGCGCGGCTTAAGTGCGCAGGCAGCCTCGAGGAACTCGGGGGTAGAACCGGCGCGCGGCGGGTCGATGGAAAGGACATCGACCCGCTCGTTGTTATCGGCGGCATCGAGGATATAGTCGGTCGCATCGTCGGCCATAAACCATGCGTTGCGAGTAAGGCCGTTGAGCTCGGCATTGCGGCGCGCGTCGGCAATGCCCGCCGGGTTGCGCTCCACGCCGAGCAGCATGATGCCAATGCCCTTGTTCTGGGCTTCTTTAGCTGCGCAAAGACCGATGGTGCCGCTGCCGCAGTAGGCATCCATAAGCACATCGCCCTGGTGCAGATCCATGCCGTCGATAGCGAGCTGATAGAGCAGCTCGGTCTGCTGCGGGTTGGTCTGGTAGAACGCGGTGGGGGAGATATCGAACTCGCAGCCGAGCAGCTGGTCGCGCATGCACTCGGCGCCATATACAATGCGGGTTTCCTCGCCGAGGATGGCGTTGCCGGGACGTCCGTTGATGTTTTGGGCGACGGTGACGATGCGCGGATCGAGTGCAGCGACGGCCTCAAAGAAATCCTGTGCATGCGGCAGGTCGCGCTGGGCGGTCACGAGGGTGACCATGATCTGGTCGGTGCGCCAGCCGCAGCGAACGACGGCATAGCGAAGCAAGCCCAGGTGCTTGTCCTCGTTAAAGGCGGGAATGTGCAGGCGCTCAGCTTCACGCGCGATGCCGTTAAGAATCTGCCGGGCGCCCGGTGCCTCGACGGGGCATTCGGGTACGGCAACGATCTTGTGCGTGCCGCGCTCAAAGAAACCACAACGGACGGCGCCCTCCTTACCGGGAGCAAAGGGAGTGGCAGCCTTATGACGAAAGCCACGCGGCGCAGGATATTTACCCGGGTCGCCCAGGGTGACGCCCATACCGCGAATAGGATCAACGGCAATACCCTCGCGCTCACAGAGCGAAGCAAAAAGCTCCTCCATAACAGCCTGCTTGGCGGCGAGCTGCTTCTTATAAGGACGATTGAGCGCCGTGCACCCACCGCAAGCTTTCATGATCGAACAGGGGGACTTGGGGTCCACAGCCTTACGCGCAGACGAAACCCGATCTTTATGCGAGCGCTTGGAGCGAGTCTGAGATGCCTTATCCTCGCTCCGACGAGAGCCGGGACGCTTGGCCTTAGCCTTGCCCTTAGCCGACTTACCCTTCGCATTCAGAGACGACTTGGATTTCTTAGAAGATTTTTTCTCCTCCGACCCCTCAGCCGCCTCGATCAAAGCACGACGAGCCTTACGCTCCGCACGAGATTCTGCCATCAATAACTCCACTAATTTATGAATTAAAGCTGCAAGTATTGTACCGTGCCAAGCCAGCAGACGATATGCAAGCGGTTTATTCGTGTCAGTGATAAGCCCAACGACGGTTGCCCGCCGCGTGAGGGGTGTGGGGGTTAAGTTTATCGCGAGTTCCGCACGAACAGGAGGCCACTTAATGTGGCCTCCGTCGTGAGCAGGACTGTAGAGCAGGAAACTTAACCCCCACACCCCTCACGCGGCGGGCAAACTCGCCTTGTGCTCTATCACGCTAAAGTGTATGATTCTGAACGTTACATGACTCACTTTACCTAACTAAAGTGCCATCAAGGGGGAATACCATGAATACCGATATGTCTCGTCGTCAGTTTGTTGGTCTAGCCGGCTCGCTCGCTACGGTGCTTGGCCTTGGTCTTGTCGGTTGCGGCGGTGGTGCCGGCAAGGGCTCCGCTGCTGGCTCTGCTGCAGCCAAGGATGTGAAGGGCGCTGCGGAGTCCAAGAAGCTCGTGGTGGGCTTTGATAAGTCCTATCCTCCGTACGGCTTTGTGGGCGACGATGGCGAGTACACCGGCTTTGATCTCGATCTGGCCAAGGCTGTTGCCGATAAGCAGGGCTGGGAGGTCAAATACGAGGCCATCGACTGGGATGCCAAGGATACGCTGCTCAACTCGGGTGCCATCAACTGCATCTGGAACGGCTTTACCATGGAGGGTCGCGAGGACGACTACACGTTCTCCGAGCCGTACATGCTCAACGAGCAGGTGCTGGTGGTCAAGAAGGATGCGGGCATCAAGAGCTGGGACGATCTTGCCGGCAAGACCGTGATTACTCAGACTGATTCCGCTGCGCAGGATGTGCTCGAGGGTGACCAGAAGGATCTGGCGGCGACGTTTGCCACGCTCGATACCATCGGCGAGTACAACACGGCCTTTATGCAGCTCGAGAGCGGCGCGGTCGATGCCGTGGCTTGCGACCTTTCGATTGCCCAGTATCAGCTTGCCGCCAAGCCCGATGCTTATACGCAGCTTGATGAGCCGCTGTCCAGCGAGCACTACGCCGTTGGCTTTAAGAAGGGCGACACCAAGTCGGCCGATGCTGTAGCCGAGTCGCTCAAGGCGCTCTACGAGGACGGCACGGTCAAGGACCTCTGCGATAAATATTCAAGCTATGGTTTGTCTTTCGATAATTGGGTGCTCAAGTAATGTCTATTCAGGTCATGATGCAGATGCTTGGCCAGGGATTCTTGGTCAGTTTGCAGTTGTTTGTGCTGACACTGCTGGGGTCGATTCCGCTGGGAATCCCCGTGGCGTTTATGCGCATGAGCAAAATTGCGCCGCTCCGCTGGATTGCGCGCATCTACATTTCGGTCATGCGCGGTACCCCGCTCATGCTTCAGATGTTTGCCATCTACTTTGCCCCGTACTACGTGTTCGGCATTTCGCTCACGCCCGATTCCAAGTGGACGGCGTGCGTCGTAGCGTTCATCATCAACTACGCCGGTTACTTTGCCGAGATCTATCGCTCGGGCCTGCAGTCCATTCCGCGCGGTCAATACGAGGCCGCCGAGGTGCTGGGCTACTCGCGCCTGCAGACGTTTTTGTACATTGTGATGCCGCAGGTTGCCAAGCGTATTCTGCCGGCGATGGGCAACGAGATCATCACGCTGGTCAAGGACACGTCGCTGGCGTTTGCCATCGGCGTGGGGGAGATGTTCTCGACGGCCAAGGCGCTGGTCGCCTCGCAAGTGAGCATGGTGCCGTTTGCGATTGCGGCGTTGATCTACTGGGTCTTTAACTTTGTGGTCGAGATGCTGCTGGGCGCCGCCGAGAAAAAATTGGATTACTACCATGATTAATTCGGTAATGAATATAGCGAACGCGCGCAAGGCGTTTGGCGGCAATGAGGTGCTCAAGGATATCTCGCTTGAGGTAAAGCGTGGCGAGGTCGTGGCGATTATCGGGCCTTCGGGCGGCGGTAAGTCCACGCTGCTGCGCTGCGCCACGCTGCTCGAGACGCTCGACGGTGGCTCGCTCTCGTTTGGCGACCTTGCCGTCGCGACGGATGCGGGTTCGGGCGCGGTGTACGCAAAGGGCGATGTGCCTAAACAGGCGCGCTCGCGGTTTGGTCTCGTGTTTCAGAACTACAATCTGTTCCCGCACTATACCGTGATGAAAAACATCACCGATGCACCGATCCGCGTGCTTAAGCGCCCGCGCGAGCAGGCGGAGGCCCGCGCACACGAGCTTATTGCACAGATGGGGCTGACGGGCAACGAGAACAAGGTGCCCTGTGAGCTTTCGGGCGGCCAGCAGCAGCGCGTGAGTATTGCCCGCGCCCTGGCGCTCGACCCGGAAATCTTGTTCTTTGATGAGCCGACCTCGGCGCTCGATCCCGAGCTGACGGCCGAGGTTCTGCGCGTCATCAAGGATCTGGCCGCGCAGAATATGACGATGGTGATCGTGACGCACGCGATGCAGTTTGCCCGCGACGTTGCCGACCGCGTGGTCTTTATGGACGGCGGTCGTATTGTCGAGGAGGGTCCGGCCGAGCAGGTCATCGACCATCCGCGCGAGCAGCGTACGCGCGAGTTCCTGAGCCGTATCGAGGGATAGGCTCAGCTATTTACTCAACTGTTTATTGAGGCGAAACCGCCGCAGGTCTTATGATCTGCGGCGGTTTTTTGCATCCGCGGGATTCAATAATCGCCTCGCATGCGTTCCCCTTCCTCTCGCCGCCTGTATACGTACGTGCGCCGAAAGGTGTGCATGGACAGTCGCCTGTGAGGGTAGGGTGATGGCATAGGACATTTGGAGGGTGAGTCGGCTCGGCTGCCGACCATGCTGCTCCCGGGATGGCACCGACCGCGAACTCTCCCCGTTGGCGTCGCGCATCGCGCGCGGCCCTGCAAGGAGGTCATCATGGGTGCTCCCAAGACCGGCAATGTAAGGAACGTGGTGCTCGTAGGCCAAGGCGGGGTGGGCAAGACTTCACTCGCCGAGGCCATGCTCCACCTTTCCGGTAAGACCGCCCGCCTGGGTGGCCACGACGGCACCAAGCCCACGCTCGACTATGACCCCGAAGAGGTCAAGCGTTCATTCTCCATCTCGACGACCATTGCGCCGATCGACTGGAAGGGCGCCCGCATCAACGTGCTTGATGCTCCGTGCTATCCCGATTTTATCGGCGACGCCTTTGCTGCGATGAGCGTTTGCGAGACGGCTCTGTTTGTGGTCGACGCCGAGGCCGGCCCGCAGCCGACGACGGTTAAGCTTTGGTACGCCGCCGAGGACCTGCGCCTGGCGCGCGCGGTGTTCGTAAACCGCCTGTCGCGTCCCGAGGCCAGCTTTGCGTCCACCATGGAACTGCTGCAGGAGCGCTTTGGTACACGCTTGGGCGCCGTGACCCTCCCCTGGGGCGAGGGCGAGGACTTTGACGGCATCATCGACCTGGTGCGCATGAAGGCGCGCCATTGCAACGGCACTGAGGCCGTTGAGTCGGAGATCCCCGAGGAGTATCGTGCCCAGGCTGAGGAGGCCCATGACCATCTGTGCGAGCTGGTGGCCGAGGCTGACGACGAGCTAATGATGAAGTACTTGGAAGGCGAGGAAACGCTGACGCAGGAGGAGCTTGAAGGCCTGCTGTCGAAGGCGATCGCCGAGCGCATCTTTGTGCCGGTCTTTGCGGGCGATTGCATTAAGGAGCAGGGCGTCAACTCGCTGATGGATGACATCGCGACGTACTTCCCGGCGCCGACTGACTACGGCGAGATGCCGCTTATCGACGGCGATTCGCTCAAGATTTCGAGCGACGATGACCGTCCGGTGGCGTTTGTGTTTAAGACGCTGGCCGACCCGCAGCAGGGCCGCATCAGCTTTATCAAGGTGCTGACGGGCACGCTTGAGCCGGGCCTTGAGCTGGTCAACGCGCGTACCCGCAAGAGCGATCGTCTGGCTCACCTGTATGTGATGTGCGGCCGCGACATGACCGAGGTCGGTCACGCCTATGCCGGCGACATTATCGTGGCGCCCAAGTTGGCGGCAGAGACGGGCGATACGCTCTCCATTACCGGCAAGGTCGAGGCGGCGGCGTTTAAGTTCCCCAACTCGCAGTACCGCATTGCCATCGAGGCCGAGAACCGCGGTGACGAGGAGAAGCTCTACACGTTTATCGAGAAGGCGTGCAAGGCCGATCCGACTATGAGCATCGATCGTGACGAGGAGACGGGCCAGACCATCATTTCGGCGGTGGGCGAGGCGCAGGTTTCGGTGCTGCTCAATCGCCTTGAGGACCGTACCAAGGTTGTGGCAAAGAGCGTTCCGATCCGCATTCCGTATCGCGAGACCATCCGCCGCACGGCAAGCGCTCAGGGCCGCCACAAGAAGCAGACAGGCGGCGCCGGTCAGTACGGCGACTGCTGGCTGCGCGTGGAGCCGCTCATTGGGCCCGACGGCACGAGCGATGGTTATGAGTTTGTGGACGAGGTCGTGGGCGGTCGCATTCCGCGTTCGCTCATTCCCGCCGTGGACAAGGGCGTTCAGGAGACCATAAAGGACGGCATCATCGCCGGCTACCCGCTTACGGGCATTCGCGTCGCGGTGTATGACGGCTCGTATCACAGCGTCGACTCCAACGAGATGGCGTTCCGCGCGGCGGCTCGCATCGGTCTGCGCAAGGCATGCGCCGATGCCGACCCGGTGGTGCTGGAGCCCATCGAGGAAATCACGGTGACTATCCCCGAGAGCTACGCCGGCGCCGTGATGGGCGACATCTCGGCATCGCGCGGTCGCGTGACGGGCATGGAGACCGATGAGCGTGGCGATACCGTGGTTATCGCACAGGCGCCGCTGGCCGAGCTGACGGATTACTCGACGCGCCTGCGCTCTATCACGCGCGGCACGGGCGACTTTACCATGAAGCCCGCCGGCTACGAGCAGGTGCCTTATGACGTTCAGGCCAAGCTGGTCGAGCGCTATGAAGAGGGCCGCGCCAAGTAACGTGTGGTTTTGCCTGCAATGTAGGTGCTGACGAAAGGGCCGCCTTGGGTAACCGGGGCGGCCCTATTTGATCCTTTGGGACGGAGGAAAACGGATCATTTTTTTTGGTTACGGGCAGCGCGGCCGGCATTAGTCTCCGGATGCCTGGTTGCGGCCGGTGGCGTAGTCGATCTGCACGTGCGGCTGTAGGTTATAGCAGTACACGTGGAAGCACAGGGTCTTGCCGTGGTCCTCGACCGATTGCGCCTCAAGGCGCGCGCCGCGGCAGACAAGTTCCTCTTCGTTATACATGGGCGTGACGCGGTAGAGCACATGGTTGCCCGTGTCGCGGATGTAGCCGAGAATCTGCTCCTCAAACGGCAGCATGCCCGTTTCGTTGAGATAGCGCGTGCCGGTGAGGAGATTTTTGCGGTTGGCGTTTTCGCCGCAGAGCGACCAGGCGATAAGGTGGCAGCGGTTGTAGAGGCTCTGGCCCGGAATAAAGTCGTAGCGCTGCTGGTGCCAACCGGCAGGATGGATACGCGAGATATCGCCGCGCTCGCCTTGACCGAGTGATTCGGGGCCCACGCAGGCGAGTGCTTTGCGGGTGCGGCCCAGGCTGTCGAGCTTGGAGAACTTCTTAAAGCAGCCCTCTTCTGTAGCGCGCTCGTATTCATCGAGCGTGAATGACGGCGTGCCGAGCGGGTGCGTGCTGTCGGCGCGAAGGGCAACGTAGGGGTTGCCGGCGTAGTCGGGAATGCTGCTGAGATAAACACCGCGGGCGCGGTTGAGGTCGGGGTTTTCGACCTCGTCGATGGGGGTGGCGGCGCTGTCCGCGGAAACGTCGTCATCGGTGTCGGTCGCGGCGGAATCGGAGCCATCGCCAGAGTCCTGGCCGTTTTGAGGGTCCGAGGAGCTCGCCGTTCCCGATTCGAGCCGAGCGACCAGGCCTGCCTCGTCCTCGGTGCGGCTGGGACTCTCGTTTTGCTTTTCGGCCAGAGCCGCCGCCTGTTCATTGCTTTGCGGCGACAGCAACTTGGGCGCTCCGTCGAGCGATCCCGTAAACAGCGCAAACCCGAGCACCACGGCGGTGCCGATGGAAAGTACTTGCTTGTAGGCGGGCTTGCGCGACATTGAGGCTCCTGGATGGACGGTTGGGAATCTACCAGTCTAGCAGGAGCCGGCAGGGGCCGTTCTATCGAACAAATACTTAAGATTTGGGACAAACACTACTGATTAATTTGTCCCGCGGTCTAGATCGAGGTGGAGTCGAGCCAGTTGAGCTTGCACTCGAGAATGCGCAGCTCGCCGGGTTCGCTGCTGCCGTCAAGTAGGGCGAGCAGCATCTCGGCTGCTTCGCGACCTTCTTGGTCGACGGGCTCGATGATGGTGGAGACAGTCGGCGTGGTGAGATTAGTCCAGTCTTCGCAGTTGAGTCCCAAAAGGCCGATTTGCTGCGGAAGCAGATGGGCCATGGGCTGAAGCGCCTTGTAGACGCGGGGGAGCGCCCATTGGTTTTGGACAAAGATGAGCGTACGCTTGGCGGGATTGAACTTGAATTTAAAGTATTCGGTGAGCTCGTTGATTGACGGCTTGTTGTGATCGATGGGAATCGCTTTGTAGAGCTGTCCGTTCGCTGCCAGTGCCTCGGCATACCCCTGAAAACGCTCCATGCGGGTGCGCATTTCGGTCATGTTGGCGGCAATGGAAAAGAAATCTTCGTAGCCGGCGTCGAGGAGTGCCTGTGTGGCGTTGTTCACGCCGTCGTAAAGGTTGGTTTTGATCAAGCTGGTACCTGGGCTATAGATGGCCGCATCGAAAAAGACGACCGGCTTGCCGGCGCGTCTAATGCGGTCATGCACGGCTTTGAAGTTTGCCGTGGGCTGGATGATAAAGCCATCGACGCCCAGCGAGAGCATCTTGTCGACGTACATGAGCTCGGTCTCGGGGTTAAAGTTGCTCGTGCAAACGACCGTCTGGTAGCCCGCGGGGAGCATGACCTGCTCCATGCCATTGAGAACGAGCCCCGCCCATTTGTTGGTGTTATCCAAAATGATGATGGCAATGACGTGGGTTTGCTTGCCGGTGAGCGTCTGCGCTTGGGCGTTGGGAACGTATCCGAGTTCCTTAATGACGCGCGCGATTTTGTTCTGCGTCTTCTCGCTAAGCTTTTCTCGTTTGTCGTTGAGGTAATACGAGACGCTTGCCGTCGAGGTTCCCGCCTCTCGAGCGACGTCTGCGATCGTAACGCGCTGTTTTGCCACAGCGACTCCTTCCGACAGATGAGCATTTTCCAACATGATGACTTTGAGTCTTGGTGAAGGATACGCTTCGGTGAGCGGCTTTTTCTTTTCATATGAGTATGCAACAAATGCGGCATACGGGTGGGGTCGAAATTTGTGACCGGCATGCGCATCTGCCGTCTACCGAGAAAATCAAATACTTCTTGACTTTTGAAATCGAGGGCAAAATCGCAGGATTCATTTTTGGTTAAACGCATAACTAAATCGCATAACCAACGCCCTGACTTGCGCGTTTACCGAAATAAGCTGGCATTAAGAAAAACGAGCACCTATATTGTTCTTGTCGAAAAGACAGCAAGTCCAAACGGCAGGGGATGCTCCGGAGGCCTCCGCAAACGGTGTCTTGCGCACGCAACTCTATGAAAAGAGGGAAGCAATGAAGATCGTAGGCGTTGCCGCCTGTACTGTGGGTATCGCCCACACGTATATGGCCCAGAAGGCGATTCAGGATGAATGCGCCGCCCGTGGCATCGAGTGCAAGGTCGAGGCTCAGGGTGGCCTGGGTATCGAGAATGAGCTCACGCAGGAAGACGTGGACTCCGCCGACCTGGTCCTGGAGTCCGTCGACGTGGGTGTCGAGAACGAGGACCGTTTTGAGCAGAAGATGGCCGAGGGCAAGTTCCTGAAGGTCGGCACCTCGGATGTAATCGCCGATCCGGTAAAGATCATCGACCAGGCCATTGAGATCATCAAGGCGACGGGTGGCGCCGTTGACGCGCCCAAGGCCGAGGCCAAGGCAGAGAAGAAGGCCGTCTCCGCTGCCCCGCAGGCCCCGACACCGGCGTCCAAGCAGTCTATCTTTGCCGATCCTGGCAAGACGCTGCTCAATGCATTCAATACCGGCGTTTCCTATTTTATCCCCATCGTCGTTATCGGCGGCGTGTTTCTTGCCTTCTCGCTGGCATCCGGTACCGCCGGCGCCAACGGCATGGAGGTTACGAACCCGCTGATGGTGAGCCTTAACACCATCGGCATGGCCGGCATCTCCATGATGATCCCGGTGCTTGCGGCATACATCTCCTACTCGATGGCCGGCAAGCCCGCGCTCGCCCCCGGTTTTGTCCTGGGCTACCTGGTCAACAACGCAGTCGTTACCCCTAACGGCAACAGCGTTTCGACCGGCTTCTTGGGTGCCATGATCATGGCGGTCATCTGCGGCTACTTTGTCCGCTGGATGAAGACCTGGAAGGTCAACAACACCATCCAGACCATCATGCCCATCCTGATCATCCCGATTCTGACCTCGCTTGTCCTGGGCATGGCCTATATCTACATCCTGGCCACGCCGCTTGGCTTTGTGATGGACTGGCTCACCGGCGTGCTCGGCAGCCTGCAGGGCGGTTCCGCAGTTGTCCTGGGTCTGGTCATTGGCGTTATGACCGCCTTCGATATGGGTGGCCCCATCAACAAGACCGCCTCGACCTTCACCATGGCCATCATGGCCTCCGGTATCTACGGTCCTAACGGTATGTTCCGCGTCGCCGTCGCCGTTCCCCCGATCGCCTGTGGCCTCGCTGCGCTCATCGCCAAGAACAAGTTCGATGACGCTGACCGCCAGATGGGCATCTCCGCGCTGTTCATGGGCTGCATCGGTATTACCGAGGGCGCTATCCCCTTCGCGGTCAAGGACCTCGGTCACACCCTGCCCGGCATTTGCATCGGCTCTGCCGTGGGTGCGGCACTTGCCGCCTTCCAGGGCATCGACTGCTACGTCCCGCACGGTGGCTTTATCGTCGCCCTTGCCACCAACAACGTCGCGCTGTTCTGCCTGGACATCGTGATTGGCGCCGTGGTCGCCGCTGCAATCCTGATTGCCATGAAGCCCACGCTCGATAAGCAGGCCAAGTAAACCTTTAAGGACTCCGGTTGTGCGGAGGGATGGATTTGACTCCGCACAACCGCCCCTACACAACAAAATCCATCCGTACTGATAGGGCCCACATCTGGGTCCCAGGGAACTTTTGTCAAAAATCCTCTGGAGAAGGAGAACAAAATGTCCAACCTCACCATCCGTCAGGCCGTTCAGGGCATGCTCAAGCTGCAGGATAGCGGCGATCACGCAACCATGGTCGGCATTGGCCCCATGAGCCCCAACCTGATTCAGGCCGTGTTCGAGCTTGCCAAGGACGAGGATTTCCCGCCCATGTTTATTGCTAGCCGCAACCAGGTCGATATGGACGAGATGGGCGCCGGCTACGTCAACGGTTGGGACCAGACGCGCTTTGCCGCCGACATCAAGAAGGTCGCCGACGAGGTGGGTTACACCGGTCCGTACTACCTGTGCCGAGATCACGGCGGTCCGTGGCAGCGCGACGAGGAGCGTAACGCCCACCTGCCCGAGGACGAGGCCATGGAGCTCGCCCGCAAGTCCTTCGTCGCCGACATGGAGGCGGGCTTTGACCTGCTGATGGTCGACCCCACCAAGGATCCCTATCAGATCGGCAAGGTTATTCCGCTCGACGTGGTGCTTCGCCGCACGATCGATCTTATCGACTATCTTGAGCAGTACCGTCGCGAGCATAACCTGCCCGAGGTCGCCTATGAGGTCGGTACCGAGGAGACCAATGGCGGCTTGACCTCTACCGACAAGTACGAGGAGTTCATTTCTCAGCTGCAGCCCGAGCTCGAGAAGCGCGGCTGCCCCATGCCCACCTTTATCGTCGGCCAGACCGGTACGCTCACCCGTTGGACCGAGCAGGTCGGCCATTACAACTTTAAGAATGCCCGTGAGCTCGCCGACATGGCTAAGCGCTATGGTGTGGGCCTGAAGGAGCACAACGCCGACTATCTGGACGACGCGACGCTGCTCGAGCACATCCCGGCACACGTGACCGCCTCCAACGTCGCTCCGCAGTATGGCACCGAGGAGACCCGCGCCTACCTCAAGCTCTGCGCCACCGAGCAGATCCTGGTCGACAACGGTCTGTGCGATGACCCCTCCGACCTGTATCACACCCTGCTGGTCAAGGCCATCAAGACCGAGCGCTGGCGCAAGTGGATGACTGGCGACGACGTCAACCTGCAGGTCGATGACATCCTTGCCGACGATGAGCTCAGCCTGAAGATCCTGGATGTCTCCGGCCACTATGCGTTCAACGATCCTGAGGTCAAGGAGCAGGTCGAGAAGCTCTATCGCAACCTCGCTGCCCAGGACATCGACGGCAAGCGCTTTGTGATCGAGCACATCAAGCGCCCGATCAAGCAGTACGTCGTCGGTCTTAACCTCAAGGGCGTCACGAGCCGCATCGAGAAGGCTCTCGAGGACTAAGTAGCTTTTCCTACACGACGCCGGGCCTGGGGCATGTCCCAGCCGCAGGCCCGGCACATAGGACAAAGGGACATCCCCTTTGTCCTATTTTTTGAGTTTTGGATTCCTTCGAAGGAGTTTGCACCATGAAGTTCTTTATCGATACCGCCAACCTTGACGAGATTGCTGAGGCCAAGAGCTGGGGCTGCCTGGCCGGTGTTACCACCAACCCGTCCCTGTACGCCAAGACCGGCGGCAAGCTTGCCGACTTTGAGCCCCATATGCTCAAGATTGCCGAGCTCTGCGAGGGCCTGCCCGTGTCCGCCGAGTCCACCGCGACTACTGCCGAGGGCATGATCGAGGAGGGCAAGCGTCTTGCCGCCCTCGCTCCCAACATCGTGGTTAAGCTTCCCGTGTGCGAGGCCGGCCTCGCCGCCTGCCGCGCCCTGGCCGACGCAGGCGTGCGCGTCAACATGACGCTCGTCTTCTCGCCGACCCAGGCCTTGATGGCCGCCAACGCCGGTGCCCGCTACATCAGCCCGTTTGTCGGCCGCTTTGACGACATCGCCGAGGACGGCATCTCGCAGCTCGACAATGTTGTGACTTGCATCAAGAACTATGACTGGACCGGCAAGAACGTCGACGACACCGTTGAGATCATCACCGCTTCGGTCCGCACGCCCAACCACGTGACCCAGGCGGCGCTGCTTGGTGCCGACATTGCGACCGTCCCCATGGCCGCTCTTAAGAAATGCTTGCATCACCCGCTGACCGACCAGGGCCTTGCCTCTTTTGAGGCTGACTGGAAAAAGGTCGTCGAGGCACAGTAACGATGGTTCTGCCGGCCCAGCATTTGTTATGCCGGGCCGGCGTGCTCAAGAGAGGAAACTCCATGACCGATCTGGAACTGGCCAAGATTGCCAATGAGGTTCGCCGCGGTATTGTCACGGGTGTCCACGCTGCCAAGTCGGGGCATCCGGGCGGATCGCTTGGCGCTGCCGACATTATGACCTACCTCTACTTTGAGGAAATGGATGTCGACCCGGCGAATCCGAGCCGCGCTGCGCGCGATCGCTTTGTACTCTCCAAGGGACATTGCGCTCCGGCACTCTATGCCGTGCTCGCCGAACGCGGGTTTTTCCCCAAGGAGGAGCTCGAGACACTCCGTCATATCGGCAGCCGCCTGCAGGGCCATCCCAATATGAATGACACGCCGGGCGTCGACATGTCTACCGGATCGCTTGGTCAGGGTATCTCCGCCGCGGTTGGAATGGCGCTCGCCGCAAAGCACTGGGGTGACAGCTACTGCGTCTACACGCTGTTGGGCGACGGTGAGTGCGAGGAGGGCCAGGTGTGGGAGGCAGCCATGTTCGCCGGCAACCACGACCTGGATAACCTCGTCGCTATCGTCGATCACAATGGCCTGCAAATTGACGGCAGTATCGACGAAGTTAACTCGGCTATGCCGCTTGCCGACAAGTTCCGCGCCTTTAAGTGGCATGTGATCGAGCTCGCCGACGGTAACGACATGGCGCAGATTGCCGCCGCCTTTGCCGAAGCTCGCAAAGTGAGCGACTCGCCCGTGGCCATTATCGCCGAGACGGTGAAGGGCAAGGGCGTCTCCTTTATGGAAAACCAGGTGGGCTGGCACGGCAAGGCACCCAACGATGAACAGTTTGAGCAGGCCATGGCCGAGCTCGCAGCAGCAGGGGAGGAGCTCTAATGGCAGACGTCAAGAAAGTCGCCACGCGCGTTAGCTATGGCGAGGCGCTTGTCGAGCTGGGCAATGAGCGCGACGACTTTGTGGTCCTCGATGCCGACCTGGCCGCCGCCACGCAGACCGGCAAGTTTAAGGCTGCGCACCCTGAGCGCTTCTACGATGCCGGCATTGCCGAGAGCAACTTGATGGGGCTTGCCGCCGGCATTGCGACCACGGGTCACGTCGCCTTTGCGAGCACCTTTGCCATGTTCGCTGCCGGCCGCGCGTACGAGCAAGTGCGTAATTCCATCGGCTATCCGCACCTCAACGTCAAAATCGGCGCCACGCATGCGGGTATCTCGGTCGGTGAAGACGGTGCCACGCATCAGTGCTGCGAGGACATTGCGCTCATGCGCACGATCCCGGGTATGACGGTAATCGTTCCCGCCGATGACATCGAGGCTCGCGCATGCGTGCGCGCCGCCTATGAGTTTGAGGGGCCGGTCTACATGCGTTTCGGCCGCCTGGCAACACCGGTCATCAACGACCGCGAGGACTATGAGTTCAAGATTGGTCGCGGCGTGGTTGTGCGCGAGGGGTCCGATGTGACCATCATCGCTTGTGGCCTCATGGTCGCCGAGGCGCTTGAGGCTGCCGAGGCGCTCGCCGCCGATGGTATTGACGCCGAGGTCATCAACATGCACACGATCAAGCCGCTCGATGAGCGCCTGGTGGTTGCCAGCGCCAAGAAGACCGGTCGTGTGGTCACTGCCGAGGAGCATTCGATTATCGGTGGTCTTGGCGAGGCCGTGGCCTCGGTGCTCGCGGAGCAGCATCCGGTGCCGATGCGACGCGTCGGCGTGCGCGATGTGTATGGCGAGTCCGGCCCTGCGGTCGATTTGCTGCACAAGTACGGTTTGGACGCCGACGGCATCGAAGCTGCGGTCAGGTCTGTGTTGTAAGGAAGGTTTCCATGGGATTTGTATCTGCCAACCAAGTGACGATCGGGTATACCGCCGCCTCGCGCGAGGACGCCCTGCATTATTTGTCCGAGCAGGCCGTCGAGCTCGGCTTTGCCGATGACGCGTCTGCCGTAGAGGCTGCCTTTATTGCTCGCGAGAACGAGGCCGAGACCGGCCTTGTCGCCGGTTTTGCCGTTCCGCATGCCAAAAGCGACGCAATCCACACGCCGGGCGTTGCCGTGCTTAAACTGGCCGAGCCCGTTGAATGGCCGAGTTTTGATGGGGTGCCCGTCGATGTTGCGCTCGCGCTGTACGTGCCCGCCGGCGAGGCTGGAACCACGCACCTGCGCTTGCTCTCCAAGGCTGCCGTGATGCTGATGGATGCCGGCTTCCGTGACAAGGTGCGCGCGAGCACCGATCCCGTTGAGATTGCGGAGCTCATCAATAGTGGACTCGAAGACTAGAACGGTCATCCCGTTCAATCAAACGATCCTTCTCCAAGGAAAAGGGCCGCGGCGCCATATAGGTGTCGCGGCCCTGTTTGCGTTTCCCCAGATAAAACCTGCCAAAATAAACCTGTCCCTTTTTGGCAGGTTAATCGGGGACTATTTCACCGCAACTTAGGGCACGGTTAGGAAGTGTGCACCTTAAAGAGTGGAGCCCATGATTAGAGAGGTCGCGCTCGTCTCTCTAAATGTCTCTCTAAAGAGAAGGTTGGTTAGAGAGATAGCATTAGGCAATCTAGCAGCGAATTCGATACATCTCTCTTAATGTCTCTCTAAAACAAGGCGCTTATCTCTCTAAAGTTAGAGAGATAAATCTATTGTTTTAGAGAGACGGAATGCCAAAATTCGTTCGTCAGCTACCATCTGCCAAAAATGGCGGATAAAGGGCTCATCGAAGTAATGGGTTCGTCGACGAGCCGCAACCGCCGCTATCGGAAGAAGTGGATGCAGCCGAGTCGCCCCTCTTGTGTCTCTCGAAGTTTGATGGGTGCTAGAGGGGCGATTGTCTCGCGATATTTCCCCAGATAAAACCTGCCAAAATAAACCTGTCCCTTTTGGTAGGTCAGTTAACGCAGTCCAGGTTGAGCATATGCGAGCGAGCAGGCTCCGGGTGCGGTAAGGTGACGTGAAACAAGCGGGCGCTGACCTTTTGGTCGCGCCCGTGAAGTTGAACGTCAGATTGCCGCGCCCGGGGCCTGCGCAGCGCCGAGCAGTTACGCCGTTTGTAAAACGGCGTAACCTAAAGGTTCATGTTGCCGTGGATGTAGGGGGTGACCTCGGGGGAGATATGGCCGCAGCCCAGCTCGCGCAGCGCAGACTCGATGGCGGCGGGCAGCGGGGTCTTGCCCTCGGCATCGACGGCGGCGCCGTCGAGCGCGGCAATCTTGGCGACGTCGGCCGGAGCGGCCTCGATATGCATGCAGCCGCCGACCGCGCGCGCACGAACCTGCGCCAGGCCAAGATCGTGCAGGTAATCCTCGCAGGCGCGGATTAAATCGACTTTCTCGCGCGTAAGCTCCTCGCCCGTGGGGACGCGCGTGGCAAGACATGCTCCCGCCGGCAGGTTCCAAACGGGATAGCCCCATGCGCGCAGCAGCTCGCGCTCTTCGTCCTTGGTAAAGCCGACCTCCATGAGAGGGGAGCGTACGCCGAGCTCTTCTGCCGCACGCATGCCGGGGCGGTAGTCACCGCGATCGCTTGCATTGCTGCCATCGATGACGGTGGGAAAGCCGAGCGACTTGGCGTGGTTGACGATAGCGGTAAAGCCGGCGCGCTTGCAGTGGTAGCAGCGATTGGCATCGTTGCAGGCTACTTGGGGGAGTTGCAGCTGATCGACCGAAAGATTGAGTACGGGTAGCTTAAAATGCGCCCCCTCATTGGCCTGTCCATCAACGGACTGCTCAAACGAAGCCTGTTCGGGCGTGCCGATGAGCGGCGTGGTGAGATGGACGAGGAGGGTATTGGTAGGCATGATGCGGGCGCATACGGCGGCCAAAAAACTGCTGTCAACGCCGCCGGAAAAGCCGATGGCGACGCGTCCGTATGCCAAAAGCAGCTGCTCGAGTGCTGCGAGTTTGTCCTGAAGCTCCTCTGCGGGTGCGGCGGTGTCTGAAAGCATGAAAGTTCCTTACAGTTATTAAAGCTCGGATGAAACTATAATCCCACCGAGCTGCTTGTCATAAGACTTCCAGCTATGTAACGAAAGTGCAATATGCTATATACGTTATATACAAGCTTGTAAAGTGCGGTAGAGTGGCAGTAATGCAATCCGGCGAGGGGGACCGATATGATCAAGGCTGTTATTTTTGACATGGATGGAACGCTGGTCGATACCGAGCGTTTGGGGATTAGGGCCTGGAAGGCAGGCGCCGCTGAGCTGGGGCTCGCGATTGATGAAGCGCTGATCCATCAGTTTATCGGCCGCACGCTGCCCGATGTTATGGACATCCTCGATAAGCATTATGGCAGCCACGAAACCACCGAGGCGATCTATCGTCGCCACAAGGAGATTCGCGACGAGATGGTCAAGACCGAACTGGAACTTAAGGCCGGCGCCGCCGAGTGCCTAGACGAGCTGCTAGCTGCGGGCTATCACGTGGGCCTAGCGACGTCGTCGCGCCTCGTTACGGCCGAGCGCAACCTTAAGATGGTCGGTCTTTTTGACAAGTTTGAAACGGTAACGTGTGGCGAGGACGTCGTGCACGGCAAGCCCGACCCCGAGATGTATCTGCTCGCCTGCGAGCGTGCGGGCTTTGCCCCCGAGGAGTGCGCCGTGGTCGAGGATTCGCGCAATGGTTGCGTCTCGGGCATCACGGCCGGCTGCCACGTCTTTGCCGTCCCCGATATTGTGCCGCTGCCGCAGGACGTGGTGGATGGCTGCGAGGCCGTGCTCGATACGTTGTTCGACCTGGCGGCGGCAATCAAGACTGTGCGCTAGAAAATTGCGGCGTTGAAACGAGCGATTGCTCACGTTTGCGCTTAAGCAAAAGGGGTCCGGCAATGGTCGGGCCCCTTTTGCTTAAGTGACGACTTAGCATACTCGCGGGCGTGCTATAGATACGCACCGAGGTTGATGGCCGTGGCGTCGGTCTGGCTGCTTGCCTGGGTGCTGGCGCGTTCCAGTAGGAACGGACGTACCAGTTCTTGGCGGTTGATATCCTCGGCGGCGACTGCGGTGACGGTACGCACTGCGGAGCCGACACGGATATGCTTGATCTTTGCCGGGGCCTTGTTCTCGATTTGCTCCATCAGCAGTTGGACACCCTTGCGGCCAATCTCGTAGCCCGGGGGCGCTACCGTAGTGAGTGGGACCGATCCGCTCCAAGCGAGCGGGTTGCCGTCGCATCCGGCCACGCGTACTTGCCCGGGGACAGAGATGCCCTTGTCGACCAGTGCCGAAACGACACCCGAGGCCAACACATCGGTCAGGCCGACGACAAAATCGGGACGTTCGTCCGCGGGGCGCTCGGCGATTTGGGCACCGATGCCGTAGCCGTCGGCAGCGGTATTCCATTCGCCGGCGTCGATGACTTCGATCTTGATATCGGGGTGCAGGGCGAGCGCCTTATGAATGCCAAGGACGCGCAGGGTGAGTTGCATAAATGCTGCTCGGCCGACGACGACAATATGGTGCGCGCCGCGGGCGATGGCAAGTTCGGCAATGATGCGACCCTGGGCCTCATTGTCGGCCGCTACGTAGTAGCCGGGCTCGGAGCAATGGATGTCCAGATGGACGATCGGCACGGGCATCTTGGTCATGGCGGGGTGCCAGTCGGGGGATGCCATGGGCTGAACCATGACGCCGGACATCTGGGTGCCCATAAAGTAGCGCAGGTAATGGTCCTCGAGAATATCGTCGTTATCGGCGTTGGCGATGAGCAAGTC
>DBFOME010000006.1:0-24023 GCA_048430645.1 Collinsella sp. | reverse complement strand
GGGCGCTTGGTGTCTCGCTGGTCCTCGGCTTTGCCTGCGGGATCGCTCGACTACCAAGCGCCCTGCCGGCACTCGCGGGTAGCCGACCAAAACCGCCTGAAGGGTCACATTTATCTGATAATTGAATTCCTGACGTTATGCCGCTCGCTGGCGTTGCCAAAACATCGGCTGCTACATGGTCCAAGAGGCTCCTGCAAAGGCGCATTTATCTGAATTTTATCTCGTGTGGAGTACCGGTCGTTGGCTGTGCCGAGGTACTGGTTCTTACCTGTCTAAGGATTCGAATCCCTGTTGAGTTGTTTACGCTTCTTTTGGGGTGGCGGTACTATCATGGTTCGAATTGAATGTGAATGATGATAGGGAGCGCCTATACATGATTGAGCTGCTCAGGCGTTTTGGTGGTAAGTTTCGCCGGTATATGGTGATTGGTCCTGCGTGCAAGTTGATTGAAGTAATCTTTGACCTGCTGACGCCGCTGGTGATTGCCCAGATGATCGATAAGGGCATTGGGGCGCACGACGTGAACGCCGTTATCCACTACGGTATGCTGCTTGCCGCCATGGCTGTGATCGGCATCTCGTTTACGCTCGTCTGCCAAAAGATGGCGGCGCTCACCTCGCAGGGCATGGGCACCGACATTCGTGGCGCGCTCTACCAGCATATCAACAAGCTGAGCTATGCCGAACTCGACCGTTTTGGCACGCCGTCGCTCATCACGCGTATCACCAACGACGTCAACCAGGTGCAGCTCGCTGTGGCGCTGGGCGTGCGCATGCTCATCCGCTGGCCCTTCCTAGCGGTGGGCTCCATGGTCGCGGCCCTTGCCATCGACCTTAAGCTCGGCATCATCTTTTTGATTTGCACGCCCGCCATCGGCCTGGTGTTTTGGTTTGTCATGGCGCGCTGCATTCCGTACTACAGGCAGCTGCAGGCAAAGCTCGACCGCATCGCGCTCATTTGCCGCGAGGGGCTTTCGGGCGCCCGCGTGGTTCGCGCCTTTGTGCGCGAGGGCCACGAGCGTGAGCGTTTTGCCCAAGCCGCCGATGACCAGGCCAATACCGCCATCGCGGTGGGCAAGCTCTCGTCGGTTCTCAACCCCGTGACGTTTTTGGTGATGAACCTGGGTGTGTGCGCCATCCTGTGGGTGGGCGGCATTCAGGTCAACGTGGGCGAGCTCACGCAGGGCCAGGTCATGGCGTTTGTGAACTACATGACGCAGACCCTGACCTCCATCGTGTACGTCGCCAACCTGGTCGTGGTCTTTACCAAGGCGAGCGCCAGTGCGTCACGTATCAACGAGGTGCTCAATTGCGTGCCGAGCATCACCGACGAGGGCAACCAGCCGGTCGCGCTGCCCAAGCCGGGCAATGTCGCTCCCGTTCCTGCGCTGGGCTTGAGCCATGCGAGCTTCTCCTTTGGCGCGGGCGCGGCAAATGCCGTCAACGATGTGACCCTGGAGCTCCCGCTGGGCAAGACGCTTGGCATTATCGGCGGTACGGGTAGCGGCAAGTCCACGCTCGTCTCGCTTATCCCGCGCCTGTACGATGCGAGCACCGGCAGCGTGAGTGTGATGGGCGCCGACGTGCGCACCTGGCCGCTCGACCAGCTGCGCCGTGTGGTCGCGACCGTTCCACAGCGTGCGTCGCTGGTGAGCGGCACCATCCGCAGCAACCTGACCTGGCGCGACGAGGCTGCGACCGACGAGGATCTCTGGGCGGCGCTCGACATGGCGCAGGCGAGCGAGTTCGTGCGCAACAAGCCGCAGGGGCTCGATACCCCGGTCGAGGCGGGCGGTAAGAACTTTAGCGGTGGCCAACGCCAGCGCCTGACCATCGCGCGCGCCCTGGTGGGCTCGCCTCAGATATTGATCATGGACGATTCTGCCTCGGCGCTCGACTTTAAGACCGACGCGGCGCTTCGCCATGCCATCCGCGAGCGCAGTGTGCGCGGTGCCGCCGAGGGCGGGCTGCCGCTCACGACCGTCATCGTGAGCCAACGTGTCTCGACCGTTCGCGATGCCGACATGATCTGCGTACTCGACCACGGCTCGGTTGCGGGCCTGGGCGCGCACGATGAGCTCTACACGACCTGCCAGCTCTACCGCGAGATTTGCCAGTCGCAGCTTCGCCGCGAGGAGCTCGAGGGTCAGCAGGGGAGTACGGCGCCCGCGCCCGCCCCAGGCGCCCCGACCGTCCCCACATCCGTCTGCGCAAAGGAGGGCTGCTAAATGAATCCGTACACTTCCTCCGGTTCGGTCGCCACGATGACGGCCAACGTGTCCGGCAACGATAGCCTCAACGACCTGGGAGACGGTCCGCGCCAGCCCGGCGATCCCGAGCGCTATCCCGTGGGTGCGGTGACCCGCCGCCTGCTGGGCTATGTCCGTCCGCACCGCGTCTCGTTTGCGGCATCGTTTTTGAGTGCCGCCGTCTCGGTGATTCTGCAGCTCTACACGCCCATTCTCATTGGCGAGGGCATCGACCTTATCGTCGCCGCCGGGCAGGTGGACTTCGATGCGCTGCTGCCGCTCGTTACCAAGCTCGCGATTGTCGTCGTAGGTGCTGCGGCCTTCCAGTGGCTGCAGGGCTATTGCGTCAACCGCCTGTCTTACGAAACGGTGCGCGACATGCGCGTGGAGGCGAGCGATAAGCTCAGCCGCATGCCGCTCAGCTTTATCGACAGCCATGCCCACGGCGACCTTATGAGCCGCGTGGTCAACGACGTCGACCAGGTGGGCGACGGTCTGCTGCAGGGCTTTACCCAGCTCTTCACCGGCGTTATCACCATCGTGGGCACGCTCGCGTTTATGCTCTCCATTAACCTGACCATGACGCTCGTGGTGGTGCTCGTCACGCCGCTCTCCATCTTTGCGGCCGGCGCCATCGCCAAGCTCTCCAACAAAAGCTTTACGGCGCAGCAGCGTATTCAAGGGCAGCTCGGTGGTCATATCGAGGAGTACGTAGGCGAGCAAAAGCTTGTCGACGCCTTTGCCTATGGTCCCAACGCGCAGCTGCGCTTCGATGCCCTCAATGCCGAGCTCTGCACCGCGGGCGAGCGCGCGCAGTTTATGGGTTCGCTCTCCAACCCCGGCACGCGCTTTATCAATAACATCATCTATGCCGTGGTCGCTGTGATTGGCTGTGTGGGCGTGATCACGGGCGTGCCGGCGGCGCTTACGGTGGGCGGCGTGCAGATCTTCCTGTCCTATGCCAACCAGTACACCAAGCCGTTCAACGAGGTCACCAACGTCATTACGCAGATTCAGACCGCGTACGCCTCGGCGCGCCGCATGTTTGCGCTGCTCGATGCGCGCGAGCAGGAGCCCGATGCGGCGGATGCCGTGGAACTTGCCGCCCCGCAGGGCGAGGTCGCCTTTGAGCATGTGGACTTTAGCTACGTGTCCGACCGCAAGCTGCTGCAGGACATCTGCATCGAGGCCAAGCCCGGCATGCGCTTTGCCCTGGTCGGTCCCACGGGCTGTGGCAAGACGACGCTCATCAACCTGCTTCTGCGGTTCTACGATATCGATGCCGGTCGCATTGCGGTCGATGGCCGTTCCTCGCGTGATTACACGCGCGCAAGCTTGCGCCGCGCCTTTGGCATGGTGTTGCAGGACACTTGGCTGTTCGAGGGCACGGTGGCGGAAAACATCGCCTACGGCTGTCCCGACGCCACGCGCGAGCAGGTTATCGAAGCTGCCAAGCGCGCGCACGCGCACAAGTTTATCGTGCAGCTGCCAGGCGGCTACGATACGGTAATCGGCGAGGACGGCGGCACGTTTAGCCAGGGTCAAAAACAGCTGCTGTGCATCGCGCGCGTCATGCTCACCGACCCGGCGATTCTGCTGCTGGACGAGGCGACCTCGAGCATCGATACCCGCACCGAGCTGCAGGTGCAGGCGGCATTCGACGAGCTCATGGCTGGCCGCACAAGCTTTGTCGTGGCGCACCGCCTGAGCACGATTCGTAACGCCGACTGCATTCTGGTGATGCGCGACGGGCAGATTATCGAGTGCGGCACGCACGACGAGCTGCTAGCGGCAGGCGGCTTCTACGCCGAACTCTACCGCAGCCAATTCGCCCAGTGAGCAAGCCCGTGGGGCAAATTAATCAATCGACAGACGGTGGTTTACATCTGTCACGTTAGTACTAAGATATTCATCTAATAAATTGCATTAGTGGCTTTAGTTTTGGGGGAAACGAGGCAACGTGACTATGACGTGCTCTTTGGTGGTTAACAGCAAGAGCGGTAATACCAGGATGGTTTCGGGTGCGATCAAGCGTACGCTGCAGGCTGCGGGTGTTGAGTTTGTCCATGCCGCGGCGTTGAGCGACGATGCGGATGCAGATCAGGTTGCGCTCGAGGCGCAGGGCGCCTGCGCGGCCGACACGGTGCTCGTCGGCTTTTGGTGCGACAAGGGCGCGTGCACGCCTTCGGTCGCGGCGTTGCTTTCCGCCTTGCACGGCAAGCGCGTGTTCCTGTTTGGCACCTGCGGCTTTGGGGCCAGTGAGGAGTATTTTAGGCAGATTATCGATCGCGTGACCTCCAATTTGGCCAATGATGCCGAGCTTGTAGGCTGGGCGATGTGCCAGGGCAAGATGGGCCCCGCGGTCAAGCAGCGCTACGAGGCCATGCTCGAGCAAGATCCCGAAAACGCCCGATTTAAGATGCTACTCGACAACTGGGTTGCCGCAAAGGATCACCCCACCAAGGAGGATCTGGATAACATGGCTGCAGCCGCCAAGAAGGCCGTGCTGGGAGAGTAGCTTCGCCGTTCGCGGTCCTTCGTGCAAAACAATACAAATGGTGAAAGCCTCGAAATCCTCGAGGCTTTTTTCTTGACACTCGTGGGCGCAACGATGGCAAGCGTCTGGGACGATATTTTCCATCACCCCGATGACGAGGCCGTTCTGGACAACACGCTCGCATATGTTCGCTGGATGTATTCAGAGTGGGACGGGCTTTCCGGATGGGCGGGGTTTCGGAAAGTGCGTCCCGGAATTTGCCTTTGGAATGGGACGTAGTTTCCCGTTGAGGTGCTTTGCGGAAAGTGCATCCCACTCTGGGCGGTCGAAGTGGGACACACTTTCCCAAAGGCGCTCCAACGGGAAATTGCGTCCCATTATTCGGTCAAGAAACGGGATGCATGGGACCTCGGACAAAATCTCGGACCCAATCTGGGTCCAGGAGGGAGTCCGATGTATACGAAAGAGGAGCGCGAGGGGATTCTCTGGGAGTTCCACCGGAGCGGCCTGTCCGCCCCCGCCGCCTGCAGGAGCCTGCCGCTTTTCCCGAACAAGGACAACCTGTATGCTTGGCTCAAGCTGGAGGAGGCGGGCGAGCTGACCGCCCGTGAGATGCCCGACCGGGCGGAGCGCATGCACTGCTCGCACGGCGAGGGCAGCCCCGCATTCGCCGCGAGGCGACCGGGCACCGAGCCCGCCTCCCCGCGGAAGCGTCGAGCCGAAGGGGGCGCGGGCAAGATGGAGAGGACCGGGCGCGGAGGGGCCGGCGGCGAGCCGCCCGAGCAGACCGACTGGCGGGACTGGGGCCTGGAGGGGCTTCCCGACGACCCCGCCGAGCGCGCCCGCGAGGCCGAGGTCAGGCTCGCCGAGGCCCTGGCGGTGTTGGACGTCCTAAAAGCACCAGGCCCTGGCTCTTTGACGAACGAGGAGAAGCACAGGGCGGGAGAGGCGGCGAGGAGGCTCTCGCCGGCGGTGAGGCTCGCGGACGTGACCAGGACCCTGTCGATCCCGAAGAGCACCTATCTTGACCAGGCGCCCAGGATCTCGAGGCCCGACCCCAAGGCCGCGCTCAGGGAGCGCGTGCGCGCGTCGTTCGAGGCGAGCGGCGGCGTCTACGGGCCTGAGTCCGTGACCGCCGACCTCAGGAGGGGACCCGGCGAGCCCGTCTCGTGGCGCGAGCTCGCGCCCGGGGACGCCGAGAGCCCCGTCGTCGCGTCCGAGAAGGTCGTGCGCCGGATCATGCGCGAGGAGGGCCTGGTCGCCCGCAAGGCGGCGCAGATGCGCCGGAGGGCGAGGTACCGCAGCTACCGGGGCGAGCTCGCGGAGCGCCCGGCCAACGTCCCACTGCGCGCGGACGGGACGCACGACTTCCGCGCGCCCGCGCCCGGCCTGCTCGTGGTCACCGACGTCACGGAGTTCAGGCTCGACGGGTACAGGGCGTACCTGTCGCCCGCGATCGACTGCTTCGACGGGTGGCCGATCTGCTGGAGGGTCTCGGTCCACGCCGACTCCGACCTGATGGTCGGCATGCTCAGGGACCTGGTGGGGATAGTCGGGCCGACCGAGGACCGGCCGCTCACGGTGCACACCGACGGCGGCGCCGTCTACATGGGGCGCGAGTGGCGCGAGGCGTGCGGCCCCGGGGTGGTGCGCTCGATGTCGAGGAGGGCCCGGAGCCCCGACAACGCGCGCGCCGAGGGGTTCTTCGGCACGCTCAAGTGCGACTTCTTCGAGGGCAGGGACTGGACCGGCGTGCCGTTCGACGAGTTCTCCCGCCTGCTCGGCGAATATATCGAGTGGTACAGGGACGGCAAGCTCAAGAAGGACCTAGGATGGAAGACCATTAGGGAGTATCGCGAGGAGAGGGGCCATGCGGCATAGCGCCGGGACATGGTCCGGAAAAACGTCCGAGGTCCCCACTTTCCCAATCGGGTCCCAAGCGGAAACTGCATCCCATTCCAGACAAGAATTCTGGGACACGGTTTCCGGATGCAAAAAAGGCCACATGACGTGGCCTTCAACTTATATATGTTCAGCAGGTGTCTCCATGACAAGCCGCGCTTCAACACCGAGGCGTCTGCCCGGCGACGCGGAATGTAAGGTTCATCGCGAGTTCCGCACGAGCCGGAGAGCACTTAATGTGCTCTCCGTGCGAGCAGGACTGTCCGAGCAGGGAACCTTACGTTCCGCGCCGCCGGGCAGACGAACCAGTTATGAGCGACCCGCTACTTGATCTTGGTCGTGCCCGGTGCCAGGTTGGGGTCGGTCTCGTTGGCCTCGGTCTGGAAGTGCTCGGTGTACACGTTCTTGCCGTCGCGGAACATCTCGTAGTACTGCATCTTGGCGTAATCTTCGCGCGCCTTGGTGGCGGCTGCGGCGGCGGCATCGTCACCGGTGACGTTGGAGGAAAGCGCCCAGCGCAGGCTGGCGTCCTCGTAGCCCACCGAGTTGATGGCGGGCAGCGACTCGCGCAGCGTCATGTGCGCTTTCTGGTAGTCGGTCAGCGGTGCGCCGATCAGCTGCATAAGCTGCGTGGACAGGTAGTTGGTGGACAGGTCGTCGACCTCGCTCGTCTGGTCGCAGCCGGCAACGTCGTAGTTGGCCCAGATGATGTAGTCGGTCTGCCACAGACGTTCCTGGTGCGTGGCGTCGTCTTCGCCGGTAAACCACTTGTCGTTGAACTTGGACGGGAAGAACGGCTGGTGGTCGCCCCAGAACACCACGACTACCTTACGGTCGAGCTTGCTCAGGGCGTTTAGGAAGTAGCGAAGCGCCTGGTCGGACTGCTCGATGCACGAGACATACTCGTCGACATCGGAGAGCGTGCCGTCCTCGACGGTCTTGGCGTCCAGATCGGTCGTGTCGATATTCAGGTGCATCTGCTTATCGACCGGCAGCAGACCCGTATCGTAGCCCGAGTGGTTCTGCATGGTCACGTCGAAGATAAACTGCGGATCGGCGTTCTGGTCGAGCAGCTCAAGAATCTTGTCGTAGGTAGCCTGGTCGGTCACCATGCCGCGCAAGGTGTCGGCTCCCTGGAAATCGTTGATGGACAGGAACTGGTCAAAGCCAAAGTCCTTGTAGACGTTCTCGCGGTTCCAGTTGGTTGCGTGATTGGGGTGCATAGCCGTGGTGGAATAGCCGAGCGATTTGAACTGCTCTGCCAGGTTCCCGGTCGTTTCCATGTTGTAGATGGTGTAGGGGTACACGCCCGAGCCCAGGTTGGCCATGGAGTTGCCGGTCATAAACTCAAACTCGGTATTGGCGGTGCCGCCGCCGTAGGCGCTCACGTAGAGCTTGCCGCGGCTGAGGCAGTTGGACAGGCTCTTAAAGTACTGCGGGCCCTCGTAGCCGGCGCGCATGTTCTGATAGATCGACAGATCCGAGAAGGTCTCGTTCATGATGGCGATGACCGTGGGCTTCTCGCTGTCGAACTGCTCCTTTGCGGCGGTGCGCTCGTCACTCTTGGCTGCGTCGGACTTGTCGTAGGCCTTGGCGTACTTTTTGAGCGTGGCCTTGGCATCGTCGACGGAGTAGTCGGCGGGTTTGGGCGGCTTGATGGACTGCGCTGCACTAATAAAGGCGGGCAGGTAGCCCTCGCGCCAGTAGCTCTCGAGCGGGCGCCAGGTATAGACGGTGATGCCGAGGGTGTTGTAGTAGTCGATGAGCGTGACGTGCGCGGTCACGCCGCCCAGGCACAGCACGGCGACGAGCAGATTGGTGAGCAGCATGCGCTTGGCGTTGGCGGCGCCCTTCTGACGGTGCGGTGCCACCAGGCCGGCGTACTCGCACAGCAGCATAGCGATGGCGGTAAAGCCCATGGACAGCACGCAGAACAGCGAGATGGAGAAGGTGTAGCCGGTGCCGGCGACCGCGGCGGCGGTGGAGATGGCCGAAAGGTCGCCCGGCTGGATGGGCATGGATTTAAACGTGATGACGAAGAACTCGGCAATGCCCAGGACAAAGAGGGCAAAGGCCAGGACCGCGGGAGCTGCGCCGTGGCGCTGGAACAGGAAGAACAGGCCGACCATGAGCGTGGTGATGATGGCCCACTCGAGCAGGATGCACAGGGGGTAGACCCAGGTAAAGTCGTGGTTGGACGAGACCTCCATGCCCAGCAGCGCAAAGACGCCGGCGAGCAGCAGGCACAGGACGGCGGCGACGAGCGGTTTGCCCACAAAGGCGCCGCGCAAACGAGCGAGCTTGCCGGTGGGGGTGGGCGCATCGGCCGAGGCGAACGCAAAGACGCGCGGGGCGATGCGGTCGCGGGCGATACTGGCCCAAGCGCAGCCGGTGAGGATGGCATTGGTCAGGATGAGCATCACAAAGGCGAGCGGCTCGTTTTGGGCGACGAGGCCAATGGCGCCCCAAATGGTCAAAAAGAGCTGGAACAGGCCGAAGGCGACGCTCCACCCAAGAGCGCTTTTGGCAACGGTGCCCGACTGAGCGCGAATGGTCTTGGCCTCGCGCAAAACAAGGTAGACGGTCGCCGCAAGACCGACGAGCGAGATGGCGGCAGCGAACATGCTGAGACTCCTCACAAACTTAAAACCTACGAAAGCGGGGGTTTACCCGATTGTTACCTAAATATGCGCTGCATTTGCGGGCTGCGCACAACAACCAGCCATATTAACGCGCATGTGCGGCGGTGTGGCTCAATGTAGTGGCGACCTGCGCGATAATGGACGGGAATTACACGGAAACGTAAAGGCTTCTTAAAGAATTAGCGAGGATGAGGCGATGAACGAGCAGGTTTGCACCAAGGCTGTGGATACGTGTGGCTATCCGGTCGAGACCACGGGCAATGCGGTGCTGGACACGTTGGAGCACCGTTCCTCCACGCGTGCCTTCGCGCGTGATGACGACGATCGTCCCGTGGCGGTGACCGACGAGCGGCGGGCGGCGATTCTGCATGCGGCGAGCCGTGCGCCGTCGGCAGGCGCCATGATGATGTATTCCATCGTGAGCATTCGCGAGCAGGCTACGCTGGATCGTCTGGCCGACCTGTGCGACCACCAGCCCATGATCGCCAAGGCGCCCTGGGCACTAATATTTGTGGTCGATTATGCCAAGTGGATCGATCTGTTTGAGCACGTGGGCTGCTTTGAGCCCGAGTTTGTCGAGCGCACGGGTAAGGCGCCCCGCCGCGCGCCGGGTTTGGGCGACTTTGCCATCGCGGCCCAGGACGCCGTGATCGCCGCGCAAAACGCCGTGGTCGCCGCCGAGGCCCTGGGGCTGGGGAGCTGCTACATCGGCGATGTTATCGAGAATGCCGAGGAAGTTGCCGGGCTGCTGGACTTGCCGCCCTATACCATGCCGCTGTCGATGCTCATCATCGGCACGCCCCGTAAGGAGCGTCCGGCCATTGCGCATCCCGTGGTGAACCTGGTGCACGAGGAGCGCTACTGCCGCGCCGATGCCGCGACCATGGACGCGCAGGTGGCCGAGATGGACGCGATGTTCCGTCCGCATGCCCGCGTGGTGGGGGAGCGCGTCGTGGACATCTATACCCGCAAGCACACGAGTCCCTTTATGGCCGAGATGAGCCGCTCCATGGAGTGGTGGTTCAAAAATTGGCTCGGAAAATGACGGATGCGACAAAGAGACAGTCCCTTTGTCACATTCCATATCGCCGAGGTGGCTTAAAGGCCGTATAAATGTTTATCTAGCTGGGAAAACAGTGCCATTCAAACATGGGCCGATTACCTATAATTCCTTCGAACATTAAAGTTGGGAGGAAACCGGCTTATGGAACAAAAGGCCAAGGAGGCAGCTTCGCACGCTGCGATTCCTGTGAGCATCTCGGCGATGCTCGTCACGCTGGGCGTGGTGTACGGCGATATCGGCACCAGCCCTATGTATGTAACCAAGGCGCTCGTTGCCGGCAACGGCGGCATCGGAAGCGTCACGGAGGAGTTCGTGCTCGGCGCGCTCTCCCTTGTCGTGTGGACGGTCACGTTGCTGACCACCATCAAGTATGTGCTCATCTCGCTGCGCGCCGATAACCATGGCGAGGGCGGTATCTTTGCCCTGTACAGTCTGGTCAAGCGCTGTGGCAAGTGGCTTATCATCCCCGCCATGCTAGGTGGCGCCGCGCTGCTCGCCGACGGCATCCTCACGCCGGCCGTTACCGTTACCACGGCCATCGAGGGCCTGCGCACCATCCCGGCGGTCCATGCCGTGCTGGGCGATGACCAAGGCCGCGTCGTCGCCATTACGCTCGCCATCATCATCGTGCTCTTCTTGGTACAGCGCATCGGTACGGCCAAGATCGGTCACGCCTTTGGCCCCATCATGACGCTGTGGTTCCTGTTCCTGGGCGGCACGGGTCTGTTCTTTGTCTTCCAGCACCCCGCCGTGCTGCTGTGCCTCAACCCGGTGCGCGGCATCGCCTTTTTGCTGAGCCCCAACAACCACGCGGGCATCATGATTCTGGGCAGCTGCTTCCTCGCCACCACCGGTGCCGAGGCGCTCTACTCCGACATGGGCCACGTCGGCCGCGGCAACATCTACGCTACCTGGCCGTTCGTTAAGTGCTGCCTGCTGCTTTCCTATATGGGCCAGGGCGCTTGGCTTATGAACAACGCTGCCAACCCCGAGCTCATGGGCATTGCCGACCTCAACCCGTTCTACCAGATGCTCGCCCCGGGCCTGCGCCCGTTTGCCGTCGGCCTTTCCACCGTCGCGGCCATCATTGCCTCGCAGGCGCTCATCACCGGCGCATTCTCGCTGGTGTCCGAGGCCAGCCGTCTGGACCTCATGCCGCACATGCAGGTCTTCTACCCTGCCGAGACCAAGGGCCAGCTCTACATCCCCATGGTCAACAACGTCATGCTTGTCGGCTGCGTCATCGTGGTGCTGCTGTTCCAGAACTCGGCGCATATGGAAGCCGCCTACGGCCTTGCCATTACGCTGACTATGATGTGCACCACGCTGCTGCTCTTCTTCTACCTGCACGAGGAGCGCAAGCTCAAGGTTGCTCCGTGGATCTTCGCGGCCTTCTTCCTTTTGCTCGAAGGCTTCTTCTTCGTGAGCTCACTTACCAAGTTCTTCCACGGCGGCTACTTCACCATCCTCATGGCCGCGCTCATCATGGGCATCATGGTGTGCTGGTACAACGGTACGGCTGTTGAGCAGCGCCAGTTTACGCTGCTGCCGCTGCGCAGCTACCTGCCGCAGCTCAAGCGCCTGCGCGACGACGACCGTTACGAGCGCATGAGCGACAACGTCGTGTACCTGACCAAGGACACCCATACCGACTACATCGACCGCGACATCGTCTACTCGATTTTGGACAAGCATCCCAAGCGCGCTCGCGCCTGGTGGTTCGTGAATGTCGAGACCATGGACGAGCCGCATACCTTTGCCTATTCGGTCGAGACGTTCGGCACCGACTACGTGTTCCGCGTGCATCTGTACCTGGGCTACAAGATCAACCAGCGCGTCAATGCCTATCTGCGTCAGGTCGTTCAGGACCTGGCTGCCACCGGCGAGCTGCCGGCGCAGACGCATGACTACTCGGTCTACAAGGATCCGGGCAACATCGGTACGTTCAAGTTCGTCCTGATCCGTAAGCTTCTGGCGCCCGAAAGCGATGTGGAGCCGAGCGAGCGTACGGCCATCACGCTCAAGTACATCATCCGCCGCGCCGCCGGCACGCCTGCACGCTGGTACGGCCTGGAGAACTCCAACGTGAGCTTTGAGTACGTGCCGCTGTTCACCAAGTTCAAGGCCGTGAACAAGATGCAGCGCCTGGCCCCCAACGAGCGGCCGTAGGCGCCGACGGGTTGCACGGAGTTGGTTTTCGATGGACAAGATTGAGACCGGGGAGGCAAACATGGATGCAAAGATGCTTGATGGCCGCGAGGTGGTTGCCGAGCTGGTACGTGAGGCACGCGCCGACGCCGCCGAAGATCGGTTTTTGACGAACCGTGCCAACATGGATATGGCCGATCGCGTAATTTCGATCGTGGCACTGGTATTTGGAGCGGTGTGCGTGTGTGCCCTGCTCGCGCACGTGCTGTTTGTCTAGCGACCGCCGGCTGCAAAGGCTATACACTTGGAACCACCACAAGGGAAACCACCACAAAGGTGCCTGTCCCTTTGTGGTGGTTTTTGTTTTTGAGAGAGGAGCGGGGCGCTGATGGACGTCCGTACGGACGGCGATATTGCCGATAACTTTTGGTGGCGGCGCACAACGCTGGCGCGCCGCACTCCTCTGTATGACGCCTGCGTATCGGTGGGACTGCTGGTCGCGGCGACGATTGTGGGCGCGCTGCTCGACCATCCGGGTCTCGCGCCGAGCATCATGATCGTCTATGTGTTTGCCGTTCAGCTGTGCGCATTCTTTACCTGGAGTCGCCTGTATTGCTTGCTGAGCTCGGCTGCCGCCGTGGCGCTCTACAACTTCTTGTTTGTCGACCCGCGCTACTCGCTGTCGCTTATCGACCGCGGCTATCCCGGCATGTTCTTCATCATGTTCGTGGTCTCGCTTGTGTCGAGTTCGATTGCGTTGGCCCTGCGCCGCGCCTTGGCACAGGCTGCCGCCAGCGACCGCCGCACGCATATGGTGCTCGAGACCAACCGCATGCTGCAGCGGTGCGCCGATCAGCATCAGATCGTTCACGCCATGGCCACGCAGCTGGCGCGTCTTTCGGGCTGCCCTGTCGTGTGGTACAGCGCCGACGCCGAGGGCGATGACCTGCTGCCGCGCGCGACTTACACGGCCGTGGGCGATGCCGCACCGGTGCACGAACTGGCGCCGCAGATGCCGCCTCGGCTCTCGGCGTCCGCCTATGTGGGAACGCCGCTCGACGCCACGTTTGGCGGCTCGGCGTTTTATGGCATCTACCTGACGGTTCGCACAGGCGACGGCTTCGCGCGCTCGGGCGATCCCGCCTCGGTGGTGGGCGTGCTGGCTATCGTTGCCGAGCCCGACGTGCTGACGCATGAGGAGCGGACACTTGCCGATGCCATCGTGAGCGAAGGCGAGCTGGCGCTCGATCGCGCCCGCGCCATGGAGGCCCGCGAGGAGGCGGCGGTGCTTGCCAAAAATGAGCAGCTGCGCGCCAACCTGCTGCGCTCCATCTCGCATGACCTGCGCACGCCGCTCACCAGTATTTCGGGCAATGCCGATGTGCTGCTCGACCAGGGCTCGACCGGCACCGCCGTGCTCGACGCCCAGACGCGCCGCGGCCTGCTCCTGTCCATTCGCTCGGATGCGCAATGGCTCAACGCCACCGTCGAGAACCTGCTCGCCATCACCAAGCTCGAGGGCGGCGGTATGCGCCTGTCGACCACGCTCGAGCTCATGGACGATATCGTGGAGGAGGCGCTGCGCCACGTGAACCCTGCCGTGCGCGAGCACGACCTTAAGGTGGTGGCGTGCGATGAGCCGGCGCTCGTCAACGTCGATGCGCGCCTGATGGTGCAGCTGGTGGTCAATCTGGTGAACAACGCCATCACCTATACGCCCGCAGGCTCGCATATCATGATTTCGATTAGCGTCGACGATGGACGCGTGGCGTGCTCGGTGGCCGATGACGGCCCGGGCATTGCGCCCGAGGACCGCGAGCGAATCTTTGAGTCGTTCTACACCGCCAACCACGGTCTTGCCGACAGCCATCGCAGCGTGGGCCTGGGTCTTTCGCTCTGCCGCTCCATTGCGCTGGCGCATGGCGGTAGCATAGAGGTTGCCGCGGCGGACCCGCACGGCTCGGTCTTTACGATTGAGCTTCCCGTCGCCGACGTTTCGTTTGATAAGGAGTAGCGCTGTGCCGAACTCTGCCGTAAAACCGCTCATCTTGGTCGTTGAGGACGATCCCGCCGTCCGCAACCTTATTGTTGCCGCGCTCGAGGCGCACGGCTTGCGTCATATGGCCGTGGAGACCGCCCATGCCGCCATCGCCGCCGCCTCATCGCAGGCACCGAGCATCGTGCTGCTCGATCTGGGCCTGCCCGATATGGACGGCGTCAAGGTGGTGGAGTCGGTGCGCGCATGGTCGGGCATGCCGATCATCGTGGTCTCGGCGCGCAGCGAGGACGGGGATAAGATTCGCGCGCTCGATGCCGGCGCCGATGACTACCTGACCAAGCCGTTTTCGGTCGAGGAACTGCTTGCACGCATTCGCACGACGCTCAGGCGCCTTTCGTATGCGCAAACGGGTGGTGTTGCCTCCGAGGGCTCGTTCGATACCGGTGAGCTGCATATCGACTTTGATGCCGGCATTGCCACGATGGATGGCGAGGAGCTGCATCTGACGCCGATTGAGTACAAGCTCTTGTGCCTGCTGGCACATAACGCCGACAAGGTACTAACGCACCAGTTTATCCTGCACGAGATTTGGGGCACGGCAACTAAGAGCGACCTGGCGAGCCTGCGCGTCTTTATGGGCACGCTGCGCAAGAAGATCGAGTCCGACCCCGCGCACCCGCGCTATATCCAGACGCACGTGGGTATTGGTTACCGATTGGTCATCCAGGGATAGGTCGGCATCCGCCATCCCAATATGAGTTGCGGTGAAATACGGTCTAAATTTACCTAATTCCAGGCAAAACAGTCCGTATTCCACCGCAACGTTGTCTATTTATCCTTGGGCTTGCTGGCGTAGAACTTCTTCTTTTTGGACTTGCCGGCAGGGGAGGGTTTGCTGGCAAAGTTGGACTTGCCGTTGCCGGCCTGCGCGTGCGCGGGCGCTGCTGCACGGGGCTTGCGGGCCTCGGGGTTGCGCAGCTCCTCGGTTCGCTCGGCAATCTCCTCGGCGCTAAAGCCGACTTCGGCCATGGCGTCCTCGATGGGCAGGCGGCGCACGATATAGCAGTGGTGCACCTTCTGGTTGCGTGCGAAATCCTCGGGGATGGTCTGCGCCGTAATGTCCTCCAGCACGACGCCCGCGCGCGCGAGCTTGCGCGTTTCGGGGCGGAAGCCGCGCAGGTTGCAGCTAAAGATGGCATGTCCGCCCTGTGCGAGCAGGCGCGACACGCCGGCCAAAAGCTCAACATGGTCGCGCTGGACATCCCAGGTACGGCGGCCCATCTTTGACGAGTTCGAGAACGTGGGCGGGTCGACAAAGATCAGGTCCCAGCGGTTGCGCGTCTGGCGCTGGTCGCGAATCCAGGCGAGCACGTCGTCGCGCACAAAATGATGCTGCGGACCAACAAAGCCGTTCTGGCGCATATTGCGCTCGGCCCAGTCCAGGTAGGTGTTGGAAAGGTCGACTGTCACGGTTTCCTCGACGCCGCCGTCGGCCGCATAGCAGGTGGCGGTGCCGGTGTAGGCGAACAGGTTGAGGAAGCGGCGCGCCTGTTTGGCGTGCTCGCGCACCAGGTTGCGGGTGACGCGATGATCCAGGAAGATGCCCACATCCAAATAGTCGTCAAAGTTGACGGCAAAGGTAAGGCCGCCCTCTTCGATGAGCGGCAGACGACGGCGCGCGATGTTGGCGCGCTCGCCCGAGCCACCCTTGCCGGCGCCCTGTTTGCCGTACTGCGAGCCGCCGCGCGAACGCATGCGGGCCTTGGCGTGCACGTGCTCGGCCGGAACATCAAGAATGCGCGGCGCGATGGCCAAGATGTCGAGCATGCGGGCCTGGGCAAGCGCGGGGTCGATGGTCTTGGGTGCGGCGTATTCGGCAATGACGAGCCAGCGGCCCGGCGTCTGCGGGCAGCCCTCGTACAGGTCGATGGCGGCGGAGTAGTCGGGCAGGTCGGCATCGTAGACGCGGTAGCAGCTCACGCCCTCGCGCTTGGCCCACTTGCGGCGCAGGCGGGCATTCTTGCGCAGGCGGTTGGCGAACTGCTCAGACTCGGGAATGAGCACGGGCAGCGGCTTGCCGTCGCCCAGGTCGAGCGTGGCGGCAGGTTCGGGCGTGGGAGTATCGGCGGCTTCGTCATGAGCGTCTGCGGTCTGTTCCTCGGCATCTGCGCTGATCGCTGCTTCAAATGCCGCGGCGGCGTGGTCGAGCGAGGGCCAAATCTCAATAGCCGCCTCCTCGTTGTTGGGCATGACGGCGATCGAGCGCTTGGGCTCGGCGTGGAGCGCGCGGGCCAGCAATCCGTCGCGGGTGAGCGCGGCGACCGGCGCCGAAGCGAGCTCGGGGGCGCGGCGCAGCTCGCCGACCAGCGTCATGGCATCGTGCATGAGTGAAAGCGGTGTCTCGGTCGTATCCGCGACGAGGGCGGCACCGGCGACAGTGCCCGCGTGGTCCAGCACGGTGGCGGACTTAGCGGCGCAAAAATCGACAAAGCGCTTGTAGCCGGCACACTTGACCATGCGCTCGGCGGTCTTGCGGGCGGTGGGGTCAATGTCCATGGCCACGATGCGCGCCTGGCGCTCGCGCGCTGCCGCCTCGCGCTCGCGCGCCTCGGCAAGCAGCTGCTCCCACAGAGCGGCGTCGTGTAGCTGCCAGCCCTCAAAGCCCCAGCGCTCGCGTGCGGCGCCCGGGGCGCGGTCGGTCAGAGTGTTCACGGCTTCCAGCAACAGGCCGCCGCCGGCGCACGAGGCATCGATTAGCGTGGGAAGGGCTTCATTCTCGTAATCGTCGGCCGTCAACTCGCGCTCGCACAGTGCGGTCCAGCCGACCTGCGCCAGCACCAGGGCGGCGTAGTCGGGGCGCAACACGTGCGCACCCTCGCCGGCACGGGTCGCCGCGGGCGGCAGGCGCTTGAACAGTGGGTCGCCCGAAAGGTCCAGGCTGATGCTCGCGCGGCGCTGGCGCAGCGAAAGCAACAGGTGAACGTCGGGATCGGCAGCGTCGACATCGGCGCGACGGCCCGTGGTCTCGGCCAGACGGTCGCACAGCGCGTCCTTGGCGCGCAGGGCCGAGAAGCGCGTGTTGCGCAGCTGCTCGGTCACGCCGCGGGCGGTGATGGCGATGGTGGCGCCGGGGCGGATGACGGTCTCCCAGGCGATGTCGTAAACGCTGTCGTACAGTTCATCGGCATCCTGCGCCTCAAAGCGCCCGAGTACCACGAACACACGGCTCGCCAGGCGCGACCACAGGCACGCTCGATAGCCCTGCTCAAGCTCGCCCTCAAATGTAGCGCGGCCCTTCAGCCGGCGAACATGCGAAAGCCCGAGGCGTTTAAGCTCATCGGCGAGTGCGGACTCAAAGCCTTCGGGGCAGCTTGCGTAAAATTCCATGGGTGACCTCTCTGGTTGCGTCGCTCCATTATATGATGGATGCTTCGTTTGCCCTTATCCTCGAAAGGAACCCATATGATTGATGCGTGTCCCGAACCCGCTGTGCTCTTTTTTGACGTGGACGGCACGCTGACGTCGTTCGATCCCGACAACATGACCGACAAGGACTTTTCGGCGGTTCGCCCCTCGCAGGCGGTCGTCGAGGCGTTTCATCGTCTGCGCGACGCGGGACACAAGGCGTTTATCTGCACGGGTCGCCCCCTGTGGCTCATCGCCGATAGCTTGCGTGCGCTCGACCCCGCGGGCGTCGTTGCCATGGCGGGCGCCACGCTCGAGGTCGAGGGCCGCGTGGTGTATGAGGACTGCTTTGACGAAGACATTGTTGAGGAGCTTGCACGCCGTATGGCCGCGGCAGGGATTGAAGCCTTTTTCGAGACCAACGTGGCTACTTTTGCCCTGGAACCCGCGGGTGTTGAGCAGTCGTCTCTGATCGGCACTTCTGTGGTGCACAGCACCGAGGAAATGCGCGTCGACGGCCGTCTGCGCGTGGGCAAGGTAGGCATCGTCGCGAGCGACCTGGCTCGCGTAGCCAACGATGATGGCTTTATCGATCGCGAGTTTGAGCTGTGCAACACCGGTGGCCAGAATCGCGAGCTGAGTCCCAAGGGCATCGACAAGGGCGTGGGCGTGGCGCGAGCGCTGGCGTATCTGGGCCGTGAGGGAAATGCGCGCACCTTTGGCTTTGGCGATTCGGGTAACGACCTGGGCATGCTCGCTGCGGTCGAGACGGCTGTCGCCATGGGCAACGCCATGCCCGAGGTCAAGGCGCTCGCCGACTACGTGACTGATGATGTCGCACACGACGGCACCGTCACAGCGATGCAGCATTTCGGCCTCATCTAATGAATCCCGCGTTCTGACGTTTGCTTAAACTGCGGCTCTTTGCTTTTGCATGCTCAATCGATTTATCAATCCAAACACTGAGGTGTTTATACCGTTCGCCGAGAAGATAAAAAACCGCAGTTAACGCCTTGATAAACGTAGGTAAAGTGTTTATCAGTTTATCGGCCGTATGCTAACGAAAGGAATCAGGCAGATGGCAATCAAGGTGTTCGCTGACGGTGCAAACCTCGAGGGCATGCTCGACATGTACGAGAACGGCAACGTTCAGGGTTTCACGACCAACCCGTCCCTTATGAAGAAGGGCGGCGTGACGGATTACCGCGCGTTTGCCAAGGAGGTCCTGACCCATATCACCGATGTGTCCGTCTCGTTTGAGGTCTTTGCCGACGACGTCGAGACCATGGAGGTCGAGGCGCGCGAGATCGCTACCTGGGCCGAGAACGTCTACGTCAAGATTCCGTGCGTGACCACCAAGGGCGAGTCCACCGCCGAGCTGGTCCGCAAGCTTTCCGCTGACGGCGTCAAGGTCAACGTCACTACCATCTTTACGCCTAAGCAGGTCGATGAGATGGTCGAGGCCGTTGACACCGAGACGCCGTCCATTATCTCGCTCTTTGCCGGCCGTATTGCCGATACCGGCGTCGATCCCATTCCGTTTATGACGGAGTCGGTCAAGAAGGCCGCCGCCAAGCCCAACTGTGAGGTCCTGTGGGCGTCCACGCGCGAGCTCATTAACATTTACCAGGCAGAAGCCTGCGGTTGCCAGATCATCACGGTGCCCAACAGCATCCTGGCCAAGCGCAAGAACATCGGTCGCGACCCGTACGAGGTCTCGCTCGACACCGTGCGCGGCTTTGCCAAGGATATCGCCTCGCTCGGCTTTCATATTCTGCCGTAAGCAAGGGTACCCCCTGTAGCGACGTGCAAAATCGCGAGTATTCAGCAAGGTAAAGGTCTTTATCAGTTAACCGAAGCATGGAACGGCCCCCGTTCTGGCTCTAATGTCGCTAAAACGGGGGCTGTTTTTGACGTTATTGTCTCTGTGGGGCGTTCGGAACGGCGGAAATTGCAGAATACTCGCGATTTTGCACGTCGCTACAGGGGGTACCCTTGCTTTGGCGGTTTACTTGCCCTGCACCATGGTGAGGGAGATCTTCTTGCGGTCGCGATCGACCTTTTCAATCCACACCTTGACCGTGTCACCGACGCGCACCACGTCGCTCGGGTGCTTGACAAAGCGGTTGGCCAGTTTGGAGATGTGCACGAGGCCGTCCTGGTGCACGCCCACGTCGACGAACGCGCCAAAGTCGACGACGTTGCGCACCGTGCCCTTGAGTTCCATGCCGGGCTCCAGGTCATCGATGGAAAGTGCTGAGCGGCTAAAGACCACCTCGGGCGCGTCGTCGCGCGGGTCGCGACCGGGTTTCTTGAGCTCGTTGACAATGTCGATGAGCGTCAGGGTACCGCAGTCCAGGTCGCTTGCCAGCGCCGAGATGCTGCCCAGACGGCGCTCGATGTCGGGCACGCCGCCGCGGCTGAGCTCGCTTGCCGCAACGCCGGCGCGCTCCAGGACGGCCGTTGCCACCTCGTAGCTCTCGGGGTGGACGCTTGTCGCGTCGAGCGGGTTCTTGCCACCGCTGATGCGCAGGAAGCCCGCGGCGTTGAGATATGCCTTGGGTCCCAGTTTGGGGACCTTCTTAAGCTGGCGGCGATCGGTAAAGGCACCGTTTTCCTCGCGGTAGGCCACGATATTCTTGGCCACGCTCGGCGTGATGCCCGATACGTATCCCAGCAGGCTCGCGCTTGCGGTGTTGACGTCGACGCCCACGCGGTTGACGACGTCCTCCACCACGTGGCCCAGGGTGCGCGAAAGCTCGGCCTGGTCAAGGTCGTGCTGGTACTGGCCAACGCCGATGGACTGGGGCGGAATCTTGACGAGCTCTGCCAGCGGGTCTTGCAGGCGGCGGCCCAGGCTCATGGCGCCGCGCACGGTGACGTCCAGGTCGGGGTATTCCTGACTGGCGAGCTCGGAGGCGGAGTATACCGATGCGCCGGCCTCGTTGACGATGGTGTATCGCAGTCCAGGCGCCTGCTCGGCGATGAACTCCGAGACGACTTCCTCGGTCTCGCGGCTGGCGGTGCCGTTGCCGATGACGATGGTGTTGACGCCGTCCTTCTTGACGAGGCGAGCGAGCTCGCGCTTGGTGCCGGCGACGTCGTGGCGCGGCTTGGTGGGGTAGACCACGCCGTGGTCGAGCAGCTTGCCGGTCTCGTCCATGACGGCGACCTTGCAGCCGGTGCGGTAGCCCGGATCGAGCGCGAGCACGCGGGCACCGCGCACGGGGCGTGCAGAGAGCAGGCCCTCGAGATTCTTGGCAAAGACGTTGATGGCCTCGGTCTGGGCGCGAACGGTGAGCTTGGCGCGGGCCTCGCGCTCCAGCGAGGGGGCCATGAGGCGCTTGTAACCGTCGGCGATGGCGGCATCGAAGATGGGGGCAAACACGCCCTGACGTCGGGGCCAACGGCTGCCGAGGCGTGCCGTGGCGGCGGTGCCGTCGACGTTCACGCGCACGCGGAGCTTACCCTCGCGCTCACCGCGATCGATAGCCAACACACGGTGGTTGGGGATGCGGCGCAGCGGCTCGTCATAGCTGTAGTACGGCTCGTAGGGGGTCTTCTCGGCGGGGTCGGTGGCTTCGACGACGATATCGGCGGTGTTTTGCGTAAAGGCGCGCAGGTCGGCGACGTTCTCGGGGTCCTCGGCTACCGTTTCGGCCACGATGTCGGCGGCACCGGCGAGCGCCTTTTCGGGCGTGTCGAAGCCGGCCTCATCATTGACGTATGCCGCGGCGGCGTCGAGCGCGCTGCCCTTGGCCGAGGCTTGCATGATGATCATGTTGGCGAGCGGCTCCAGGCCGGCCTCGCGGGCCTTCTGCGCGCGGGTCATGCGCTTTTTGCGGTAGGGCTTGTAGAGGTCCTCGACACGCTGGAGCTGCGTGGCCTCGCGAATCTGCTGCTCGAGTTCGGGCGTGAGTTTGCCCTGGGCATCGATAAGCAGGATGACGTCCTCTTTACGCTGCTCAAGATTGCGCAGGTAGGACAGGCGCTCGTCGAGGGCGCGCAGGGCGACGTCGTCCATGCCGCCCGTGGCCTCCTTGCGGTAGCGCGAGATAAAGGGAATGGTGTTGCCCTCGTCGATGAGCTTGACGGCCGCTTCGATGTTGGCGGCCTTAAGGTTGAGCTCGCGGGCGAGCTGGGCGATAAGATCCATGGGACTCCTTGCGTTTAAGGTGCGTTTGCAGCACAGGGCTACCAAGGATACCACCCGCCACTCCACCCAAGTAGTCATTTTGGGACGGGGCTCTTTTAGCAACTTTCGCCCCAGAAAAATCGTCGGCAAGGTAGCAAAAGGCCCCGCGGGCAGGAGGCTGCTCGCGGGGCAAAGAAGAGGGGCTTGTTGGTGGCGGACCGAAGGGTTCGGCATGGGGTTTCTGCCGCGGCCCGCCCTAAAGCGTTACAGCTCGACGAGCTGGCCGGTCTCGGCGGCCTCCTTGATAGCGTTAAGCAGCGTGAGCGTCTTGACGTTATCGGCGGGGGTCACGACGGGCTCGACCTCGCGGCGGACGACCTTTACAAAGTGCTTGAGCTGCATCTTGTGCGGCAGCGCCGGGTCCACGGCCGGGATCTCCATCTGCAGCGGCTTGTGCCAGTTAGAGGCGCCGTCGTAGGAGAACTGGTGCAGGCGGGGCAGCGACAGGGCGCCCAAGGTTCCGCCGATAAAGTAGGCGTCGGCGTCGAAGGGACGGTACTGCGGGTCCTCGCGAGCGGTCGCCTCCCAGTTCCAGGGGCTGGCGGTGGCGTCGGAGATGGTCATGCTTGCGAGCGCGCCATCGGCAAAACGGACGTTGACCACGGCGGAGTCCTCGGTCTCAAAACCGCGGGCGGCGCTGGACTGCATACCCTGGACGGCAACGGGCTCGCCCAGCAGGTAGCGGAGCAGGTCGACGTCGTGCACCAGGTTGACCAGGATCGGGCCGGCGCCCTTCTTGCGGCGCCACTCGACGTCGAAATACTCGTCATTCTTATAGATCATGTAGTGGAAGCTCGACACGGTGAGCTTGCCCAGCTCGCCAGACTCGATGATCTCCTTGGCCTTGTTGACGAAGGGGTTGTGACGACGGTGCTGACCCACGAGCACAGGCACGCCGGCGGTCTCGGCCTCGGCGGCGAAGGCCTGGGCATCCTCGAGGTCGTTGGAGATCGGCTTTTCGACAAGCGGCACGATGTTGCGCTTCACAGCCTCGCGGGCAACGCCCAGGTGCAGGTCGTTGGGGGTGGCGATGATGACGGCCTCGGGCTTGACCTCGTCCATCATCTGGGCGGGATCGGTGTAAAACGGCACGCCGGCGGCCTCGGCCGTGGCACGGGCGCCCTCAAAGGCGTCGGCGATGGCGACGAGCTCGGCCTCGGGCTCCTCGGTGACAAAGCGGATGTGGTTGCGGCCCATGGCGCCGGCGCCGATAACGGCAATGCGGACGGGGTTGAGCTCAGACATTTCGACTCCTTAAATACTGGTGACCGGTGGAATGCGACAAAGGGGCTGTCCCTTTGTCGCATCGGTAAAACTAGGCGGACTTCTTCTTGCTGTCGGAGACCATCATGTAGACGGTGAGCACGACGGCGATGGCGGCGATCACAATGGCGCCGTAGAAAGACTGCTGGTAGGCGGCGCTGCCGGCCTCGGCGTGATACAGCACGGCGGTGATGGGCTGGCTGATCCAGGTGGAAGCGGCATAACCCAAAAACATGATGCCGTAGTTGACGCCGATGTTGCTGGTGCCAAAGGCGCCACCGGTGAGCGGCGGGTAGATGACGAGCAGAGCGCCAAAGCTAAAGCCGAGCAGGGCGAGCGCTACAAAGAACATGCTCTGCGTAAAGCTCATCGACATGATGACGAGCGCGACGATGGTGACGACAAGGCTGATGAGCAGCGACTTGTAGGCGCCGAGCTTGTCGATGATCTGGCCAAAGGACAGACGGCCAACCAGGTTGGCGCAGGTGTTGACGGAGACCACCACACCGCCGAGGGCGACGGCAGCGGCGCTCGTGGGGTCGGCGAAGAGCTGGACGGCGGCGATGGAGGCAACCTTGCCCACGAGCAGGGTGCCCGCGGTGGCGGCAAAGGCGAAGGTGACGATGAGGACCCAGAAGCGCGGGGTCTTGACCATCTCGCC
>DBFOME010000005.1:0-21864 GCA_048430645.1 Collinsella sp. | reverse complement strand
GGCAGCGGCGCTCGTGGGGTCGGCGAAGAGCTGGACGGCGGCGATGGAGGCAACCTTGCCCACGAGCAGGGTGCCCGCGGTGGCGGCAAAGGCGAAGGTGACGATGAGGACCCAGAAGCGCGGGGTCTTGACCATCTCGCCCGGGGTGAGGTCGCCGAAGGTGCCGGCATGCGCGCCGCCCTTGGGGGCCTCGAAGCCCTCGGGCAGCCAACCGGCCTCGGGGGCCTTCAGGAACAGGGCGGAGGCGGCGATCATCACAAAGAAGATGACGCCGAGCGCCTTTAGGGCGCCAAAGATACCCAGGCTCGGGATGAGCAGCGAGGCGAGCACCGGGGACAGCACGGCGGGACCGGCGGTCGAAGCGGCCAGGGTGATGCCGGAGGCGAGACCCTTCTTGTCGATGAACCACTTTTGGCCGGTGGTGAGCGCCGGGTTGTAGCCCAGGCCGTTGCCGATGGCGGCGACAAGCGAGAACCACAGGTAGAATTGCCACGGCTCGGTGACGGTGCCGGACATGAACCAGCCCACGCCGTAGCACACGGCGGCGGCGATCACGACGTTGCGCGGGCCGATCTTGTCGGAGATGCGGCCGGCGAAGATACCCGTCACGGCCATGATGGTCTGAAAGACCGGGAAAGCCCAGGTAAGGGCGCTGGACCACTCGGGGTAGACGGCGAGCAGGTTCTTGCTCACGACGGAATACAGCGCGATGGAGCTGATGAAGAACATGGTGACGCACGCGGCAGAAAGCACGACGGCGCGACCCTTGTTGGAGTTGGTGGAAGCCATTGGACTCTTTCTAATCGATACGGGGGAGGAGCGGGCGTGTCCGCGGGACCTCCCTGTCAGGTTGGTTTACTGGTCAGTCGGCTTGGCGACGCCGGACTCATCGGACCAGAGCTGGACACCCTTGTTCTTGAGGTAGTTGTCGGCATAGGCGCGACGGCCGCCGGGCTTGGCGGTGAGGTCGCCCATCATGTTGGAGAAGCCACCGTCGACCTTGATGGCGTCGCCGGTGGTAAAGTCCGAGCGCTTGGACGCCAGGAACATGACGGCGTTGGCGATATCGCTGACCTCGCCGATGCGACGCGTAGCGATCAGGCGGCTGCGGCTCTTTTCGACCTCGGGGTCGGCGTAGAAGTTGGCCGACATGGGGGTCTTAACGAAGCAGGGCTCGACGCAGTTGGAGCGGACGCCGTAGGGGCCCCACTCGGCGGCGAGCATCTTGGACATCATGTTGACGCCGGCCTTGGTGGAGCTGTACACGCCCGAGAAGGTCTCGGGGGAGTGGCTGGCGACGGTCGAGATGTGCACCAGGCGGCCCTGGCCGGCCTTGATCATCTCGCGACCAAAGCGCTGCGAGGTGATGAAGTAACCGGTGAGGTTGACGTTGAGCACCTGCTCCCAGTCGCTCAGCGGAAGGTCCTCCATGGCGGCGAAGCGCAGGATGCCAGCGGTGTTGACAAGGACGTCGACGCGGCCGAAGTCGGCGATGGTGGCGTCGACGGCGGCCTGAACCTCGGCCTCGTCGGTGGCGTTCATCTTGTAACCCTCGGCGTGGATGCCAAACTCGGCGGCGAGGTCGGCGGCTGCGGCCTTGACCTTTTCCTCGTCCAGGTCGAGCAGGACGACATTGGCGCCGTTGCGGGCGAACTCGCGGCAGATCTCGACGCCCATACCGCCGAGCGCGCCAGTCACGGCGCAGACATCGCCCTCGAGCTTAAGCCAGTTGCTCATAGGAACTTCCCTTCTTGTGCCTCCCGGTGGGTCGCTCCCATTAACTGACCCACGCGGTTTTCGCTGGTTATCGTATGCTTTGCATTTGCGCAGGTGAATTGCATATTTGTTAGAATGGCGTTAACCGTAGGTTTACACCGTGCGATGCAGTTAATTCTCAATTGAGCGCGTGACCTGCGAAAACAACCCCCCGTGGCGCCATGTGGCCACGGGTGCGAAAACGGGAGATTGACGTGTACGATCGACGACTTGAGGCCATATCGGCCGCCGCGGAGCTGGGAAGCTTCTCGCGTGCGGCGGCAAAACTGCGCGTGTCGACTCCGGCGCTCGTCAAGCAGGTGTCGGGTTTCGAGGCCGAGTTCGGCATCACGCTGTTCGAACGCTCGCACTCGGGTGTCAAGGTGACACCGGCCGGCGCACTGCTGGTGGACGACGCGCGCTCAATCATGCGGCAGTCCGAGGACGCACTGCGCCGTGCCCGACGCGCGGCGGGCGATGGCGGCGCGGTGCGCCTGGGCGTGTCGATGATGTGCCCGGGGCGCCAAACGCTGTCGATGTGGTCGGGCATTCACGATCTGGAACCGTCGCTGCGATTTGAGATCGTGCCGGTAAGCGACCTCTACGACGAGCGCGAATCCGTCATGCGTAGCCTCGGTCGAGAGGTGGATGTGGTGCAGTCGAGTTTTTCGACCCCGCGCTGGGGCGATGCCTGCCAAAAGCTCCGCATTGTCAACGTGCCGTTTTATATCGACCTGCCGCGCACGAGCCCACTGGCGCGCAAGAATCACATTACGGTCGCCGACTTGGAGGGTATGCGTCTGCGCGTGCTGCGCCACGGCAACGACGCCATGGACAGCCTGCGCATCGACCTTTTGGCCGACGGCGGCGTGGACGTGATCGATGTGGATAGCTTCGACTTTGCGCTCTTTAACGAAGCCGAGGAAAAGGGCGACGCGGTGCTCACCTGTGGAGCGTGGTCGGGGGTGCACCCGGCCTTTGTGGGCGTGCCGTTCCTGTGCGGCCGCGAGGTACCGGTCTTTCTGCACTACCCGCTCGAGCCAACCCTGCAAGTCCAAAAATTCGTCAACGCCATGGCCCAACTCCTCAAGTAGCCAAAAGAGTCCCGTCCCAAATTAGCTACCCTTTGCTACGGGTTTAGCGGTCCTCGCGTTGCAGCCCGGCTGCCTCAGCTGTCTTTACGCGGTTCTTGTCGATGTACATGTTTTTGTCGGCCTGGGAAAAGAGCTCGCGCATCGTAGGCGGTTCATCAAAATCACTGGAAAGCGCGTAGCCCACCGCATAGCTGATAGGCATGTCGGGGTGAGCCTCGGAATACTCGTTCACATTCGCACGAACCCGAGCGAGACAGGACTCCACGGCAGCTCGATCGGCATCCCGCAGCACCGCGATAAACTCATCGCCACCGTCGCGGCCCACAAAGCAGGTCTCGGACGCCACGCACCCCAGCTGCTGGGCAAAAGAACGGATGTATTCGTCGCCCTTCTCGTGGCCGAAGTTGTTATTGACCGTATGCAAATTGTTAAGGTCGAAGACGCACACCGCAACGGGCGCCTCCGCGGAGACAGGCTGCTCCTGCCCCAAGATCTCCTCGCACTTGTTCTTGTTGGGCAGTCCCGTGGCTTCATCGAGATAGACCTTGCTCTGCAGCTCGCGATTGAGCGCGGCAGTTCGCACCGCGCGAACAAGCTCGACCGCAAAGGTCGCCACCAAGCCCACGATGTCGATGATCACCAAGCCCTCGAGATAGTTGAGCGCCGACGCCTTCTCCTGAGAGTAGTCCTCTGCGAGTCGCGTAGCATCGTCGCAAATGCCAAAGAACTCCTCGCTCATGGAGATGATGTCGGTGTTCTCGTAGCCGACTTCGCGCACGCGGGCAATCTCGGTGCGAAGCTCATCAAAGTAGTTTGCAAGCTCGGTCATCTTTGCCTGATACTCGTCGTCGTCGAGACGGACGAGGTTGAGGTCGTCACTTCCGTAACGCAAACCGTTGATGTATGAATCCACGGCTTTGAGCAGGTCATCTTGAGGCTGGCCCGCGTCCTCGAGCTTAACGATTCGCTGCGTGGTACCGCGCACCAGACCGGCATAGTTGACCACGCGTGCCGTGCCCTGGATATCGGAGACGAGCAGCATAACATTGATGAAGAAGAAGATGAGAACTGCCGTGAGCACCATCATGAGCAGGCGCACCGCCTGGCTGGCCTTCTTGGCGACAGAAGTATTCACAAGTTCACTCCCAAAATGGCAAAAGAACAGGTAGCACGCAGTGTGCTGAAATTCATGGGTGGTTAACTCTACCATATGGGCCAGCAGCCTTAAACTGCAGCAGACGCTCGTCCAAATTGGCGTGACGCTTGCCTTGTTGTTCTTGACCTGGCCGCGCTATCGGACATGCTTCTGGTCTTGGATCACCATGGGAAAGCTCATCCCGTTTTGTGCGTACAGAGTGGGATGCGGCTTCCCAAAGGTGCCGTTAGGGGAAACCACATCCCGGTTTATGCCCTTGAAATGGGATGCCGTTTCCCGGAGGGGGCCCAGCGGGAAACGGCATCCCATTCTGAGCCTGAAAAGTGGGATACGGTTTCCGGCTGGCATGAAAAAAGCCCCCACAGCTCATATGAACTGCGGGGGCTTATGCGTTGCGGTGCATTGTGTTTGGGTCGTTGAGATGAGTCGATTTGCCCCGAAAGAGGAGGGCATTGACCTTAGGGTCATGCCCGACGAATGAGCGACAAATCGGCCATCTCGGCGAGCCGAACTACTCCAGCTCAAACGCTCCGGTATAGAGCTGATAGTAGTATCCGCGCTTGGCGATCAGCTCGTCGTGGTTGCCGCGCTCGATGATGCGGCCGTGGTCCAGACAGATGATTGCGTCGGAGTTACGCACGGTGGACAGGCGGTGCGCGATGACAAACGTCGTGCGGCCCTCCATGAGCTTATCCATGCCCGCCTGCACGATGGCCTCGGTGCGGGTATCGATGGAGCTCGTGGCCTCATCCAGAATCATTGCCGGCGGATCGGCGACGGCGGCGCGTGCGATCGAGATCAGCTGGCGCTGGCCCTGCGACAGCTGGGCGCCGTTGCCGGTGAGCATGGTGTCGTAGCTGTCGGGCAGGCGGGTGATAAAGTCATCCGCGCCCGCGAGCTTGGCCGCCGCGATGCACTCCTCGTCGGTAGCGTCCAGGTTGCCGTAGCGGATGTTATCCATCACGGTGCCGGTGAACAGGTTCACGTCCTGCAGCACCACGCCCAGCGAGCGGCGCAGGTCTGCCTTGCGGATCTTGTTGACGTTGATGCCGTCGTAGCGAATCTTGCCGTCGGCGATGTCATAGAAACGGTTGATGAGGTTGGTGATGGTCGTCTTACCGGCACCGGTGGCACCGACAAACGCGACTTTCTGACCCGGCTTGGCGTACACGGACACGCCGTGCAGCACCTCGTGGTCGGGCGTGTAGCCAAAGTCCACGTTGTCCATGACCAGATCGCCACGCAGCGGCACGTACTCAATTTCGCCGGTCGCGCGGTGCGGATGCTTCCACGCCCACATGCCGGTGTGGTGGTCGGCCTCCTCGAGCTGCCAAGTGTCGGGGTTGACCTGCGCGTTGACAAGCGTCACGTAGCCCTCGTCGGCCTCGGGCTCCTCGTCGAGCAGCTCAAAGATGCGCTCGGCGCCGGCAAGGCCCATGACCACGGCGTTGATCTGCTGCGAGATCTGGCCGATCTGGCCGCAGAACTGCTTGGTCATGTTGAGGAACGGTATCACGACGGCGATGGAAAGCGCCGTGCCCGAGATGCTCAGGTTAGGCACGCCCAGCGCCAGGAAGATGCCGCCGGCCAGCGCGACCAGCACGTAGAGCAGGTTGCCCAGGTTCATAAGGACGGGCATGAGGATGTTGGCGTACATGTTGGCCTTCTGCGAGACCTCGAAGAGCTTCTCGTTGCGCTCATCGAAATCGGTCTCGGCGGCGGACTCGTGGCAAAACGCCTTGACGACCTTCTGACCGTTCATGACCTCCTCGATATGACCTTCGACCACGCCGAGCTCGGTCTGCTGTGCAATGAAGAAGCGCGCGGAGTTGGAGCCGAGCAGCTTGGTCATAAAGGTCATAAAGGCGACGCCGGCAATGATGACCAGGCACATCCAAACGCTGTAGTACAGCATGATGAAGAACACCGTGACGATAACGATGATCGTCATGAGCAGGTTGGGCAGCGACTGGCTGATCATTTGGCGCAGCGTGTCGATGTCGTTGGTGTAGTGGCTCATGATGTCGCCGCGCTGATGCGTGTCGAAGTAGCGGATCGGCAGGTCCTGCATGCGGTTGAACATCTTCTCGCGCAGCTTCTCGAGCGAGCCCTGCGTGATGACGGCCATGGCGCGGTTCCAGAAGAGCGAAGACGCGACGCCCACGGCGTAGATGCAGCCGAGGGTAGTCACAAGCTTCAGAATTTTGGGCTGCGCGGCCGTCCAGTCGCCCGACTGCCATGATTCGCTGATGACCTGCAGCGCGCTCTGGAGAAACGTCGCGCCGATGGAGTTGATGACGGCGCAGAGCACCACGCCGGCGACGACGAGGGGCAAAAGCACCGGGTAGAAGCCAAAGAGCATTCTGATGAGGCGCGTCATGGCGCCGCCCTTGCGGTTGCGTACGCGCTCGGCGGTAGTGGCCTTACTCATGTGCCTCGCCTCCTTCCTGGGTCTGGGCTTGCGATGCAGACGCCTCGGTGCCGGCTGCAGCGGTCTCGCCCGCGTCCTCGCCCTCGGCGCTCATCTTGTTCTGCGAGGTAAAGGTCTCGCGGTAGATCTCGCTCGTCTTGAGCAGCTCGTCGTGGTTGCCGATGTCCTTGATGCGGCCGCCCTCCATGACGATGATGCGATCGGCATCCTGCACGGAGCTAATACGCTGGGCAATGATGAGCTTGGTCGTGTTGGGCAGATAACTCGCCAGGCCCTCGCGGATCTTGGCGTCGGTCTTGGTGTCGACGGCGCTCGTGGAGTCATCCAGGATCAAGATCTTGGGGCGACGCAGCAGGGCACGCGCAATGCACAGGCGCTGCTTCTGGCCGCCGGAAACGTTGGAGCCGCCCTGCTCAATCCAGGTGTCGTAGCCCTTGGGGAAGCCGTCGACAAACTCGTCGGCGCAGGCCAGATGTGCTGCCTCGCGGACTTCCTCGTCGGTGGCGTTCGGGTCGCCCCAGCGCAGGTTTTCGGCGATGGTGCCGCTAAACAGCACGTTTTTCTGCAGCACCATGGCTACCTGGTGGCGCAGCGCGTCCAGATCGTAGTTGCGTACGTTCACGCCGCCGACGCGCACGGTGCCTTCGGTGACATCGTACAGGCGGGCGATCAGATTCACGAGCGTCGACTTGGCCGAGCCGGTGCCGCCGATAATACCGATGGTCTCGCCGCTCTTAATATGCAGGTCGATATCGTCGAGCGCCTGGCGCTTCGCGTGCTCGGAGTACTTAAAGCTCACGTGGTCAAAGTCGATGGAGCCGTCGGCAACCTCGAGCACGGGCTCGGTCGGGTTGGCGATTGTGGGCTCGGCGGCAAGCACCTCGGTAATGCGGTGTGCCGACTCGTCGGCCATGGTCACCATGACAAAGATCATCGACAGCTGCATCAGACTCATCAGAATCTGGAAGCCATAGGTAAAGATGGAGGAGAGCTGGCCCACGTCGAACAAGGTGCCCTGGCTCGTGATGATGAGCTCGGAGCCCAGGTAGATGATGACGACGAACGCGCCGTTGACGCAAATGTTCATCATGGGGTTATTGAAGGCGAGCAGCTTTTCGGCGCGGGTGAAGTCCATCTGGACGTCGCGCGCGGCGGTGGCGAACTTCTCTTTCTCGTAGTCCTGGCGCACGTAACTCTTGACCACGCGCATGCCGGTGACGTTTTCCTCGACGGACTCGTTGAGCGCGTCGTACTTGCGGAACACGCGGGCAAAGATCGGGCGCACCTTATAGATGATAAAGAACAGGCCAAAGCCCAGCAGCGGAATGATGACCAGGTAGACCATGGCGACGCTGCCGCCCATGGCGTAGGCCATGGCAAAGGCAAAGACCAACACCAGCGGCGCGCGCACGGCGATGCGGATGAGCATCATAAAGGCCTGCTGCACGTTGTTGATGTCGGTGGTGAGGCGGGTGACGAGCGAGGAGCTCGAGAACTCATCGATGTTGGCAAAGCTGAACGTCTGGATCTTGTAGAACAGGTCGTGACGCAGGTTCTTGGCGAAGCCGCAGCTCGCATGACTGCAGGTGACGCCGGCAGCGGCACCAAAAGCGAGCGACGTCAGTGCGATGAGCACCAAAAAGCCTGCGGTGGGAAGCATCTGGGCGACGGTGGCACCGTCTTTGATGGCGTCGATCATGTCGGCGGTGATAAACGGGATCATCATTTCGCAGAGCACCTCGCCAAGCACCAGCAGCGGCGTGGCGATCGTGACCTTCTTGTAATCGCGGATGCTTCCCATGAGGGTTTTAATCATCCAGTTCCTCCCAGGTTACTCGGATTTTTTCGAGCATCTCGGCGAGCTGTTCGCGCTCGTCGTGCGTAAGGGCGCTAAAGGCCTGTTCCCTAAAGCGAATGCGGGCTGCCTGCTCAACACGGGCCTTTTCCCATCCCGCTTCGGTCAGGCGGATGGTGAGCTGCCGACGGTCTTTGGGATTGCGACTGCGCTCGATAAGACCGCCCAGTTCGAGCTTGGACAGAATCTCGGAAAGGGACCCTGGCTTGAGGTCGAAGTGCATGCCGAGCTCCTGTTGGGACAGCTCGCCGGTCGGCTGCTTGGCGAGTAGGCAGACAATAGGCGCCTTGCCAGATATGCCGCCGCCGTGAAAATGCATGTAATGGCCGCAAAAGCCCAGGCCGCTCAGGATGCGCTTGGCGAGTTTGTCTTCGGCGCTGACCGCTTCGGGTATGTCTACCGGTTGCGACGGGTCACCGCCGGGCTCATGCGGAAGGACGAGTGGTTCAACACACATATCTAAGCTTCGCTCCTTTCTTTAGTTAGGTAGTGGAATTGTTTTGTGCCTAACCAATTTAGGAGCGTGAGAAATCAATGTCAAGGTACCAAACTAGTGGTTACGCGGTTTTACCAAACCGCGTAACGGTTCGACGCTGCAAGCGTTCCTAAGCGGCAATCTGACGTTCAATCGTCGGGCATGGCCACAAGGCCTATGCCCTCCTCTTTCACGCCACCTTGCTCGCTTAGGAACGCTTTCGCTGTCCGTCCTCAATCTACAGCGCTGCCTGGGTTGGCATTTGAGTGATCCGTGGGGGATGGAGGATAACGGATCATTTTGGGCTGCGGTGACACCCTTCCGAAGTTGCTTTGCCCAAAACTATGCCGGATTACTACGATGAATTCGAAATCTCAGACCTCGGCATTGTTTTTCGGAAAATCACAAGCTGTCTACCTGCGGTTTTGCTGGAGTGCAATTTGTTGTGGTTGGAGACTGGCGGTTTATCGTAGTAATCCGGCATAGTTTTGGAATGGTAGTAAATAGGTGGCAGCTACTGTGCCGCTGCTGCCGTGATTTGCCTCCCATTTCCGAAACCTTTCCGCAACAATGCACTCTTCGCGACCCTAGCGACCGCTTACAACGTCCCCTGCGCTACACTTAGTCGCACTGTGGCGCCGCTGCGCCGTGCCCGAACCAAGGGAGACCCTCATGAAGAACACTCAGCTGCTGCTGATCAACGATATGTGCGGCTACGGCAAGGTCGCGCTCTCCGCCATGCTGCCGGTGCTGTCGCACATGGGCTATCGCATCCACAACCTGCCGACGGCGCTGGTGTCCGATACGCTCAACTATCCCAAGTTCTACATCCATGACACCACCGAGTACGTGCGCCAGAGCCTCGCTATCTGGGAGGAGCTCGGGTTTGAGTTCGACGCCATCTCGACCGGCTTTATCGTGACCGAGGAAGAGACGCGCATCATCTCGGACTTTTGCCACCGCCGTGCGCAAAAGGGCACCAAGGTGTTCGTCGACCCCATCATGGGCGACAACGGCAAGCTCTACGCCGGCGTGCCCGAGTCCACGATCGGTCTCATGCGCAGCCTGCTCGAGTGCGCCGACTATGCGGTGCCAAACTACACCGAGGCGTGCCTGCTTACCGATGCGCCCATTGCCGAGCAAATCACGCCCGATGAGGGCCGCGCTCTCGTGGATGCCGTGCGTGCCCTGGGCGCCAAGTCGGTGGTCATTACGAGCGCTGTGGTCGACGGTGCGAATGTCGTCATCGGTTACGACCATGTGGCGGGGGAGTACTTCACGATTCCCTTCGACCTGATCCCGGTCTATTTCCCGGGCACGGGCGACACGTTCTCGGCGGTGCTCGTCGGCCGCGTTATGGCAGGTTGGAGTCTGCAGCGCGCGACGTCCGATGCCATGCGCGTGGTGGCTGAGCTTATCGAGCGCAATGCCGACCAAGAGGATAAGTCGGCTGGCCTTCCCATCGAGGCCTGCCTGGACGTGATTGACCATGAGTAATGCTGGCGAGGGCGGCGCCAAGCCTGCGGGCGGGGGCAAGCCGCTCGGCGCGCCGCGTGGCAAGCGTCCGCGTATCCGCGTGAGCTGCGTGGACCAGCTGGGTGCGTGCCGCTGCCACCATGGTCACAAACCGGGCGACGTCTTCGACTTTGACCGCGACCGCGGCAAGATGTGTGCCATGGCCTGCCATGTGGGCTTTCCCTATATCGATATCCTGCGCTATGGCGGAACCGTGCCTGGCAACGAGCCTGGTACGGCAAAGTTCTGCTGCCCCGAGGTCGATACGCTGAACGTCTGGCTTGCCGAGATCGTTGACGAGTAGTCGAGCGCAATGTGGCAAAGGGACAGCCCCTTTGTCACATTCGCCGGGGCTGCCCCTTCTTTTTGCTTATAATCCTAAATCTCTGCATTTCATCCGATTTTAGGTTCTAAAAATCCTACATTTCATCGATAATTAAGCGCATAAAACTTTGCATTTCATTTGATGACACTGAGGGGAGAGCCTATGCTGCGCAGGAAAATAGCGGCAGAGCTGGAGCGTTGGCTGAAGTCTGCCGAGCAAAAGGCCTTATTCATCACGGGTTCTCGCCAGATCGGCAAAAGCTATTCGATTCGCGCATTTGGCAAAGCCAGCCATGCAACCTACATCGAGCTTAACCTCATGGAAAATCGCCAGGCAAAAGATGCTCTTCTCGAGGCGCGGGATGCCGATGATTTCATCAGCAGGGTGACGCTTCTTTCGGGAAAGTCGATTGCACCAGGCAAAACGCTCGTGTTTATCGATGAGGTCCAAGAGGCCCCCGACATCATGACGATGGCAAAGTTCCTTGTTGAGGACGGGAGGTGCCGCTGGGCGTTTTCGGGGTCAATGCTCGGGACCCAGTTCAAGGGCGTCAGGTCCTATCCCGTGGGGTATGTCCACGAGCTTAGGATGTTCCCGCTCGATTTTGAGGAGTTTTGCTGGGCAACCGGGGTGAGCGAGGGGGCTCGCCAAACGATACGTGACGCGTGTATCAGCGAGAGGCCCATTCCTGATTACATTCATGACGCGATGATGGCAAACTTCAGGACCTATACCGTTGTCGGCGGAATGCCGGAGGTCGTGCAGCGTTTCCTTGACACGCAGGGCGACCTTGCCTCTGTTCGTCAGCTACAGTCAGAGCTCAACGAACAGTACCGGCGGGATATCTCCAAGTATGCAAGCGGGCGAGCCCTGCAGGTGCAGAGCATCTACGATCAGCTCCCTATTATGCTCGAGGGCGAACACAAGCGTTTCGTGCTCAATTCCATTGACCCCAAGGCGCATTATGAGAAGTACCAGCGAGATTTTGTCTGGCTTGTCGATGCCGGCGTTGCTCTCAAAGCCGATATCGTAACCGAGCCAAAGTCGCCCCTGCTCAAGACGGCACGGCCATCGCAGTTCAAGCTATACCAATCGGATACGGGCATGTTGATGGCGCGCTACCCCGTTGGAGTCGCCCAAGCGGCGTATCTTGATAGCAAGGAGCCCAATCTGGGCGGCATTTACGAAAACGTGGTGGCCCAGCAGCTGACTGCCCAAAATCGCCAGCTTTACTACTATCAGACAAAAAAGCGCGGTGAAGTGGACTTTGTGGTCGACGGACCGGATGGGACGGCTGTTCCGATCGAGGTTAAATCGGGCTCCTATTACCACGCGCACGCTGCGCTCGGTCATGTGCTTGATACGGCTGAATATGGCGTAAGGCTCGGGATTGTTTTTTCGAGAGGCAACGTTGAGCGCAACGGAGCGGTTCTCTATTTGCCGCTATATGCGACCTGGGCCCTTTCGGATGTTTTGGGCGACTCCTGCGCCGAGGGGATAAAGCTGGAGGTCAAGCCGGTCTAGGGCCAGTCCCGGATGTGACAAAGGGACAGTCCCTTTGTCACATTCATGAGTGTGGATTTTCTCCCACCGAGATAACGAGCGTGGATTTTCTCCCGTTTAGAGCGCACTCGAACGCTCAAAGTGGGAGAAAATCCACGCTCGTTTATGCCGATGGCGTGGCCCGTGTGCCCGCGCCGCCCGAGCGCCTACAGCTGCTCGAGCATGGCGGTGCAACCGGCGAGTACATCGCGGTAGGTGGCGTCGAAATTGCCGGTGTACCAGGGGTCGGCCACGTCGCCGGGGCGATCGGTCCAATCGAGCAGGCGCGAGATCTTGCCATCGGGGTCCTTCCCAAAAATTCGGTACAGGGCGCGGGCGTTCTCGTCGTCCATATAGACAATGTGGTCCCAGTCGCCATACTCCGCGCGACGTACCTGACGTGCGCGATGTGCGACGACGGGAATCCCGACCTCGCGTAGCTTGGCAATGGTGCCGTGGTGTGGCGGGTTGCCGATCTCCTCGGTCGAGGTCGCAGCGGAATCAATGACAAACTCGCCCGCGCGCCCGGCGCGCCGCACTAGCTCGGTAAACACGGACTCAGCCATCGTCGAGCGACAGATATTTCCATAGCAGATAAAAAGAATGCGTTGCATGAGCGGCTTCCTTTCTAGGCGGTCGCGCAGGGCTTACAGACTGCTCTTGAGGCAGTTTGCTCCAATAAAGCCCGCTGCGTACAAGGGGAGGTGGCGCAGCTCGCGCCCGTCATCGGTTTCGCTGCGGGAAAAATTGTTCTCGGACAAAATGTAGGCATATGGCGATCGGGCTTTGTCCATAAACGACCCGAGGGTTCTCGCGCGCACGTTACGTGCGGACTTTACTTCGACGGGCACAATTTCCATACGGTCGGTCTGAAGTAAAAAATCGAGCTCGCCGGTCGTCTTCCAAGACGACGGCGGCACCCAGTAATACGTCTGCAAGCTATTGCCCGAAAATGCTTGCATGACCGAGTTTTCCGCCAGGGCGCCTCGGAAGTCGGAAGATAGCGCTATGGCGGAATCCTCTTTGAGGTCGAGCCAGAGCCGCGGGTTGATGCCGAGTTTGTAGAACATGAGGCCGGTATCGAGAAGATAGACCTTAAAGAAACTTCCATCTTCGTCGTCGAAGGGAACGAGGGGAGGCTCGATGCCTTCGGTCAGGTTGTTGACCGATATGATGCCGGCGCCTTCGAGCCAGTCGAGCGGCTCGATAAGCTTGGCGCGACGGCCTCCACGTTCGACCTCGGAGTACTTGAATTTTTTTGTGGACGATCTCAGCAGCTGGGACGGAATGGAGCGCCAGACCTTGCGCGCCGCCACGCCGCTGATCCCGTTTTCGGGGTCGGTCATATCGGCGGTATAGGTCTCGTCGATTTCGCGCTGCTCGACGCGCGCATCCTCGATGGATAACGTCTTGCGATATGCGTTGACGGCGGCGGGCATGCCGCCCACGATCTGGTATCGATGAAACAGGCTGAGCGCGGCTTGGTGCGCGGCGTAGGTCTCGAGCGTGCCGGCGTGGGTACGAATGGCATTGGCCATCTGCTCCTCGTCGAGCGCCCAGAGAAACTCCTCGAACGACATAGGATGCATGGTCTCTTGACGAACGCCGCTGGGAAAAGGCAACTTGCGCTTGCGCGTGGCGACGCCGAGCTGACTGCCGGTCGCGCATATGCGCCAGCCCGAACCCGAAAAAAAGCGAAGCGAGTTGAGCGCCCGTTCGCAGAGCTGCACCTCGTCAAACAGGATGAAGGCGGTTTCTTTGCGAATGGGGGTGCGTTTATAGTCTGAGATTCGCGCCACGATGGCGTCAACGTCGTCGGTGGGACAGTCGAACAGCGGAGCGATCAGCTCAAGATCGGTCTGAAAGTCGAGTTTGACAAACGCATCGCCGGCGATTCGTCTGCCGATTTCCTCGGCAACGTACGTTTTGCCTACGCGTCGCGCACCACGGATGAGGAGGGGGCGCGACGCGTCCTTTGTCGCCCATGATTCGATAACGGATTCGATTGATCTGCGCATGGGGCCGCCTTTCCAATTTCGTGTACTTCAGATACATAGTTTAGTACGATTTCATGTACTTGGAATACACGAAATAGTAGAAAAGTGTGTATCTGAAGTACACGAAATTGCACTGCTGGAGCTTGCAGGCGGATAAACACTACTCGTATGGGACGGTTTTCACCGGTTGCTCGCCACCTTGGGCTATGTTCGCCCCTATGCCTGCATCCGGGGCTGTGCTGATTGACGACGGCGCTCCCAGCGAGCCAACTTAATCGTCACCAGCGTGAGCGCCCAGGCCACAAGCGAGAACACGGCACCGACCGCGCCTACATATGCAATGCCAACGCTGCTTACCACGGCGCCGCCCACTGCGGTGCCAAACGAGATGCCGACGTTAAACGCCATGGGCTCAACCGAACTTGCGAGTACCATCGACTTGGGATGGCGGCTGCGTGCCACGTCCATAAAGTGCGTGATGCACGACACCGAGAACAGGTACATGAGCAGCGCCAGGCTAAAGACAAAGACCAGCGCGAGCGGCATGGTGCCGCCCACAGCAAACAGTCCGAGTAACGCTGCAGCCTGCAGCACAAACGTCACGAGTAGCGCCTTCATGCCAAAGCGCGCATCGATCCATCCGCCCAGGATGTTCGAGATCAGGCAGAACACGCCGTAGGCCATGAGCGTGGTACTGGCTTCGACCGTGCCCATGCCCAGCACCTGCTCAAGATAAGGCGTCACGTAGCCGTAGAAAACGTAGACCGACCCCACGCCAAACAAAAAGATGAGCATGCCGGTGATGATGCTCGGCTCGCGTAGCAGACCCGCCTGCTCGCGAAAAGTGGCGGGCTCGTCGGTTTGCCCAGCGCGCGGCATAAACGCCACGAGCGCTCCGCAGATCAGAACGGCAAAGGCCAGCGTGCCGTACATGGCCACGTGCCAATCGAGCGTGTCGGCCACAAACTTGCCGATCGAAGTGACAAAGACCATTGCCACGGAAAACGCACCATATACCACCGAGATGGCAAGCGAAGTTTGCTGCGGAGACAGAAGCTCGGGGATGTACGTCACGCCCACGGCGAGCAGTGCGCCCGAGACGGAGCCCAGGATGATGCGCGAGATGAACAGCACCTGGAAGTTGGGCGCCAACGCCATGACCAGGTTGCCGAGCACAAAGACGATGCTATAGTACACGAGCAGTTGGTAACGACGGAAGCGCCCCGTGCTGAGCGCGAGCACCGGCGTCGCGATAGCGTAGATCAGTGCGAACACGCTGATGAGCTGGCCCGCGGTGGCAAGCGAGATGCCGAGCTCCGTCGCCAGGTCGCTCTCGATGCCGATGACCACGAACTCCGAGCAGCCGAGCGAAAAGCCTAACAACACGAGCAGCGCCAGGCAGAGCTTGGTGCGTGCGGGGGAGAGCGCGGCGGCAGTTGACTTACTTTTTGGCGTGGTTGCGGCGGTCAAGGTTGTCACTCCAATGTCGCATGAATAAGCGGGATTCAATCCCTGCAACTCTAACAGAATGTGACAAAGGGACAGTCTCTTTGTCACATTCGCGGCGTGGCTGCCGCCTAAACCGTCACAACATTCGATGAAAATCTCGAAAACGAGGAAAAACGTCGAATGTTGTGACGGTTTTCGTGTCCGGCGCGGGTGAGCTTCGGTGCCGTCTGGGGGTATAAGACTAGCGAGTGTTTATTTGCGAGGCCTAAGGGGCGCCCCGTATGGATATCGATAACTTTGAATGGTGGTATAGCGAGGGCGAAGCTCCGGATGAGGAGTGGGACGAGCCCGCGCCGCGTGACGTGTCGAGCGACGAAGACGAGACCGGTAACGATGCCGTCGAGATGGACGCCGCCTCCGACCCCGTCGAGCCCCTGACCTTTGAACAGGCCTGGGCCCAGGCCGAGGCCGATGAGGCTAAGGCCGATGCCACGGCCACACTCGATGAGCCGGCGGACATGTCCATCTCGCCGGCCAAGACCCCGCAGCCGCGCCACACCATCGACCCCGGCAGTACGGCATCTTTCAGCATTCTCGACGTGCCCGCGCAAGGCGCCCAGGCGCCTGCGCCCACACATCGCCCCGACCTGGCTCGTGAGGAAGACGCGGGCCGCCGTTCTCCGCTCGGCCCCATCCTTATCGCCTTCATGGCCGGCGTTATCGCATGCTCGGTAATTGGAAACGTCTGGAGCCATGTTGAACAACAGCGAAAAGACGCCGCCAAGGTCGAGATGTCTATCGAGCAATCGCTCGGCCGCACGCGCTCGGTACATGTGTCGGTCGAGGTCAAGGACGGCGCGACGTGGGACACCGCGCGCGGCGACAGCCAAATGCTCATCTACATCGTGGGGCGCACGCTCAAAGGGCAGACGATTGACGAGTATCAATACGTCAATTCCGCTGGTGACGGCATCGAACTTAAGCCCGGCGACTACGAGCTCACCGTCGATGAACCGCCCGTCGCCACCGACGGCACGCGCTTCCGCGCCTCAAAGCGCATGGTCCCCGTGAACTTCAACTCACAGGCGCCCGACGCGGTCGACACCACACCGCAGGGCGGGTTCGACCTTTACGTGGATACCCAGTAGGCGCTCGCCGCTCATTCCGCTATGGCTACTCAATAATCGCCTGCCGTCCCGTCCCGTCGCCAAGAGTGGGACAATAGCCCTCGACACTATTGTTTACTTTTGGAGGAAGTAGCATGTCTACCGTCACTACCATCAAGCGCGGCGGCCTCACCGCGGCCATCGATTCCATGGGCGCCCAGCTCACGAGCCTTGCCCTCAACGGCAACGAGTATCTGTGGCAGGGCGACCCCGCCTTTTGGGGCAAGCACGCGCCCATCCTGTTCCCCATTGTGGGCTCGCTGCGCAACAACACGGCAACGTCTGCGGCCGGTACCTGCGAGATGCCGCGCCACGGACTCGCGCGCATTGTCGAGCACAAGCTGGTCGAGGTTTCGGAGGACGGCTCCTCGGTAACGTACGAGATTACCGATACGCCCGAGTCGCTCAAGGCGTTCCCGTTCCACTTTAAGCTCAACATGACCTATGCCTTGACCGGCGACGCCACCCTCACGCAGACCTTTGCCGTCACCAACACCGGCGACGTGGACCTGCCGTTCTCGGTGGGCGGCCACCCCGCATTTAACGTGCCCGCCCCCGGTGCCGAGGACGAGGCGTTCGAGGATTACGAGTTGGCGTTTACCGAGGCTTGGACCAACGAGGCTCCCATCATCACGCCCGACGGTCTTATGACGTTCGAGGGCAGCTACAAGGCGCCCGATAACTCGGACGTGCTGCCCATCACGCACCGCAGCTTCGATAACGATGCCATCATGTTCACCGATACTCCGGGCTCCACGCTCACACTGCGCGGCCGCAAGTCGGGCCACGGCGTCAAGATCGACTTTGAGGGCTTTAAGTACATCGGCGTGTGGTCTGCCGCCAACGACGCTCCGTTTGTGGCGCTCGAACCCTGGACCGGCCACACCACCATGGACACCGAGGACGATGTCTTTGAGCACAAGGTCAACACCATTACGCTGGCCCCCGGCGCTACCGATAAACGTAGCTTTAGCGTCACCTTGCTCTAGAGGTTCCGCCGTTCTAACGAACGGCGAATCGGTCGACGCTGCGCGCCGCCCAGAGCGACAATTTGTCATTCAAAAGGCAGGGCATGACCAGAAGGTCTATGCCTTGCCTTTTTCATGCCAACTTGTTCGCTTTAGGCGGCGCTCGCTGGCATTGTCAAAACATCGGCGTCGCCGTTTCCGTCAAGGGTTTGGTGCATGGGGGGACAGGTTGCTTTGTGCCAATCGTCCTCGTGTGTCTATTAATTTTTCGCGCACATGCCGCGCTGCTGGTTGCGGGCGTATATCCTGTCTTATTGTCAGCAAAACGAAATAGGGAAGGCACCAGATGCAATCTCGACAACAGCGCGGCATGCATGTCCAGCCGATATGCAGCCGTCGCATCTTTTTGGGCAATGCTCTCGCTGCGAGCGCTTCTGTCGTCGCCGGCGCACTTGCCGGTTGCCAGCGCCCCTCCACGCTGGAAGTAGTTCAGCCCACGACGGGCGGCGGTCGCGACGACCTGTCCGATTCCGTGATCGGCAAGGATAAGATCCGCATTGGCATGGAGGCAGCCTACGCCCCGTACAACTGGCAGGTCTCCGAAGCCAGCGAGTACACCATCCCCATCGACAACGTGCAGGGCGCCTATGCCGATGGTTACGACGTGCAGATCGCCAAGATCGTCTGCAAGGCCCTCGGCGGCGAGCCCGTTGCCGTCAAACAGAGCTTCTCGGGCCTTATCGACTCGCTCAACAACGGCCAGATCGACCTCATCATCGCCGGTATGAGCGCCACGCCCGAGCGCGAGGAGTCCGTCGGCTTTTCCGACCCGTACTTTATCGGTTACTTTGGCCTGTTCGTAAAAGAGGGCTCGCCCTACCAGAATGCGACCAAGCTCAGCGACTTTAGCGGCGCTACGGTCCTCGGGCAAAAGGACACCATGCTCGATACCGTCATCGACGAGATTCCGGGCGTTGTCCACAAGAACCCGGTCGATTCGGTTCCCACGGTGTTTTCGAACCTGTTGCAGGGCACGTGCGACGCCGTGACGTACAACACCGAGAACGAGAAGGGCTATATGGCCCAAAATCCGGGCATTGTCCCTATTCATTTTGCCGAGGGCGAGGGCTTTAAGCAGGAGGTCGCGGCAAACGTCGGCTGCCGCAAGGGCTCGGACAAGCTGCTTAAGCTCATCGATAAGACACTCAAGGGCATTAGCCAAGAGGAGCGCGACCAAATGTGGGACGCGTGCCTCGACCGTCAGCCGGCATAGGGAGGCAGCATGAAAACCATCAATCGCCTGGCCTCCTTTATCAAGGCCGACCACCGTTATGTGTACCTGGGCACGAGCGTTATCGCGGCGCTCGGCCTGGCGTTTAGCCAACGCAACCCCACGCCGCTGAGCTTCTTGGCGCCTACGGGCGTGTTCCAAGACTGCCTCTGGGCAATCCTTTGGGCGTGGCTCGTCGTGTCGGCGGCGGCGCTGGTCACCAAGCTTATGCACTGGAGCGACTATCGCGAAACGTCGCCGTTCGCATCCGAGCGTTTCCGTCGTGGCGCACGCCTGGGCAGCTATGTCGTGGTCGCCATCGCGGCGATCTTTTTCGTGGACCGCTGCGTCATGTCGTTTATCGACCTGGTACAGGTGAGCATTGTCTCGGACTCCAACCCCAGCGACTTTTTGTCGAGCCTGGTCTACATGACCTACAAGAGCGGGGACTTCTTCATTCGCGGTATCGAGATCACCATCGCGCTTGCCACCTTCGGCACCGTCATCGCATTCTTCCTGGCACTGCTCTTTGTGTTCCTGCGCATTCAGACCTTCGATCGCGTGGACAACGACCTGGTGCGCTTCTTTAAGAGTATCGGCCGCGGCTTTGCGACCGTCTACTCCACCATCGTGCGCGGCACGCCCATGATGGTCCAGGGTCTGCTCATCTATTACGCGGGCTTCACCGTTTTGCGCGGCATGGGCTTCGAGACCGCTCAGGCCAACCAGATTTGGAGCACCTTTACCGCCGGCCTCGTTACCATCTCGCTCAACTCCACCGCCTACATGATGGAGGTCCTGCGCGGCGGCATCGAGTCCATCGATCCCGGCCAGGCCGAGGCAGCGCGCTCGCTGGGCCTGTCGCAGTGGCAAGCTATGCGCAAAGTCGTGTTCCCCCAGGGCATTAAAAACGCGATTCCGGCGCTCACCAACGAGCTCATCATCAACATCAAGGATTCGTCGGTGCTCTCGGTCATCGGCGTGTTTGACCTCATGTACGCCACCACCACCGTCGCCGGCGTGTACTACCGCCAGATGGAGGTCTACTGCGTGGCGCTCGTGGTCTACCTGATCCTGACGCTCGTGGCGAGCCGCCTGCTCGAGGCCTTTGGCAAAAAGCTCGGCGCCGAGGCTCCGGTCACGCTGCCCAGCTCCAACTAGGCTCAAGACGAGGAGAATTATCATGGCAGATACCGCCATTACCGGCGTTGCGGCCGCCGCACAGACCAATGAGCCGCTCATCCGCGTCGAGGGCCTGCGCAAGAGCTTCGGCTCGCTCGAGGTACTCAAGGGCATCGACCTGTCCGTCAATCCCGGCGAGGTCGTCACCATCATCGGCGCCTCGGGTTCGGGCAAGTCGACCTTCCTGCGCTGCCTCAACCTGCTCGAGACCCCGGACGCGGGCCACATCTGGTTCCACGGCCAGGACCTCACGGCCGAGCGCTGCAACATCAACAAGCTGCGCGAGGACATCGGCATGGTGTTCCAGGGCTTTAACCTGTTCAACAACATGGACGTGCTCGACAACTGCACACTCGCGCCCGTCACGCTCAAAAAGATGGGCAAGGCCGAGGCCGAGAAGGTCGCGATGGAGCATCTGACGAGCGTGGGGCTCGAGAAGTTCGCGCACGCCGCCGTGGGTCGCCTGTCCGGCGGCCAAAAGCAGCGCGTTGCCATCGCTCGTGCCCTATGCATGAATCCGCAGATCATGCTGTTCGACGAGCCGACCTCCGCACTCGACCCCGAGATCGTGGGAGAGGTGCTCGAGGTCATGCGCAAGCTCGCTGCCGACGGCATGACCATGGTCGTCGTCACGCACGAGATGGCCTTTGCCCGCACGGTGTCCAACCGCGTGGTCTTTATGGACAAGGGCGTGGTCCTCGAGGACGCCGCGCCGACGGAGCTCTTCGGCAACCCCAAGCACCAGCGTACCCGCGAGTTCCTCTCGCGTTATCTCGAGGACAAATAGCCGACCGCAAACGCTTACGTGGCAGGGCCGCTCCGGTGGGGCGGCCCTCGTCATCACAATCGAAAGGATGTCATGGCCGAGGTCTGGCGCTTCTTTGCGCATGAGGATGATTTTGCCGATTTGGACAAGGCCGGCGCATGCGAGCGCCTGAGCCGTGTGCTGTCGTTTCCGACCATTTCGAGCATGGATGCCGAGGCGGTGGACTGGCAGCCGTTCGACGACCTGCGCGCGTATATGCAGCGGGCTTGGCCGAACGTATTTACGGCGGGTAAGGTCGAACTCATCGATCATTCGTTGCTGGTGACGCTTTCCGGCTCCGACCCTGCACTCAAGCCCGTTGTGCTCATGGGTCACATGGACGTGGTTCCCGTGGTGCCGGGCACTGAGGACGATTGGACGCACGCCCCCTTTAGCGGGCATGTAGACGATACCTACATTTGGGGTCGCGGCGCCATCGATATGAAAGACCAGGTCGCAGGCATTCTCGAGGCGGTTGAGTATGCGCTGGCGCACGGTTGGCAGCACGAGCGCGCGCTGCTCCTGGCCTTTGGCCAGGACGAGGAGACTACGCAGTACGGCGCAGGCGCCATCGGCCGCGCGCTCGAGGAGCGCGGCATTGAGCTTGAGTACCTGATCGACGAGGGTGACTATCGTATCGTTGAGGCTGCCGAGTACGGCGCAGGCGAGGGTTGGCTTATGCATGCCGATCTTGCCGAGAAGGGCTATGCCGATATCGTGCTCAGGACGAAGAGCGAGGGCGGGCATTCTTCCAACCCTTACGGTGGCACGTCGCTCGAAGTGCTCAGCCGCGCTATTGCCGCGATTTGCGATATCGAGTGGCCGGCGCGTGTGACCGATCTGCTTGCCGCGCAGCTCGTCGAGCTGGGGCTTTATACC
>DBFOME010000004.1:0-67159 GCA_048430645.1 Collinsella sp. | reverse complement strand
GGCCTCGATCCGGGAAAGCGGAAAACCTCCTGCGACGCGATGCGCAGCGAGGTGGAGCGGGGACGAAGCGTGCTCATTTCAAGCCATCTGCTCGACGACCTGGCAGACCTCACCAACTCGTTCTACTTCATCGAGGCCGGCACGCTCGTGGAAAAGACCAAGTCGTCCTCGCAGACGCTCAAGCAGGAATACCTCGATACATACGAGCGAGGTGAATGACATGAAACTATTTGAACAGCTGAAGTCCAATGCGTCGCGCATGGCTGTCTACGCCATCCTCGTGGCAACGGCTTTATGCGGAATCGCGGCACCCGTCTATGCGCTCAACGGAAAGAAAGGCGATGTCGAACCTCTGTACATGAGCTCGACGGTTAAAGACCGGTACAAAGCCTTCTCTGGAGACGCGTTTTACGTAGCAGAGTACGACACGACCTACCGTGAGCTTCGCTACAACAAGAGATACGAATATCTAGGCGCAGAGGCAATCAGCTATACGTCGGGTTGGTACCGCTCCAACTATGGACACATAACCCAGTTCAAGTGTAACTACCGTGTGTACAACTAAAGCAACCGGCCGGGACGAGGGGTGACGCAAAAGCGTCGCCCCTCGTTTTTAACCATGTCAACTGAACCTAGTTCAGTTTGGTTGATTTCCGATCTCAGCCGAACACATTGAGCGGAAAGGCCGTTCCCGCAGTCAGTCGAACGTCCCCGGGGCCCTTCTCAGGCCCCGGGGACGGCATTTTCCCAGTTGAAGGAACGGTGGAGATGTGTTTCGATGGGTCAGATTCGTGTCGTTCCGAAAAGACCGTGAACCTTTTGTGTGACACGCGGCGCCGTGGTACCATAGCCGAGTTTGTTGTCTTGGTCGGAAACCAAGACGCCTTATGCGCTGATCGGTAACCAGCGCCTGACCAATAAGGAGTCCTACCATGAAGCAGGGTATCCATCCCCAGTATGTCGAGTGCACGGTGACGTGCTCCTGCGGCAACACCTTCAAGACGCACGCTACCGTGTCCGAGATGAAGGTCGAGCTTTGCAACGAGTGCCACCCGTTCTACACCGGCCAGCAGAAGTTCGTCGACACCGGTGGACGCGTCCAGCGCTTCGCCGACAAGTTCGGTGGCGCCGCTGCCGCTCAGCTCAAGAAGGCCGAGGAGGCCAAGGCCGCCAAGGCCGCCAAGGCTGCTGAGGCCGAGGCTGCTCGCAAGGCCGCCGCTGAGGCTAAGGCTGCCGAGAAGGCTAAGCGTGCCGCTAAGTTCGCCGAGGAGGCTGCTAAGCAGGCCGCCGAGGCTCCCGCAGAGGCTCCCGTCGAGGAGGCCGCTGCTGAGGCCGAGACCACCGAGGCTGCTGAGTAAATAGCTCGCCGCGGAATTGCTCGCATTCATGGCATAAGGGCCGCGCATCCGTTTGGGTGCGTGGCCCTTTTCTTTTTATTGGTGCAAGCTAACCCGTCCCCATTGCACCGGGTTGGTGCGAAGGGGCAGATTGGTTTGCGCCAAATGGCAAAGAGACAGCGTTTTCCCAGATAAAAGCTGACAAAATAAACCGGTCCCTTTTTGGCAGGCTGTCGTAGTTATTACGTGGTCGAGTGTGTCGACCGCATAGGCGGCGCCTTGTTTGGCTAAAGTACATTTATCTGTGTTTAACTCGTCCAAGGTTTCATGCCGCGGGCGATGGCCAAAAAGGAAAACCACATGGGATTCATGTCAAAGCTGCTGTCCTTTGGATCCGATAAGGACCTGAAGCGCTACTACAAGATCGTCGACAAGATCAACGGTCTTGAGCCCCAGTTTGAGAAGATGACCGAGGAGGAGCTCCGCGCCCAGACCGATAAGTTCCGTGAGCGCTACGCCAACGGTGAGTCGCTCGACGACATGCTCCCCGAGGCCTTTGCCACCGTGCGCGAAGCTTCCAAGCGCACTATGGGCATGCGTCACTTTGATGTACAGCTCATCGGCGCCATGGCGCTGCACGAGGGCCACATTGCCGAGATGAAGACCGGCGAAGGCAAGACCCTCGTCTCCACGCTGGCCGGCTATCTCAACGCTATCGCCGGTAAGGGCGTGCACGTCGTCACCGTCAACGACTACCTGGCCAAGCGTGACTCCGAGTGGATGGGTCGTATCTATAAGTACTTGGGTATGACCGTCGGTCTGCTGCAGAACAACATGCCGCTCGAGCTTAAGCGCCCGGCCTACCAGGCCGATGTCACGTACGGCACCAACTCCGAGTTCGGTTTCGATTACCTGCGCGATAACATGGTCACCCGCCCCGAGCAGCGTGTGCAGCGCGGTCACAACTACGCCATCGTCGACGAGGTTGACTCCATCCTGATCGACGAGGCCAGAACGCCGCTCATCATCTCGGGCGCCGGCACCAAGTCCGCCAGCACCTACAAGGACTTCGCGCGCGCCGTGCGCGGCCTCGAGCGCGGCGAGGACGTCTCGCACGACATGCTCACCGCCACCGAGGACGTGGAGCCCACGGGCGACTATGTCATGGACGAGGCCAAGCACACCATCGCCGCCACCGAACGCGGCCTTAAGAAGATTGAGCGCCGCCTGGGTATCGATGACATCTATGCCGATCTCTCCGGCCAGCTGGTCAACCACCTGCAGCAGGCGCTGAAGGCCCAGTACATGTTCCACCGCGATAAGCAGTACGTGGTCACCAACGGCGAAGTCAAGATCGTCGACGAGTTCACCGGCCGCATCATGGAAGGCCGTCGCTATTCCGAGGGCCTGCACCAGGCCATCGAAGCCAAAGAGGGCGTGCTCGTGCGCGAGGAGAACCAGACGCTGGCAACCATCACCCTGCAGAACTACTTCCGTCTGTATGACAAGCTCTCCGGCATGACCGGTACGGCGCTCACCGAGGACGCCGAGTTCCGCGAGATCTACAAGCTGCCCGTCGAGGTCATTCCCCCCAACAGGCCCGTGCAGCGTGTTGACCACGAAGACCTGGTGTACCGCACCATCCAGGCCAAGTACAACGCCGTCGCCGACGATGTTGAGCAGCGTCACGCCAAGGGCCAGCCGGTCCTGGTGGGCACCGTCTCTATCGAGAGCTCCGAGAAGCTGTCCGCCGCCCTCACTAAGCGCGGTATCGCGCATGAGGTCCTTAACGCCAAGCACCACGAGCGCGAGGCCCATATCGTTGCCCAGGCCGGCCGCTACGGCGCCGTGACCATCGCCACCAACATGGCCGGTCGTGGTACCGACATCTTGCTGGGCGGCAACCCCGACGAGCTGGTGCGCGAGCGCCTGGAGTACGAGGGCCTGACCATGGAGGACGTGACGCCCGAGCAGCTCGAGCAGTTTAACGCCGAGGCCAAGGAGACCTGCAAGGCCGAGCGCGAGCGCGTGCTTGCCGCCGGCGGCTTGACCGTTATCGGCACCGAGCGCCATGAGTCCCGTCGTATCGACAACCAGTTGCGTGGCCGTTCCGGCCGTCAGGGCGATCCGGGCGAGACCCAGTTCTACCTGTCGCTCGAGGACGATCTGATGCGCCTGTTTGGCGGCGACAAGATGGACCGTGTCTCCAAGATGATGGTCACGGCCGATATGGGCGACGACATGCCCATCCAGCACAAGATCATCTCCAAGGCCGTCGAGAGCGCCCAGCACAAGGTCGAGAGCATCAACTTCTCCATGCGTAAGAGCGTCCTTGAGTACGACGACGTCATGAACAAGCAGCGCCAGGTCATTTACGCCGAGCGCAACAAGATTCTGGACGGCAAGGACCTGACCGACCACATCACCGAGGTCATGCACGACACTGTGTACCGCTGTGTTCAGGAGTTCTGCACCAAGGACAGCCACGAGGGCGAGCGCGATCTTGAGGGCCTGCGTAAGTGGGTCGTCGAGCTGACCGGGCATATCGATACCCCTCAGTTCCCCGACGAGGACTTTGAGGCCCTGGCCGCCGATGTCCTGGCCTATGTTGAGAAGTGCTACAACATGAAGGCCGAGCGCCTGGGCGAGGACCTGATGCGCGAGCTCAATACCCAGGTTATGCTGCGCGTCATCGATACGCGTTGGATGAACTACCTGCAGGAAATGGACTACCTCAAGACCGGTATCGGCCTGCGCGGCTTTGGCCAGCGCGACCCGCTGGTTGAGTATAAGACCGAGGCCTACGGCGCGTTCCAGATGCTCGTCGATACCATGTACGAGGATTACCTGCGCACTGTTCTGCGCATTGAGCTCAAAGCTGCCCCGCAGGCTGTGGAGCACAAGGAGGACCCCGCCCTTAAGGGTGCGCACTTCTCTGGTCCCGCCGAGGTCGATGGCGACAACAGCGATTCGGTACTGCGCAAGCAGGCTCAGGTGCAGGCCCGCACCGCCGTCCAGGGTGGTCCGGCTGCCGTTAACAACGGTGGCAAGGTGACGACCTACCGCAAGTCCGAGAGCGATGACCCTTATGTCAACGTGGGCCGCAACGACCTGTGCCCTTGCGGTAGCGGTAAGAAGTTCAAGTACTGCCACGGCAGGAATCGTTAATGGCCGAGACTCTAGAGGTAACGCCTGCCGAGTTGGACGCATTTGCGGACCGACTCGGCGAGGTCGAGTCGTACCTCCATTTGGACGAGAAGCGCACCCGCGTAACGGAGCTCGAGGCCAAAAGCGTCGCCCCGGGCTTTTGGGACGATGCCGATGCCGCTCGCGCCACGATGGAGGAGATTGCGCGCGCCAAGGAGGACATCGCCGCCGTGGATACCGCGCGTGGTGAGCTTTCCGATGCTCGCGCCGCGTTGGAGCTTGCCGAGGAAATGGGCGATGACCCCGATGCCGCTGCGCTGCGTGAGGAGGCTGCCGCTACGGCGGAGCGCCTATCCCGCGCTATCGACGAGCTTGAGCTTGCGAGCTGGTTTACCGGGGAGTTCGACCATGGCGACGCGATTGTGACCATCAAACCCGGACAGGGTGGCTTGGAGGCCCAGGACTGGACCTTCATGCTCTTTAAGATGTACATGAAGTACTGCCAGCGCCGCGGTTGGAAGGTCACCATCAACGATTGCCCCGCGGCCGAGGTCATCGGCATCGATCGTGCGACCTTTACCGTCGAAGGCAAGGATGCCTTTGGCATGCTTCGTGCCGAGGCCGGTGTTCACCGCCTGGTGCGCATTAGCCCCACCGACGACAAGAAGCGCCGCCAGACTACGTTTGCCGGCGTCGAGGTCATTCCGGTACTACCCGACGATATCGATATCGAGATTAGTCCCGATGACATTCGCGTCGACGTGTACCATGCAAGCGGCCCGGGCGGTCAGGGCGTCAACACCACCGACTCCGCCGTGCGCGTGACGCATTTCCCCAGCGGTATCGTGGTCACGTGTCAAAACGAGCGCAGCCAGATTCAAAACAAGGCCGCTTGCATGCAGATCCTCAAGGCTCGTCTGTACGAGATTGAGCTCGAAAAGCGCGCTGAGGCCCTGGATGAGATTCGCGGGCCCAAGACCACTATCGGCTTTGGCAACCAGATCCGCAGCTATGTGCTCTACCCGTACCAGATGGTTAAGGACCTGCGCACGGGCGTGGAGACCAGCAACGTCGAGGCCGTTCTTGACGACGGCGATCTGGATCCGTTTGTGATTGGCTATCACCGTTGGGCTACCGGCAACGCTGATGCAGAAGGCTCGGAGGTCTAAAACATCGGGCGGCTTCAAGCCGATGCCAAGCCTAACGGTTGGACGGGTTTGTATCCAGAACAAACCCTGCGCAGGGGTGGTTTTTGTTCGGCGAATCGGTAGAATCGAATACAGCAAGAAGTTCAAAGCGCATCCGTTTGGGTGCGCTTTTTTGAGGGAGGCAGCATGGCATATCGTCTGGACATCAAGCGCATTCTTTCGATGAACTTCTTTCACGACCTGCCCCAGATCATGTTGGGGTGTGCCTTGGCCGCCATCGCGACCGACTTGTTTTTGATTCCCAACGGTCTTGCCGCCGGTGGCGTTACGGGCCTTGCGACTATTATCCAGGCTGTCGGCGCGGCGCGAGGCGTGTCGCTTCCCGTCGGTATCCAGACCATCGTGATGAACGCCTTGCTGTTGTTGGTCGTTATGCGCGAGGGTGGCATGTTCTACGTGGTGCAGACCGCGACGGGCTTTGTGCTGCTGGGCTTCTTTACCGATCTGTTCGCCCCGTTTGTAGCACCTCTGGCGGATGCGGACCTGATGCTCCCTGCCATGTGGGGCGGCATTATTACGGGCATCGGTTACGGCATGGTGTTGCGCGCCGGCGCCAACACCGGCGGCTCGGACACGATTGGCCAAATCATCTCGCGTAACACCTCGCTGCCGGTGGGCTCGACCGTCATGGCGATCGATGTTGCCGTATGCGCGCTGTCGGCTCCGGTCTTTTCAATCGAAAACGCACTATATGCAGGCCTTTCGATGGTCATTAGCGGCTACGTGATCGATGCCGTGGTCGATGGTGGCAACAAACGCCGTATGGTACTCATCATCTCGGACAAGTTTCCCGATATCGCTGCCGATATCATGTATGGCCTGGGTCGTGGTTGTACCAAGTTTAAGGCGACTGGCATGTATTCGGGTGCCGAGAAGCCGGTGATTATGGTCATCGTGAGCCGTCGAGAGCTCAATACCCTCAAGACGATCGTGCGCGAGCGCGATCCTCACGCCATTGTGACGGTCGCTGACGTTACGGAAGCCTTCGGCGAGGGATTCAAGGACATTAGCGCGTAGGGTCGACTGCGTTCCATCCAAAAGACGTTCACATTGATAAACCGTTTCATCAGCGGTTCTGCCTGCTCAATTGTTCAAATAATGATAAATACTCTGGTAAAGCTTCCAGTTTCCAGCATAATGAATGACGTACGTGCATTGCGGCTGTGTTGGGATTACCTTCGGTGCCGTGCGCATCTTGTCTTAAGAGGATGAAAGGAAGGCACAATGAGCGACGAAGAGCTCAAAAAGGTTGCCAACGAGGTAAGGAAGGGCATCGTCACCGGCGTGCACGCTGCCAAGTCCGGCCATCCGGGCGGTTCGCTCGGCGCCGCCGACATCATGACCTATCTGTACTTTGAGGAAATGAACGTCGACCCAGCTAATCCCCGCAAGGCCGATCGCGACCGCTTTGTGCTCTCCAAGGGCCATTGCGCTCCGGGCCTGTACGCCGTGCTCGCCGAGCGTGGGTTCTTCCCCAAGGAGGACCTCGAGACGCTGCGCCATATCGGCAGCCACCTGCAGGGTCACCCCAACATGAACGACACCCCGGGCGTCGACATGTCCACCGGCTCGCTCGGCCAGGGCATCTCCACCGCTGTGGGCATGGCCGTTGCCGCCAAGCACTGGGGCGATACTTACCGCACGTACGCCCTGCTGGGCGATGGCGAGAGCGAGGAGGGCCAGGTCTGGGAGGCCGCCATGTTTGCCGGCAACCAGCAGCTCGACAACCTCTGCGTGATCGTCGACCACAACGGCCTGCAGATCGACGGCCCCGTCGAGGAGGTCAACGACCCCATGCCGCTGGCAGACAAGTTCCGCGCCTTCAAGTTCCATGTGGTGGAGCTCGCCGACGGCAACGACTTTGACCAGATCCGCGCCGCCTTTGCCGAGGCCCGCGCCACCAAGGGTCAGCCTACCGCCATTATCGCCGAGACCACAAAGGGCAAGGGCGTCTCCTTTATGGAGAACCAGGTGGGTTGGCACGGTAAGGCCCCCAACGATGAACAGTTTGAGCAGGCCATGGCAGAGCTCACGGCCGCCGGAGAGGAGCTCTAGGATGGCAGATGTCAAGAAAATCGCCACGCGCGTAAGCTACGGCGAGGCCCTCGTCGAGCTCGCCAACGAGCACGATGACTTTGTGGTCCTCGACGCCGACCTGGCCGCCGCCACGCAGACCGGCAAGTTTAAGGCTGCCTGCCCCGACCGCTTCTTCGATGTGGGCATTGCCGAGAGCAACCTGATGGGTGTTGCCGCCGGTATCGCAACCACCGGTCGCGTTGCCTTCGCGAGCACCTTTGCCATGTTTGCCGCCGGCCGCGCTTTTGAGCAGGTCCGTAATTCCATCGGTTATCCGCACCTCAACGTCAAGATTGGCGCCACGCACGCCGGTATCTCGGTGGGCGAGGACGGTGCCACGCACCAGTGCTGCGAGGATATCGCCCTTATGCGCGTCATTCCCGGCATGACCGTCATCGTTCCCGCCGATGACGTCGAGGCTCGCGCCGTGACGCGCGCCGCCTACGAGTGCGACGGCCCCGTCTACATGCGCTTTGCCCGTCTGGCCTCGCCGGTCATCAACGACCCCGAGACCTACAAGTTCGAGTTGGGCCGCGGCATCGTCATGCGCGAGGGCGCCGACGTTACCATCATTGCCTGCGGTCTGATGGTCGGCGAGGCCCTTGAGGCCGCCGGGCAGCTCGCTGCCGAGGGCATCGACGCCGAGGTCATCAACATGCACACCATCAAGCCCATCGACGCCGATCTGGTCGTCAAGAGCGCTACCAAGACCGGCCACGTCGTGACCGTCGAGGAGCACTCCGTGATCGGTGGCCTGGGCAGTGCCGTTGCCGACGTCCTGTGCGAGCAGTGCCCGACGCCGCTCAAGAAGATCGGCGTCAACGACACGTTCGGCGAGTCCGGCCCGGGCGCCGAGCTCCTGCACAAGTACGGCCTGGACGCCGCCAATATCGTGGCGACCACCAAGGAGTTCTTGGCATAAGGCAAGGTGGATCTCAAGGACTGCTTCGCCAGAACTATAAAACTGCTTCGCCAGTACTATGGAAACCCGGCAGGGGCGCTCTCTTGGAGGGCGCCCCTGTTTCAGTTGCGGTGAAATAAGGACTATTTTGCCAGCCTAAAGGCTCAACAGTCCCTATTTCACCGCAACTTATGAAGACGCCCCTCAAGCACGGTCCCATCAGGGAAAAGGACATATATCGACAAAGCGCAATTCAGACCCTTCCAGCTTTGTATATGCAGCACCCCAAGATAAACGCAGCGACCCCTTAGTTATCGCAGGCCGGGCACAGGGTTACTCTCCAAATCTTTCCGCAGGACGGAGGAGCCCCCGCCGCGCGAAGCGCGCAGCGGGGGCTCCGACATGTCCGAGGACGATTTGGAGAGTAACCCTGTGTCCGGCCGACGGGATCCCTAAGCACGCCATGCTTCTTATGTGCAGCAAAGCTAATGCTGCTAAAATACAAAGCGCTCATGTAGTTTAAACGCACGACGATAAGGAGCACCAGTGGGTAACCACTTCCGTACCTCCGGTGCGGGCGATGATGCCCCCAAGACGCAGGCAGGCGTCCAGGGCAGTCGTTTCGCCACTCCGGATTCAGAGGGCCAGCCTGTTGCTCAGGCCCCCGCTCAGCCGGCAGATCAGGCACAGCCGGCATCCGATCCCTTTGCCTACAATCCAACCAGCGATGTCGCGCTTTCCGGCGCGGCGGGTTTTGAGCCCGTTCAGGCCGTGACCGCTCGCGTGGAGCAGCCTCAGGCTGGCGCCGCCACGCCGCAGCCTACCATGGCCGCTATTCCCGACCCCATGGCCCCTGCGACGCCGGCTCCTCAGCCTGCGCAGTCCGGTCTCTTTGCCGCTATTCCCGACCCCACGCAGCCTGCTGCCCCGGTGGTCGAGAGCGATCAGGCCGCCGAGGTCGCAAGCCTCGATAACGCGCTCAACAACCCCGATTTTACGTCGGTGTTTGCGCCCATCGATCCGCAGGCCAGCCGCAAGAAGATGGCCAAGCAGGCCGGTGTCGAGCCCGTCATCCTTATGGAGCATGTCACCAAGATCTATCCGGCACAGCCCAACAAGCCTGCACTCGACGACATCAACATCGAGATCTATCCGGGCGAGTTCGTCTTCCTGGTCGGTCACTCCGGCTCGGGTAAGACCACGCTGCTGTCGACGCTCAACCGCGACGTCAAGCCGACGAGCGGCCGCATCCTGGTTGCCGGTCAGGATCTCATGAAGATCAAGAACCGCAAGGTTCCGTTCCTGCGCCGCCAGATTGGCGCCGTGTTCCAGGACTTTAAGCTTCTGCCGCAAAAGACCGCCTACGAAAACGTGGCGTTTGCCCTGCAGTGCATCGGCAAGCCCAAGGGCGTCATTCGCAGCCAGGTGCCCGAGGTGCTGCGCCTGGTCGGTCTGGCCGATCAGATGGACTCGCTGCCCGACCAGCTTTCCGGTGGCGAGCAGCAGCGCGTTGCCGTCGCCCGTGCTATGGTCAACCGTCCGCCGCTGCTGATCTGCGACGAGCCCACGGGCAACCTCGACCCGGCGATCTCGCTGGGCATCATGAAACTGCTTGAGCGTATTAACCGCACCGGCACCACCGTGATCGTCGCCACGCACGACCGCGAGATGGTCGATAGCATGCACCGTCGCGTGATCGCCCTCGAGGGCGGCCACGTCATCCGCGACCAGGAGAGGGGAGGTTACGGCAACTATGGCACCAACTAACGTGGGCTACTCCTTCAAAGAGGCAATCAGCCACTTCTTCCGTAACTGGACTACCTCGCTCGGCGCCGTCATCACGATCTTCCTTTCGCTGTTTATCATCGGCCTGTTCATCATGGGCTCTGCGATGCTGAACTCCGTGATCGGCACCGTCGAGGATCAGGTTGTCATCAACGCGTTCATTAGCGATGACGCCGATCAGGCTGATGTTCAGGCTTTTGAGGCCGAGCTTAAGACGTGGAATAACGTCAAGTCCGTGACCTATAAGGACAAGGACGACGCGCTGGCCGAGTATACGAGCAAGATGTCGGGCAACGCCGACGCCACCATGAGCGCGCTCGATGGCCAGAACCCGCTGCCGGCTTCCTTCGCTATTGAGATGGACGATCCGTCCAAGGTCGAGAGCACGGCAAAGAAGCTCAAGAAGGATGCCGATTTCCAGAAGATCGCGGATGACGGCGACGTCAACGCGAGCGTGCTGTACGGCCAGGAGGAAGTGAGCCGCCTGTTCCAGGTGACCAACTACATCCGCATCGCCGCCGTGGTGCTCGTTGGCCTGCTGACTTTTATCGCGTTCATCTTTATCAACAACACGATTCGCCTGTCCATTACGGCGCGTCGTCGTGAGATTGCGATTATGCGTCTGGTCGGCGCCAGCAACGGCTTCATTCGTGGCCCGTTTATCACCGAGGGCGTACTGCAGGCCATTTTGGGCTCGCTGCTTTCCATCGGCGTTCTGGAGCTGCTGCGCAATCTGATGATTCCGCGTTTGCAGGAGAGCATCGGCTGGATGTCGTTTGCCCTGCCGATGCAGTACTACCTGGTGACCTATGCTGCGCTGATTCTGGTCGGCGTGATTATCGGCCTCTTTGGTTCTGCCATCGCCATGCGTCGCTACCTGCGCGTGTAGGCATGCCTGGAATTCATCCCTTCCAACGGGTCGTCTCTTATGGGGCGGCCCGTTTTTTGATCCCTAGGGGACGGCAGGAAAGCGAATCATTTGGGTAGACTCTTTGGAGTTCGCAATCGATAGTTAGGAGGCGCCATGGGGCGCAATAACAAGCATAAGCGTGGAGCTCGCAATAAGCGCGGGCCGGTGCGCAGCGAACGCCGTCCGAGCCTGACCGGGCGCGTGCAGCTCCATGAGCACAGTGCCTATGTCATAACCGAGAATGGCGACTACAAGGTCATGGGTCGCGGCAAGCGTGAGATCATGGACGGCGATACCGTTGCCGTGAGCATTAAGAATAGCCCGCATGGCGAGCGTCGCGCCGTGATCGAGGGCGTAGTTGAGCGCGCAGCCATAAGCGTGGTGGGTACGTACCAGACCGCCGGTCCGCTCGGTGTGATCGAGCCGCTCGATTCGCGCTTGAAGGCCGACTTCTTCATTTTGCCCGAGGATACCTCGGCGGATCGTCTGAGTGTCCACCCGGGTGATGCCGTTGTCGCGCGCATTTTGACCTACCCGACGCGCCTGGAATCGGGCACTGTGACGATCGAACGCCGCATTGGCGGAGATGACGCGCCCGATTTGGGCGTTCAATATGTGATGGCGCGTTACGGCTATACCGATAGCTATCCCGAGGCCGCGCTGGACGAGGCCGAGGGGCTTTCGCTCGATGTGTCCGCGGCGCTTAAGGACCCGCTCCGCCGCGATCTGCGCGACCGCTTTGTCATCACGATCGACCCGGTCGACGCGCGCGACTTTGACGATGCCATTTCGTTGGAGCGCACGCCCGAGGGTGGCTACAAGCTGGGTGTGCATATCGCCGACGTTTCACACTATGTGGCTTGGGACGGGCATATCGATCTTGAGGCTCGCCATCGTACGACATCGGTGTATCTGGCCGATCGCGTGCTTCCCATGCTGCCCGAACGCCTGTCCTGTGACCTGTGCTCGCTTCGCCCTGACGAGGACCGTCTTGCGTTTACCGTCGATATCGAGCTCGATGCGCAGGGTCGCGTGCGGCATTACGATCCGTATTCCAGCGTGATTCGCTCGCGTGTGCGTATGGACTATGACGGCGCCGAGGCGCTGCTGGTGCGTGCCGGCGCGGTTGAGTATTCGGTGCTGGAGGGTGCAGCCGAGGATGTTGCGGCTGCCGAGACCTCGCGCGAGGAAGCGCTTGAGCGCGGTCTTGCGTGCGAGGAGGCCGCCCGCGGCTACAACATCGACCTCGGCGATTTCCTTGTCGCCGCTAACGAACTCGCCGAACTTCGCCGTCGTATTCGTCGCGCCCGCGGCTCAGTCGATTTTGACACAGCCGAGATTCGCGCTCTATTGGATGAGGACGGAGTGCCCGTGCAGATTGTGGCGCGTGAGCGTTCGTGTGCCACGTCGCTTATCGAGGAAGCCATGCTGCTCGCCAACGAGTGCGTTGCAGAGTGGCTGGCAGACCGTGATATCGAGGCCTGCTATCGTGTGCATGAGGATCCGAGCCCCGATAGCCTGCACGGTGCTGCCGTTGCGCTGGCGCAGCTAGGCATCATCGACGATCGCCGTGCTGCCGGTATTGCCCTGGGGAGCCCCGATGAGCTGCAGGCTGCAGTTGATGCTGCCGCCGGTACGGCCAACGCACCGCTCGTCAACACGCTGCTTCTGCGCAGCATGCAGCGCGCGCTGTACAAGCCGCGCAACGAGGGCCACTTTGCGCTCGCCGCGCCGTGCTACTGTCACTTTACGAGTCCCATCCGTCGCTACCCCGATCTAGTGGTGCACCGCGTGCTCAAACTGCAGTTGGCCTATGAGCAGCTCGGCGGCAAGGACGCCTTGGTCCGTACGCCGCGGCTGATCGGCAAGGGGCGTGAGTCGCTGCCGCGCATTCTGCCGCAGATCTGCCGCGCATGTAGCGATGCCGAGCGCGCGGCAGATGCCGCCAGCCATGCGACGCAAAAGATCAAGATTGCCCAGTACTATGAGGACCGTCTGGGTGAGCGCTATGCCGGAACCGTCTCGTGGGTTAGCAGCATGGGCCTCTTTGTGCGCTTGGACCTAACACAGGTCGAGGGCCTGGTTTCAATTAAGAGCCTGGGCAACGAGTGGTTCGAGTTCGACGAGGACGCGCTTACGCTGACGGGCGCCGACACGGGGACTCGCTATGAACTGGGCCAGCGCGTGATTATCGAGGTCTCGCGCGTCAATACCACGCGTGGACACTTGGACTTTAAGCTTATCCATTAGCTAAATCCCGACTCATGGTGGGGGAGCGGAGGGCGGTCTTTCGGGGTCGCCCTCCGCATTTGAATAGTGGCTACCTTGCCGTCTGCTCGGCCGCCCGCTTACCTGCTATTTGAGAGGTAAAACCTACCAAAATAAACCTGTCCCTTTTGGCAGGTTTACAAGAAAGCGGGGATGAGATGGCGACGGTGTACGGGTATGCGCGGGTGAGTTCGCGCGATCAGAATCTGAATCGGCAGCTGGATGCGCTGGGCGCCTATGGCGTGGGCTCAGCGAATATTTATGCCGACCATGCGAGCGGCAAGGACTTCGATCGACCGCATTATCGCGAGCTGTTGCACGTCCTGGGAGACGGGGACGTGCTGGTGGTGCTTTCTATCGACCGACTTGGTCGTAATTACTCCGAGATTCTTGAGGAATGGCGACGCATTACCAAGGAGCTCGGGGTTGCCATTGTGGTATTGGACATGCCATTGCTTGACACGCGCGCTAGGGCCAGCGGCGCGCCGGATGTGACCAACACCCTGATTGCCGATATTGTGCTGCAACTGCTGAGCTACGTGGCGCAGGTGGAGCGCGAGAATATCCATCGGCGCCAGGCGGAGGGAATTGCAGCGGCGCGGGCGCGAGGGGTTCGTTTCGGTCGACCTCGCAAGCCGTGCCCTCCTCAGTTTGAGCTGGTGCGCGATAGCTATGAGGCAGGCGATATTACCCGCAGCCAGGCAGCAAAGTGCCTGGGCGTGTGCGTGGGGACGTTCGATCGCTGGATGCGCGAGGCGGGGTAGGGGTTTGCGTCGCTTTGTCGCTTCCTGTTGCGATTCAAATTTTGATACGGTGACGATGCCATTTGGGGCTACACTCGCTGATATTCAAAAAAGGAGGTTGGCCCTTGGCGCGCGTAAAACAAATAATCGGATGGACCGCAATTGTTCTGTTCGTTGCAACGCTGGCGGGCATCTGGGTGCTGACGGAGCAAAATGCGGTGGAGACGTCGTTGCTGAGCGAGTCCACCGCGCGTGTGGTGGAGGGTCAGGCTACGGGCGTTCAGGCTGCTGATGCCACAGGTGAAGCCCAGACAGAGAACGGAATGACCGGGGGCGCCGATTCGGCTGCCTCGAATGTCCGGTCTGGCCGACTTGCTTCCATTCGCATGTGGGTGGGCACAAACGTCCGTCGCGTTGCCCATACCGTAGAGTTTTTCTTCGTCGGATTATTCGCCTCCGTGGTCGTGGTTTGCCTTTCCAGGCATCCGTGGAGCGTATGCTCCCGTTGCGTGCCCGTATTGCTCTTTTGCGCCGCCTGCTCCGTTGGCGATCAGGTGCATAAGATCTTTGTTCCCGGCAGGCATTTCGACGTTATCGATTTAGGATTCGATGCTGCGGGCTATGTCACCGCCATGCTGTTGGTATTGCTGGCAGCGGCGTTGGTGCGCCATGCGACTCGGCCGATCGGCGCCCATGCGAGGCGCTAGCCGGTAACAAACCCGTTTCTGATAATGCAACCTCGTTGAATTATTTTGTGTCGCGCGTATTTCCGAGCGGTCGGATTTGAGGGGCGAGCGGTAGAACGCTCGCCCTTTGTGCGCCACGATGCGGCACAATGTACCGCAACAGCTGTTTGTATCCGGTACGAATCGTTCGTTGGTCTTTAATTCTTCTCAACGGAGGTGTTTGAGATGGCAAACGGATTGCTTTTGCGGCTTCGCGAGCGTGAGCTCAGCGCGAGCCCGGCGGAACGCAATGTCATCGCATATGTAAGCGCTCATCCGCACGAGGTGGTCGGGCTGTCCGTCCGCGGTCTTGCCGATGTCACGTTCTCCTCGCCCTCGAGCATTTTGCGCTTTTGCAAGCGTTTGGGTTTTGCGGGCTACAAGGAGTTCCAGCGCGAACTGATTGCCGAGCTGGCGCTCTTAGGCGACAAGAAAGACGTAGCCCTCGAGGACATCTCCATGGATGACAGCGTCGAACGTATCGTGGGGAAGGTGATGAAAAGCAACGTGCGCACGATCGAGGCGACGGCGCGAACGCTCGATTACACCGTCTTGGAGCGATGCGCGGCCCGTCTTAAGCGGGCACGCGCGGTCAATCTGTTCGGTATCGGTGCCTCTCGTTTGGTCGCACACGATCTGGCGCAAAAGCTCATGCGTGTCGACAAAGAGTGCCATCTGTACGACGACTGGCATGATCAGCTCTTGTGTGCCAAGAACATGCATGAGGGCGATATGGCAATCGCCTTTAGCTACTCGGGCTTGACGCAAGAGGTGCTGGACTGCACCGCCGAGGCTCAACGTCACAACTGTCCCGTTGTGGCCGTTACCAAAGTAGATGGATCATCCAAGCTTGCCACCATGGCCGATGCCGTGCTCGGCGTCGCCGCGAGTGAACCCTTGGTCCGCAGCGGTGCCATGGCTTCGCGTATGGCCCAGCTTATGGTTGTCGATGCCCTGTACGCTGCTTACGTTGCCAGCGACTACGAACGGGCGACGCATGTCATAAAGCAAAACTACATCGAGAAACAGGAAAGATGAGGTGAATGAAATGCTCGATTTAACAAAATTCACGACCGAACAGCGTAATCAAAGGTCAATGGACCTCGATACGATGACATCGCTGCAAATCGTCACGACGATGAACGATGAGGATCTTCGTGCCGTCCAGTCGGTCACGAAAGTGTTGCCCCAGGTTGCCATGGCAATCGACTGGGCTGCTGAGACACTCGAGCGCGGCGGGCGCGTCTTTTACATGGGCGCAGGCACCAGCGGTCGTCTGGGCGTACTCGACGCTTCGGAGTGTCCGCCCACGTTTGGCGTGTCACCCGATCTGATTGTCGGGCTCATTGCCGGAGGCGAGACGGCGTTTATCAAGGCTGTCGAAGGTGCCGAAGACAGCGAGGAGCTTGGCGCGAGCGACCTGCGGGAGCGTGGACTCTCGGACAAGGATCTTGTCGTTGGCCTGGCGGCAAGCGGCCGTACTCCTTATGTGGTGGGCGGCCTTGCGTACGCCAAGGCAACTGGGTGCAAAACCATTGCAATTGCCTGCAACCAAGGGTCGAAGATCGGGGAGAGCGCAGATCTTGCCATTGAGCCCGTGCCCGGTCCCGAGGTGCTGACCGGCTCAACGAGGCTCAAGGCGGGAACGGTTCAAAAGCTCATTCTCAACATGATTTCGACCGGTGCCATGGTCAAGATCGGCAAGGTATACCAAAACCTGATGGTCGATGTGCAGCAGACGAACGAGAAGTTGGTGGTGCGCGGCCAGAACATCGTGATGGAGGCGACCGGCTGCACGCGCGAGCGCGCTGTTCAGGCGCTTGCGGATGCCGGCGGCCACGTAAAAACCGCTATTGTCTCGGTGCTGTTGGACTGCGATGCCGAGCAGGCTGCGGTAGCTCTTGAACGGGCGCACGGCCATGTCCGTACTGCGGTGAGTGGCCATGAGAAGAGCAATGCCGATGTCCAATAGGTGCACGGCGTGAGCTGATATGACATCTAGACGAGATACCCAATACAAGGAGGAGTTATGACGAACAAAGAGCTGGCTCAAAAGCTGCTGGACCTTTTGGGCGGTAAAGACAACGTGCTCGCAAACGCGGCGTGCATGACGCGCCTGCGCGTGACCGTCAAAGACACGGGCAACGTCGACACGGAGGGTATTAAGGCGCTCGACGGCGTGATGGGCCTGGTCGAGGACGACACGATGCAGATCGTGCTGGGTCCGGGCAAGGTGAATAAGGTGCTCGAGGAGTTCTCCAAGCTCACCGGCCTTGCGAAAGGCGTTGCCGACGAGAGCGTGGTTGACGCTGCGGCCACAAACAAGGCCGCGCAGAAAGCCAAGTACGAGTCCAAGCCGGTTCAGGCCTTCCTCAAGAAGATTTCCAATGTCTTCGTCGCCCTGCTTCCCGGCATCATTGCGGCTGGCCTCATCAACGGTATCTGCAACGTCATTAACGTCTCGACGGCAGGCGCGCTTGCAGGCGAGTGGTGGTACCAGGGCATTCGTTCCATGGGCTGGGCCCTGTTTGCCTATCTGCCCATCTTGGTGGGCTATAACGCGGCACGTGAGTTTGGTGGCTCCGCTGCGCTGGGCGGCATCGCCGGCATGATGTGTATCGCCAACAGTGCCATGCCCCTGCTTGCGCCTGGCGCGGCTGATCCTGCCACTGCCATTCTGCTGCCGCTCACCAATGCGCAGTACAACCCCGCGGCGGGTGGCATGATCGCGGCTCTCATCGCTGGTGCATTTTTTGCCTGGATGGAGCGTCAGATTCGCAAGGTTATGCCCAACGCACTCGACACGTTCTTGTCCCCGCTGCTGGTGCTCATCATCGGCGCCTTTGCTCTGATGCTCGTCATCCAGCCGGTTGGCGCATGGCTGACGACTGCCATCTTTAGCGTTTTGACCTTTATCTTCGAGAAACTGGGCGTCCTGGGCGGCTATATCCTGTCGGCAGGCTTCTTGCCGCTGGTGTCCGTCGGCCTGCATCAGGCGCTCACGCCGATCCACGCTATGCTCAACGATCCCGACGGCGCTACCAAGGGTATCAATTACCTGCTTCCCATCCTTATGATGGCTGGCGGCGGCCAGGTCGGTGCCGGTTTGGCGCTGTACTTTAAGACCAAGAACGCCAAGCTCAAGAAGTACGTCGCAGAGTCCATTCCCGTTGGAATCCTGGGTGTGGGCGAGCCTCTGATGTATGCTGTTACGCTGCCGCTCGTTCGTCCGTTTGTGACGGCCTGCCTGGGTGCCGGATTTGGCGGCGCGCTCGCGGCGCTGCTTCACATCGGCACGGTTTCTCAGGGCGTTTCCGGTCTGTTTGGCCTACTGATCGTTGTTCCTGGCCAGCAGCTCGGCTACGTTGCCGCTATGCTGCTTGCCTATGCCGCCGGCTTTGTCCTGACGTGGTTCTTTGGCGTCGACGAGCAGAAGATCAACGAGTTCTTTGGCGAGTAGTTTGATATCGCGAGCCGTGTTGCTCGGGGCTCGCGGTGCGCGGCAGATTTCTTGATGCTATGGTTGTGCCGGCGGGGCTAACTGCTCCGCCGGCCTTTTTTAAAGGAGCGTTGAAGCGTGAAGACGGGTATTTCGATTTATCTTTCCAGCCCTCTGCAGGATATTGAGCGGACGATTGAGCGCGGTGCCGCGGCGGGTGCGCGCTATGCGTTCACCTCGCTGCATATTCCCGAGGATGGGGGAGCGGCGTATGCAGATAAAGTCCGTCATGTTCTGTCGCTGCTTTCCGCCCACGGCATTGCGCTCATTGCCGATGTGGGGCCTCGCACGTGCGATTTGCTCGGGCTTGAGCGCATCGAGGACCTGCGCGATTTGGGGTTGGAATACCTTCGTTTGGACTATGGTTTTAGCGCCCAGCGGGTCGCGGAGCTGTCCGGTGTATTTCGCATTGTGGTCAATGCATCGACGGTGAGTTCTGATGAAATCGCATCGTGGCGTGAAGCCGGCGCCGATGTGACTCGTTTTGCCGCCTGCCACAATTTTTACCCCAAGCCTTATACCGGTTTAGCTCTTGAAGATGTTGCTCGGACGAATCTTCGTCTTGCGGCGCTTGGATTCGAAATCATGGCTTTTGTGCCGGGTGATGCTAACGTTCGCGGGCCGGTATTCGAGGGACTGCCGACGGTCGAGGCGCAGCGCGGTCGCGCGTCAAAGGTTGCCCTCAACATGCTTGAGCTTGCACATGGCGCCGATTGCGACATTGTGTTGGTCGGCGACCCCGATCTTTCCGATGCGGGCTGGGCGCAGTTTGCTCAAGTTTCCGCCGGATACGTGGATTTGCAATGCGAGCTTGACCCCGGCTATGCCTATGTGCGCGGGCAGATTCATCACGACCGGCCCGATTCGAGTACCCTCATCTTTAGGTCTCAGGAGTCGCGCACGACGCTTAAGCCGGATTCCGTGCCCACGGATACCGGTGCCGGCCTGCCGCGAAAGACGGGGTCGATCGCTGTGAGCAATAGCGGCTATGGGCGCTACGAAGGCGAGCTTGAGATTGCGCGGGTCGATCTTCCCGGTGACAAGCGCATGAACGTTGCGGGCCATATCACGCCCGAGGCAATGGAGCTGCTGCCGTTCATCAAACGCGGATTCGGGGTACGGTTCGTTTAGCGTGTGACCCGTGGGCTACAATTGGCCCATCATGCTAAGGCGCCTCGTATGGTGCGCACCTGCGTTGGCCGATCTATATTCGGAGGATTCCCATGACCGTACTGTTTGTTGAATATCCCAAGTGCTCGACCTGTAAAAAGGCCAAGGCATGGCTGGACGAACATGGGGTTGAGTATATCGACCGCGATATCGTTACGGACAATCCTGCGGCCGATGAACTTGCGACCTGGATTGCTCGTTCGGGGCTGCCGGTGCGTCGCTTCTTTAACTCGTCGGGCATGAAATATCGAGAGCTTGGTCTGAAAGCGCGCCTGGATGCGGGTATGACGGACCAGGAATGCTGCGAGCTGCTGGCGACTGACGGCATGCTGGTTAAGCGCCCGCTGCTGGTGGGCGACGAATTTGCGATCCCCGGCTTTAAGGAAGCGGCTTGGACCGAGGCGTTGCTGTAGCGGCTGCGGAAAGCACGTCCCGTTTTGAGTGCTCAGGGCGGGACGTGTTTTCCATCGGCGGGCTCGCTCGGCTCAATCCTCGAGCTGCGCCCATTCGTGTGGGTCGTAGATCTTTACGTGCTTGTCGGGCGTGCCGCTCCAGTACTCTTCGTCCATAAAGGGCAGGTATGCCTGAATTCCGGGGCAGATAAACGGAATCCGTTGCCGCTGCAGGCGCTCGCGCTGCCGCCGCTCCAGGTTCGTCTCGGATATGACGGTCGGCATGCCGGACAGCTCGACGAGGCTTGCCTGGATGCGCTTGAGGTCGGGGAGCGCCGCATGCCATGACGTCCGCATGATCAAAAATGAGGCACGGCGGTAGTTTGCCTGCATCACCGTGATGGCGGGGCGCAGTGTGGGATGGATTTTGTCCCGTTCGGGCCAAAGGTCGGCAGTGATCTCGAGACCCAGGGTCTCCCATAGGTAATCAAGCTCTTCGTCCATGGCGCCTCGATATCTACGCGATCATTGATACTTCGATTGTGTTGCCTGGTGCTATCGTTTTCGCGGTAGAATCTGCCAACGGTTGACGGCTACCGCTCACGGCGTTTTGCCCTTCGTGTACAGCGGTCGGCTTCACAGGTCCTTCACGGGTTGGACGAAATTAGGCCAATTTGACCGAATTTCAAAAAAGTCAAAATTGGGGCTTGCGTCATGGCGTGACTTCCCGTATATTTCTTTCTTGCGCAAAGGCACAGCCGAGCGCAGCGATGCAGTCATTGGGATGTCGTCTAATGGCAGGACAGCGGATTCTGGTTCCGTCAATGGGGGTTCGACTCCCTCCATCCCAGCCATTGCATTTGCTACATATGGCCCGTTCGTCTAGCGGTTTAGGACGCCGCCCTCTCAAGGCGGAGATCACCAGTTCGAATCTGGTACGGGCTACCCACAAATAAATGCCCGGGCCTCGCAAGAGACCTGGGTTTTGTGTATCGACCGTATATACGGCGCCTGCCGTGTTTCGCTCAGATCGAGGAGTAGCCATGGATCTGCCCATCAGCTTGCAAGACATCACGTATGCCGAGAACTATCTGGCGCAGGGTGACCTGGCTACGGCGACGCCGCTGTTGGAGCGCCTGGTGGAGCTCGCCGAGGAGTATATCGACGCCGAGTGCAAGACGGAGGAGAAGCGCCAATACTTTAGCTTTGATAGCAAGTTTGAGCGCTTGGCCTATCGCCGCGTGGAGAAGGATCCGCGCGAGCTCGTGCAGGTCGAGGTGCCGTTTGACCGCCTGTACTCTGACATGGCGTTTGCCTACATTCGTCAGCAGGATTATGTGAGCGCTCGTAATGCCCTGATGCAGGCTGTGCGTTGGGACCCCATGAACTGCAACTATCGCTTGGACTTGGCCGAGCTGTTCCGCGCACTCGATGACAAGCAGGAATGGGCATCGCTTTCGTTTTCGGTACTAGAGCGTGCGAGCGATGGCAAGTGCGCCGCCCGCGCCTACGCCAACTTGGGCCAGTATTTCCTTGAGCCTGAGACCGAGAACGTCTCGGCGGCCGTGGGTTGCGCGCGTCTGGCACTGCGCTTAGCACCCAACGATGCGCACACGACGCGCCTGCTCAACAAGATTCATACCACCTATCCGGATGCCGCCGATGAGAGCGACGATCACGTGATGGGTGAACTGGCCCTGCAAGGCGTGCCGACCTCGCCTTCGGCCGAGATTGCCATCTGCCTGATTATGTGCGCGACCGATGCTGCAAGCGACGGCGACAAGCAGGAGGCGACGCGCCTGACGGTGCGCGCTCGCGACTTGGTGGGCGAGGAGGCCTGCGCGGCGATTATCAAACTGGTGCGCGAGAGCGACGCCGAGCTCAATGCTGAGCGCAAGGCAAAGCGCGACGCCGCGGACTCAAACGCCGATGGAGCCAGGGAGGCCGGCAATGCCCAGTAAGCGCGAGCGCAAGCTCATCTCCAAGAATCGCTCGGCGCACCACGAGTACTTTATCGATGAGACCTTTGAGTGCGGCATTGAGCTGAGTGGCACCGAGGTCAAGTCGATTCGCGAGCGCGCGTGCCAGATCACCGACACCTTTGCACTGATTCGTGGCGGCGAGTGCTGGCTCGTGGGCCTGCATATTCACCCTTATAGCCATGGTGGCGTGTGGAACCGCGACCCTGATCGCCGCCGTCGTCTGCTGCTTCACCGCAAGGAGATTGACTTTCTCGACGGTAAGCTACGTAATCGCGGCTATGCGCTGGTGCCGTTGGAGCTGTACTTTAATACCGACGGCCGCGTAAAGCTGCTGCTGGGCCTAGGCCGCGGCAAGAAGCTTTACGACAAGCGCGAGGATATGGCCAAGCGCGATGTCCAGCGCGAAATTGACCGCGCGCTTAAGGAGCGTAATCGCTGACCACCTTTCATAAGTTGCGGTGGAATACGAACTGTTTTGCCTGTTTGAGGGGCTATTCAGTCCCTATTTCACCGCAACTGCGGGCGTCTCATCTTGCTTGCTGTTTTGACACATATAGCTCAAAGGCGGCGTCCGTTGTGGGCGTCGCCTTTTTTGTGGGTACATACATCCATGAGGTACCAGCCCGGGTTAGGGGAGTGATCGTTATGGACAAAACTGCGTTCTTTACCATGCCGAGTGGTCTGTACGTGGTGAGCGCCGCGGCAGACGGGCTGCGCGCCGGCTGCGTCATCAACACGGCGGTGCAGGTGACGTCCATGCCGCCGCGCATTTCGGTTGCCGTGAACAAGGACAACGTCACCTCGGGCGTCATCGCATCGGCCAAAGCGTTCGCGCTAACCGTGATCGATCAGACCGCCGACATGCTCTACATCGGTAACTTTGGGTTCCGCACCAGCAGCGATTATGACAAGTTTGCCAAATACGAGACCCGCGAGACGGCTCTGGGCATGCCTTATGTGCCCGAGCACGCGGCGGCTCTGTTTAGCTGCCGTTTGATCGACACTGTGGATGTGGGAACGCATCTGCTGTTTATTGGCGAGGTCGAGGATGCGGAGCGCCTGAGCGACGAGACGCCGCTGACGTACGACTACTATCACAAGGTGCTAAAGGGCAAGACGCCGCCCAAAGCCTCGTCGTATCAAGGCTAGAAATGTTCTAAAAATACTTGCATTATACTATTGAGAATATATACTAATAAGTAAGTACACCAGCAGTCACGTTCGAGAGGAGAACATCATGGCTGAGGAGAAGAAGACGTATAAGTTTGTGTGCACCGTTTGCGGTTACGAGGTTGAGGTCGACACGCCCGAGCTGCCCGAGGATTACGTGTGCCCGGTGTGCGGCGTCGGCCCCGATGAGTTTGAGCTCGTCGAGGAGTAACTCGTAGACACACGGCGATTAGCCATACAGAGCTCTGTCCAAGGGTCCCGGCTGGATATTCCGGCTGGGACCCTTTTGATTTATCTGACGGTTTAAAACGGCCTTACGTGTTACAGATTGAGACGTTATATCTGGACAGCCACGCTATCCCAATTACATCCCCGTTAGCAGCACGATGTCGAGAATCGTCACGATGGCGCCGATCCCTACGAGCAGCGCGTTGAGCGGGCGTGAGTTGGCGTATTTGCCCATGACGCGGGGCGAACTGGTGAGCCGTATGAGCACAAAGACCGTAATCGGCAGCTGAAGCGACAGCAGCGCCTGACTCCAGATGAGACCTTCAAAAGGATTCGGGACGACCAAGCAGGCCGCTACAGCGCCGACGAAACAGGCCGCCACCCCGATTGAGGAATGTCGGTCGTGGATGTCGTATTCCTCGTCGAACATGCCCGCGGTGATGGTTCCCGCCGCCATGCCCGCTGTCACGCTGCTCGATAGTCCCGCGAACAGCAGCGCAACCGCAAAGATGGTCGAGCTCGCCGGGCCCAGAATGGGGGAGAGCGTGGCCGCCGCGACGGCGAGGTCGTCTACGACCATACCGTGCACAAAGAAGGTCGTTGCGGCCAGGATGACCATGGCCGAGTTGATTGCCCAGCCCACGCCCATCGAAAAGAGCGTGTCGAAGAGCTCATAGCGCAGGCGTTCTTCGATAACTTGCTCGCCTTGGCCTTCAAAGTGCATGGATTGGATGACCTCGGAGTGCAGGAAGAGGTTGTGGGGCATAACGACCGCGCCTAGGACACTTACGATAATCGCGGCAGAGCCGGTGGGCATACTGGGTGTAATCCAGCTTGCGGCGGCCTGCGGCCAGTCGACCTTGACCAGCGCAAGCTCGGCCAAAAACGAGAGCCCTACCACGCCTACGAAGGCGATGATCCAGCGTTCGGCGCGCTTGTAGGAGCTCGTCATGAGCATCGCCATCGATACTGCCGCCACGATGACGCAGCCCGCGCGCACGGGCAGCCCAAAGAGCATCTGGAGCGCGATCGCACCGCCCAGAACTTCGGCCATGGCGGTGGCGATGGTCGCGAGATAGGCACTGGCGAGCACCGTGCGCCCAACGAAGCGGGGGAGGTAACGCGTCGTGGCCTCGGCAAGACAGGCGCCCGTGGCGATACCCAGGTGTGCCGCGTTGTGCTGCAGCACAACGAGCATAATCGTGGACAGCGTGACGATCCACAGCAGCGCGTAGCCAAACTGCGAGCCCGCGGCCATATTGGAGGCCCAGTTGCCCGGGTCGATAAAGCCGACGGTGACGAGCAGCCCGGGACCGATATGCCGCGCAATGTCTAGGCCTCCGTGACCACCGGTGCGTCGGGAGCCAAAGTGTTGTTTGAGATGGTTGATCATGGTCGGTTCCTGCATAGGGTCAGCGCGGTGCCGCGCTTGGGTCATGCGGCGCCGCGCGCTCGGTTTAGGTTGGGGTTACTTGCGCGCCTTGCCCTGATTGGCCACGGCGTCGATCTTGGCGGCGATGGTTGCCGGGTCACCGATGTAGCGCTTGTCGAGGACGTTGAAATCGGTGTCGAAGGTGTAAACGAGCGGCACGCCGGTGGGGATGTTGACCTTGAGGATCTCCTCGGGCGTGAGGTGCTCGAACTTCATGACGAGTGAGCGCAGGGAGTTGCCGTGTGCGGCGATGAGTACGCGCTTGCCGGCGAGCATCTGGGGGCGAATCTCGTCTTCGAAATAAGGCCAGGCGCGGGCTATCGTGTCCTTGAGGCATTCGGTATAGGGCAGCTGGTCGGGTGCGACATCACGGTATTGCTCCTGTGTGTGAGGGTCGCGACCGTCGCCCGGCTCGAGCGCCGGCGGGCAGACATCGAAGGAACGGCGCCAGATGAGCACCTGCTCGTCGCCGTGCTCCGCCGCGGCATCGGCCTTGTTGAGACCCTGCAGCGCGCCGTAGTGGCGCTCGTTGAGCTTCCAGGATTTGATGACGGGCAGCCATTCGCGGTCCATCTGGCCGAGCACGATGTTGAGGGTGTGGATCGCGCGCTTGAGGCGCGAGGTGTAGCAGATGTCAAAGTCGAAGCCCGCTTCCTTGAGGGCGCGGCCGCCTGCCGCCGCCTCTTCGCGGCCCGTGTCGGTGAGCTCAACATCGGTCCAGCCGGTGAACAGGTTGAGTTTGTTCCACTCGGATTCTCCGTGACGGATAAGGACGAGTTGCATCGTCTGCCGGTCTGCCTGGTTTGCCATAGGGGCCTCCTTAATGTGGCACGGTGTGCGTGCCGTTTGTTTGACGCCGCAAAGGATACCCGTTTTAGGCTAAAAAGTTAACCTAGACTAACAAAATTGTTGTATTTGAATGAGATGGTGAAAGGGGGCTGCCGAAATGTCTTGATCTGTAACAATTAGGGATGGAAATTGGGTCTTCCTGTTACAGATTGAGATGTTTGAAGCGGTGAGCTTGCAGGCCGAACTTGGGGCCCTTGTTGTCGCCCTTGAGGTCGGCGGTGTCCACTCGTGGGGCGTGCGTTACGCGATTGTTTCGAAACGGGTGGGAAACACAACGGGCCGGCGTTGCTCCTAGTATGCCTATTCAATTGACTGTCTAAATATCTAGGGGAGGATCGCGATGCAGGCAGATTCCGCTCAGCAGCAGGGCCTTTATCGCCCCGAATTCGACCACGATGCATGTGGCATCGGCGCGCTTGCCGATATCAACGGTGAGCGCCATCACCAGATTCTGGACGACGCGCTGTCCATTCTGGTCAACTTGGAGCACCGCGGCGGCACGGGACTCGAGAAGAACACCGGCGACGGCGCTGGCATCCTGTTCCAGGTTCCGCATCACTTTTTCCGTAAAGAGGCTCAAAAGTGCGGCCAGATTCTGCCGGCAGAGGGCGACTATGGCGTGGCCATGTTGTTCTTCCCGCAAGACGACAAGGGCGTAGAGGATGCCCGTCGCGTGTTTGAGGAGGGCTGCGCCGAGGCCGGCGTGCCGCTGCTCTTTTGGCGCGAGGTTCCGGTCGACCCGCACGACCTGGGCGAGACAGCCCGCGCCTGCATGCCTACTATCCTGCAGGCCTTCCTGGGCCGCCCCGACGACACGCCCGCCGGTGATGCCTTTGAGCGCCGCCTGTACGTGTGCCGCCGCACTATCGAGAAAAAGGCCGACGCCGAGTTTGCCCTGCGCGACAAGATCTTCTATGTGTGCTCCATGAGCTCGCGCACTATCGTGTACAAGGGCATGCTGGTCGCTACGCAGATGCGCCGCTTCTTCATCGATCTCAACGACGCTGCCGTCAAGACGGCCGTGGCGCTCGTCCACTCGCGCTACTCCACCAACACCACGCCCAGCTGGGAGCGCGCGCACCCCAACCGCTTTATCATCCATAACGGCGAGATCAACACCCTCAAGGGCAACGTCAACTGGATCCGCGCCCGCGAGCCCAACCTGTACAGCCCCGTGCTGCAGCACGATCTTGAGCGCGTGATGCCTATCATCAACCGCGAGGGCTCCGATTCCGCGATTCTGGACAACGTGCTTGAGTTTTTGGTCATGAACGGCCGTCCGCTCACGCGTGCCGCGTCCATGTTGCTGCCCGAGCCGTGGGACCACAACGACAGCCTGAGTGAGGAGCGCCGCGCCTACGACGCTTACCAGTCCATGCTCATGGAGCCGTGGGATGGCCCGGCGGCCATCGCCTTTACCGACGGTCGCACCCTGGGTGCCGCCCTCGACCGTAACGGCCTGCGTCCCGCCCGCTACTATGTGACGCGCGACGGTCGCTTTATGCTGGCAAGCGAGGTGGGCACCATCGAGGTGAGCCCCGAGAACATCCTGACGAGCGGCTGTCTGGGGCCGGGCCAGATGCTCGAGGTCGACTTTGCCCGCGGGCGCGTTATCTACAACGAAGAGCTGCGCGCCCGTTACGCCAAGGAAAAGCCCTACCGTGATTGGATTGCCGAGGAGACGCTGACCGTCGACGCGCTCGATAGGCCTGCCGCGGCAACGCCCGCCGAGGACGCCGAGGTGCCCGCCGCCGTGCGCATGGCCAAGCTCGGGTATCACTGGGATGACGTCGATGAGGTCGTGCGTCCCATGGCCCAGCAGGGCAAGGCCCCGCTCGCCTCGATGGGCATCGATGCGCCGCTGGCCTGCCTGTCCAAGAAGACGCGCTCGTTCTTTGACTACTTCTATCAGTTGTTCGCCCAGGTCACGAACCCGCCGATCGATGCCCTGCGCGAGCATATGGTCACCTCGACCACGCTCTACCTGGGCAATCACGGCAACCTGCTCGAGGACTCCCGTACGGCCTGCCAGCTGGTGCGCCTGGAGCGCCCGTTGCTCAATGAGGAGGAGTTCGAGCGTATCTGCGCCATCGCCCGCGTGGGCTTTAAGACCCGCCGTTTCCGTACCGTGTACCGCCGCGATGCCGGCGAGGGCGCGCTGCAGGCTGCGCTCAAGCAACTTGCAGAGGACGTTGAGGCTGCGGTCCGCGACGGCGTGAACATCGTGGTGCTGAGCGATCGTGCCGCTGCGGGCGAGGTGCCCGTGCCGTCGCTGCTCGCCGTGGGCTGTGTGCACAACCACCTGATCCGCGCCGGCGTGCGTACCTTTGCCGACATCGTGGTGGAGTGCGGCGACGCCGTGTCCCCGCACGACTTTGCGGCACTGGTGGGCTACTCCGCGAGCGGCATCTATCCGTACAACGCACATGCGTGCATCCGCGATCTGGCGGCGCGCGGCGACTTGGACGTGACGGCCGAGCAGGGCATCGCCAACTACAACAAGGCTGCGACCGCCGGCATCGTCTCCATCATGTCCAAGATGGGCATCTCCACGGTGCAGAGCTACCACTCCGCGCAGATCTTCGAGGCCGTGGGCTTAACGCCGGAGTTCGTCAACGCGTACTTCGCCGGCACGGTGAGCCGTGTGGGCGGTATGGGCGTCGAGGACGTTGAGCGCGAGCAAAACGAGCGCTACGACGCCGCACTCGCAATCCTTAAGAGCCCGGCTCCCGGTCAGCTGCCCACGCTGGGTCTGACCAAGTGGCGTCCGCTCGGCGGCGAGGATCACCTCATCGATCCGCAGACTGTCTACTTGCTGCAGACCGCCTGCCGTGAGGACAGCTACGACACCTTCAAGGAGTACAGCGCCCGCCTGCACCGCACCGGTCGTGCCGTGCGCCTGCGCGACTTGCTCGACTTTAATGCCAGCGGCCGCACTCCGGTGGCACTCGACGAGGTCGAGCCCGCGCTCAACATCGTTCGCCGCTTTAACACCGGTGCCATGTCGTATGGCTCCATCAGCAAAGAGGCGCACGAGTGCATGGCCATCGCCATGAACCGCCTGCACGGCCGTTCCAATTCCGGCGAGGGCGGCGAGGATCCGCGTCGCGAGACCCCACTGGCTAACGGTGACTCCAAGAACTCCGCGATCAAGCAGGTAGCAAGTGCGCGATTTGGCGTGACGAGCCGCTACCTGTGCAGCGCCTTCGAGATTCAGATCAAGATGGCCCAGGGCGCCAAGCCCGGCGAGGGCGGTCACCTGCCCGGCAGGAAGGTCTACCCCTGGATTGCCGAGGTCCGTCAGTCCACGCCCGGCATCGGCCTGATCTCGCCTCCGCCGCACCACGACATCTACTCCATCGAGGACCTGGCAGAGCTGATCTTTGACCTTAAGAACGCCAACCCCGGCGCGCGCGTGTCGGTCAAGCTGGTCAGCGAGGCCGGCGTCGGCACCATCGCCACCGGCGTGGCCAAGGGCGCTGCCGACAAGATTTTGATCAGCGGCCACAATGGCGGCTCGGGTGCCGCTGCGCGCGACTCTATCTGGCACGCGGGTCTGCCGCTGGAGCTTGGCCTTGCCGAGGCCCAGCAGACGCTGCTGCAAAACGGTTTGCGCTCACGCGTGGTGCTCGAGGCCGATGGCAAGCTCATGGACGGCACCGACGTCGCCGTCGCCTGCCTGCTGGGTGCCGAGGAGTTTGGCTTTGCGACCATGCCGCTCATCTCGATGGGCTGCCTCATGCAGCGCGACTGCCAGCAGGATACCTGCCCGGCCGGCATCGCTACGCAAAACTGCCGCCTGCGTCGCGGCTTCCGCGGCAAGCCAGAGCACGTCGAGCACTTTATGCTCTTTGTTGCCGAGCAGCTGCGCGAGGTCATGGCGAGCCTGGGCTTCCGCACCGTCGACGAGATGGTCGGCCATCCCAAGTGCCTGCGCCAGATCGAGGTCCCGGGCAACCGCAAGGCCAACCTGCTCGATCTGTCGCCCGTGCTGGCAAGCGCGACCTGTGAGTTTGGTGCCCACATCCCGGGCGCCGACGGCCGTCACTTCCTGCCCCAGATGGCTGCGGACAGCGAGCTCGATAAGACGCTCGACTCCACGTTGTTTGTGCCCTATACGGCCGATGCCCGTGCGCACCTGCGTCCGATTCGCTTTCGCGCCGATATCGCCAACGTCAACCGCTGCGTGGGCACCATCTTGGGCAACGCGGTGACCAAGGCGCATCCCGAGGGCCTGCCCGCCGGCTCCATCACCATCGATTGCGATGGTTCGGCCGGTCAGAGCTTTGGCGCCTTCCTGCCGCGCGGCATTACGCTCAACGTGTGCGGCGACGCCAACGACTACTTTGGCAAGGGCCTTTCGGGCGGCGAGGTGTCGGTGCGCCCCAATCCGCATGCGACCTACAAGTTCGACGAGAACATCATCGTGGGCAACGTTGCGTTCTTTGGCGCTACGAGCGGTCGCGGCTTCATTAACGGCCTGGCCGGCCAGCGCTTTGGCGTACGCAACTCCGGTGCCACCGTGGTGGTCGAGGGCTGCGGCAACCATGGCTGCGAGTACATGACGGGAGGTCTGGCGCTCATCCTGGGCGAGGTCGGGCAGAACTTCGCCGCCGGCATGACGGGCGGCGTGGCTTACGTCTTTGACCAGTACGGCACGCTCGATGCCCGTGTGAACCACGAGAGCGTTGAGCTTAAAGCCCCGACGGCCGGTGAGCTGGCGCAGATTCGCGAGCTCATCCAGGAGCACGTGGACGCGACGCAGAGCCCGCGCGGCATTAAGCTGCTCTACAGCTTTGAGACGATGAGCAAGCACTTTGTGAAGGTCATTCCAACCGAGTACGAGCGCGTGCTGGCGATTGTCGCCGCCGCCGAGGCCGTCGGCAAGACGCATGAGCAGGCCGAGGAGCTGGCGTTTGACATTGTGACCGGTCGCGCCGACGCCGCCGATGTCGCTCGCTTTGATGTGGCGGGTGGTGTCGCTGGCGCTGTGCCCGCCGCCGCCAGCTCTGTTGCTTCGACCAAGAAGGAGGCGTAAGTGCCATGGGTAAGCCCGGTGCTTTTCTTGATATCGATCGCGTGACCCACGAGCTTCGTCCCGTGGAGGAGCGCAGCCATGATTTTGATCCGCTGTACGTGGAGCTCGATGACGATGCACGTCGCGCCCAGGCGAGCCGTTGCATGATGTGCGGCGTGGCGTTTTGCCAGATGGGCGCGAGCTTTGGCAAGGCACGCCCGAGCGGCTGCCCGCTGCACAACCTGATTCCCGAGTGGAATGAGCTGGTGTACCGCGGCCGCTGGGACGAGGCTGCCGAGCGTCTGTCGCTCACCTCGCCCATGCCCGAGTTCACGAGTCGCGTGTGCCCGGCGCTGTGCGAGGCCGCATGCAACTTGGGGTCGGTCGACGGTCAGCCCACGACGATCCATGACAACGAGCGTGCGATCAGCGACCACGAATGGGCAAACGGTGGCCCGCGTCGCTTTGAGCCGGCGGGGGAGGGCGCACCCACGGTCGCCGTGGTGGGCTCCGGTCCTGCTGGTCTGGTGGCAGCATGGGAGCTCGCGCGTCGCGGCGCCCGCGTGACGGTGTTTGAGCGTGACGACCGTCCGGGCGGTTTGCTTATGTATGGCATTCCCAACATGAAGCTCGGGAAGTCCGTGGTCGAGCGTCGCGTGGCGCTCATGCGCGAGCTGGGCATTGTGTTTGAGCTGAGCGCAGATGTGACGGACCCTGCGGTGGCAGCCAAGCTCGATGGCTTTGACGCTGTCGTGGTGGCTGCCGGCGCTCGTGCTCCGCGTGGGCTTTCGGCTGCGAACATTGATGCCCCGGGCGTGGTGTACGCCGTGGACTACCTGACGGCTTCGACCGTCTCGGTGCTCGATGGCGGAGAGCCCGTGGTGAACGCGTGCGGCCTGGACGTCGTGGTCATCGGCGGCGGCGATACCGGTAACGACTGCGTGGGCACCGCGGTACGTCAGGGTGCGCGCAGCGTGCGCCAGTTTGAGTTCTTGCCGGCGGCGCCTGATGCGCGCGCGGCGAGCAACCCCTGGCCGCAGTGGCCAAACGTTAAGAAGACCGACTACGGCCAGCAGGAGGCCATCGCTGCCATGGGCGGCGAGATGCGCGCTTGGGGCGTGGATACGCTCGAGGTGCTGCTGGACAAGAAGGGCGCGGCCGCGGGCCTGCGCGTGGTCGATCTGGATTGGTCGGCTGGCAAGCCCGAGCGCATCGCGGGCTCCGAGCACGAGGTGCCGGCGCAGCTGGTGCTCATCGCCTGCGGCTTTACGGGTCCTGAGCATGGCGTGTTCGATGCGGTAGGCGTGCCTGTTGCCACCGCTGGTCGTCCGCTGCCTGTGATGGCCGCCGAGGACTCGCATCTTGCGGCGCGTGTCGACGGCGTCGCCGCGGATGCCGCGCCGGTGTATGTTGCCGGTGATGCGCGCAACGGCAGCTCGCTCGTTGTGAACGCCATGGCCGACGCCCTGGCCTGCGCTGCCGAGGTCGCCGAGGCGCTGGAGCTGTAAAGTAGTCATTTAAGAACGTCCCCAATGACTGGTCATTTTTGTCTAGTCGTTGGGGACACTCTTTGCGAGCGGTTCGTTCGTTTGTCGACGCGCGAGTGTCCATTCGGCGTCTTCTTGAGCTGTGGTGCTCTGCTGTTTCTGTGGTGGCCGGGGGCGCTTGGCTCAAAAGGGCGGGTTGGCCGCCTATGTTTACCTGCGGTTTTGTTCCAGTGCGCATTTTCGGTCAAGCTTTTCGTCAAGTGTTTGGTCAGCATCTGGTTTGCAGCCGGAGGCCTATTTTGCCCGCGCTGGTCGTGGCTGCCCACCCTCCTCGTAAGCTCAAATTGAGGTCCATCAGTTTGAGGAGGATGCCATGACTGATCACGCTTTAGATCGAGCGCAGCTGGCCGAAGCCGTCGGCAACGATATTGCCGACATGGCCCATTTTTGGATGCTGCGGAAGTTCCAGTTTTTGGAGCCGGCGCGTGAACAGTTCGAGATCATTGTCGACCCGTGGCTCAGCTATTGCACCGAGCCTTCGCAAAACGAAATCATGGCCTACAACATGGCATTTACCGATTGGCTGCTCTTCGAGCGCCCCTATCGCCATGGCAAGACGTTGCTCGAGCTGTATGTTGAAGAGCCGCCGACATTGCTTTCGCCTGCCTCGCTCAAGCGGCTCGAGCAGGTACGCGACACACAGTATTTCTCGCGCTTTGGCATTTTGGACAAGGATCCTGCGAACGGCATGGTTGCGCTGAAGGATACGCGCACCGACCGTCGCTTTGATGTCTACGACCCGCATATCGTGCAAAAGGAGCATTGGAGCGACGGCGCGATTGCGGTGCGCCTCGCCTGCGTCGACGATGTCTGGCTGACGGCGGGACAACTCTATCTGTATGACATCGCACGCCTGAGTGACACGGCGGTCGATGGGCCTGGTGCGGTGCATCCGGAGGACCTGCAGGATGGCTTTGACACCTTGTGCATCAGTTTCTTCTTGCGTCTGGTCCGCGACATCATGGGCGCCCAGGGGCGGTACGTAAAGTCGCTCAACATCTACGAGCAGGAGTGGGAGTAGGGGATGTTACTGGTGTCGCTCTGCTGCCCTGACTTTGTCTCAATCTGTAACGTTTGGCGGCTGTTTGGGCCCGTAACTGTTACAGATCGAGACATTTCCCTGGTGTCGCTGGGGTGGGACTGCAACGTATTCCGTCCCCCACATCCCCTCTTCCCTCCGTTAACCGATGCGTCTGCGGTAATCCAACGGGACTAGGTGATAATGGACAAATGTTCAAGTTAATCGTGAGGGAGGAGCTCGATATGGCGTCTGCCGATCGTTCCACGTTGTTTATCAATGCGACCATCCTAGATGGTTCGGAACATATGGAGCCGCAGCCCGACATGGCCGTGGCCGTTGAGCGCGGTGTCATCACGTGGATGGGGCCGAGTGCTGTGGCGCAGGCGCCTGCAGGTGCCGAGGTCATCGACCTGGCAGGTGCGTATCTCATGCCAGGCCTCATCAATATGCATGTGCATCTGTGCGGTTCGGGCAAGCCGGTTTCGGCGGGCGATGCAGGCGCGCTGATGAAGAAGCTCGATAATCCCGTGGGGCGCGCCATCGTGCGCCATATTCTTAAGGGCAGCGCCCAACAACAACTGGCAAGCGGCGTGACCACGGTGCGCGGCGCGGGCGACCCACTGTTTGCCGACATCGCCGTTCGTAATGCCATCGACGCCGGCAAGTATCAAGGTCCTCGCCTGGTGGCGCCGGGAACGGGCGTCACGGTGCCGGGCGGCCATGGTGCGGGCTTGTTCGCCCAGGTGGCAAACAGTCCCGCCGAGGCAGCCGAACAGGTGCGCGACCTGTATGCGCGCGGTGCCGACGTCATTAAGCTGTTCGTAACGGGCGGTGTGTTCGATGCGACCGAGGTGGGCGAGCCGGGCGTGCTGCGTATGCCGGTGGAGGTTGCCGCGGCGGCGTGCAAGGCGGCGCACGATATGGGCCTTCCGGTCATGGCCCATGTCGAGAGCACCGAAGGTGTGAAGGCCGCGCTTCAGGCCGGCGTCGACACAATCGAGCACGGCGCTCCGATGACCCCCGAGATCCTGGAGCTGTACCGCGGCGCCGCGGGAACACAGCTCGAGGGACGCGCGCCGAGCGTGACCTGCACAATCAGCCCCGCACTGCCGTTTGTACTGCTCGATCCGGAAAAGACCCATTCGACCGACACGCAAAAGAAGAACGGTGACATCGTGTGCTCGGGCATTATCGAGAGCGCTCGCGCGGCGCTGGAAGCCGGCGTTAAGGTGGGCCTGGGCACGGACTCGAGCTGCCCGTTCGTGACGCAGTACGACATGTGGCGCGAGGTGGCTTACTTTGCCAAGTACGTGGGCGTGAGCAACGCCTTCGCACTGCATACGGCTACGCAGGTCAATGCCGAGCTACTGGGCCTGGGTGGCGAGACCGGCACAATCGAGTGTGGCAAGGCAGCCGATATCCTGGTGACGCGTAAGAATCCTCTGGATGATCTGTGTGCCCTGCGTGAGCCGACGCACGTGATGTGCCGTGGCGATTTGGTGCGCAAGCTCAAGGTGAAGCGTATTCCCGAGGTGGACGCCGAGCTCGACGCGATTATGGCCATGCCAGCCGAAGCGCTTGCCGAGGAGCTGGCCCGCGACGGCGTGGCGTAGACGAGACAAAGGGACAGCTCCGTTGCCGCATACAAAAAGCCGAGGTCTCAACACGAGGCCTCGGCTTTTTTATCGAACAAATACTTAAGATTTGGGACAAACAAACCTGATTTATTTGTCCCGCGTGCGGGCGCTAGGAGCGCGTTTCCATCTTGGCGTGGCACTTGGGGCAGGTGACGCGGATCTTGCCTTTGCCCTTGGGGACGGAGAGCATCTGGCCACAGTTGGGGCACTTGAGGTATGCCGTGGTCTTGCGGCCCTTCCACATCTTCTTAGCCGTGCGTTTGGCACGCTCAAAGTCCTCCTTGCTGGTGCCGGCCGCGCGTGAGGTGCTGGCCGCTGCAGCGCCGCCACCCAAACTGGCGACGAACTTGCCCAAGCCGGGGACATTGGCGGTCGCAGCGACAAAGGCCTCGTTCTCCTTGCGACGTGCATCGGTATTTTTGGACAGGCCGCGCAGCACACCAATCACGATGACGGCGATGGCAATCCAGCTGAGCCACTGGATGCGGGCCATCGATCCGATCATTGCGATGACGATGCCGACAAAACCCATCACGATGGTGAGCTCGTCGGCGCCATTGCGACCCTTCATAAAGTCATTCATGCAAATTGCCTTTCGTTCGATATACTGCACGCTTTTATACCCGATTTAGAGCAAGGGGGACAGGTTAATCTGCACCAAGGTGGTGCAAACATACCTGTCCCCGGAACACCAAGGTGGTGCAAACATACCTGTCCCCGGAACACCAAGACGGTGCAAAGAAGTCTGTCCCCAATGCCCCAATTACTTGGAGAGCTTGTCGACGACGCGTTCGATCTCGGCGAGCTTGGCGGCTTTGAGGTCTTCGTCGCCCGATTCAATTGCCGAGGTCACGCAACCCTCAATGTGAGCCTTGAGCACATCGGCGTTAATGCGCGCGAGGAGCGCCTGTGTGGCCATGAGCTGCGTGGAAATATCGACGCAGTAGCGGTCCTCATCGACCATCCGCAAGATGCCGTCGATCTGGCCGCGTGCCGTCTTGAGCATGCGGGTCACCGATTTATGGTCTGCCATCATGGCGGGTCCTCGTTTCTGGTCGATCTTTCGGATGCCCCCGTCAGTTGCGGTGAAATAGTTCTTGATTGAGGGCTTGGAGCGCTAAAACAGGAACTATTTCACCGCAACTTCTGAAGGGCTGGTTGAGCGGTGGTTGCTGGGCGGCTATGTCAGCCGACAGTGGTGCCTGTTGGTGCGGCAGCTGCTATGCGGCGGTTACGGACAGGGCGTGGAACTTCTCGCCCGCGGCCTCGACAGCGGCGGCGAGCTGCTCGGCAGTCACGGTGTCGGCGCACTCCACCTGGACGGTCTGGGTCTCGTGATCGGCGTCGGCGTCGGTCACGCCGGCCACGTTGAGCAGCGCCGTCTCGACGGTGGCGTCGCAGTGGCCGCACATGAGGCCGGAAGTCTTAATTGTGTAACGCATGGGTATTCCTCTCTGTTGTGTCGGCTTTCCCAGGCACCCGACCTTGACCTTCAAGCCGTCGCTCGCGTACCAAAGTACGCATCGCTCCTCTTTCAGGCCAATCTCGGGCACCTGGAAAACCCGTTCTAAATGGACGTAATGGTGAGCCTATTTTGCCACTTTCGGCTTAAAGGTTCGCAGGCGCAGGGCGTTGGACACGACACACACGCTCGACAGGCTCATGGCCGCGGCGCCAAACATCGGCGAGAGTTGCCATCCTGTGAGCGGGAAGAACACGCCCGCGGCGAGCGGAATGCCGATGCCGTTGTAGAACAGCGCCCAGAACAGGTCTTGCTTGATGTTGCGAATCGTGGCGCGCGAAAGCTCGATGGCTCGCGCAACATCCATGAGGTCGCTGCGCATGAGCACCACATCCGCCCCTTCCTTGGCGATGTCGGCGCCGGTGCCGATCGCAAGGCCCACGTCGGCACGCGCCAGGGCGGGGGAGTCGTTGATGCCGTCGCCCACCATGGCGACCTTGCTGCCCGCATCCTGCAGCTCGCGCACGTGGCGTTCCTTGTCGGCGGGGAGGACGTCGGCGATGACCTGCTTGCTGTTCAGTCCCACGCGGCGGGCGATTGCTTCGGCCGTCACGCGGTTGTCGCCGGTGAGCATACGCACATCGACGCCGAGCGAACGCAGCGCGACGATGGCCTCGGCGCTCGTCTCTTTGACCTCGTCAGCCACGGCGATGGTACCGACGAGCTCGCCGTTCTTGGCAAAGAACAGCGGTGTTTTGCCCTCGGCGGCGAACTGTTCGGCAAGGCCGGCGGGCACCTTCGCGCCTGACTCGTCCATCAGACGCACGTTGCCGGCGGCGATGACATTCTGCCCCTCGCGTGCCGTAACGCCACGACCGGGCACGGCGGCAAAGTCCTCGACCATGCGCGCGACAATTCCGCGCGCCTCGCACTCGGCCATAATCGCCTCGGCCAGCGGGTGCTCGCTCGAGCGCTCCAACGCGGCGGCCAGCTTGAGCAGCGCCTTTTCGCTCATGGCGGGCGAGCCGTCAGTGCGCGTGGCTACCACGATATCGGTCACGGCAGGCTTGCCACGGGTGACCGTGCCCGTCTTATCGAGCACTACGGTGCCCACGCTGCGCAGGTTCTCCAGTGCCTCGGCGCTCTTAAACAGAATGCCCATTTCGGCGCCCTTGCCGGTGCCCACCATAATGGCGACGGGCGTGGCCAGGCCCAATGCGCACGGACAGCTGATCACCAGCACGGCCACGGCGGAGGTGAGTGCCTCGTTCACGCTGCCGGTCAATGCCATCCACACCACAAAGGTCACGGCCGAGATCGCGAACACCACGGGCACGAACACGCCGGCGACTTTGTCGGCCATGCGGGCGATGGGCGCCTTGGTGGCGTTGGCGTCCTCGACGAGCTGGATGATCTTGGCGAGCGATGTCTCGGCGCCCACACGCGTGGCGCGGAAGGAAAACGAACCGGTGCGGTTGACGGTGGCGGCGTTGACGGTGGCACCGGCGGTCTTTTCCACGGGGATGGACTCGCCGGTGAGCGCACTCTCGTCCACGGCCGAGCTGCCCTCGAGCACCACGCCATCGACGGGGATGGACTCGCCGGGGCGCACGCGCAGGACCTGGCCGGGAAGGATGCTGTCGACGTCGACGGTGGTCTCGCTGCCGTCCTCTGCCACGACGGTCGCGGTCTTGGGCGCCAGGTCGATGAGCGCCTCGATGGCGCCGCCGGTTTTGGACTTGCTGCGCGTCTCGAGGTATTTGCCCACGGTGACGAGCGACAGGATGGTGCCGGCGCTCTCAAAATACAGATTGTCCATGCCCGTCATCATTGCCTCGTGCACCTGACCCGCGGCAAGCTGGTCGGCCATGATGAACATGGCGTAGAGCGACCAGGCGATGGAGGCGGTGGCGCCCACGGCAATAAGGGCGTCCATGGTGGGCGCGCCGTGTGCGAGCGATTTAAACCCATTGATAAAGTACGCGTCGTTGACATAGACGATGGGGATGAGCAGGACGAGCTCAGTGAGGGCGAGCGTCATGCTGTGGGTATGGTCGGTGAAAATGCCGGGCAGCGGCCAACCAAGCATGTGTCCCATGCCTATGTAGAACAGTGGGATGAGGAAAACGATCGAGACGATGAGGCGGGTGCGCATGGCAGAGGCGGCGGCCTCCAACTTTTTGGTCGGCGACTCCATATGGGCGGCGCCGGACCTGGCTTGCGTGCTGCCGTTTGAGCCGGCGGCACCGGTGCCCGCATCGACGGGCGAGGCCGAGTAGCCGGCACGGTCGACGGCGGTGCAGATATCGTCGGGGGAGACCTGCGCGGGGTCGTAGTCGACCATCATGGAACCGGCGAGTAGGTTGACCGCGACGCTTTGGACGCCGTCGAGCTTGCTCACGGCACGGTCCACGTGCGCCTGGCAGGCGGCGCATGTCATGCCGCCTACGTCAAACTTATCTTGAGCCATGGCTTCTCCTTCCTGTTGTTTGGTGTTGGAATTGTTAACCTGCCGATACTATACACCCATACCCCCCGGGGGTGTCTAGTACAGAAAGAAATGTATGACATCTCGCTACAGATGAGGGTAGTTGGTTGACCGATGGTCCGCCCCAGCCAATCATCTCAATCTGTAACATCTGGATCGGTTTTTGAACCATAGCTGTTACGGATCAAGATAAACAGTTGGCAGGAAACTCAATGTCTCAATCTGTAACATCTAGCAGGGAAATATGACCTCTAACTGTTACAGATCAAGACATAGAAATCGGCCGAAAACTAATGTCTCGATCTGTAACAACTAGACCCCGTTTTACCGAGTAACTGTTACAGATCAAGACAAACCATTCGAGGGTAACCCGAACGTCTCGATCTGTAACAGTAAGACCGATGTTTGGGTCTTAGTTGTTACAGATCGAGACAATCTCGGAGCAGATGCCCCGGGCATACAACGTAAAACGCCGGGGAGCCCGCGTGATGGGCGCCCCGGCGCATGTTGGGCAGGGTTTGCGAAGCGGTGGGAGGGAGGAGAAGCCGTCCTCCCGAAATCCTTACTCCTGACGACGCTTCTTGTCAGTCAGGAAGACGCCGGCGGCTACGAGCACGACACCTCCGATGACAAACGTCTCACCGGCGAGCGCAGCATTGTCGCCCGTGGTGGGAAGCGCCGAGTTGTCGGCCGTCTTGGCGTTGCCGGCAGACGGCTTTCCAGCAACCGGCTTAGCGGCGGCCTGCGTGATCTTGGCCTGCTCGGCCTTCGCCGCCTCCTGCTCCTGACGAGCGATCTCGTCCTTCAGGGCCTGCTCGGCGGCAACGCGTTTTGCCTTTGCCTCGTTGTAGGCGTTGAGAGCCTCGGTGTAGGCGGGCGTCGCAGCATCAAGGTCTGCCTGAGCGGCATCAAGTGCGGCCTTTGCGTTATGTTCTGCCTGCTTGGCGGCGACGCACTTGGCAAAGAGGGCATTGAGCGTATCGTTCGCGTTTGCGTCAGAGCCAGTAGCAATGCCGTTTTCGACGTTGATGGACTTGAGCTTTCCGAGAGTAGCGGCAGCGGCGTCCGATGCGGCCTGAGAATTCTCGACCGCCTGTTCGGCGTTTGCGATGGCGTCGTTTGCCGCACCAAGGGCGACTCCGGCCTCAGTCACTGCTGTGTCGGCGTCCTTCTTGGCCGCCTCGGCGGTGGCAAGATTATCGGCTGCATTGCTCAGGGCGTCGGCACGGGCCTTCTTTGAAGCAAAGTCGTTTTCCGCCGTGGCCAGATTGCTTGTGGCGTGCTCCGCGGTCGCCGCCTTGGCCTCGGCGTTGTCCTTCGCGGTGTCGAGGGCCTGCTTCTTGGCAGCCCCGTCGAGCTTCGCCTTTTCGAGAGCGCTCTGGGCAGACGTCTGGGCTGCCGTGGCTTCATCAAGCGCCTGATGGGCCTCATCGGCTTTCTCCTGAGCCGCAGCAACATCGGCTGAATACTTGGCAAGTTCCTTCTTTGCATCTTGCAGAGCCTGCTGCTTTACGAGAGTCTCTGCCTTGGCGTCATCAACCTTCTTCTGACTCTGAGCGGCTTGCTCTTGCGATGCCTTAAGCTCGGCGCGCTTCTGGTTGACGACCTGCTCTGCGGTCGCCACGTTGCTTTGGGCGGCTTTGACCTGGTTTTCGGCTTCGGCAACTTTTCCGTTTGCCTTGGCGAGATTCTGCTTTGCTAGGGCAACAGCGGCGGCGGCACTTGCTACGCTGTCGTTCTTGGCGGCAAGGTCGCTATTCGCGGCAACAATGCCTTCCTGCTTTTGAGCGACGAGGGTCTCAGCTGCCTTTACGGCATCGGCTTTCGATGCCGCCGTGCTGCGCTTTTGCTCAAGGTTCGTCTTTGCGGCGGCAAGGTTATCGCTGGCTTTGGAGAGGCTCAGCTGATACTGATCAAAGAGATTCTCGAGTTCATCGATCGAGTATTCTTTTTCGTACGAACCGTAATCGTTGTCGATCTCCAAGACGAACACATACGGCCAAAGGGTTCCGCGCGAGTTGATGCCGTATCCCATGGTTTTGGCGTTAGGTTGTACGATATTCAAATAATGGCCGACGGTGCCAAAGTCTGCCCCTTGCTTTTCGAATTCGGTTTTGTGGCTCCAGAAAGTATCCCAAGCATCTTTGGGGGCAACGTTGCCAAGGCCGGCTTTCGCCGCAGCCTCGTCAAATATCTCCTTTTCAGCATCGACCCATTGGTGCGCGATGTTTTCTTTAGTACTGAAGTTCCAGGCGGCATTTTCACAATTGGCGTAATCTGAGTGACCTAGCGTTTTGTCAGAGTAATTGGAGTCGGATTGAGCGATTGCCATTTGCTCGGCCGTCACCCTAAGCTCACTCAATCCAACGCTTGCACGGTATTCGTTAATCTCGCGCAGCTTGTTAAACGATAGCTTGGCGTTGTCGAGTGACGTGCCGTCTTTTTTATCGCCAATGGTCGTCGGGTTTTTATCGCTCTGCCTATAGATGATGTTTGCAGCGTCGTTGGCGCCGATGAACTGGTAGAAGCCGATGACGCTCTGCGCCTCCGCCGTCGTTGCCTTATCGGTTGCTGCCTTGCATGTATCGTATGCTTTCTGTGCATCGATAACGGCTTGATCGGCGGCCTCCTGGTTTGCCTTGGCAGTTTCGAGCGCCTTGTCTGCCTGCTCCTTCTCGGCTTTTGCCTGGTCGACTTGTTTCTGAGCGGCCATTGCCTTCTCCAGTTCGGCAGCATGTGCCTGCTTCGCCGAGGTCAACTCCGATTGCGCCGCATCGGCTTTCGTCTGGGCTGCCGTTACATCATGTTCGGCTGCTGCGACTGTCTGCTTCTTGGCTTCGAGCTCGCTTTCGGCGCCGGTGAGGGCGTCCCGCTTGGATGCAACGTCGCTATTTGCCTGAGAAAGGCCTGCTTCGGCAGTCGCCTGCTGCTGTTTCGCCTGGTCGAGTGCGCTTTGGGCAGCATCGACCTTTGCCTGGGCGGCGTCATACTCCGGGCCCTCGGCGCCTGCCTTTGCGGCCGCCAAATCGGCTTGTGCGCTGTCGTACGCTGTCTGTGCCGCGACTACCTTACCATCCGCGGCGTTCTTTTCCTGCTGAGCGGAAGCCAGCGTGCCTGCCGCTTCGTCGTAAGCGCTCTGCGCGGCGCTCTGAGCCTGCTGAGCGTCAGCGAGCGCGGAATCGGCAGTGGCCTTCGCAGCCTTTGCTTGATCCAGAGCGGCCTGCGCATCTGCGGCAGCCTGCTCGGCGACCTTGATTTCCTCCGGCGTTGCGTTGGCGGCTGCCTTTTGGGCTGCCTCGAGCTTGGCCTGCGCATCAGCTGCCGCCTGTTTTGCGGCGTCAAGGACCTTCGACTTGTCCTCGGCGTCGGTCTTGGCTGCATCGAGCTTTCCCTGGGCATCCTTCAGCGTGGCACTGGCGCTGTCGGCCGCCTTGACGCTTTCATCGAGCTGGCGAGCATATTCGGCGCGCGCGGCGGCCTCTGCCTGCGAATTATCGGAGACGGAGACGTCATAGGTGCTTTGTGCGTTGTCGCGTGCCGCCTGCTTTTCGGTATAGGGGGCAGCCACCGTGTCGTAGTCGGATTTGGCGTCTGCCTCGGCAGCCTTTGCGGCGTCGATCGCAGCCTGCAAGTCGGCAATCTTCTGGGCGTCTGCCTTTACTGCGGAGCCTGCCGCCTCGCCGGCGTGGACAGCAAGCGGGGACATGATCGCGTTCTGTGCCGTGGTATCACTCACATCGTTGGCAAATGCCGAGAACGGCGCGAGCAGCGACGAGCCGGTCATAGCGATGGTGGTTGCCGCGGTGACGGCGAGTCGTGTTGCCTTGTGGCCCGAGAATGTGGGGCGAGGCTTGGCGCCGCCTGAGACTTCCGAGTGTTTAGGTGCGTACTTTGTCATTTCTTCTCCCAATCGTTGAAGGGGTACCTACGACAATTCGTACGTTACGACCGCCGAAAGGGCTCCTGTTGCGCAACATTGGCAAGGAAACATCGACGCACTTGAGTCACATTTATGAGGCGAAGTTCTCGGCAAGCTAATGTCTCAATCTGTAACATCTAGCAGTGAAAATGACCTCTAACTGTTACAGATCGAGACGGACCATCCGCGGTCAACTCAAATGTCTCGTTCTGTAACATCTAGAGAGGTTTTTGACCCCTTACTGTTACAGATTGAGATGTTGTCTCGCGGGGTTGGGGTTTGTCTCGTTCTGTAACATCTAGACCTGTATCTGCCGAGCTGGTGTTACAGATCGAGACATTTGCCGGGGAGGGGTCCCGTCACGGCAAGACGCCCGCCGCCTAGATACAGAACCCGGGAATCACACAGGTTAGCTTGTTTGGCTTTTCCGCAGGCGTTGCGTACGTAAAGACGTCGCCGTCGTGGCCCACACGGTTTATGTAGAGCGTGCCTTCGGTCTCCGATGAGTCGGGGCTCACCGTGCGCTCCCACCAGCAGGTGTCCTTGCCCTTCCACTGGCGGACCATCGTCTCGTTCGTGGAATACGGGCTCACCTTGAGCTCGCGGAAGAGCTGATACTCCTTGCCCTCGCCGTTGTAGATTTCTGCCAGGTAGTGATAGTCCTTGGCAAACGAATCGGACGGTTGCGTACCGCACAGCTCGACCATGGCGGGCAGCCAAAGGGTTGCGGGCAACTCGCTCAGGCACGATGCGCTGTTGGCGGCGCCCACATTGTTCGAGACCTTCTTGACCCCTTTAATGAGTGCGCGCAACTTGTTGGGCAGCAGCTTAAGGCCGTCGCCGTCGAGCCATTCCCGCAGCTCGCAATCTGCCCAGCCGGCGCTCGGCGGTTCAGACGCAGCGTTGCGCTCGGCAATACCCGCGTCGAACATAAACGTCAGTCCGGCCTTGCCCGTCCCGTCCAGAAGCTCATCGTGACGGATGCCCACAAGCTGCGCGCCGACCTCCAGCCCGTTGGTGAGTTTCACGCGCTTGGTACACGGATAGGGGATATGCCCGTTGTCATCGAGCAGATGATAGCGCTTGGCAATCTCGCGTGCCTCGCTACGGGTCTCGGCGGCCTTAATCTTGAGCGAGATCTCCTGCAGCTGATCCCAAGTGTAGTCGTCAAGCGAACCGCGGATGCCGTTCAGGTAGTCGGGGATGCCAAAGCCATGGGTCGCCGCCCCAATGACGCTGAGCCCCGCAACGACTGCAACGACGCCACCGATAATAAAGCGGCGGCGGGTCATGGCATCGTGCCGGGCCTGCTCCAGGATCTCTCGCGCGCGCTCGCCGGCGACGTCGACCTTAAGGTGCGTACCGGAGTCGATGTCGATTGCGGCGTCACTGCCCGCGCCTTCGCGGCCCTCGGATTCGGCATCGGTGAGGTATGCCGAGAGCGCCTCGAGCATCTGCTGCTCGGTGGGACGATCGCACTGCTCGACTGAGAGACCCTTCATGATGATTTGGACGAGCGCTTCATCGCCCTCGCAGCGCGGCTCGAGCGGTGCCGGCTTGGTCTTGGTCTTTACGAGATAGAACGAGCCGGTTGCAGCGGCGTCCGTCGACTCAAAGTCAAACGGTTTGCGACCGCTGTAGAGCTGGTACAAAATGCTCGAAAGCGCATAGACGTCGATTGCCGGCGAACGGCGAAGGGCCGCGATGCCTTCGATATCCTGCGTGAGCATCTCGGGCGCGGCGTATGCGGGCGTGGCAAAGCGCCAGATGTCGGCGCGCCGGGTGATCGTGTCGTCGCCGAGAGCCATGGTCGCGGAGCCCATGTCGATGAGGCAGGGGTCAAAGGAACAATCAGCAATCTGCTGCTCGAGCGTTCGGCTGGTGGTGCGGAACATGATATTGGCAGGCGAAAGGTCGCGATGGACGACCGGATTCACAAGGCCTTGGGTCATCAAGAGCGCACGAAGCACGGCGTTTCCGACGGCGGCGACCATCTGGGTGGTCAGCCCGCCCGAGGCGTCGTGAGGAAGCGGGGGCAGCGCCTGCTTGAGCGAGGTGCCCTCGACCCACTCCATGAGGATGAGAGGGTCATCCTCGCACGATCCGTAGCCATAGACGCGCGGAAATCCGCGCAGGTGCGAGACGGTACACAGATGACGGTACTCCTCGAACAGCGCGGCGGTGCTGGCCAGGTGCGCTGCCGATTGCTCGGCGGAGCGGTCGGGGGCTTGGCCGGAAAGGATGGCGTTGTCCTTGAGTAGCTTGAGGGCAAAGACCTCGCCGCTCGTGTTGGTCGCGCGCAGCACGTGTCCGATGTTGCCGTTGTTGCGGTGGGCCGTCTGGAGAATAAGCGTCATAAACCGACGCTTGGCGTCGTCCTCGGCGCTGGGGTCGACCGCCACGGCGGTGTCGAACGTGTCAAGACGGATGAGTTTGTCGCCATAGGCGCTATCGGTAGTATCCATGGCGTTCCTTTGTCTGGCATGGGTTGCCGCGCGTATACGTGAGCAGTGCGGATATCGGTAAAGTACCATGATAGCCGCACTGCCCACGTATACCGCTGAGTATTGTCGTTTACGACGCAGAAGGTAGAAGACGAAAGACGGACGGCGACCGTCTTCCGATCGCCGTCCGTGCTAGTCCACAATGACAAGGAATGTCGTGTAGAGACCCAGATGGAGCCTGTCGCTGTTGGCGATTTCCACGGGGGGATAGATCTTGCCGGGCTCGCGTAGGTCGCGCGGCGGCTCGATTACGATATCGCCGTCGCCCGCGCCCGATTCGAGCACCGTGCCGTTGGTCGATCCAAGGCCCTGGGCGTACCAGTGCTCACCCTCAAGCCAAATGCGAAGATGTTCGCGCGATGCGTCGGCGCCCACATCGGTGATGCTGGGCGAGGTTTTGGGCAAGGATCCAATTACCGTGCCACGCGGATCGCGTGTGAGGGGATGGATTTGCATGTCGACGCAGTTGTCGGCATGTGTCCTGAGCAGACCGAGGTTGGGAGCGACGGCGTGCGGCTGATCCAGACTGCCCATAAAGCCACGTCCGACGGTAGTTTCGGTGGTGCCAAAGTGCCCACCCGTCTTGCTGTCGCAAAAGCGCTCGACGGTGGCCACGCCCTGAACGGGATCGGCGAGCGCCCCCGTTGCCACAAAGAGCATAAGGTAAAGCGTGCTTTTCTCACGCACGGCATTGCCGTCAAAGTTGTCGATGCGATTGAGGGCATTTGCATATAGGCGGCTGTCCAGCTTGTAGCTGGCGAGAGCCGACATCATTTCGTTGGCGGCCGGACCGCGATAGTGCTCGGCGATTGCCCGATAGGCGGACTCGCCGCCGCCGAGCTTGCTGCAGATTGCCGCGGAAAGGTGGAGCGTGGTGACGGTAAAGTCGCTGTAGATGGCGGGCGCGCACTGGTCAGGCTTGCGATGGACGATGTAACGGGTGAGATACGAGCGGTTGGAAGAGCATTTCTCGAGCAGGGTACTGCCGAGATAAGAGTTTCCATTGATGAGCATTCGGGCGATCTCGAGATGTTTAAGACCGCCGAACGAGCGAATATCGTTATAGAGGACCGAGCAAGGCGTCTCTGCTGCCACGGATACCTCCTTTGATTGCTTCCTAGCCAATATGGCGATAGGAATTAATGGCTCCCGGTGGGCGACGTATTAAATGGCTGCGCAATATACAGCGTAACCAAAGCAACATTATAGGCCACATGTTCGAAATTGCAGGAAGACTGAGAGATTTGGTTTGGACTGGACGGAAATCCCCCTCTGTCTTGTTCTGTAACATTTGGACCCGGTTTTGCCCTGCATCTGTTACAGATTGAGACAATCGGCCAGGCCCGCCCCGTCCGCCTCGTCATCTGTGGTTTACGTGGGGGCATACGGAGTGCGGGTATACTAACCGGCGGCGAATCTGCTCCATCGCTTAGAGCTGCTGCGTCTGGACGGCGCGTGATAGGGCTGCCAAAGCGATCGCCAGCGTGCTGAGCAACGTCCTCTCTGTGCGCACCTGTTTTTGTATGTATTAGCGCACTACCAAGCACGCCCGCGCGGCCGCATGCCGTGCCCATTGCGCGTGCAGATAAGGAACAACAACATATGCGTAATTCTGTATCCGACGTCACGGACGCCGAGATTCTGGACGAGGCCCGCGAGGCCATGACCCAGGCTGCCTTCGATGCCGCCGATGAGGCCAATGCTGCCCAGACCGTCGAGTCCGCTACCGAGAGCCTGCCCGCCTTTGACGAGCTGGGCCTTTCGGACGAGATGCTTCGTGCTATCGAGAACCTAGGCTACACGGCGCCCACGCCTGTCCAGGCTGGCTCGATCCCCGTGGTGCTCGAGGGCCGCGACCTGCTTGCCGCTGCTCAGACCGGCACCGGCAAGACGGCCGCCTTCTTGCTGCCGACCATGAACAACCTGGAGCACATCGCTCCGCCCAAGCCCGTGCGCGAGCGTGGCGGTCGCAACCGCCGTCGCGGCGCCAAGAAGCCCGAGGGCAACGGTCGCGGTCCCTTGATGCTCGTCATCACCCCCACGCGCGAGCTTGCCCAGCAGATCGACGAGGTCGCGAGCAAGATTGCCGACGTCACTGGCCATGTCGCCGTGACCGTCGTGGGCGGCGTGAGCTACAAGCCGCAGACCGCGGCGCTCAAGTACGGCTGTGACATCCTGGTCGCTACGCCGGGCCGTCTGGTTGACCTGATCGAGCAGGGCGCCTGCCACCTGGACGAGGTCAAGGTGCTGGTGCTGGACGAGGCCGACCGCATGCTCGACATGGGCTTTTTGCCCGCCGTCCGCCGCATTGTGCGCGAGACGCCGGCCGAGCGTCAGACGCTGCTGTTCTCGGCCACGCTCGACGAGGAGGCCGTGGGCGAGATCACCGACCTGGTGAGCGACCCGGCACGCGTGGAGATCGCGCCCGCCACGTCGACCGCCGACACCGTCGACCAGTTTGTATTCCCGGTGTCCATCGAGGCCAAGAACAATCTGCTGCCCGAGTTCCTCAAGAAGGAGGGCCCGGAGCGCACCATCGTCTTTATGCGCACCAAGCACCGCGCCGACAGCTGCTGCCGTCGTCTGGAGCGCAAGGGCATCAAGGCCGCCGCGATTCACGGCAACCGCAGCCAGGCTCAGCGCGAGCGTGCCCTTTCGGCCTTCCGCGACGGTACCGTCGACGTGTTGGTGGCAACCGACGTGCTCGCCCGCGGCATCGACATCAGCGACGTGCGCTACGTCGTGAACTTTGACGTGCCGGCCGAGCCGACCGACTACATCCACCGTATTGGCCGTACGGGCCGCGCCGGCGAGCTGGGCTGGGCCATCACGTTTGTGACCGAGCAGGATGTCGATGAGTTCTACGAGATCGAGAAGCTCATGGACAAGACCGCCGACATCTACGAGGCCGGCGACCTGCATGTGGGCCCCAATCCGCCCGCGGTTGACCCCGAGCGCGATCCTGCGGCCTTTAAGGTGAAGAAGAAAACCAAGCGCGGCAAGTCCAAGAGCAAGAAGAAGCTTGAGCAGGCGCGTCGCGACGGCAAACGCAACGGCGACGATTACGGTGATGTGGCCGGTCGTTCCAACCGCGGTCGAGACGAGCGTCGCGGCGACGGTGAGCGTCCGAGCCGTCCCAAGCGCGGCGGCAAGACCCGCGTGCGCGAGGGCGTTCAGGCTCGCGTGGACGAGGCTGTGGAGAGCGTGGCCCGCGAGGTGGCTGCCGAGGAGCGCGGCGGTGCTGGTGTCGTTGAGCAGGCCCCGCGCGGCAACCGTGCCGAGCGCCGTGCCAAGCAGTTCCAGGGCGAGGCGCATCGCCGTCGCCGCGAGGACGAGGACCGCGGCGGTCGTCGCCGTGTTGAGCGCGAGGACGAGGGCCGTGGCTCGCGTGGCGGCAAGCGTGGTTCGGGCGATCGTCGTCGTTCCGGTCGCGATGGCGAGCGCGGCGGCCGTGATGAGCGCCGTGGCGGCGAGGGCCGCGGTTCGCGTGGCGAGCGTGGTACTCGCGGCGGCGAGTCCCGTGGCGGCAAGCGCTTTGATGAGCGCGGTGGCCGTGGCGGCGAGCATCGCGAGGGCACTCGTGGCAATGGCAGCCGCAGCGGTGCTGGCCGCTCTAACGAGTCGCGCGATCGCCGCGATCCGCGTGCCAGCCGCGATCGTCGCGATGACTGGCGCAACTACGACGATACCCGCGAGGAGCGTCGTGGCGGCTATCGTGGCGGGCGTGGCGGCAACCAGGCCGGCTCCCGCGGCGGCCGTGCCGGCGGTCGCGATAATCGTGGTAGCTATGGCAATAGTCGTGGCGGCAAGCGCGGCGGCAGCTCCCGTCGCCCCGGTGACGGCGGCGGCAAGCGCAAGTAACATACGCATCGCCCGCTAGAGCGAGGTGAACCAAGGGCCCCGAGCAACTACGCTCGGGGCCCTTTTTGTTTGCCGTATCCGATCGCTAGTTCAAATGTGATTTCCTCGGGAATGCATCTAGAGGATGCCGTGGGCCTGTTTCCTACCATGCGGCAATGGGTCCCATGGGGTGCGCCGTGCATTTTTTGGAGTATTCTGCAGTTCGAGTTGTCTGCATATGATTTGACGTCGCCAACGGTGGCTTTCGGATATCCCTAGCGAGCGTTCTGAGTCAGATTTCGTCGTTTTCCGGAGCAGGGGCGCGTCATTCTCGCCATGTCGGAACCCAAAATGACGCAGCGCCCTAAAGGTTTGCCCGCTCGGGGTATTGCTGGCGCGGTCACGTTGCAGAATACTCCGTTTTTTGCACGGGCCAGGATGGGGTACCTCGGGAGAACACGGCGGTATCCCGTAAATATATACAATCTGTACCGTAATTTATACAAAACGAAGAGGCAGACAGCGTAGGGTTGGTGCATTGGGGTGCTTGATGCACCAAAATGGGGATCCCACGTGCCGTATACTCTGGCTGGATGTGAAAACGGCTTGACGCGTTGCCAGACGTAGGGGGAGGGTGTCTCGATGAGCGTATTCGAAATTGTGTTTAGTCCGACGGGTGGAACGCAGAAGGTGTCTGGCCTTGTGGCCGGGGCACTGGACAAGAATACCGTTACCGTCGATCTGACCGATAGCGGGCTAGATTTCAGCGCTGTCTCGATGACTGAGGACGACGTGGCCGTAATCTCTGTGCCGGCGTATGCCGGTAGAATCCCGGCTGTGGTGGCTGACCGGTTGGGCATGGTTCACGGCAACGGAGCGCGGGCCGTTCTGGTGTGCGTCTACGGAAACCGCGCGTTTGAGGACACGCTCGTAGAGCTGGAGGACGTTGCGAAGCATGCGGGATTCCGGGTGATCGCGGCAGTTGCGGCCATTGCAGAACATTCCATTGCGCGACAGTTTGCTGCCGGTCGTCCGGATGCGCAGGATGCGGCGCAGCTTGCTGAGTTTGCTCAGCAAATTCAGCAAAAGCTGTTGGCTGAGGATGCGTCCGAGCCCTCTATCCCCGGCAATCGTCCTTATAAACAAGCTGGAGGTCACCGCATGGCGCCCGAGGCAACAGAGGATTGCGTCTCCTGCGGTGCATGCGCCGCGGCGTGCCCCGTTTGTGCTATCGACAAGGGTGACTCCAAACGAGCAGCTGGCGAGGCGTGCATCTCCTGCATGCGCTGCATCGCCGTATGTCCGCGAGGTGCTCGCAAGCTTGATTCCAGCAAACTATCCGCTGTTTCCCAGATGCTGAGCAAGGTTTGCGTCGTGCGGAAGGAATGCGAGCTCTTCATCTAGCGCATACGAAATTGGCGCAATGGGGCCAGGTTAATCTGCACCGACCTGGTGCAAACAAACCTGTCCCCAATGCACCAGAGCAAGGAGTGTCCCCGGGTGCCGGCAGAAAAGGAACGTCCCTAAGTACCGCATAAATACCGTTTATCGGAGAAAAAATACCGTTCGCCGGTCATAATGATTGTTCCGGCTTTGGGCTTGTCTATAATAACCCCCATAAAAGAAATGCGGAAGGTTACCGAGTCCCCTCGGACGTGGGCCTAACCAAAGTCTTAGAACGGGTGTGTCTCAATGGGTGCATTCGATTGATTTTGGTTGGGCTATATTTATGAAGGGACATGTCACCATGGGTTTCTTTTCTCGCCTAATGGGTGGTTCGGATAAGCAGACGACTGCGGCTTCCGAGTTCGAAATCCTCGCTCCCGTTTCCGGCGAGCTTGTTAATCTAGAAAAAACCAATGACCCCGCTTTTAGCAGCCGTGCAGTGGGCGATGGCGTTGCCGTGGTTCCCCAAGAGGGAACGGTGTGCGCTCCTGTTTCCGGTACCGTCGCCGCTCTGTTTCCGACTGAGCACGCGCTGGGCATCATGTCCGATAACAGCTCTGCTCAGGTGATGCTGCATATCGGAATCGACACTGTTAAACTTGAGGGCAAGGGCTTCCATGCGCTTGTTGCCCAGGGTGATCACGTTGACGCGGGCCAGCCCCTCGTCGAGGTCGATTTCGACGTGGTTCGCGCTGCCGGCTTTGATCCCACGGTCTTCGTTATCGTGTGCGAGCGTTCGGAGAACTCGACTCTTCGTGAGCATGCTTCCGGCCCTGTTGCTGTTAAAGAGCCTGTCGTCTGGCTTTCCGAGTAAATTCTTGTGGTGGGTACCGTGGTTATCAAGCGAGTTTTTAACAACAACGTCGCAATGGTCACTTCGGACGATGGCTCCGAGCTCATCGTCATCGGTCGAGGCCTCTGCTTTGGCCGTCATGCCGGCGATGCCATCGACGAGGCGTCGATCGAAAAGACCTACGCGTTGCAGGAGGGAACTTCTCAGGACTCGCGTACGATTGACCGCTTGGCACATCTTTTGGAGTCCATCCCCACCGTCAACCTCGTGATTTCCGAGGAAATCGTTCAGATGCTTCGTCGAGAGCTCAATGCCGACATCAACGATAAGATTCTCATTGCTCTCGCAGACCATATCAGCCTTGCTTTGGAGCGCGAGCGCAAGGGCGTCCCCTGTGAGAATCCGTTGCTACTCGAGATCCAGCAGTTCTATCGCAAGGAGTACGCGCTTGCGGGCCGTGCGCTGCAGATTATCAAGGAGTATATGGGCATCCAGATGAGCGAAGAAGAGCAGGGTTTCATTACGCTGCATATCGTCAACGCCACCATGCCGCAACGCTCCGATCGTCTGATTGTTTCGGTCCAGCTTGTTCGCGACGTGCTCGCGATTGTTTCTGAGCGCTATGCTACGACCCTCGATGACACCTCGCTGCCTTACGAACGTTTCGTTCGTCACCTGCAGTTTTTCGCACAGCGAGCGCTCGATCCTACGGCCGGGCAAATCAACGGAGACGCGCTGTTCCGAATCGATGAAACGGCGTATCCGTGTGCATTCTCGTGCGCGGACGCCATAGCCGCTCACTTGTCGTCTATCTATAACGTTGTCGTTACCGATGCCGAAAAGAGTTATCTCGCATATCACATTGTTAACCTGCTTGGAGAACCTGGTCTCTAGGCATAACGTGCCCACACATCGATTGATATAAGGCAAGGCTCACGGTCTTGTCTAGGGCACATCTGTCTTAATTTGCGGAAAAGGAAGGGGAGTACCGCTATGACCGCAAAAAAGAAGTTCAATTTCAAAGCGCCGTTGGAGGTGTTCGCGAAGTCGATCGTCCAGCCGATGATGTATCTCTCGGTTGCCGGCATCCTGCTCATCGTGGGCATTATTCTGACCAACAAGACCATCTGCGCTTTGGTCCCCGTACTGGGCTCCGGTCCGTTCCAACTTGTGGGCGCCGTTGTCTATCAGTCGCTGATGTTTATCATCAACAACCTCTCGATTCTGTTCTGCGTGGGCATCGCCGGCGCCATGGCAAAGAAGAACAAGGGTCATGCTTCGCTGATCGCCCTGATGTCGTTCTTCCTGTTCCTGCAGGCTAACAACATCGTGCTCAACGCCACCGGCTCTCTTGCCGATGCGAGCGGCATGCTCGGTCTTACCGGAACCGGCCAGGCCACCGTTATGGGCATCCAGGTACTCGATACTGGCGTGTTTGGCGGCATCATTCTCGGTTGCATCACCGGTGCCGTGTTCAACAAGTACTCGAACAAGCAGTTCCCCATTGCCCTTTCGATGTTCTCGGGCGTTCGCTTCCCGTTCCTGATTATGATCATCATCTCCTGGATCATGGGCGCTGGCTTCTGCATCGTTTGGCCTCCGGTTCAGGGCGCCATCTCCTCCGTTGCCGGCATCATTAAGGAGTCGGGCAACATCGGTCTGTTTATCTACGGCATGCTCAACAAGCTGCTCGTTCCCACCGGTCTGCACCACCTCATCTACACCCCGTTCCAGTTCTCCGATGTGGGTGGCACCCTGACACTGGGCGATCAGGTTATCGCCGGCGCCTACCCCATCCGTGTCGCCGAGATGGCAATGACGGGCCAGCCCTTCTCCGATAGCACCTACTTCAACAGCTACACCTTCAACAACCTGTGGCCCTACATCGGTATCGGTCTCGCCTTTATCGTCACCGCTTACAAGGGGAACAAGGATAAGACCAAGGCCGTTATCATCCCGCTGATCATCACCGCCGTGCTCTCCTGTGTCACCGAGCCCATGGACTTCCTCTTTGTCTTTGCCGCTCCCGTGCTCTTTGTCGTTCACTCGGTTCTTTCCGGCATCTTCCTGGTCCTGCTCAAGGTCCTCTCCGTGCCCGCTTCGACTGCAGGCGGCATCATCAACATCGTGGTTTCCAACCTGGTCCTCGGTGTCGACAAGACCAACTGGCCGGTTATGCTGGTGCTTGGAGTCGTCAACGCCGCTCTGTACTTCTTCCTCTTCACCTTCCTTATTAAGAAGCTCAACCTCCACACGCCTGGTCGCGAGGAGGAGTCCGAGCTCGCCGAGTCCGTTGCCGAGGGCGAGGCCGCCGCGTCTGTCGCGGTGAAGCAGGGCGCTGTTGCCGCGGCTCCCGCAGAGGGCGTCGATGCAGGTATTGCCGACCTGGTCGCAGGTCTTGGTGGCAAGGACAACATCGAGGAGCTCGAGAACTGCTTTACGCGTCTCCGCGTGAACGTTAAGAACCCGGACCTCATCAATGAGGACCTCATCAACCACGTGCCCAACAGCGGCATCAACCGCAACGGCAATAATATCCAGATCATCTTTGGCATGAAGGTCGCCGAGATGCGCGACAAGGTCGAAAACGCAATTGAGAAGGAGCAGTAAACAATGATCATTACTCTGTGTGGTGGCGGATCCACCTTTACCCCCGGCATCGTCAAGTCCATCGCCCTGCGCAAGGACGAGCTCGACGTTGACGAGATTCGTCTGTACGACATCAACGAGGAGCGCCAGCGCAAGATCGGCGTGCTCGTGGACTGGATTTTGCACGAGGACCTCGGCCTGGACATCAAGCTCACGGTGACCACCGACAAAAAGACGGCTTTTACCGACGCGAGCTTCGTGTTTGCCCAGATGCGCGTGGGCGGCTACGCCATGCGCGAGCAGGACGAGAAGATTCCGCTGCGTCACGGCTGCGTGGGTCAGGAGACTTGCGGTTGCGGCGGCCTTGCCTACGGCATGCGCACCATCTTCCCCATGGTCGAGCTGATCGATGACGTTGAGAAGTACGCCAAGAAGGACTACTGGATTCTCAACTACTCCAACCCTGCCGCCATCGTCTCCGAGGGCTGCCGCGTGCTGCGTCCCAACGCTCGTATCATCAACATCTGCGACATGCCGATCGCGATCATCGACGTGGTTTGCGCCGCGCTCGATATCGACAAGAAGGATGTCGAGTACGATTACTTTGGCCTCAACCACTTTGGTTGGTTCACCTCGATCCGCCACAAGGGCGAGGAGGTGCTCCCGCAGCTGCGCGAGTACATCAAGGAGCATGAGATTCTGCTGCCCGACTCTTACCTCAAGGGCATGGGCTCGCTCATGGCAAAGAAGCCCGAGGAGGCCGTCGACGAGCACCCCGAGCAGAACCGCCACACCAAGGGCAGCTGGTACTACGTCTGGAAGGGCGAGTACGAGATCATGGAGTGCTTCCCGGAGTACCTGCCCAACACGTATCTGAACTACTACCTGCAGCAGAAGGAGTTCGTCGAGCACTCCAACCCCGAGCGCACCCGTGCTAACGAGGTTGAGGAGACGCGTGAGAAGAACCTCTTTGATGGTATCGACCATTACGAGAAGACGGGCGAGATCGACGAGAGCACGTTCTATGCGGGTAGCCACGGCGACTGGATTGCCGATCTGGCTATCGCTCTGAAGAACGACACCAAGCAGCGCTTCCTGGTCATTTGCGAGAACAAGGGCGCCATCCCCAACATGCCCTACGACGCTATGGTCGAGCTGCCTGCCTACATTGGCAAGAACGGCCCCGAGGTCATCAGCCGCGACAACATTCCGCTGTTCCAGCAGGGCCTCATGATGCAGCAGCTGAACTCCGAGAAGCTCATTGTCGAGGCTACGATCGAGGGTTCGTACGAGAAGGCGCTTAAGGCCTTTACGCTCAACAAGACCGTGCCGTCGATGAAGGTCGCCAAGGAGGTTCTCGACGACATGATCGAGGCCAACAAGGGTTACTGGCCCGAGCTTAAGTAAAAGCAACAGGGTCGCTGGCCGCATGCCTGAAGCAATGCCCCGCCCACGTGATTGCGTGGGCGGGGCATTGTCGTTTGGTAACGCGTTTTATCAAATATGGCATTTATCTGCGATAATGTTCATTTTCACCGCTGATGGTGACATTTCATACCGCCTGCCGAACTGCGTGGAGACCTAACAACTTTTTAGGTCAGTGTTGTGCGTGTAGCAATTTCGCCCGGCCTCGCCTCCGGGCTGCCATGTGAGAGGGGATCTTATGGCTCGACTGCACGTAATGGAACGCAGCCACGCTCAGGCCGTCATGGACGACCTGCACGATGCACTCGGACGTCGTCTGGCGGTGAGTTCACTCGCCCCGTGCCCCGTCGAGTTTACGGCGGCGCTCGTCAACCTGTGCTCCACCCAGAGCTGCGGCAAGTGCACGCCCTGCCGCGTGGGCCTGAGCGCGCTGAGCGACCTGCTCGCCGATGTGCTCGAGGGCCGCGCCGACGAGTCCACGCTCAACTTGATTGAGCGCACGGCCCGCACCATCTACCTTTCGAGCGACTGCGCCATCGGCTACGAAGCTGGCGCCATGGCACTCACGGCCATTCGCGGCTTCCGCGACGATTTTGAGCACCACATCCGCGAGCACTCCTGCGGCTTTGACCGCGAGGCTCGCGTCCCGTGTGTCTCGGGCTGCCCGGCGCACGTCGACATTCCTGGTTACATCTCGCTCGTCGAGGCGGGCCGTTATGCCGACGCCGTCAAGGTCATCCGCAAGAACAACCCACTGCCGCTCGTCTGCGGCTTGGTGTGCGAGCATCCCTGCGAGATGCACTGCCGCCGTGGCATGGTCGATGATCCCATGAACATTCTCGCCCTCAAGCGTTTTGCCGTTGAGCACAGTGACCTCAACGACCACAAGCCGCATGTAGTGGACAACACCGGCAAGCGCATCGCCGTGATCGGCGGCGGCCCGGCCGGCCTTTCCTGTGCCTACTACCTGGCCGTGATGGGCCACAAGGTGACCATTTTTGAGCAGCGCCACCACTTGGGCGGCATGCTGCGCTACGGCATCCCCAGCTATCGTCTGCCGCGCGAGCGCCTGCAGGCCGAGATCGATTGGATCTTGAGCGCCGGCATCGACGTTGAGCTCGATCACTCCGTCAACGGCGAGGAGCTTGTCCGCCTGCGCGACGAGTTCGATGCCGTCTATCTGGCCATCGGTGCCCATAGCGACAAGAAGCTCGGCCTTCCGGGCGAAGAGGCGCCCGGCGTGGAGTCGGCCGTCAAGATGCTGCGTGCCATTGGAGACGACGAACTGCCCGACCTGAGCGGCCAGCGCGTGTGCGTCATCGGCGGCGGCAACGTGGCCATGGACGTGGCGCGCTCTGCCGTGCGCTGCGGCGCCGAAAAGGTAAGCATCGTCTACCGCCGTCGCATCTGCGATATGACGGCTCAGGACGCCGAAATCGCCGGCGCCCAGGCCGAGGGTTGCGAGGTTCTGGAGCTTACGGCCCCGCTCGCTATCGAGACGGGCGAAGATGGTCGCGTGAGCGGCCTGCGCGTGCAACCGCAGATTATCGGCGAGCCCCGCCGCGGTCGTCCGGCTCCGCGTGCCGCCGCTACGCCCGAGCGCGTCATCCCCTGCGAGCGCGTGTTTGTCGCCATTGGCCAGGACATCGATTCCAAGCCGTTTGAGGACATGGGCATCGCCTGCAAGTGGGGTTGCGTGGTCACCGACTCGGACGGTGCCGTGCCCAACTTCGATGGCCTCTTTAGCGGCGGCGACTGCCAGACCGGCCCCGCCACCGTCATCCGTGCCATCAACGCCGGCCGCGTGGCTTCGGCAAACATCGACCGCTATCTGGGCTTCGACCACAAGATCAAGCTCGACGTGGAGCTGCCGACCGTTCAGTTTAAGGGCAAGCACGAGTGCGGCCGCTGCGAGCTGGGTGAGCGCGAGGCCGGCGAGCGTATTCACGATTGGAATCTGGTCGAGCAGGGCCTTACCGAGGAGGAGGCGCGCCAGGAGGCAAGCCGCTGCCTGCGTTGCGACCACTTTGGTTTTGGCGCGTTCCGCGGAGGGAGGAACCTGGAATGGTAGAGCTCAACAACCCCACTGTCAGCGATAACACCGAAAGCGGAGCACTCAATATGGTCAAGCTCACTATCGATAATTGCGAGGTCGTGGTGCCCGAGCACACCACGATCCTGGACGCGGCCAAGTCCGTCGGCATCCAGATTCCCACCCTGTGCTACCTGCGCGATCTGAACGAGATCGGCGGCTGCCGCGTGTGCGTGGTCGAGGTTGAGGGCTGCGACCAGCTGGTTGCCGCCTGCAACAACTACGTGCTCGATGGCATGGTGGTCCACACCAACAGCCCCAAGGCCCGCGAGGCGCGCCGCACCAACGTGCAGCTGCTGCTTTCGCAGCACGATTCACGCTGCACGAGCTGTGTGCGCAGCGGTAACTGCAACCTGCAGACCATTGCCAACGACCTGGGCATTTTCTATCTGCCGTATCAAAGGCATTTGGCGGGCGAGGGCTGGGATTTCGATTTCCCCATCATCCGCGAAAACGACAAGTGCATTAAATGCATGCGCTGCATCAAGGTGTGCGAGAGCGTACAGGGCCTAGGGATTTGGGACCTGACCAACCGCGCCACGCATACCGCCGTGGGCACCCGCGGGCGCGTGCCGATCGGCAAGACCGATTGCGTCGCGTGCGGCCAGTGCATCACGCATTGCCCGACGGGCGCGCTGCGCGAGCGCGACGACACCGAGACCGTGTTTGACGCGCTCGCTAATCCCGACAAGATCGTGCTGGTGCAGATCGCGCCGGCCGTGCGTAGTGCTTGGGGCGAGGAGCTCGGCATTCCGCGCGAGGAGGCAACCGTCGAGCGTCTGGCTTGCGCGCTGCGCCGCGTAGGCTTTGAGTATGTGTTCGATACCGATTTCTCGGCCGACCTCACCATTATGGAGGAGGGCTCCGAGCTGCTCGAGCGCCTGGGCGCCGCCGCTAAGGGTGAGGGCGACAGCCGCGGCTGGCCCATGTTTACGAGCTGCTGCCCGGGCTGGGTGCGCTTTGTGAAGGCACGTTACCCCGAGTTTGTCGACAGCCTGTCCACGTCAAAGTCGCCGCAGCAGATGTTCGGCGCTATCGCCAAGACCTACTACGCCAAGGTGCTGGGCGTGGAGCCCGAGCGTCTGTTCGTGGTGTCCGTTATGCCATGCACGGCCAAGAAGGCCGAGTGTGCGCTGCCGAGCATGATGGGCGAGGGCGGCGCGCCCGACGTGGACGTTGCGCTGACGGTGCGCGAGATGGTGCGCATGATCCGCGCGAGCCACGTGAGCGTTGACACGCTGGTCGAGGAGCCGCTCGATACGCCGTTGGGCTTTGGCACGGGCGCGGGTGTGATCTTTGGCGCCACGGGCGGCGTGATGGAGGCCGCCGTGCGCTCGGCATATTACCTGGTGACGGGCAAGAACCCGGATGCCGACTTCTTCACTGACGTGCGCGGACTCGAGGGCTGGAAGGAGGCCGTGGCCGATATCGACGGTACCAAGGTGCGCGTCGCCGTGGCGCACGGGCTGGGCAACGCCGCCCGTCTGCTCGACGCGATTCGCGACGGCCGTGTGAGATATGACTTTGTTGAGGTCATGGCGTGCCCGGGCGGCTGCGTCGGTGGCGGCGGTCAGCCCATCCACGACGGCTGCGAGCTGGCGGCTGAGCGTGGCCAGGTGCTGTGGAGCCTGGATGCGAAGGCGGACATTCGTTTCTCGCACGAGAATCCCGATGTCCAGGCGTGCTACCGCGAGTTCTTAGGCGAGCCGCTCTCGCCACTGGCCGAGGAGCTGCTGCATACCGACCATCACGCATGGACGATGCCTAACGAGGGGACATGCTAGCGATGCGCGCGTTTGATTTTGAGATGTCGCGCCGGGGGTTTGCCTCGGCGCTCGCCGCGGGCGCCCTGTCACTTGCGCTCGCGGGCTGTGGCGGCGGGGCTGCCGGTGCCGGGTCCGCCGCGGGCTCGGTTGCCACGGACGGCGCCGGTGCTGCCGCAGAGCCGGTCGAGGTGCACGTCGCCTCGCTCAAGGGTCCGACGTCGATCGGTCTGGTGCAGTTTATGGACCAGGCAGCCGATGGCGAGACGGACAATGAGTTCGACTTTGCGATCAACACTGCCGCCGACGAGATTGTGCCCAAGGTCATTCAGGGCGATATCGATATCGCCCTGGTGCCCGCCAACGTGGCGAGCGTGCTCTACAACAAGACCGAGGGCGCGGTGCAGGTCATCGACATCAACACGCTGGGCGTGCTGAACGTGGTGACGGGCGACGCGAGTGTGGCCTCGTTTGGCGATCTGGCGGGCCATACCGTCTATATGACGGGCAAGGGCACCACGCCGGAGTACGTCATGAACTACCTGCTGGAGCGCGCGGGCTTGGCCGGTCAGGTGGCGCTCGAGTTTAAGAGCGAGCCTACCGAGGTGCTCTCGGCTCTGCTTGCCGACCCGACTGCCGTGGGCGTGCTACCCGAGCCGTTCAAGACGGCGGCCATCGCCAAGAGCGAGGGCAAGCTGTCGGCACCGGTGAGCCTGACCGATGTGTGGGACGAGCTGGCAGGAGACACGGGCTCGCGCTTGCTGACGGGTGTGACCGTGGTGCGCCGTGCCTTTGCCGAGGAGCATCCCGAGGCCGTGGCGGAATTCCTGAGCTGCCATGTTGCGAGCGTTGAGGCCGTGAACGCGGCGCCGGCGGACTGGGCGCAGGCCGTGGTCGATGCGGGCATCGTGGATAACGCCACGATTGCCGAAAAGGCGATTCCCGGGTGCATGCTTGTCTGCCAGACAGGGAAGGATATGAAGGCCGCGCTCGGTGGGTACCTGAAGGTGCTGGCCGATGCGGACGCGAGCGCCGTGGGCAGCAAGCTCCCGGCTGATGATTTCTACTACATGGAGTAACCCGTGCGTGCGTTTGCTCGACAAATGATAGAGCGTATGAAGGCGGTGGCGGCAGCAGGTGCCGTTGCCGCCTTTTGGCTTGCCGTGTGGGTCTTCGTGGCGGCGCTGGTGGCACAGCCGCTGATTTTGCCGGGTCCGGGTGCTGTTGTGGTGGCGTTGCTGCGGCTGGTATGCGATGCCGGCACGTGGGCGATTCTGGCGGGCTCGGGTGCGCGGATTCTAGGCGGTTTGGCGCTTGCCGCGGTGTGCGGTGGTTTGCTGGCCGGAATTTCGTCGCGCTCGCGGGCGTTTGCCCGCTTGGTGGCTCCGGCGCTTTCGTTTGTTAAGGCGACGCCGGTTGCCTGCGTGGTGGTCCTGCTGCTCATTTGGCTGGGGTCGGCGCGCGTAAGCATTGCGGCGGTCTTTTTGATGGCGCTGCCGGGAGTGTATTTTTCGCTGGTCGAGGGTTTGGCACAGGTTGATCAGCCGCTGGAGCAGATGTTTCGTCTGCATGGCGTGCAGGGTTGGCGTCTGTTTTGCGCCCATACCTGGCGCGAGGTCCTGCCGTTTGTGCTTTCGTGTGCGCGTGCCGTGATCGGCATGAGCTGGAAGGCCGGCGTGGCGGCGGAGCTCATCGGCATGGCGACGGGCACCGTGGGCGAACGCATCTATCAGGCGAAGCTTTTGATCGAGACGGCGGACCTGCTGGCGTGGACCGTGCTGGTCGTGGCGGCATCGTGGGCATGCGAGCGCGTGCTGGTGTGGTTGCTGCGGGCTTCGGGGCCCGTGGCGTGGCGTACTGCCGTGCGGGCGCATGGGCGCGGTGGCCGCGGGCGTGCGTGCGGCTCTGCTGGCGGCGGGGCTGCTGCGGAGCTTGCGCTCGCCGTGGGCGACCGGGCGCCCTGGTCGCCGGCGCTCGACGGACTGGTGCTTCATGTGCCCGCCGGTGGACGCACCTGTGTGATGGGCGCTTCGGGCGTGGGCAAGTCGACGTTGCTTGCGCTGGTGGCGGGGGAGTGCGCACCGTGCTCCATGGTGTTTCAGGATGTGCGCCTGGTCGAGGACGCCTCTGCTTTGGATAACGTGCTGGTGTGCGCCGATGCACGCGTGAATACCTCGAGTGCCGCTGCCTTGTTGCGCCTGCTGGTACCGGGGATCGATGTGCATGCCCGCGTGGCCGAGCTCTCGGGCGGGCAGCGCCGTCGTGTCGAGATTGCCCGAGCCCTGCTGTGTCCGGGCGGCGCAGTGATTCTGGACGAGCCCTTTACCGGTCTAGACATCGCTGCGCGCGACGCATGCACCGAGGTCGTGCTCGACTTGCTCGACGGCCGTATGCTGTTGCTTGCCACGCACGATTCCGCTGACGCTCGGGCCCTCAATATCTCGGACATCATCACGCTCTAAAGACTTACTCAGCAACAAATTGATCCGTTTTTTCTCCGTCCCCATGGGGTCGGGTATGGTATTCTATCTACGGGGTAATACTTAGGAATACCAAGTAATACCAACGCCGTAGAACAAACTCAAGATGCGGGCCAATCGGGTTGCCTTCACAGCCCGTCGCCCAGCCGCGTGGCCCGCATCCATCCGCACCACCGTCGTTTCAAAAAGGAAGCGCCATGGCAGAACACATGACCCCGGTTGTCGCGAAGGTCTTGCCCGAGGAAAAGGCGGCCTTCGCGGCGGCAACCCAGCTCGTGGGCACTACGCCGTCCAACGCCATCCGCATGTTTATCGCCGCCTTCAATCGCTGCGGCACCTTCCCGTTCGACATCTCGCCGAGCGGGGCTTTTGGTAAAGAGTGTCCCCAACAGCTAGTCGTTGAAGAACGTCCCCAATGACTAGTCGTCGGGAGGAGGTTGGCATGCTCAATGCGATGATTTGGGCGCTTGCCTGTTTTGGCGTCGTCGCTGCCGATATTGCCCTGAGCGTCGTTTTGTTTTCCGCCCTTGGTGTCGCGTCGGTGTTCATGGGCTTTTCGATTGACGACCTCGATATTCAATTGCTTCAGGCTGCCGCGCAGATGGCGTCGTTTTTGATGGCACTGCTGTGGTGGCGTTATCTGTGGCCGCGCTCGTTTATGGCGCGCTGGCAGGGCGAGCGCCCGCTTGGCGGGGGAGCAGGCAAAGCATGGAGGCGCATCGCCTGCGTTATCGTGATCGGCCTTGCCCTGCAGGTGGTCGTTGGCTACGTGACCGACGCTGTGCTGTCGCTGTTGCCCGAGGCGGCGGCCGATTACAGCGAACTTGTCGAGGAGACGGGCATGGGCGAAACGAGCTATCTGGCCGTCCTGACCACGGTGATCGGCGCTCCGTTTTGCGAGGAGCTGCTGGTGCGCGGTATCATTTTTGAGTTTTCGCTCCGAGCATTTAACCCGCAGTGCCGTCCGCTCTGGAAGCGCCGGCGTCGTGCGAGCGCGCAGGGCGGCGCCATGGTGCCCTGGGCGGCCCCAAGCACGTGGGGTATCGCAGCGGCGATTGTACTGCAGGCGGCAATCTTCGGTTTTATGCACATGAATTGGGTACAGGGTTGCTACGCGGGTGCCGCCGGCCTCATCTTCGGTTGGGTGCTCGTGACCACCGGAAAGCTCCGCTACACGATCCTGCTGCACTTTGCCTTTAATGCCGGGTCGTATCTCATGGGGCTGCCGTGGTTTGTGAATACGCCGCTCGACGTTGTGGTCACGGTTGGCATCGCCGGCTTTGTGCTGGTAGAGGCGATGCGGTCGCTCAAACTGACGTGCCAGACGGATCGTCCCTGCCAGCAAGCGTGATTCCCCTAAGGAAAACACGGCTAGGCGTGTCTGAGCGTGTTCCCCCTAGGGAAATCACGACTGGAGACAGCCCAAGCGTGTTTCCCCTAGGGAAAACACGCTTGGGCGATGAGGAGACGCCGACTGGCCAAGAGGCACCGGCCGGCCCTCGCCACGCTAGTTGTGGCGTCCGCCGCCGTTGGCGCCCTGACGTCCCTGGGCCGCGCGGTTGCGTCCGGCAGTGTTCTGCGCGCGCGACATGCCACCGTGGCCCTTGCTGCCTTTGGGTCCCTTGCCGGCGGCGCCACCGTGGGCCTTGCCGCCCTTCTTGCCGGTGCCATGGCCACCGCCAGCAGACGTCTCGCCCGGACGCGGGGGCACGGGACGAATCAGGCAATGCTTGGTGTAGCCGATCAAATCGCGGCGGCCGGCCTTTTCCAGCGCCTCGCGCACCAGCTTGTAGTTCTCGGGCTTGCGATACTGGATGAGCGCGCGCTGCATGGCTTTCTCGTGCGGGTCGCGCGCCACATAGATCGGCTCCATGGTGCGCGGATCCACGCCGGTGTAGTACATGCACGTCGACATGGTGGACGGCGTGGGGTAGAAGTCCTGCACCTGCTCGGGCATGTAGCCCATGTCTCTCACGGCCTCGGCAAGGTCCACAGCTTCCTTCATCGTTGAGCCGGGATGGCTCGAGATTAGGTACGGCACTACGTACTGCTTGAGTCCGTATTCGCGGTTCAAGCGTTCAAATTTACGGCAGAATGCGTCGTAGACGGCGCGGCTCGGCTTGCCCATCACAGACAGCACGGCGTCGCTCACGTGCTCGGGCGCTACGCGCAGCTGGCCCGAGACGTGATGCTCCAGCAGCTCGCGCAAAAACTCGTCCGAGGCATCGGCCATGGTGTAGTCAAAACGGATGCCGCTGCGGACGAAGACCTTCTTGACGCCCGGTAGCTGGCGCAGGTCGCGCAGCAACTGCGTGTAGCCGCTCTCGTCGACCACCATGTTCTTGCATACGCTCGGCCACAGGCAGCGCTTGTTCTTGCACACACCGTGCTTGAGCTGCTTGTCGCAGGCAGGGCGGCTAAAGTTGGCCGTCGGTCCGCCCACGTCGTTGATGTATCCCTTAAACTCGGGGTCGTGCGTGAGCAGCTCGGCCTCGCGCATGATCGAGTCGTGGCTGCGCATCTGCAGCACGCGACCCTGGTGGAAGGTGAGGGCGCAAAACGAGCACTCGCCAAAGCACCCGCGGTTAGAGCTGATTGAAAACTTGATCTCGGCAAAGGCCGGCACGCCGCCTGCCGCGTCGTAGTCGGGATGCCAATCGCGTGCGTAGGGGAGCTCTGCCACCTCGTCCATCTCGTCGGTGGTGAGTGTCGTCGACGGCGGGTTTTGCACCACATAGACGCTGTTGGGATAGGGCTCTACCAGGCGATGGCCGGTGATGGGGTCCATATTCTGCTGCTGCACGTTAAAGCTGCGCGCGTAGTTGAGCTTGTCGGCGGCAAGATCGTCCCAGCTGGGCAGCAGGTCGTAGTCGTAGACCTCGTCGAGCGAGTTGGTGCGGTAGACGGTGCCGTTGATATAGGTAATCTGGTCGACGGGCAGTCCCGCGTCGAGCGCGTCGGCGATCTCGACAATCGCGTGCTCGCCCATGCCGTAGATGAGGATGTCGGCGCCCGAGTCGAGCAGCACCGAGCGCTTGAGCTTGTCCTGCCAGTAGTCGTAGTGGGCCAGGCGACGCAGGCTTGCCTCGATGCCACCGATAATGATGGGGACGTCCTTAAACGTCTGGCGGATGAGGTTGCCGTAGACCGTGACGGCGCGATTGGGACGGCGCCCCTCTTCGCCACCGGGGGTATAGGCGTCGGTGTGGCGGCGATGCTTGGTCACCGAATAGTGGTTGACCATAGAGTCCATGTTGCCGGCACTGACGAGAAAGCCTAGGCGCGGCTCGCCGAGCACGGTGATGCTGGCGGGGTCGGTCCAGTCGGGTTGGCAGATGATGCCCACTTTGTAGCCGTGCGCGTCGAGGACGCGGCTGATGATGGCCATGCCAAAGCTGGGATGGTCCACGTAGGCGTCGCCGCAGATGTAGACAAAGTCGCACTGGTCCCAGCCGCGTGCATCCATGTCGGCTCGACTGACGGGGAGGAATTTATCGCGGCCCGGGCGCCAGGGGCGGGCGGGCGCTGCCGGGGTATGAGCGGCGTGGCCGCCCTGGGCCTTGCCGCCACGCTTTTGCTGCTGACCCTGTTTGCCCTGCTGACTGCGCTGGTTGTTCTGAGCGTGCTGAGGCTTTTTTGCCACGATCCCTCCCGGTGTTTGTATGCTGCACGTAATTGTAACCAGTCTTTTTGGGGCGGGGCTAAAAAGACTGGGGGAGTACATGAGCTGGTGAGTGAGAGCGTCGCTGAGCCAGTCGTTTGTTTCCAGACTGTGTATCTGCGCGTTGGAGAACCCGTCTCGCGCGCACGCCATGTTGTCAATGGGTTACAGTATGAACGGCGGTTATGTTTCCGCCAACGCACGAGAGGGTCGTCAACAAGGAGGATGCACGACGATGCAGCGTGCCAAACAGATATCGGAGTCCATCGAACTGGGCATTATCCTGGCGCTCGCCGGTGGCTTTATGGATGTGTATTCGTACATTGGGCGCGACCATGTTTTCGCCAACGCGCAGACGGGCAACATCCTGCTTGTGGGCGTGAGCATTTCGGAGGGCAATTGGGTGCTGGCGGGACGCTATTTCTTCCCCGTGGTGTCGTTTGCCGTGGGCATTATGCTTGCCGACCTGGTGCACGAGCGGTTTGGCAGCGTGATCCACTGGCGTCAGGTGACGGTGTTCTTTGAAGCCGTCATCTTGCTGGGCGTGAGCTTTATCCCCGGTGGCGGTTACAACCTGCTCGCCAACTGCCTTACCTCGTTTGCCTGCGGCATGCAGGTCGAGAGCTTCCGCAAGATCCACGGTCACGGCATCGCTACGACCATGTGCATCGGCAACTTGCGCAACGCGCTGCAAAACGTGGACGATTACATCATCACCCACAGGCGCGGCTTTTTGGAAAACGGCCTGCTGTACTTTGGCGTGATCTTTACCTTTGTGTTTGGCGCCGTGTTGGGCAACTGGTGTATTGAGCGCATGGGCCTGCACGCCATCGTCGTGGCGAGCTTGCTGCTGTTTGTCGCGTTTGCCATCATGTTCATCGACCGCGAGCGCGACTTGCGCTTACGCTGGAAGGTTGCGGCCGAGGCTTGGAAAGAGGGCTGCCGAAAGTAACCGAATGCGGCAAAGGGGCTGTCCCTTCGCCGCATTATTTTTCATCATCTGTTGAAACGCTTTAAATAGTTTGACGTTCTCACGCGTTTTTTGTTTCAAAAGCGTTAGGATGGGACTCATAGCGTGGGGCGTAATGGATGCCCCGCACACGATGGGAGGCTATCAATGGCTAATCGTTTCGTTCTCAATACCATCTCTTATCATGGTTCCGGCGCCATCAAGGAGATCCCCGGCGAGCTCCAGCGTCGCGGCTACAAGAAGATCTTCGTCTGCTCCGACCCCGATCTGGTCAAGTTTGGCGTTACCGCTAAGGTGACCGACGAGCTCGACGCCGCCGGCATCGCTTGGAGCCTCTACTCCGAGATCAAGCCCAACCCCACGATTCAGAACGTCAAGGACGGCGTCGAGGCCTTCAAGGCCGCCGAGGCTGACGCTATCGTGACCATCGGTGGCGGCTCCTCCATGGACACCGCCAAGGCCATCGGCATCATCATCAACAACCCCGAGTTCGCCGATGTCCGCAGCCTCGAGGGCGTTGCTCCCACTAAGAACCACGCCGTGTTCACCATCGCCGTGCCGACGACCGCCGGTACCGCTGCCGAGGTGACCATCAACTACGTCATCACCGACCCCGAGAAGGTCCGCAAGTTCGTGTGCGTCGACACCAACGACGCCCCCGAGGTCGCCGTCGTCGACCCCGA
>DBFOME010000003.1:0-14788 GCA_048430645.1 Collinsella sp. | reverse complement strand
TATCCCAAAATTGGCACATTTCCGCAAAGCCTACACAAAAGGAATCCCCTTCTGTGCGCGGGGGCGGATTCCCGGTCCGGGCGGCCCGCTGTTTAAGTTTGTCGCGAGTTCCGCACGCAAAGGAAAGCACTTAATGTGCTTTCCGTCTTGCGCAGGACTGTAGAGCAGCAAACTTAAACAGCGGGCCGCCCGGACCGGGAATCCGCCCCCGCGCACAGAAGGGGATTCCTTTTGTGTAGGCTTTGCGGAAATGTGCCAATTTTGGGATACGCCCGGCGGCGTGGTCTGTTGACGACACAGCTAACGGCACGTATCCTATCGAACTGCGTGTTTCGTAGGGGGATGCTGACCCCTCGATTCAAGCCGTTGCACTTTACAGAAAGCTGGAATCATTCGAGAAGGAGTACGCTTTGCCTACTATTAACCAGCTGGTTCGCCAGGGCCGTCGTTCCGTGCCCAAGAAGTCCAAGAACGCTGCTCTGCAGCACAACTCCCAGAAGCGCGGCGTGTGCACCCGCGTCTTCACCACGAGCCCCAAGAAGCCGAACTCGGCTCTTCGTAAGGTTGCCCGTGTTCGCCTTGTCAACGGCATCGAAGTTACTGCTTACATCCCGGGTGAGGGCCACAACCTGCAGGAGCACTCCATCGTGCTCGTCCGCGGCGGTCGTGTCCGTGACCTCCCTGGTGTCCGTTATCACGTCATCCGTGGCGCCTACGACGCTGCTCCGGTCCAGAACCGTATGCAGGCCCGTTCCAAGTACGGTGCTAAGCGCCCCAAGGCTAAATAAGCCAGATAACGTTTTGATACTTTCGCCGTGTGCCGCCTAAGCGCCGCACGGTAGACACTTAAGGAGATTTCACATGCCGCGTCGTGCAGCAGCTAATCGTCGTGAGGTTCAGCCTGACGCCGTTTACAACAACCGCCTGGTGACTCAGCTCATCAACAAGGTCCTTCTTGACGGCAAGAAGGCCACCGCTGAGCGCATCGTTTACACCGCTTTCGAGATCGTTGCCGAGAAGTCCGAGGGTGGCGACGCTCTCGCTACCTTCAAGAAGGCTATGGACAACGTCAAGCCCACGCTCGAGGTTAAGCCCAAGCGTGTCGGTGGCGCTACCTATCAGGTCCCGATGGAGGTTAACTCCCGTCGTTCCACCGCTCTGGGTATCCGCTGGATCGTCAACTTCTCCCGCGCTCGCAAGGAGAAGACCATGGCCGAGCGTCTCGCCAACGAGATCCTCGACGCTTCCAACGGCCTGGGCGCTTCCGTCAAGAAGCGTGAGGACGTCTTCAAGATGGCCGAGGCCAACCGCGCGTTCTCTCACTATCGTTGGTAAGTTAAGGTAAGGAACTAACATGGCTAAGCCTAAGTACAAGCTTTCCGATACCCGTAACATCGGCATCATGGCCCACATCGATGCTGGTAAGACCACCACGACCGAGCGTATTCTTTACTACACCGGTAAGACCCACAAGATCGGTGAGGTCCATGAGGGCGCTGCCACCATGGACTGGATGGTTCAGGAGCAGGAGCGCGGCGTAACCATTACCTCCGCTGCTACCACGTGCTTCTGGAACAAGGACGGTAAGGACTACCGCATCCAGATCATCGACACCCCGGGCCACGTTGACTTCACCGCCGAGGTCGAGCGCTGCCTGCGCGTCCTCGATGGCGCTGTCGCCGTCTTCGACGCCGTTGCCGGCGTTCAGCCCCAGTCTGAGACCGTTTGGCGTCAGGCTTCTACCTTCAACGTCCCCCGCATCGCCTTCATTAACAAGTATGACCGCGTGGGTGCTGACTTCTTCAACGCTATCGAGACCATGAAGGATCGTCTCGACGCTAACGCCGTGGCCGCTCAGGTCCCGATGGGCGCCGAGGACAACTTCTGGGGCGTCATCGACCTGGTCACCATGACTGCATGGGACTTCAAGGCCGACGACAAGGGCATGACCTACCCCGAGCCGATGGACGAGATCCCGGCTGAGTTCGCTGACATCGCTGCCACCAAGCGCGAGGAGCTCCTCGACGCTGCTGCCAGCTTTGACGATGAGCTCATGGAGAAGATCCTCATGGAGGAGGACTTCACCGTCGAGGAGCTCAGGGCTGCTCTGCGCAAGGGCGTTCTGGCCAACGAGCTCAACCTCGTCTTTGTGGGCTCCGCCTACAAGAACAAGGGCGTCCAGGAGCTGCTCGACGCTGTCGTCGACTACCTGCCCAGCCCGCTTGACGTCGAGGCCGTCACCGGTACCGATCCGGACACCGGCGAGGAGATCGAGCGTCATCCTTCCTTCGACGAGCCCTTCTCCGGCCTGGTCTTCAAGATCATGACCGACCCGTTCGTCGGTAAGCTCACCTACGTCCGCGTTTACTCCGGCCGCGCTGAGTCCGGCTCCTACGTTGTCAACGCTTCCAACGGTCAGCGTGAGCGTCTCGGCCGCATCCTCGAGATGAACGCCGCCGAGCGTATCGACCGTGACGACGCTGCCGCCGGCGACATCGTCGCTTGCGTCGGCTTCAAGAACTCCACCACCGGTGACACCCTGTGCGCCGAGGGCAACGAGATCGTCCTCGAGAAGATCGAGTTCGCCAAGCCCGTTATCGACGTTGCCATCGAGCCCAAGACCAAGGCCGAGCAGGACAAGATGTCCCTGGCTCTGACCAAGCTCGCCGAGGAGGACCCGACCTTCCAGGTGTCCACCAACCACGAGACCGGCCAGACCATCATCGCCGGCATGGGCGAGCTGCACCTCGAGATCATCGTCGACCGTCTGCTCCGCGAGTTCAAGGTTGACGCTAACGTTGGTAAGCCCCAGGTTGCCTACCGCGAGACCGCTGGTCACGACGTCGAGAAGGCTGAGGGCAAGTTCGTCCGTCAGTCCGGCGGCCGCGGTCAGTACGGCCACGCCGTCATCAAGCTCGAGAAGATGGAGGAGGGCTTCGGCTACGAGTTCGTCAACGCTATCGTCGGCGGCGTCGTGCCCAAGGAGTACATCCCGTCCATCGACAAGGGCATCCAGGAGGCCCTGAACACCGGTGTTATCGCCGGCTTCCCGGTCCTCGACGTTAAGGTCACCCTGTTCGACGGTTCTTACCACGAGGTCGACTCCTCCGAGGCCGCCTTCAAGATCGCCGGTTCTATGGCTATCAAGGACGCCCTCAAGAAGTCCGATCCGCAGCTGCTCGAGCCGATCATGGCTGTCGAGGTCGAGACCCCCGAGCAGTACATGGGCGACGTTATGGGCAACCTCTCCGGTCGCCGCGGCAAGATCGAGGGCATGGAGGATCGCAAGAACAGCAAGCTCATCCGTGCCAAGGTGCCGCTGGGCGAGATGTTCGGTTACGCTACCGACCTTCGCTCCCAGACCCAGGGCCGTGCATCCTACACGATGCAGTTCGACTCTTATGAGCCCGCGCCCAAGTCCATCGTGGACGAGGTCATGAGCAAGAACGCCTAAGTTCGAGCTCCCTGTTACGTAATCCGCGAGAACATCTCTCGCACTCTTTGGAGGTTTAAGTTGGCTACCCAGAAGATCCGCATTCGCCTCAAGGGCTATGATCACGAGGTCGTCGATCAGTCCGCGAAGCTCATCGTCGAGACCGCTCAGAAGACCGGCGCTCGCGTTTCCGGTCCTGTCCCCCTGCCCACCGAGCGCAACCTGTACACGGTTATCCGCTCGCCGCACGTGAACAAGGACTCCCGTGAGCAGTTCGAGATGCGCACCCACAAGCGCCTCATCGACATCCTCGACCCCACCTCGGGCACCGTTGATTCGCTCATGCGTCTCGACCTCCCCGCTGGCGTCGACATCGACATCAAGCTCTAAGCGATATCGCTCATAGCTTACAGAGCCCCGCTGCCATCTTGGTAGCGGGGCTCTTTTGTTTTGAATGATGGTTTGGACTGCCGGGTAATGCTGCCGAGCCGACGGCTGCGGCGACCTATTCGCTCAAGGGGCGCAGCGATGCCTCCTCAAAATGGAAGGATCGCAAGCCGCCTTCCGTTTCGATACACGCGCGACCAAAGGCATCGACGGTTTTAAAGATGCCTCGTGCCAGCTCGTCTCCAGCGGGGGAGCGGGCGATAACGTGCTTCCCGATCCAATTGAGGTGAGCGATATATTCGTCGTGGACGGGCGCGAGCGGACCGGCGTCTTCTTCCTTGGCGTTGAGGCGCTCTGCCCAGGTATCTACAGCGTCCATAACTGCGTGATAGACCTCATCGAGGAGCATGTCGACGGCGGGAACGCTCTCGTTGAGGTCCGAGAGGCCAATTGCCGCCAGGCCGCCATCGGGCACCTCTTGGGGCGTGTAGTTTACGTTGACACCAATGCCGCAGACGGCGAAAGGTTTGCCTTCGTTATCGCGTGCGGCCTCGACCAGAATGCCGCCGAGTTTGCGTCCACTCGCGACCAGGTCGTTGGGCCATTTGAGGCCAATCTCGTTTGCAAGACCCTGCTTTTCGAGTGCTTCGAGCACCGCTAGGCCGCTGACGGCGGCAAGACCAGAGTACTTTGCGGGATTAACGCATGGACGCAGGACAATCGAAAGCAATAGGTTGCCGGCGGTTGAATCCCACTTGTGGCCGCGCCGGCCGCGTCCTGCCGTTTGCGTGCGGGCGGCAAGTCCTGTGCCGTGCGGCGCACCCTGTTTTCCTGCCTCGAGCAGGTCATCGTTGGTCGATCCGGTTACGTCGACAATCGTTAATTGGGCATCCATAGCGGCTGCTACCTCCTTATTGAATAAGTGAATGACGCAATGGTGTCGAGAGATAGACACAATGTGAAGCCTTTGTCGCATTTGGACAATTTAATGTTAACACGTCAACAAAGACTGAAATGCGTTATCCTCTCTTGGTCGATGTAAACACGTCAACAACTCAAAGGAGGTTAGTGATGGGTTTCACGATTCTTGGAACAGGTTCGGCACTTCCTGAGCGCAGTGTTTCCAATGACGAGCTATCTGAGTTCCTCGATACCTCGGATGAGTGGATTTTTACCCGCACCGGTATCAAGAGCCGCCACGTCTGCACCACCGAGTCACTCGACGACCTTGCCGTAGCGGCGAGCGAGCGGGCACTCCAGGTGTCCGGAATCGACGCGAGCCAGCTGGATCTAATCGTCTGCTCGACGACAACGGGTGACCACCTTGTTCCCGCCGAGGCGTGTGCCGTAGCCGAGCGTCTGGGCGCGACGTGCCCTGCCTTCGATGTCTCGGCGGCTTGTGCCGGCTTCGTGTTTGCGCTCGATGTCGCCGAGGGCTATATCGCCCGCGGCCGTGCCGAGCGCGTGCTTGTCGTTGCTGCCGAGCAGATGACGCGCACGCTCGACTGGACCGACCGCGCCACCTGCGTGCTCTTTGGCGATGGGGCAGGCGCCGCAGTGATTGGAGCTGGGGGAGACAACCCCCTTGCCGTTGAGCTTTCGACGGCGCCCGACGTCGAGACGTTGCGCGTACCCGGTCTGGTCGGCACCTCGCCGTTTAAGGCCTCTGCAGATAGCGAGAGCGTGCTGTCCATGAATGGCCGCCGCGTGTTCAAGTTCGGCGTCAACGCCATCTGCGACACGGTCCATAAGCTTGCGGGCGATGCGGGCATTTCGGTCGAAGACATCGACCATTTTGTATTCCATCAGGCTAACGAACGAATCCTGAGTCAGGCGGTCAAGCGCCTCGGCGTGCCAGACGAGCGCGTGGTTCGAACGCTGCGCGAGATCGGCAACATTTCGAGCGCATGCATTCCGCTTGCCCTCGACCGGCTGGCAAACGCCGGTGCACTTCACACAGGCGACACCATCGCCTTGGTTGGATTTGGCGCCGGTCTGGATATAGGTGGCTATCTGCTTCGTTGGAAGTAGTCGCACATAGGAAATAAAAACGCCCTAGGGCACAACCAAAGGAGAACTACCATGGCAGATCAGAAGACCTTCGAGCGCGTTTGCGACGTTATCCGCGAGACCGCCGGTCTTGACGATGTCGAGATGAAGCCCGAGTCCACGCTCGAGGAGATTGGTCTCGACAGCCTGGGCACCGTCGAGATCCTCGTCGCCGTCGAGGACGAGTTTGGCATCCAGCTCGATACCGAGGAGAACCCCAAGACGGTCGGCGAGTTCGCCGATACGGTCGAGGCGGCATTGGAGAAGTAGAGATGCTCAAGACTCCTCTCTGCGATCTGCTCGGCATCGAAAAGCCCGTGTTCCAGGGCGGTATGGCCTGGATTGCCGATGCCTCGCTGGCGTCCGCAGTGTCCGAGGCGGGTGGCTTAGGCATCATCGCGGCCATGAACGCCGACGCCAACTGGCTTCGCGACCAGATTCATGAGCTGCGCGCCAAGACGGATAAGCCCTTTGGCGTCAACGTCATGCTCATGAGCCCGTTTGCCGACGAGGTCGCGCAGGTCGTGATTGACGAGCGAGTGCCGGTCGTCGTGACGGGCGCCGGCAATCCCGCCAAGTACATGAAGGCGTGGAACGAGGCGGGCATCAAGGTCGTCCCGGTCGTTGCCTCGGTGGCGCTGGCGCGCCTCGTGGCACGTCGTGGAGCCACGGCGGTTGTTGCCGAGGGTACCGAATCGGGCGGCCATATTGGCGAGACCTCGACGATGGCACTGGTGCCGCAGGTCGTCGATGCGGTCGACATTCCCGTTGTGGCCGCTGGCGGTATTGCCGACGGCCGCGGCGTGGCGGCCGCCTTTATGCTGGGCGCCGCCGGCGTGCAGGTGGGTACGCGCTTTCTGATCGCAGACGAGTGCACCGTATCGGAGCAGTACAAGGAGATGGTCTTGAAGGCCAACGACACCTCGACGCGTGCGACCGGCCGCTCGACGGGACACCCGGTGCGTGCACTCAAGAGCCCCTTTACCAACGCCTACGCCAAGAGCGAGGCGGCGGGCGTAAGTGTCGAGGAACTCGGGGCCATGGGCACGGGCGCCCTTCGCAAGGCCGCCAAGGACGGCAATTACGAAGAGGGTTCGTTTTTGTGTGGACAGATTGCCGGCATGGTCAACGAGCGCCAGAGCGCACGTGAAATCGTTGACGACCTGATCGATGGCGCCGAGCGCGTCCTGAAGGGTGCGTCCGCATGGGTAGCGTAGCGTTTCTGTTTGCTGGCCAGGGTGCCCAACACCCCGCGATGGGCGTCGACCTGATCGAGGCATCGCCGGCGGCCGCCGAGGTGTTCGCCATTGTCGACGAGGTGCGCCCGGGGACCAGCGAGCAGTGCCGGAGCGCCTCCAAGGAGGAGCTCTCGCAGACCGAGAACACGCAGCCGTGCGTGTTCGTTCACGACCTGGCAGCGGCTACCGCTCTGCGTGAGCGCGGCGTGGTGCCTGCCGCCTGTGCGGGATTCTCGCTGGGCGAGGTCGCCGCGCTCACCTTTGCGGGGGCATTCGATACGCGAGCGGGCTTTGAGCTCGTGTGCGAGCGCGCGGCGCTGATGGCCGCGGCTGCCGAGCGCCATCCGGGCGGTATGCGCGCCGTCATCAAGCTCGATGCGGAGCAAGTCGAGAACCTGGCAAAACAGGCCGGCGAGGACTGCTGGCCGGTCAACTACAACAGCCCGCAGCAGACGGTTGTTGCCGGAGCGCCCGAGGCGCTGCAGGAGCTCGACGTCCTAGTAAAAGGGGCTGGCGGCCGCGCTATGAAAGTCGCGGTGTCGGGTGCATTCCATAGTCCCTATATGACCGAGGCGACTGAGGGGCTGGCGACGTATATCCAAGCCGGCCACGCGCCGTCTCCGCTGCTGATTCCGGTCATGGCAAACATGACGGCGGCGCCCTATCCGGCGGATCCGCGAGCGGCATCGGATGTCTTGGCCAACCAGGTGAGTCATGCCGTGCGCTGGGTCGACACGCTGCATACTCTGCAAGATCAGGGCATCGACACGTTTATTGAGGTTGGCCCTGGCAAAACGCTGTCCGGCCTGGTCAAGCGTACGCTGAGCGACGTTTGCGTGTATTCGTGCGAAACAGCCGAGCAGGTCGCAGCTATTGCCGACGAGCTCGCATAGTCCACAGGGCTGTAACCCGAAAGGAATGACATGGGCAATTTGAACAACGGCACGCTCGAGCGCAACGACTTACGTCGCGTGGCACTGGTCACGGGCGGCTCGCGGGGTATCGGCCGCGCCTGCGCTATCGGTCTGGCGGAGGATGGCTACGATATCGCCGTCGTCTATGCCGGCAGCGTCGATGCGGCGCGCGAGACGTGCGAAGCCTGCGAGGCCGCTGGTGCCACAGCTCGCGCATATCAATGCGACGTGGCCGATCCCGCTGCCGTCAACGCGTGCGTGGAAGCGGTCCTCAACGACTTTGGCTCCATTTGGGCGCTCGTCAACAACGCTGGCATCACCCGCGATGGCCTGCTCATGCGCATGGGCGATGACGCCTTCGACCGCGTGCTCGACGTCAATCTCAAGGGAACATTCAACATGACGCGCACGCTCACCAAGACCTTTATGCGCCAGCGCGGCGGCTGCGTCGTCAACATGAGCTCGGTTGTGGGCCTGATGGGCAATGCCGGGCAAGCCAACTACGCTGCCTCCAAGGCGGGCGTGATCGGCTTGACCAAGGCGGTGGCGCGCGAGCTTGCGCCCCGCGGCGTACGAGTGAACGCGGTCGCCCCCGGGTTTGTCGAGACAGATATGACGGCAAAGCTTTCGGAAAAGGTTCGCGCGGCAACCGAGGAGCAGATTCCCCTTAAGCGCATGGCGCGCCCCGAGGAAGTGGCCGGCGTGGTGCGCTTTTTGGCGAGCGATGCGGCTTCCTACATTACGGGCGAGGTCGTACGCGTTGACGGCGGAATGGCGATGTAGAAATCAGGGCCGAAGAACGGCTTGGATGAGGAGACCATGATGGAACAGAGAGTTGCAATCACCGGCATAGGTGCCGTATCGCCGCTCGGCAACACCGCGCTTGCCACCTGGGCGGCAATGTGCGCTGGCACGTGCGGCATCGGCCCGATTACGCACTTCGATACCGATGCATTTGCCGTCAAGGTGGCGGCCGAGGTCAAGGGCTTTGACGGCAACGAGTACTTTGGCAAGCGTGACGCCAAGCATCTGGACCCTTGCGTTCAGTTTGCGATGGCGGCTTCGGACGAGGCGATGCACGATGCGGGCTTTGATGTCGAAGGCGCCATCGATCGCGAGCGCCTGGGCGTCTACGTGGGCTCGGGCGTGGGCGGCATGCAGACGCTTGTCGACAACGTCCATACGATTGCCGACCGCGGGCCCCGCCGCGCATCGCCCTATATGATCGCGATGATGATTCCCAACATGGCTTCGGGCAACATCGCGATTCGCCATAAGGCAAAGGGCCCGACCCTGCCCGTGGTGACCGCGTGCGCAACCTCGGCCCATGCGGTGGGCGAGGCGTTCCGCGCCATCAAGCACGGCTATGCCGATGCGATTCTCGCCGGCGGTGCCGAGGCCGCAATTATTCCCGATGCCGTTGCGGGCTTTACGTCCTGCCGCGCATTGACCACCAACCCTGATCCCGCGACGGCTTGCCGCCCGTTCGATGCAGACCGCGATGGCTTTGTGATGGGCGAGGGCGCCTGCGTGCTGGTACTCGAGAGCATGGAACATGCGCAGGCGCGCGGTGCGCACATTTATGCCGAGGTCGTGGGCTACGGCAACACCGATGATGCCTATCACATCACGAGCCCTGATCCCGAGGCTGCCGGCATTGCCCGCGCGATATCGCTGGCGGTGACCGAGGGCGACGTCAAGCCTTCCGAGGGTCTCTACATCAATGCCCACGGCACCTCGACCAAGCTCAACGATTCGTCCGAGACGGCGGGCATTAAGCGTGCGCTCGGCGAGGACGCGGCGCGCGCCGCGCACGTCTCGTCGACTAAGTCGATGACCGGCCACATGATCGGTGCCACGGGTGCCATCGAGGTCATGGCCTGCGCCATGGCGCTCGAGCAGGGCGTGGTGCCGCCGACCATTAACTACCACACGCCCGATCCCGCCTGCGATCTTGACTACACGCCCAATCGCGCGGTTCGCGCCGACCTTACCTGGGCGCTTTCGACCAACCTGGGCTTTGGCGGGCACAACGCCGCCATCGCGCTGCGTAGATATACGAGGAGCTAGAGCATGGATTCCAAAAGACTTGCCGAGATAGCCGATGTTATGGAGGACCGCGGCCTCACGCGCGTGCGCGTTGAGGAGCCCGATGGCACCGCGGTCGAACTCGAGCGTGCGAGTGCCGCGCAGCCGGTTGCCGTGCCCATGTCTATGCCGGGTGCCGTGACTGCTCCGGCGGTGGCTCCTGTCGCCATGCCTGCCGCCGCACCGGAGCCCGCCGCGCAGGCGCCTGCCGCCGCACCGGAGCCCAAGGGCACCGAGGTGACCGCTCCCATGGTCGGCGTTTTCTATGCTGCCCCGGCGCCGGGCGACGAGCCGTTTGTGCACGTGGGCTCTAAGGTCAAGGCCGGCGAGACCCTCTGCATCATCGAGGCCATGAAGGTTCTCAACGAGGTAACGGCCGAGGCGGATGGCGAGGTGCTCGAGATCTGCGTGGCCGACGGCGACCTCGTGGAGTTTGGCAGCTGCCTCATGAGGATCGGATAGGTGATATCCGTGAACAAAGAAGAGCTCAAGAAGCTGTTACCGCATCGCGAGCCGATGCTTTTGCTCGACGAAGCCGAGCTGGTGGGCGACGAGGCCCACGGCAAGATTACGATTACGGGCGACGAGTACTTTTTGCAGGGGCATTTTCCGGGAAACCCGGTCGTCCCCGGCGTGATTCAGTGCGAGATGCTCGCCCAGAACTGCTGCGTGCTGCTGATGGGCGATGAGGAGGCGCGCGGCGCGACGCCGTTCTACACGAGTCTGGACAAGGTGCGCTTTAAGCGTCCGGTGCGCCCGGGCGACACGGTTGATCTGGTGTGCTCCATCACGCGTGCGCGCGGGCCGTTCCGCTTTGCGACGGGCACCGCGAGCGTCAACGGTGAGGTTTGCTGCCGCGCCGATATGTCTTTTGCACTCATGCACGAAAGTTAAGGAAGGCTTCATGTTCGACAAAGTGCTCATCGCCAACCGCGGCGAAGTCGCGGTCCGTGTTATCCGCGCGTGCCGCGATATGGGCATCAAGACCGTCGCTGTTTATTCCACGGCCGATGCGGACGCGCTGCACGTGCAGCTTGCCGACGAGGCGTATTGCATCGGTGGCCCGCGTCTTGCCGAGAGCTACCTCAACGACGATGCCGTGCTCACCTGTGCCGTAAAGTCGGGAGCTAAGGCAATTCATCCCGGCTATGGCTTCTTTTCCGAGAAGGCGAGCTTCGTGCGCGACTGCGACAAGTATGGCCTGGCGTTTGTTGGTCCTTCGGCCAAGGTGATCGACAGCATGGGCGACAAGGACGCCGCACGTCGAACGGCTGCCGCGGCGGGCGTGCCCATCGTGCCGGGCTGCGATTTGCTCAAAAGCCCCGAGGAGGCAACGGCCGAGGCCGAGCGCATTGGCTGTCCCGTGCTCATTAAGGCGCGTGCAGGTGGCGGCGGTCGCGGTATTCGCAAGGTCGAGCGCGTGGAAGATGCGGCAAAGGCGTTCATCGAGGCGCGTGCCGAGGGCGAGGCCGTCTTTGGCGACGGCGAGTGCTACATGGAGAAGTTCGTCGCGCCGGCGCACCATGTCGAGGTGCAGATTATGGCCGATAAGCAGGGCCATGTGTTTTCGCTTGGCGAGCGCGAGTGCTCGGTGCAGCGTCGCAACCAAAAGCTGATCGAGGAGAGCCCCGCGCCGTGCCTCGACGGACACGACGACATTCGTGCTCGCATGCACAAGGCAGCGCGTGACCTGGCTCGTGCCGTCGGCTACGAAGGAGCCGGTACCATCGAGTTCCTGTATTCGGACGACGGCAATTTCTACTTTATGGAAATGAACACGCGCTTGCAGGTGGAGCATCCGGTTACGGAGTTTGTGACCGATACCGACTTGGTCAAGTGGCAGCTGCGCGTGGCAGCCGGCCAGCCTCTGCCCTTTGAGCAGGAGGATATGCCGGTCCGCAACCACGCCATGGAGTGCCGCATCAATGCCGAAACGCCGGACTTTCTGCCGTCATGCGGAACGGTCACCGCGTTGCGTGTGCCGGGTGGTCCGCGCGTGCGCTGGGATTCCGCCATGTTTACCGGTGCGAACGTTCCGCCGTACTACGACTCCATGCTTGGCAAGCTCATCGTGTGTGCGCCCACGCGTGACGGCGCCATTCGCAAGATGCGCTCGGCCCTGGGCGAGCTCGTGATTGAGGGCGTGAGCGAAAACAGCGAGCTTCAGCTCGACGTGCTGGCAAACGACGAGTTCTTGTCGGGCATGTATCACACCGATCTGATGGGGCATCTCTATGCTGATGAATAGAAAAGCGAAGACGGTCAACGTCCTCGAGGGACCGATGACCGAGTCGTGCGCCGAGTTTCCCGCGCGTCACGTGTTTATCAAGTGCCCGGAGTGCCGCCGCGTGATCGATGAGGCACGCCTACACGACAACCTCGAGGTCTGCCCTCGTTGCGGCAAACACTTTCGCGTGAGCGGTCGCGCGCGCATGCGCATGACGGTCGACGAGGGCACGTTTGAGGAATGGGATGCCAATCTGGCGTCGGAGGACTTCCTCTCGTTTCCCGGCTATGCCGACAAGCTCAAGAGCGTGAGCGAGCGTTCGGGCGAGCGCGATGCCGTTGTGTGCGGCAGGGGCAAAATCTGCGGTTGCGATACCGCGCTCTTCTTTATGGACGCCAACTTTATGATGGGCTCGATGGGCTCCGTGGTGGGCGAGAAGATCTGTCGCACATTTGAGCGTGCGACCGAGCTGGGATTGCCGGTTGTCGGCTTTACCGTTTCGGGCGGTGCGCGCATGCAGGAGGGCGTGACCTCGCTTATGCAGATGGCCAAGATTTCTGCGGCGGTTAGGCGCCACAGCGAGGCGGGCGGCCTGTATATCACGGTGCTCACCGACCCCACGACCGGAGGCGTAACCGCGAGCTTTGCCATGGAGGGCGACATTATCCTGGCCGAGCCCGATGCCCTGACGGCATTTGCCGGCCCGCGCGTGATCGAGCAGAACATGCACAAGCGCCTGCCCAAGGGATTCCAGCGCTCCGAGTTTTTGCTGGAGCACGGCTTTTGCGATGCCGTTGTTCCGCGTGGCGAGATTGCGCTCACGGTAGGCGAGCTGCTGGCGCTGCACGAAGGGCACGCGCCCGGCCTGGGGGCACCGCATGAGATCGTGCATACGGGTCGCCGCGGCAAAAAGCTGGGATACTTGTTCAAGCGCTCGGCCGCACCAAAAACCGCGCTCGAGATTGTCAAGCAGACCCGCTCGGCAGATCGCGCCACGGCAGGCGAGATGATCTCGCTGGGCCTGGATGGATTTGTGGAGCTGCACGGCGACCGCTACTTTGGCGACGACGCCGCTGTGGTGGCTGGCATTGGCTGGAAAGATGGACGCCCCGTAACGGTCATCGCCATCGAGCGCGGCACCACGACCAAAGAGCGTATGCGCCGCAACTTTGGTATGGCACATCCCGAGGGCTATCGCAAAGCGCGTCGTCTGATGCGCCAGGCCGAAAAGTTTGGTCGACCGGTTCTGTGCCTGGTCGATACTTCGGGCGCGTTTTGCGGCATCGGTGCCGAGGAGCGCGGCCAGGGCGAGGCGATTGCCCAGAATCTCATGGAGATGAGCGGCCTTAAGACGCCGATTGTCTCGGTGGTGACAGGCGAGGGCGGCTCTGGTGGCGCGCTGGCGCTATCCGTGGCCGACCGCATCCTGATGCTCTCGAGCTCGGCCTATTCGGTCGTGAGCCCCGAGGCCTGTGCGTCGATCCTGTGGAAGGATACCGACCGCGCGAATGAGGCTGCCGAGGCGCTGAAGCTCACGGCTCCCGATCTGTTGGCGCTCGGCATCATCGACGGCATTGTTGACGATAGGGGCCTGTCGCATGAGGAGATCGCCGGTGCCGTCATGTCCTCGGCATTTGATGCCTTCGATACGCTTGGGCAGCTCGACGAGGCGACCCTCACAAACCTCCGCTACGAAAAGTACCGCGCAATCGGTCAGTACCGCACGATGTGACAAAGGGGCAGCCCGCATGTCACATTGGGAAAGGCGTTCCATGTCACAAGTTTCTAACACCACGTTTGCAACGACGGTTTCATCAAACGCCATGGCCGTGGTGGACTATCTGTCCAAAAGCATGATGTCGGCGTTGCCGTTTATTGTCTGCGCGGCGTTGTTCCGCACCGTCGCCGTCATTATGGGCGAAGGCATGCTGGGCCTGTGGTCTGCCGATTCCGAGATCTATCGCCTGTTCTACAGTTGGCTCTATAACGCCGGCTACTACTTTTTGCCCATCTATCTTGGTTGGGCGGCCGCCCGCCAGCTCGGTTGCTCGGAGCAGCTGGGTATGATGCTGGGCGGCGTATTGATTGCGCCCGATCTGCTCAAGCTCGTCGATGCCGCATCGACGACGGGGGCATCGATGACTTCCGTGTATGGTCTGCTTCCCGCGCCGGTCAACGATTACACGACGACTGTTATTCCGGTTCTCATCTCGGTGCCCGTGCTATGGCGAGTGGAGTGTTTCTTTAAGCGCGTTATCCCTAAGGCCGTGGCGTTTTCGTTCGTTCCGTTTGCAACCATGCTTGTCATGGTTCCGGTTTCGCTGTGCATTACGGCGCCGGCGGGCAGCTATCTGGGCATGCTGTTGGGCCAGCTTATGTTTATGCTTGGCAATTCCGGTGGCATCGTGTCGCTGCTCACGCTCATGGGGCTTGCCGCGGGCTGGGAGTTCCT
>DBFOME010000002.1:0-4435 GCA_048430645.1 Collinsella sp. | reverse complement strand
TTAAAACCAAACGGCTCGAACACGCCGGCCGCAATCTGCTGCATCTTTTGCCAGGCGCGCATCTCGGCGCCGATAAGGTCGCGGGTTCCCTCCGCCTTCTGTGCCTGCATGGGCAAACACCTTTCTTTTGTATCGCGTCATAGGTAACGGTCATTATACGGCACAAACACAAACAGCGGTGGCGCGTCTGACCGAACGAGGGTATGGGGACTCGTTCGGCCAGACGCGCCGCCGCGGCAGCCACGGACGAAGCAGACAAGCGGCAATGCGCTTTGGCCTACCTACTCCCCCGCCACGCTCGCGCGCAGCTTGGCAGCGATGGGCTCGGACGCCAACAGGAACACGAGCATAATCGCGGAGCACGCCAGGCACACGATCCAGGTGCTCGCAAAGGAGCCCGTAGCGTCGAACAGCACACCCGAGACGATGGCGCCCACGGTGCCACCGACCATCTCGAGCGAGGTAATGGTGCCCGTGACCTTACCCAGGTCGTCCATGCCAAACTGCTTAGACGCAGCGATCGTGGGCGTAATGGTGCCCATGCACGTTCCGATACCAAAGCTAATGGCAGCCACGATGGGGCCAAGGTCGGTTGCGGGGAAGCACAGGGCGACGCAGGCGACGATGCACGCAACGGACCCCAACACATTGCCAAAACGCAGGCCAAATCGATCATAGATGGCGCCAAGGGAGATCTTAGCGATAACGACAGTGACCATGTAGGTCGAAAGCACGGTACCTGCCCACATGGGGTCGTGACCGCCCGTGACGATCTTGGCGCCGTTGACGGTGACGCTCGTCATATTCGTAACCTGGTTGGGCAGGATGGCGCCATTGACAAGGCCCATAAAGAGGAATGCCCCGACGAGCAGCCAGAATGCCGGGCTTTTCTTAATGCGTGACCAACCGACGCTGACCTCGGGGGCCGTATGCTCGTCCTTATCGCCCACGGTGGAAACAGACGGATCGCCCGGGTTCTCGCCGAGCGGCTTCAGGCCAATCTCGGAAGGTTTGGTGCGGAAGGAATACGCCGTGATGGGCAGCGCCGCCACAATGCAGACGGCGGCAAGCACCAAGAAGGCGGAACGCCAGCCCACGCTCACGATCAGAGAGCTTACGATCGGCGAGAGAATGGCGCCGCCAAAGCCCGAGCCCGAAAGCGCAATGGAGATAGCAAGACCGCGCTTGGCTGTAAACCAGTTGGCAGTGACGAGGCTAATGAGCAGACGGGTCGAGGCCACGGCGAAGCAGCCCGAGACGGCAAAGAGCACGTAGACCTGCCAAAGCTCGCCCACAAAGCTCATGCCGACAAGCACGGCAGAGGTGGCGATAACGGTGAGGGAGCCCAGAACGCGGCCGCTCACCTTATCGGCGACGTGGCCGATCACAAGCGAACCCACAACGCTCACCACGGTGGAGATGGCATTGGAGATGTTGTACTGCGCAAGGGAAATGCCCAGATCGCTGACGATGAGCGGCTGAAACAGGCTCATGCAGTTGACGAAAATCGTGTAGCACGTGGCCATGATCACAAAGCCTGAGGCCACCACGAGCCAGCCGGGGAAGAACTTGCGTTGCTGGGACATACTGCTCCTTATTTAACAAACGAATAGCCGTCGCCGGGCGCCGGTAGTGCCCAAGATTGCCTTGAAAGACAAGGGCATAGGCCTTACGGCCATGCCCGCAGGCTTGAAAGGCAAGGTTGGGTGCTACCGGTGGTCGGCGATATAGCCCAAAGCGACGGCGGTATAGGCCGCGGCACCAAGCGGCAGCTCGGCATCGTCAAAGCGCGCCTTGGGATGGTGCTGGGCAAAATGCTCATCCGTATCGGTTACAGCGGCGCCCACGGTAAAGTACGCGCTCGGGATCTCGCTCGAGATAAGCGCAAAGTCCTCGCTCGCCATGGCGTGGAACAACGGCAGGAAAGCTGCCTTGGGCAATGTCGCACCCACATAGCCCAGCGATGCCTGGGTCATATCGTCATCGAGTACGAGTGGCGGAACATCCGAGAGCGTCTCGATGGTCGCCGGCGTACGATACGTTGCCGCGACGCCATTGACGACCTCGGCGATGCGGCTCTTAAGATGCGCCATGAGCTCGACATCGAAGCCACGCAGCGTTCCCTCGAGCACACAAGTGTCGGGGATGACATTTGCGGCCTGACCGCCAGCGAACTTGCCAACGGTAAGCGCGACCTCCTTGGCCGCCGGCACCTCGCGGGAGATGAGCTCCTGAAGCGCCAGGTGCACATGGACGCCGGCCGTGATGGGGTCGATGCAGATCTCGGGGCTCGAGCCATGGCCCCCCTTGCCCTGGAGCGTGATGCGGAAACCGTACACGCCCGAAAGCGCCGGACTGCCGTAGAGCACCAGGCCAAGCGGCGATTGGCTGTTGACATGCATAGCAAAGGCCGCCTGAGGGCGCGGGTTCTCGAGCAAGCCGTCGGCGATGGCAGCGCGTGCTCCCTCAAAGGTCTCCTCGCCCGGCTGGAACAGCAGCTTAACCGTGGCATTGGCATCGGCAAGCTCGGCCTCGCGAGCCTTGAGCAGGCGGGCGGCACCAAGCAGGGCCGTCGCATGCATATCGTGGCCGCAAGCATGCATGCAGCCGTTGACAGAGGCGAAAGGCTCGCCCGACTCTTCCGCGACGGGAAGGGCATCCATGTCACCGCGCAGCATGATGACCGTGCCGGCCTGATCGTCCGTGCACGTACCGTTGCCCTGGGCCGCCACGGCCGCACCGGCACCGATTAAGCCCACAACACAGGAGCCGTCGACGAGCGTGGCAAACGGGATGCCCATCTCGGTCAGACGTGCCTGGATATACGCAGAGGTTTGCGGAAGGCGATTACCCAACTCGGGTGTCTGGTGCAGGTCGTGGCGCCACGCAGCAAGCTTGTCTGCAAAAGCTTGAGCCTCGGCAACAAGACCGTCACCGATAGCGGCTTGCGCTGCCGGGGTGGCCTTGGGCGCTGGTTGCGGTTGAAAATCGGACAGAGCTGGTGCCATAGATGCCCTCCAGTATTATTTGTGCTGCAAGCACTTTGATGGTCTAAAGTGCAAGGCATAACTGTAAGGGCGTTACATAAAAAACGCCGCCCCAGGAGGGCGGCGCAACAAGTTGTTTACAATTGCGCGCAATTATTTCGGCGCAAAAAATCGAAATGTGTCTCGCTCAAGACGATCGACAAGAAGATGAGGACGAAGCCGGCAAGCAGACGCGAGGTGAGCGCCTCCCCCATCAGCAGCACCGAAAACAACACGCCCGAAGGGGACTCCATCGATAGGAGCAATGAGCCCGTCGAGGCCGGGACGTGCGCCAAGCCGACGTTTTGGATGAGCAGCGCCACGCACGTGCAGCCCACCGAGAGAAAGGCCATCACGCCGATAAAGCTCGGCGTCCACACGGACAGAGGCGCTTGGGTCTCGAATAGCAGCGACGAGACCAGGCTCAGCACGCCGTTGCCCACAAACATCCAAAACGTGATGACGTTGATGTCCATTTTGCGACCGTACTTGGCCGTCACCGACATCTGAACAGCAAAGAAAACCGCACCGCCCAGCGTGATGGCATCACCGATGTTGAACTCGACACTATCGAGCGCCACCAGGCCAATGCCCGCCAGACAGAGCAATGCGGCGCCCAAGTTGTAGCGAGTGAGCTTTTCGCCGCTTAGGAAATAGCTCGCGAACGGGACCAAAATGCAATAGGTGCCCGTCAAAAAAGCGTTCTTACCCGCCGTGGTCTGAGCCAGACCGACCGTCTGCAAGGCATAGGCTGCCCACATGAGCGCGCCCATGCTCAGACCAACAATCAGATTGCGAGCGTTAAGGTGGGCGGCGATGCGCTTGCGAAAGATAACAAGCATGACCAGCGCTGCGGGAAGAAAACGAATATAGAGCAGTTCGAACACCGGAATGGTGTCGAGCGCGTCCTTCATGGTCGTAAAGGAGTAGCCCCAGACGACTGCCACCGAAAGCAGCAGGACTTTCCAGAACAGCGGCGAGCGAGCGCCGGCGCCGCGGGAGGTGCCGCCCGCGCCCAGGTCCTCGCGAGCAACAGGGCTATCGGGCATCATTTCGATATTGTCAGTGGCATGCTGGGCCATAGGGCATCCTCGCGCTCAATCTGGGCGTGGTGTCCGCACGCGCATGGCTGCGTGCCGCCTCATGGTCAAATAAAAGCAGGGCGCACCGGACCCCCGGCACGCCCCGCTACTGTAGCAACAACCAAGCAGCCCGTGCAATCCAGCCCGCTAAAGCGTCGGCAAAGTGAACCTCGATGCTCCGGCAATGTCAGACACTATGACCCAATCCGAGGGCACTAAAAAGATAGGAGCCCCCGCTCGTGACCGCGGGTCGGGGCTGCGACAATGATGTTGAAGTGCCATAGGCGCAGCCGCGCCGCAACGAGGTTGGGAGGCTCCCATGCCAAA
>DBFOME010000001.1:0-1817 GCA_048430645.1 Collinsella sp. | reverse complement strand
GGGAGCCATCGAGGTCAAGCTGAGTGATGCGAAAGCAGACGATGGAGCGAGAAATCTCAAGGCGCTGGAGAGGAAAGTGCTCTCCAATCCTGCCGCCCAGAATGCCGCGCCGGCGTTTTTGGCGGTCGTGGTTGGAAAGGGGAGCATTGCCTACACACGCGACGACGGCGTGGCGGTGATTCCCATGGCGGCACTTGGGGCGTAGTGGTTTTGCGGGCGTGCCGTGCTTCCTTTACCGAAAATCCATTTGGTAAACCAGATGCTCGCGGATAGAATAAAGTTGACGGCGGCCCAAGGGTGATAGCTGGGCAGCGCCGTTGCTTGGTCAAGAGGTCAGCGCCTTAATGGCAGCGACTTGTTATGCTTCGAATGCTGCTTGAGTGCCTCGGAAAGTTCGATAAGCGCCGTGAAGAGCGAGACCAAAGCAACCAAGAGCTCTACGAGCTCTGATGGGCCCGGGATGACCGCTGATTCAAGTCACCGGGCCTAAATCTTTTTCATGCATTTGAATAGAGCGGGCGATTCTCTTGGGGCCGTCTGCATGGCGTGCGACCAGCGCATGGTATTGCGCCCCGCTTTCATGTCCGCACGGGCGCCTATCCTTACGGCAATGTAGCCGCCTATGTAGCAAGCGGCAGTTGACGGAGAAAGGCCCTAACCGTGTCAGCTGAAAAGACGCCGTGTATCTCGGCTATCGATACGACGAACTTTGCGCGCCAGATCGTGCTCGACTTTGAGTTCGCTCCGGTGCCAAGACAGCGCCAGCGCCGCGGGCTGCGCAACGAGATTATCGAGATCGGCGCCGTCAAGCTCGATTACCGCGGCAACGTGATGGGCGAGTTCTCGCAGTTTGTGCAGACGGAATATGCCGAAGGTGTTGCGTATCCCGTCCGCGAGCTCACGGGGATATCGGCCGTGGACACTGCGATGGCCGATCCGCTCTACGTGGTGATTAAAAGGCTCGGCGATTGGATCGGTCGCTACTCCGCTCAGGTGGTTTGCTGGAGCGGGGCGGACCGCCGACAGCTTTTGACCGAGTGCCAGGCAAAGCGCATCGACCTTTCCTCATTTCCTACGGACTGGGCCGACTTGCAGGCGTTTTACACCTCGATCATGGACGTTGGCAGCCATGGGCACGTCTCGTTGGGCGACGCGGCGACGTGGTTTGGTATCGAGTTTGACGAGTCGACGGGCCATGCCCACAGCGCCCTAGCCGATGCGCGCGTGACCGCCAAGCTGCTCAAGCAGATGATGGACGGGGACTATCATGTGAGTCCGCACGCCCAGGAGATCCGCCAGCGGTGGGGGATGGGCGAGCGAGCTCAGACGCACCTTTCTAGCAAGTGCCCCGAGCTGGGTGACTTGCTGCTGAAGCTGAAGGCGGAGGGGAGGTAGGCCTTTTGAGAACGCCATTCGGTTTGGCATGGCGGAGCTGTAAGCGCGGCTCCACCATGCTGTTTGAATCAAAGCGTCAACCAGTATGACGAGCTGCCTGGTCTGTCTGCCTACACCATCGCAATCCCGCGCACGGCACTCAGCAGCTCGTGCTCCCTCTGGCTCCATTGGCGCAGCTCGGCCGCGCGCACGGCGCCGCGGCACAGGTCCAGGAATGCCTCGGCTCCCTCGCAGAAGCACTCGCGGGCAAAGGCGCCGGATCCGTCCGCAACGCACGCGCCGTCAGACACTATGACCCAATCCGAGGGCACTAAAAAGATAGGAGCCCCCGCTCGTGACCGCGGGTCGGGGCTGCGACAATGATGTTGAAGTGCCATAGGCGCAGCCGCGCCGCAACGAGGTTGGGAGGCTCCCATGCCAAA